>CAMCDT010000037.1:0-4398 GCA_945873615.1 Sediminibacterium ginsengisoli | reverse complement strand
TTTTAACTTTTATATTTCCAGACAAAGTGGTTGCATTTAAGCTGCCAATTCCAATTGGATTCAAATTACGATCGCTAAAAAAATCTTCTCTAATGGTTAATCCAAACTTTTCGGTAATATCATAATTTATATAAAAAGCTTTTGATGTCCAATTACTATATATATCACCTATTTTTTGTTGGTTGATACTTCCATCAAATGCTGCACTAATTTTATCAGATAAGCTGGCAAGTAGCACTAAGTTGTATTGTGTAGTAATTTCTCCATGTAAGAAATTCAAATAACCTTTTAATTTATCATTGGTGGAGGCTGTACTAAATTGAGCAATGATATATTTTGGAGTGCCATTAAAACTTGAATAGTCTGTGGGGTCAACAAGGCCAACCATAAGTGCTGATTTTTCCCCTAAGCTTAGATCTGCTTTAATGCCTGTGTGAAAAAATGGACCATACGAAAATCCATAGGACATGCTATAATTTTTATTACTTGTAGCGTCGAGTAATTCATATCCTATATGCGTAGAAAATTTACCAGCAGTCAATTTTAGTTTATCAGAAATTGAATAGGCGAGTGTTGCTTGTTTGATATTGGTTAAAATATCATGATCATTGTAAGAAAATTCATCTGCTCTTTTACCAGCACCTATATCAAGCGTGGCTGTAAATTTTCCAAATGTTTGATCCACTTTAATACTTACCATACCAAGTTGAAAACTGTTGTGGGAATTGGTAAAACTGGTATAATTATTATTGCTGCCGTCACCGTTTTTGAGCAATCCCCTGAAGTAACCATCTACATAGGCTGTAAATGTGGTGTTTGATTTTTTAGTACTGTCATTTTGAGCAATTGAAGGAACAATAGTGCAGCAAATTGCACTAGCAATTAAAATTTTCTTTAACATTGTGTTGGTTTTTAGTAAACTAAGAGGTACAGTCTTAAATTCTGGTCAGAGAATTTAGTCAAGACTGTACCTTGTTTTTTTATATTTTATGTGGGTTTCTGCCATATTTTTCATCGTGTTGTGTTGCATCTAATCCAATTTCTTCTTCTTCTTGACTAACGCGTAAAGGAAGCATTAAGCTTATTGCTTTAAAAATGAGTAGTGATACTAAAAAGCTATACGCTACCACAATTACAAGTGCTTTTAATTGTGTTATAAAAAATTCGGTATTACCATATAATAAACCCTCTGCGCCAGCACCATTTACAGTTTTAGTAGCAAAAACGCCAGTCATGATCATACCTACCATTCCGCCAACGCCATGACATGGAAAAACGTCTAGCGTATCATCTAATTTAGATTTTGATTTATAATAGACAGCCAAATTTGAAATGATAGCAGCTGTAAAACCAATAAAAATACTTTGCGGAACCGCAACAAAACCAGCGGCAGGCGTTATCGCTACTAGACCCACTACAGCACCAATACAAAATCCAAGTACCGATGGTTTTTTACCACGCATGACGTCAAAAAACATCCATGATAAGCCGGCAGCAGCAGCTGCAGTATTGGTGGTAGCAAAAGCTGTTACCGCAAGCGCGTTTGCGCCCAGTGCAGATCCTGCATTAAATCCAAACCAACCAAACCATAATAAACTTGTTCCAATTAATACATATGGAATATTCGCAGGGGGGATTTCTTGTTGTTCTAAATGTGCTTTTCTGCGTTTTAATACTAGTGCACCAGCTAAGGCTGCACAACCTGCAGTTATATGAACCACTGTACCTCCTGCAAAGTCTAGAGCGCCCATTTTAAATAAAAAACCTTCAGGGTGCCATGTCCAATGTGCAATAGGCGCATATACGAAAAGACTAAATAATACAATGAATAAAATATATGATGTAAACTTTACTCTTTCTGCCACAGCACCCACAACTAAGCCTGGGGTAATGATGGCAAACATAAGTTGAAAAAGTGCAAATAAACCAAGTGGTATAGTAGGGGCTAAACTCCATGGTGCACCACTACTTATTCCTTTCATAAATAAATGAGTAGTTGGATTTCCAATCCAGCCTCCAATAGATTCACCAAAACACAAACTATAACCAACCGTTACCCAAATAATGGTTACTACACCTGTTGCAACCACGCTTTTAATCATAGTTGAAATCACATTTTTCCGGTGTACCATGCCGCCATAAAAAAAGGCTAGTCCAGGGGTCATTAAAAAAACTAAAGCCGTAGCTACTAAAATCCAAGCAATATCAGCTCCGTTGTAAGCCCCTGTTTTGTCTTCAAAGCTAAGTTCTGGAGGAGCGAAAATGGCGAGAATAGCAACAATCAAAAGCACCAGAAAGGGTGCTACGTTGTAAACATTTAACTTTTTTTGGTACATAAATACAATTTAATAATAATATGATTAATTATAACCTAAATTAGAATAAAAAATATAATAATTATTAAAAAATATAAACATAAAATAAATTATAATGTGAATAGCATTTTGAATATAATGTAACTAAATCGATAAAAATGAAGATAAAATCAATAAAAAAAGCCTGATTAATTTAATAACCAGGCTTTAGGGATAATATATTATAAAATAAATTATGTATTAATTAAGTAGCTTTTATCCTTGGATTCTAAGGAAGAATACCCCATAAGGTACTCATCTACCTTTCTAGCACATTCGCGCCCCTCACTAATAGCCCAAACAACTAGGGATTGCCCTCGACGTGCATCTCCTGCAGCAAACACTTTATTTATGCTTGTTTCATAATCCGTTTCATTGGCGAAAACATTGCCTCTGGCATCGAGTTCTACACCCAATTCATCTATAAACCCTTTGTGTTGAGGATGTACAAAGCCCATGGCTAAAAATACTTTTTGACAAGGGATAATTCGGGTAGTTCCTTCCTTTTCTTCAAACCTAGCTGGCTTATCAGGTGTAGAGGCTTTCCAAGTTATATCTACAACTTCAATCCCTGTAAGTTTGCCGGCTTCTCCAACAAAACGTTTGGTTAATACCGCCCATTCTCTAATTGCACCTTCTTCGTGTGAGCTAGAGGTTTTAAGTGTCATAGGGTAGGAAGGCCAAGGCATCATATCTGTTCTGGAAACAGGAGGCTTTGGCATGAGCTCTAACTGAGTAACAGAAGCAGCGCCTTGTCTATTGGATGTGCCAACACAATCACTTCCTGTATCACCACCGCCAATTACAATTACGTTTTGATCTGTTGCTAATATAGGTTGTCCAATAACTTCTTTATTACTTACTCTTTTGTTTTGCTGCTTTAAAAAATCCATGGCAAAATATACCCCTTCTAAATCTCTACCCGGAATATCTAAATCTCTTGGGATGGTGGAGCCAGCTGCAATTACTACTGCATGGTGCTCATTTATTATTTCCTCCATTTTTATTGTAACACCAATATTGCTATTACATGAAAAAATAACACCTTCCGCTTCTAATAATTGAATGCGTCTATCAATCACCCATTTTTCTAATTTAAAATCAGGGATGCCATATCTTAAAAGTCCTCCCGGTGCGTCATCTCTTTCAAACACAGTAACATGGTGTCCAGCATAATTTAATTGCGCAGCAGTGGCAAGTCCTGCAGGGCCAGATCCAATGACAGCAATTTTTTTACCCGTTCTAATATTTGGATTTTTAGGCTTCACAAATCCTTTTTCAAAAGCAATTTCTATAATATGCTTTTCAATTTCTTCGATAGCAATAGCGGGTTGATTGATGCCAAGCACACAAGCAGTCTCACAGGGTGCAGGACAAATGCGTCCAGTAAATTCAGGAAAATTATTGGTTACACTTAATAGTTCATAAGCTTCTTCCCAATTGCTATTATAAACGGCGTCGTTAAATTCTGGAATGATATTGCCTAAAGGGCAACCATTATGACAAAACGGAACACCGCAGTTCATGCATCTTCCAGATTGCTCATTTAGTTTTTGCTCAGAATAACGTTCTACAAATTCTTTGTAGTCTTTCACTCTTTCTTGTGGCGCCCTTTTATTTGGCAGCTCTCTAGTAAATTCAATAAATCCGGTAGGCTTACCCATCTATAAAAAAATTTAAATAGCTTTTTGGTTGTTTTTTTCTTTTTGTAAAAGCACTGCTTTATAATCTCTCGGAAATACTTTTACAAAATGTGCTAATTGATTGTCAAAATCAGACATAATAAACTGCGCCACTTTACTTTCTGTTAAAGCAGCATGCTGCTCAATCATATTCTGTAAGTATGTTTTATCAGATGTATCTAACGGATCTAAATCCACCATTTCGGTATTGCATTTATCTGCAAAATTTGCGGCTGTGTCATAAATGTAAGCGACACCGCCGCTCATGCCCGCTGCAAAGTTTCTGCCCGTTTCTCCTAAAATAATAGCTTTTCCACCCGTCATGTATTCACATCCATGATCACCAACACCTTCCACTACAA
>CAMCDT010000036.1:0-8141 GCA_945873615.1 Sediminibacterium ginsengisoli | reverse complement strand
CTTAAAATGGTTTCAATAAATAATATATCGCCACCCACATAAGTCCAAGCAAGACCCACAGCTACACCTGGCATGTTTGCCAGCTTATAAATTTCGTTGCTGTAACGCGCTTGACCCAGTATTTTTTCAATATCTGGCGCCGTTAAAGTTGTTTTTACTTTGTTTTTAGTTGCATATTCTTTGGCCTGAAAACGCATTACACTTGCCAGCTGACGATCAAGTTCACGGACGCCACTTTCTCTGGTATAGTTTTCAATGATTTTTTCCAGCACCTTATCGGCAATTTTAAAATTCACTTTTTCGAGGCCATGGGCTTCTTTTTGCTTAGGCACGAGATGCTTTTTAGCAATTTCAACCTTCTCTTCTACAGCGTAGCCACTGAGGTCAATAATTTCTAGACGGTCGCGAAGGGCTGGCTGAATATTTTGAATATTATTAGCCGTTGCAATAAACAACACTTTAGAAAGGTCGTATTCGAGCTCTAAGTAATTATCGTAAAAATTGCTGTTTTGCTCCGGATCCAATACCTCCAGTAACGCCGATGAAGGATCGCCACGGTGGTCGGCACCTATTTTGTCTATTTCATCCAGGATCATAACGGGATTTGAAGACTTACATTTTCTAATATTTTGAAGAATACGGCCTGGCATCGCCCCAATATAAGTTTTGCGGTGACCCCTAATTTCACTTTCGTCGTGTAAACCGCCCAGGCTTAAACGCACATATTTACGACCAATGGCATGCGCAATAGACTTACCAAGTGAGGTTTTACCAATACCCGGAGGGCCTAAAAAGCATAAAATGGGACTTTTCATGTCGCCTTTTAGCTTTAAAACAGCTAGGTATTCGAGAATACGACTCTTAATTTTTGCCATTCCATAATGATCGATATCCAGTACTTTTTTGGCATTTTTTAGGTCATAATTATCGGAAGTATAACTGTCCCATGGAAGGTCAAGCATTAGATCGAGGTGATTGTACACCACCGAATAATCGGGGGTGGTTGGATGCATACGCTCGAGTTTGGCAACACCCGTGTCAAATGCATTTTTTGCAGCTTCCGGCCATTTCTTGCCTTCGGCCTTCTTCTTCATATCCGCAATTTCACGCTCGTTGGTATCACCCCCTAGCTCATCTTTGATGCTCTTTAATTGCTGCTGTAAAAAGTAATCACGTTGTTGTTTATCCAGCTCGGTTCTGGTTTTATTGGTCACTTTATTTTTAAGTTCCGCAAACTGAAGTTCTTTTTGAAGTATTAAAATTAAACTTTCAGCTCTAGTATTTATATCATTGATTTCTAATAACTTTTGTTTTTCAGAAATATCACTATTTAAGTTAGAACTTACAAAATTTATCAGAAATGAAGGGTTTTCGATGCTCTTTAAAATGATCCCGGCTTCTGTTGGAAGATTAGGCGATAGCTGAATAATTTGCGTTGCCAGGTCTTTAATACTGCTTACAATGGCCGCAAAATCATCTCCTTCTGGACTAGCATCCTCATCAAATAATTTGATGCTCGCCTTAAAATAAGGATCGTCGGTGAGCATAGAAACCAGCTCAAATCTTTTCTTACCCTGAATAATGATGGTAGTGCCGCCATCTGGCATTTTAATAAGCTTGATAATTTTTGCCACCGTACCCACGCTGCATAAATCTGCGGCAACCGGCTCCTCAATATTGGCATCCTTTTGAGACACGACACCTATAAGCTTGTCAGCTTTATAAGCGTCATTGACCGCCTTAATGCTTTTATCCCTCCCTACAGTAATAGGTAATACCACACCCGGAAACAATACCGTATTGCGCAGTGGCAAAATAGCAAGCTCCGAAGGTATCACCATATTTTTATCCTGTTCAGACTCCTGCTCATTCATAGGGATGATGGGCATAAAGTCTGTATCCTCTTCTGATCTAAAAAACATGTTCTCTTTTATCATGATATCTGGGTCAAATTGTCACAACGGGCCGGAGGCCCATCTCTAATCTATTGCACATAGAACTAAACAATATTGATGCCAAGCTGGTACAATCATAGGAAACCGGTACAAACTGGCACAAAAAAAAATCCTCACGACTTTGTCGTGAGGACCTTCTTGCAAGAAGTATATGTTTTATAACAAATACGACTAGTGAGCAGCAGCAGTTGTATCAACAGCAGTTGTATCAGCTACAGCAGTTGTGTCTACAGCTACAGCAGCAGTGTCAACAGTTGCAGTTGTGTCAGCAGCAGCTTCTTGATTTTCACCTGAGTTACATGCTACGAAAGCTACTACAGCTAGGATTGCGAATACTTTTTTCATTGTATTTGTTTTTTTGAGTTAATAATTGTGCGCAAAGATAGGTGTCAAAATTAAATTAACAAATTTTTTGGGCTATATTTTATTTTTTTCTAAAGTATATGCGAATAGGCACACCTTTAAAATTAAAGCTATTTCGAAGCTGATTTTCTAAGTAATTTCGGTATGGCGACTTGATATCTTCCGGGTAATTGGTAAAAAAGGCAAAGGAAGGCACCGGTGTAGGCAACTGTGTTACATATTTAATTTTAACAGTATTCCCTCTAACTACCGGAGCATGGTAAGCAGCTACAGCCTTTAACATCACTTCATTTAATTGAGAAGTTGGAATTCTACGGCGCTTGCTTTCAAAAACCTCTAACCCACTTTCGATGGCTTTAAAGATCCTAGTTTTCTCTTTTGCCGAAACAAATAAAATAGGCACATCGGTAAATGGCGCTAATTTTTGCTTCAAGTTTTTCTCGTAGTCACGTGCTGTATTCGTCTCTTTTTCAACAAGATCCCACTTATTTACAAGCACTACAACACCTTTTCCTTTGCGGGCAGCCAAACTAAAAATAGTTATATCCTGACCGGTAACACCCTTATGGGCATCAATCACAATAAAGCAAACATCGGCCTCATCCATGGCCTTAACAGCCCTGATAATGGAATAAAACTCGAGATCATCCTTTTCTTTAGACTTCTTTCTAATACCAGCTGTGTCAATTAATATAAATTCTTTTTGAAATAGATTGTAATGGGTGTGAATGGTATCACGGGTTGTTCCAGCAATATCACTTACAATAGTACGCTCCTCACCTACAAGTGCATTAAGGAGTGACGACTTTCCTACATTGGGCTGACCAATAATAGCAAACTTAGGGATATCAGAACCTGAAATTTCTGCTTCCGCATCTTCTGGTTTAATTTCGGCACAAATAGCGTCCATTAAATCTC
This sequence comes from Sediminibacterium ginsengisoli, assembly GCA_945873615.1. GTDB lineage: Bacteria > Bacteroidota > Bacteroidia > Chitinophagales > Chitinophagaceae > Sediminibacterium > Sediminibacterium ginsengisoli_E. Next base: position 4,905 of record CAMCDT010000036.1, on the reverse strand, counting down.
CGGTACCACTACCTGAGATACTGGAAACGAAGAAGTTATGCTCAAAACCCATACCGTAAAATTCGGTTGCCTCAAGCTCTCTAGTTCCATTATCTACCTTGTTTACTACTACATACACCGGCTTTGGGGTGCGTCTTAACATATCCGCCATAGCATCATCTAAATCGGTAATACCAGTAGCCACGTCCACCATAAATATGATAGCGTTGGCTTCTTCCATAGCAATTCTAACCTGCTTTCTAATTTCGGTTTCAAACATATCGGAAGAATCTGGCACAAACCCACCCGTATCTACCAGGTTAAAACTTTTACCATTCCAATCCGTTACCCCGTACTGACGATCTCTGGTAACACCACTAATGTCATCAACAATAGCTTTACGCTGCTCTAATAGGCGGTTAAAAAACGTACTCTTACCTACGTTTGGCCTTCCAACAATTGCGACTGTATAGCTCATAATATATGTGTAAAATAGTTAAAATAAATATTCAAATGATAGTACCTAATTAATTGTAAATCAATTTATTGATACCCATATTCTTTTAATTGACTGTCGTTATCTCTCCACTTAGGACGCACTTTTACAAAGAGTTCTAAAAACACTTTTTGTCCTACAAAGGCTTCAATATCTTGCCTAGCCTGTATCCCAATTTCTCGAATCATAGTCCCACGCTCCCCTATAATAATGGCCTTTTGAGTTTCGCGGTGCACGATAATGTCAGCCTGAATTTTAATGATATTTTCCTTTTCCTTAAACTCATTGATCAAAACAGCGCTATGGTAAGGAATCTCATCCCCAAACAAATGATAGATCTTTTCCCTAATCAACTCGGCCACAAAAAACCTAGTAGGCATATCACTCAAATCATCCTCACTGTAAAAAGGCATGCCATCTGGCAAAAATGTCAGCACTTCAGCTAATAGCTTTTGCAAATGCACTTTTTGAAGAGCCGATATCTTCACCATCTTTTTGCAATAGCTCTTGGCTGCAAAAAACTCAGTAGCCTCTGCAATTTTACCATTGGCAGCTGCATCAATCTTATTTAGAACAACAATTGCTGGCACTTTAAGCCTTAAAGCCTCAAAAATGGCGCTGGTTTCTTCAAAATTATCGTTTGCATCAACAATGAGCAGGGCTACATCGGCATCTTCGAGGGCCGTTTTAACCGCGTGCATCATGCGCTCATGCAGTTTATACCTTGGGTCAATAATACCTGGCGTATCCGAAAATATGATCTGATACTCGCCGGGATTGTTTAAAAACGCCTTGATACGATGCCTGGTGGTTTGTACTTTAGGAGACACAATAGCCATTTTTTCGCCAATAAGGGCGTTTAGCAAGGTACTCTTGCCAGCATTGGGTCTTCCAAAAATATTTACAAATCCAGCTTTCATGGTTGGTTTTACTTGATTAAAGCCACCTTAAAGGTAGCTACAAAAAGAAAAAGACCCCGATTTGAGGTCTTTTTTGTTGCGAGGGAAGGGATCGAACCTCCGACCTTCGGGTTATGAGCCCGACGAGCTACCGCTGCTCTACCTCGCGATGTTTGGAGGGCAAAGGTAGGCTAATATTGGTAATTGCACAAGTAAATATGAAATAAAAGTCTAAGAAAAACAGATTGTAGTTAAAAAGACTTAGAATGAATATGAAACTATCTATATTTCAATTTGCTAATTTGTGGCTGTAATATCACCAGATACGAAATAACATTTCTGATTATTTATTGTTACAACGCTTATTTCCACAACCCCTCCTGAAGACATAGAGAACGTTCCTCTACCCCCATTTCCACTATCCCAGCCACGTATTTTTGAAAAAAACTTGGCAGTTGAGAGCGTATTTGAAGTCCAAGGGTGATTCGAATACATGATTACTGTACATTTAAACCCATCTGGCAAATTTTCTGGAAAAAAGGGATGTCCGCCATGCTCTGTATAAAAAACACCACCAGAATTTGAAGCATTTAACGCATTGTAAATTCCGTAATAAGTATTTTTAACACCAGTTGATGCCCAAGTTAAAGTTCCATTACCTGAGGTAGTCAATACTTGGCCACTTGTACCATGGGTATTTGGATAAGTAACACTACCTGCGGTTATTGTTCCACTTGTTTTTACGTTACTCACAGAAGTATTCCCTAATTGTACTGTATTACTAGCAGTAACACTTGCTCCATAACCAATAGCTGTTGCATTAGAAAAATCATTTGTAGACACGTCAGCGTCTGTACCTATTATAGTATTTTGACTACCTGTTGTAATTGTTTGACCAGCTAGCTTACCTACACCTACGTTATCATTTCCTAAAACATTAATTAAAGACTGATTCCCAATAGAAGTATTCTGACTCCCAGTTAACAAATACAACATAGTCTCCGCTCCCACTGAAGTGTTTCCTCCTCCTGTGGTTAAACTAGGCATATTCCAAAATCCTATACTGGTATTATTGTCCCATGAAGTGCCATTATAACTTCGCATTGCACCAGCGCCAACAGCTGTATTTCTTTTACCATTTATATTTGACGCCCCCATCGCTCCTTGACCAATTGCAACACTCTCATCATTATTTCCATTACCACGACCAATTTTTAATCCATTAACAGCTATATCACTACTAAAAGTTTTTATTCCTGCAATTGTTTGATTTGTTGTCAAATCAACAAAGCTACCATTACCAGTTGCAGTAGTTATTTCCTTACTCGTTGGGTTATAAAATAACAAACCTGTGGTTGCAGTTGCAGAACGAATTGGATCCACATAAAAGCCAGCATTAGCTGGATTCAATGGCGTATTAGTTCCTGTTGCATTGATTGCAATACTATTTGCTGCTTGATTTGATTGACCCGCAAAAGTACCAATGGCAACTGCATTAGCGCCTTGACCATTTTGTCCTGCTGCAAAACCAATAGCAACAGCTTGCGTACCCTGACCAGATTGAGCTGCATTTCCTCCAATAGAAATACTATTCGCTCCTTGATTTTGATCTCCTGAAACATATCCAATTGCAACTGAACTTTGACCTTGATTTCCTCTTCCTGCTCCACCACCGATTGCAATAGTATTTGAATTAACCCCTTGATTTGGAGTTCCGGCTTCATTACCAATGGCAACATTATTACTTAACAATCCCAACATTGATTTTATACCAGGTAATGTAGTTTGACTGGTTCCACCATTTTCAATAGGCAATACACCACTATAGGAAGTGGCTGTTGCGCTTGGCGTTATCCAGGAAAGTGTTCCGTTACCAGTGCTACTTAATACTTGACCATTAGTACCATGTGTATTAGGATATGTAACAACCCCAGCTGTAATTGTTCCACTTGTTTTGACATTACTTACAGATGTATTTCCTAATTGTATACTATTGCTTGCATTTACAGATGCTCCATACCCAATAGCTGTTGCATTGGTTAAATTATTTGTTGCTACGTCCGCGCTTGTACCCAAAGCCGTATTATAGGAACCAGTTGTGTTAAGCCCTAATGAACCATGACCAATTGCTGTATTATAATTACCTGTAGTATTTTGATAGAATGAGAAAAGACCAACACCGGTATTTCTCATACCCGATGTATTATTAGCCATGACTGTATATCCAAGCGCCGTATTTTCATCGCCAGAACCATTTACTAGATTGGCATTACCAAGTGAAACGTTATAAAATCCTGTATTATTTTTTTGGGCATCAGAACCAATTGCAATATTTGCATTACCTCCCGTATTTATATTACCTGATCTAGCTCCATTACCTATCGCTATATTATCTGCCTGTGTATTTCCACCTTTACCAATCATAACACTATTGACAACTATATCCTTATTAAATGTTTTTACCCCAGCAATGGTTTGCTCAGAATTCAAATCAACAAAATTTTTCGTACTTGAACCAGTTCCTCCATTTACAACTTGTACAATTCCTGACAAGGTTGACGCTGCTGCTGCAATAGTTATATTTTCACTGCCATCAAAAGCTATTCCATTGATGTTTCTTGGTGTTGCTAATTTTGTTGCAGTTGCTGCATTACCAGTTATATTTATTTGATCACCTGTATTTGTTCCTGTAATAGCTGCAAGCTTTGTTTTTTCTGCAGTGGTGTAATCATTTGTTGACAATGCTTTACCTGTTACTTTATCTACTTTTAGTGCAAGTGCGCTACTTACATCTGCAGCTATTGCCAGTGCAGATAAATCCTGATCACCAGTGTTTGTTCCAGTAATGGCAGCGAGTTTTGTTTTTTCTGCAGTCGTATAATCATTAGTCGACAACGCTTTGCCTGTTACTTTATCAACTTTTAAATCAAGTGCAGTAGTAACATCAGCAGCGTTTGCTTTTAGTGCAAGCGCAGTATTTACATCAGTAGCATTTGCTTTTAATGCAAGTGCAGTAGTAACATCAGCTGCGTCTGCTTTTAGTGCAAGTGCAGTAGTAACATCTGTTGCGTTTGCTTTTAGTGCAAGTGCAGTAGTAACATCTGTTGCGTTTGCTTTTAAATCAAGCGCAGCTTGTGTTGCTGTTGATACTGGTTTATTGATGTCAGCTGTGTTGTCTACGTTACCAAGGCCTACCATGGCTTTGGTGATACCTGATACCGTTCCTGTAAAGGTTGGCGATTCGATATTTGCTTTTAAGTTAATTGACGTAAAATATGGCTTAAGCATAGCAGCAGTATCTGATGTGTTTAACTTACCATCAGCACCTTTTACATTACCTGCATAAAGCGCATACGGTACACTCCAAAACTGTGAAGTACCTAGGTCTACGTATTCGTTGTTAACGTTCCAACTTGCAGTAGGTACTGTTGGCTCTACCGCTATTTTAAGGTTTAAAAAGAAAGGTCCGTTTGCCCAGTCAATATTTGCAATACTGCTCACACCACTTGCATACGTTCCTTTACCAAGTAC
>CAMCDT010000035.1:0-8740 GCA_945873615.1 Sediminibacterium ginsengisoli | reverse complement strand
AGGGCCACTAAATATGTTTTAGCAGACATCTCTGAATTTGAACCTGGTGGTATTTTTTTAAAATCTTTGGGGAGCATATACTGCTTACCTATCAATTGTAATTTTTTATTTCCTTGCAAAGTAGCAGGTGACGTTCCCATAATTTTATACTGAATACCATCGAGCGTTAATAATCCGTTTTTATCTACACTTTGTTTATTAAAATTAGCAACTACAGTTAAATTTGCCACCGAAAATCCGGCATCAACAACAGCCTTTGCAATTTGATCAAACTGCGGTGTTGCATCTTTATTAAACCGAATATCGTAGGTAGATGCTTCAATATTTACAAGCACCGTATCTACAAACGAAATAGCCGAAACCGCTTTGTATATCGCTTTAGAGCACATGGCACATGTTAAGCCACTAGCTTGCAAATTTACTTTTTGCACTTGAGCACTGGCACCAATAGCCCAAATACAAGTGATTAATAAAAATACTTTTTTCATACTTTATAGTTGATGAATGATTAATTTTTTTTGGCTGCTTTACGCTCATATTGGCAACACTCCGGAAGCTCGTTGTATACTGCATCCGGCGCCGTTAAATCTTTGGTATCATAACCAACGCTAGCAATTTTTTCTTGAATTTTTGCATTGCTAGTTGCTGATTCTAAATAGGTAATTTTAAGCATTTTTGTTGTCTTATTCCAAACAGCCGTTGTAGCGCCTGCATCTTTAGCAGCTTTTTCGATGGTTGTTTTACACATACCACAATTACCCCAGATTTTAACAGTTTCAGTTTTTGGAGCAGATTTAGTTTGAGCACTCACTACAGTTGTAGTTAAAACAATAGACAAGATAGACGCGATAATGAATTTGATTTTCATACAATTAATTTTTAAAATAATAAATAAGTTGAGCCATGTACGTAACATGCCCATAAAGAAAAAAAAAGTAAATAAAAGGACAGGAAGGCCTAAATCAAAAACACGCCAATACGCTTAAACGTATCTTGCTTGTTTAGATTGGGCGGCAACTTTTTTAGGTATTGATTTGCCGTGTATGCATTTGTAAATAATTCAGGCTCTACATAAAACTGTGGTATAACCGCTTCAATAAAATTTGTAAATACAATGGTAGAGGTTGTTGACTTATGTGAGTCTAATAGTTTAACAACATCTATTTTAGAATGGCAGCACTTATTTTTTTTAGTGCTGTCAATGCGCATGCCACAAATGCATTTTTTTACCACCGAACGACCTAGCTCAATAGAACTAAGCTTGCCCATGCAGTAATGGCTATTCATTACAAACCCAGTAGACATGACTAGGTAAATAAGTGCAATAAATAGGGTTAAGAGGCGCTTCATGAATACAAAGCTACAACAGTTTAATTAATAAAGTTCCACCAGATTCCAATACGGGTCCAAAGCGTGGTATTGGGGTATAAAGCCGTCATAAAATTAGGCTTGCTAAATGAAAATCCGTTGGCCGTATTAAGGCTATTTAGGTTTTCGAACCTTATAAATCCTTTTAAACGCTTGATTCTGAAATGAAAATAAGCATGAATATCAGGCCTATTTGAAAGCTGCTGGCTGTTCTGGTAAAAATAAGCCCCTAAAAATGGCGAATACCCATCAGCGTTGTAAGCAGTAAAATACTGCAGTTCTAAACCTGCAGAAACGTCTAGGTTGGTAAAAAAGTTGCCTTCAAATGCAAGTCTATTTCTAGTGTAAAAACTAGGTACATTAACAGGACCCGTTCCTACTTTTTGTTGCACATGCATTTCGGTGTACCAGTTCCAATGACTTTTTAAATGCCACTTTTTTTGAAGCGACAATTGCAGTAAATTAAACAAGCCTGAGGATTGTTTTGCGGAAAAGAATCCATCAAAATACATGTAGTTACTTATGCCATAATAGTTTGCTGAAAATGAAAAATTCATGTTAGGCTTTTCATATTTTGCCATTAACTGAACACTATTTTCTTTGCTAAAATTGTTACTGGCATTGATTTTAAAACTACTAGCAGGATCCAACAAAAATGCAGGGGAACGGTTTACATTATTGAACCCGAGCGTTAAATAACCAGCTTTGGCACCTAAATAACGCTGCAAATAAACCGCCGCATCATAATCACCCGCATTGTGTCCATTTAAATACAAATTAGCGTGCGCATCAATATCCCAGACTTTATTTTTAGACCTATTCTTATAGGCCCCTACTGCATAAATATTGTACAAAGAAGCTGTTCCAATAGTGTCAAAAATTCCTTTCAGCGCCTGATACGCAATACCCGTTTTTAAATATTGACTTTGGTTGTTTTTATCCGGGAATGTAAGAATACTAAATTCATTGGTGATGTCCTGCCAGCTATCTTTAAAGTTGATAGACTTAGACGACGCAAGTGGCTTATTAAAATACAAACGGTACTTACTAGAATCTACGTAGGTATCTAAAAACTGATATGCATTGGACGCCACAGATAATGTATGTTGAAGCCTTAACCTTGGATAAAAAATACGGTAGGTAACAGAATCCACAACGCTAGAGTCTTTTTTTCCCAAATCATATTGTTGCCTAATCACAAATTGAGAACTGGTATAAATATTTCCAGTTGATACATTGGTGTTAAACGGATTTCGCGACGCCGCCGAAGACCTACCTAGCCTTGTTTCTAATTCATAAGGATCATTAAGCGATAAGCTATCGAGCATACCCGGGCTTTGCAAACCCCCGTTTTCAGAAGATGCATTTTTATTGGATAAGAAAACAAAAAAGAGTTCGTATTTGCGGTTGTTAGATTTGAAATGACTAGTAAACCTTAAGTTGTTTACATTGGCATTCTGATTTTTTACCGCACCCGGCGAATTACTAAAGCGGTATTGCAACGAAAAATTAAAATTGTCTTTTTTATTTTGAGTGTGTAGGAAATCGACTACTTGTTCGGCCTTAGCGCCCAAAATAAAAGCTAGTTCTGTAAATGGTCTGGTGGTTTCGTAAAACTTGGTATTCTCTAATGAATAATTATAACTATCATAACCATGAAAGCCAGCATTAAATCCAGCTTTCATGTAAGGAATAAAAAGTAAAGATTGCGTTGCTGTCCCTAAATTACCCAAAGAGCGTACCGAATATGGGAGCGGAAAATATCTACTAAAATCATTGATAGAACTATCGAGCGTTCTTAACTTGGTAGAATCAAAATGCTTATAAAAAATGGTGATTGAATCGGCTAAACTATTGCGGGTTTGTAAAGAGTCGTTTTTGCCGGCGCTATTTTTTATGGGCCTACCCTGACGGTCGTAAGTAACAGCACTTGCTCCAGGCCTGCCACCTCTTATTTGCGGCCTATCATCAGATTGGGCTGCAACCAACTGCACCAGACAGTAGCTTACAAAAAATAAACAATAGCGCTTGAAGAGCATTATAATTGCTTAACTAATTCTTTAAATAATAAAGTAAGTTTTGGCTCAGCAGCTGTTGCTGCCTCCAATACTTCTTGGTGTGTAATGACATTATCTTCTTCACGAATCCCTAAATCGGTAATCACGCTAATTGCAAATACTTTCATGCCACCATGCACCGCCACTATGGTTTCCTGAACGGTACTCATACCAACAGCATCCCCACCTACCGCAAGAATTAATTTGTACTCGGCCCTGGTTTCAAATGTAGGACCTGTTACACCTAAATAAACACCTTCATGCACTTTAATATTATTGTCAGCTGCAATATTTTTAGCTTTTGCAATTAATGATTTAGCATAAGGTTCGCTCATATCAGGAAAACGAGTACCTAAAGCCTCTTCATTTTTACCAAGTAGTGGATTGATGGTAAAGAGACTAATATGATCATTGATGATCATTAAATCACCCACTTTAAAATTACTGTTAACCCCACCTGCTGCATTAGATAGTAGTAATGTTTCGACACCTAGTGCGCGCATCACTCTTACTGGATACGAAACCTGCTGCGGTGTATAGCCTTCATAAAAATGAAAACGGCCGGACATTACCCAAACTTTTACACCCTCTAGTGTGCCAAAAATTAATCGGCCTTTATGACCTTCGACAGTACTAACTGGAAAATGCGGAATTTCTTCGTATGGAATTTCAAATTCAGTAACAATTTCTGAAGCTAGATTTCCGAGTCCACTACCTAAAATAATACCAATGGCAGCATTCTCTTTTACCTTCGATTGTATATAGGCTTTAGTTTCTTGTAACTGTTGAAGTATCGTTGACATATGCACTTTTTAGAGACTACAAATATAGTTAAGCTAGGGCAAAGAAAAAGGCCATTTCGCGGTTAGCGAAATGGCCTATAATTGGTTAAGCTTGTTTTAGTAATTAACTTAAACGTTTAACGTTAACTGCGTTAGGACCTTTACGGCCTTCTTGCACGTCAAAAATAACCTTGTCATTCGCCTCGATTTGGTCAATCAAGCCGTTAGCATGTACGAAAGTTTCTTTGCTTGAATTGTCATGCTTGATGAATCCAAAACCTTTTTCCTCGTTGAAGAACTTTACAGTTCCTTGAATTTGTGTGTCCATTTGTAAATTTGTAAATTGTAATTAAAGTGCAAAAGTACGCATAAATAGCCCCCCTTCCAATTAATACTTGTCATTTGAAAAGTTAAATTGTCTATTCACAAGTGAATTAAAGCGCAAAAAACGAAATATTACTTAGTCCTCAAGGCTTTATAGGCAAAAAAGCAACTTAACAACATTAATAGCGCTGCAAGCATAAATGGCGCACCTGGGAAATAAAATGGGGCAATTGGACCTGTAAAGAAGGCAAATAAATTTGACATAACGAGTGGACCAACAATAGAAGTAATACTTATAATACTGGTTAATGACCCTTGTAATTCACCTTGTTCGTTGGCTGGAACACTTCCTGAAATAATGGCTTGTAAGCCCGGTCCAGAAATACCGCCTAAACAGTAAGGAATTAAAAAAGCAAACATCATCCAACTTTGCGATGCCATACCAAATAAAATTAGTCCAATGGTATATAATCCTAACCCTACATATACACTTCTTTCATTTCCAATTTTAGGATTCACAAACCTAACAAGTACCCCCTGAACCAAACTAACCAATACGCCAACAACAGCCAGCGATATACCAATCATTTTTGGAGTCCACTTGAATTTTTCAATATTAAAATAACTCCAATTACTTTGAACTGCATGCGAAGCAACATAAATTAAAAAGAAGGAAACGATAAGACCTGCAACTGCCGGAAATCTAGACAAATTTTTTAATGAACTTATAGGGTTTGCACGCTTCCAATCAAAAGCTCTTCTATTAGAAGCATCTAATGATTCTGGTAAAACAAAATAACCATAGGCTGCATTTAAAAGCGCAAGACCTGCTGCTACTAAAAATGGAATACGCGGCCCCATCTCACCAAGTAGGCCACCTATCATTGGCCCTACAATAAATCCAAGTCCAAAAGCAGCACCAATCATGCCAAAATTTTGTGCGCGTGTTTCAGGCGTGCTAATATCAGCGATATAAGCAGATGCCGTTGTCATACTTGCACCTGTAATACCCGCAATAATTCGTCCAACAAAAAGCCATCCAATACTTGGCGCAAAAGCTAGCAGTAAATAATCGAGACCAAACCCGAGCAATGAAAATAACAACACAGGGCGCCTTCCGTATTTGTCACTTAAATTTCCAAGTACCGGTGCAAATAAAAATTGCATGATAGCATAGGAGAATGTAAGTAATCCACCAAACAAAGCCACTTTGCTAATGTTGGTTGTGTGCAACAAATCTTCAATTAGCTTTGGAACAACAGGAATAATTAAACCAAGCCCAGTTACATCAATTAATAGTGTAATAAATATAAATCCGATGGCTGCTTTGCGGTTTGGAATCATAGGGCATATGTGTTGTACCTTACAAAAAAAAGCTTTTTCCTTGGTACTATCAAATTGAAACTTAATTTGAAAACACCACCACTCCATCAAATACGTCAACAAGTACCGGCTTTGTTTTATCTACTTCACCAGCAAGTATCTTTTTGCTAAGTGCATTTACTATGAGTTTTTGAATAAGCCTTTTTAAAGGTCTTGCCCCCATTTGAGGATCAAAACCTTGCTCTGCTAAAAACTCCAATAAATAATCAGAATACTGAAGCGTAATGCCAGAAAGCGCTACCATTTTTTGTAGCCCTTGTAATTGAATTTTTACAATGCCTAATATCTGCTTTTTTAAGAGCGGACTAAACATAATAATTTCATCTACACGGTTTAAAAATTCGGGTCTGATGGTTTGTCTTAAAAGCTCCATCACATCCGTTTTTGCTTTATCCGTAACGGCTTCGATATTTTTTTCGGCAACTTTTTCAAAAGCGTCCTGAATGAGATGGCTACCAATATTACTAGTCATAATAATAATGGTGTTTTTAAAATTCACTTTGCGTCCCTTATTGTCCGTTAAATGACCATCATCCAATACTTGGAGTAGTATATTCCAAACGTCTGGGTGCGCTTTTTCAATTTCATCTAGTAGCACTACGCTGTATGGTTTACGACGAACCGCTTCTGTCAATTGACCACCCTCATCATAACCCACATAGCCCGGAGGCGCTCCTACAAGGCGCGATACCGAATGTTTTTCTTGATATTCACTCATGTCTATACGGGTCATGAGTTGCTCGTCATCAAATAAATAATCGGCAAGTGCTTTTGCAAGCTCCGTTTTACCCACACCTGTTGTGCCTAAAAATATAAACGAGCCTATTGGTTTTTTAGGGTCTTGAAGTCCTGCCCTACTTCTTCTAATAGCATCCGAAACAGCGGCGATGGCCTCTTCTTGACCCACTACGCGCTGGTGCAATTCATCTTCTAAGTGTAATAATTTTTCACGATCCGATTGCAGCATTTTACTTACCGGTATACCCGTTGCTTTAGCTACACTTTGCGCAATATCATCAGCATCCACTTCTTCTTTCATTAGCCTACTGCCGTTTTCACTAATGTTGCCCAGTTGCGTATTTAAAGTTTCGATGAGGGCTTCCTGGTCTTTTATTTTACCATACCTGATTTCAGCTACCTTACCATAATCACCATTACGCTCTGCTTGTTCGGCTTCAAACTTATATGCATCGATAGAGGTTTTTGATTGCTGAATTTTTTCAACAACTTCTTTTTCTTCCTGCCATTTTGCTTTTAAGGTATCGCGCTCTACCGATAAATTTCCAATTTCAATATTGAGTTCCTTTAATTTTTCTACATCGTTTTCTCTTTTGATCGCTTCACGCTCAATTTCTAATTGCCTAATCTGACGCTCGAGTGTATCTAGTTCTTCAGGCATCGAATTCATTTCTAACCTTAATTTAGCAGCGCTCTCGTCAATTAAATCGATGGCTTTGTCTGGTAAAAAACGGTCTGTTACGTACCTGTTAGAAAGCTCTACTGCGGCAATAATGGCTTCATCTTTGATGCGCACATGGTGGTGCGTTTCGTAGCGGTCTTTTAATCCACGCAAAATTGAAATCGCATCTTCTACACTAGGCTCTTCAATCATCACTTTTTGAAACCTACGCTCTAGCGCCTTATCTTTTTCGAAATACTTTTGATACTCACTTAATGTAGTGGCACCAATGGCTCTAAGCTCACCTCTTGCAAGTGCTGGCTTTAAAATATTTGCAGCGTCCATAGCACCATCGCCACCACCAGCACCAACTAGGGTATGGATTTCATCAATAAATAAAATTATTTCTCCATCACTTTCCGCAACTTCTTTGACAACACCTTTTAATCTTTCTTCAAACTCACCTTTGTATTTAGCGCCAGCAATTAAAAGCCCCATATCAAGTGTATAAATGATTTTAGACTTTAAATTTTCTGGCACATCACCATTTACAATACGCATAGCAAGGCCTTCTGCGATGGCTGTTTTACCAACACCAGGCTCACCCACCAAAAGCGGATTATTTTTACTTCTTCTAGATAAAATATGAAGTGTTCTTCTGATTTCTTCATCTCTACCAATTACCGGATCGAGCTTTCCCTGACGCGCCGCTTCATTTAAGTTGCGCGCATATTTTTTAAGCACATTAAACTGTGTGTCTTGTGTTTGCGAACTGATTTTTTCGCCTTTACGAAGCTCTTTAATAGCTGCCACCAAACCTTTTTCGGTGAGGCCTGCATCCTTTAAAGTTTTTGCCGTGCTATCATTTACATGTAGTAATCCTAAAAGCAAATGCTCTGGACTAATAAATTCGTCTTCAAATGTGGCGAGCATGCTATTTGCTTTTAATAGCGCCGTATTAAGCTCTCTTCCAATTTGCGCACCAGGCTCTGCGCCTTGCACTTTTGGAAGTTTAGCCATCGCATCTGTAATTTTTGCAGCAACAAACGCAGCATTGACGTTGTTCTTTTTTAACAAAAACGAAACCGTACTATCCTTATCTTCCAAAATTGCTTGTAGCAAATGCTCTGTTTCGATAGAAGGATTGTTATTGTTAAAAGCAAGCTGTTGGGCTGCAGCAATCGTTTGCTGTGCTTTAATGGTATAATTTGCTAAATTCATAGTTATATTGTTTTGAATGCATAATTTGTGTGCAAAAACGATACTAAACCCTTTTATTTGTTTGTTACCGTACAAAACCGGAAATTATGTCTGTAAAAACAGTTCCAACCTGCATGAAAGTCAGCTATATCATAGCTTTCATGCTATTCTTTCAGGTTTCTAAAGCCCAACTAAATTTTACCGAACTAGGTGCCAAACTAGAAGCT
>CAMCDT010000034.1:0-8952 GCA_945873615.1 Sediminibacterium ginsengisoli | reverse complement strand
CCACTAGCAACGTCTGTTGTGTTTGCTTTTAAATTTATTCTGTTTGATAAATTTAGTGTATCCCTTGCTATTCGACTACTTAACATGGCAGCTGTATCTGATATCTTTAACTTAGTCAGAAGTGCTGAATCCGTATAAGTTTGTTTTGTGTATTTACTCGTATCTATTAAACTTGATTTTAAATCAAGTGCAGCTTGTACTGTTGCACTAATTGGTTTATCCGCATCTGCTGTATTATTTAATTTATCAATAGCTAATGATGATTTAAATGTAGATAGGTTAGTTGCACCCGTGCCCCCCCGAGCGACAGGCACAACGCCTACTAAATTTTCAGCATCCACACTTTTAGCAAACTGCGCATACGCCACATACTGGAACTGGGTTGTTCCCATTATAATAAAATTATTTCCCGCTGCTGCGTCCATTTCAATTTTCAAAAACTTGGGAGATAGTTTCCAATTAATGGTGGTGAAGTTTCCTATTGTACTAATTGCTCCTGTATCTCCTATTACTGCAGTAAATAAACCCTGTGCGTTTGTGATGACTCTTTTAGTTTCAGTATATTCTAATGTACCTGTTGCACTTCCTTGTAGGATACTTAATTTAATAGTGATGGCCTGTGATGATAGTATCACATTATTATTTGTTCTGGCTACCCCCTGAAAATTTAATCCAATTTGTGCTTGGGCATTGACTATGATGATTGATAGCAGTATAAAAAATAGCGAACGCTTGATGATATTGATATTATTTGTTGCCATAAATTATAGTTTGATGATTTTGTAGATGCCTGTTTTAGCGCTACCTGTACTTGGCTTAAAATATACTTTCATATAAAATATACCTGATGGATAATTTTCCATTAATATGTCCTTATCATAACTGTTCAATATTGTACCCAAATCTTGTCTAAACATAATAGACGACTTGGCATCTATTAGTTGCAGTGATAAACTACCCGATTGATTAAATCTTGCTTTAAAATGTAGTAAATTAAAAGTAGGATTGGGGCCAATAGTAATTTGAGTACCAAATACTGCTGGGCCATATTCATTAATGGCTGTTACAATACTTGTCATGGGTTGCAATACCCCTGTATTTAAGGAATAACCTGATGCAATAAAATTAGCAATGGAAAGAGATTCACCGATGCTCCATTCCATAGAACTGGAATAACCCCCACCATTGTTCATAGCATAAGGGGTAATTGATTGACTATGCGCCACATTAATTATTAATACATTAAGAATTAATAGTATATAATATAATCTTAATATACAGGTCTTCAATCTACTTAAGTTTATGATCTGAGTCAGTAATATCAGTTCATAAAATAGATAATCCAAATTTTAGCAGACACTATTCGAGTGTTAATGACATTATTAGTTAGTCATCTGATTTTCAGATGATTACAAAATACACAGGGAAAAGCTATTATTACAAATACACGGTATTTATCAGGTCGGAAGGATTTCCGCCATGATATTTTTTGAAGGATTTATGCATATTTTGCCTAGAACTAAACCCAGATTTTTCTGAAAGCGACTCTAATGTAAAATCTTTATTCTCTGGTAAATTAATTAATTCAATAAAGTATAGAATTCTGTGCTTATTTATCATGTCAATAAAGCTCAGATTGTATTTAACCTTTACAAAGTCTTGCAATTCCTCTTGTGTAACATTTAAAGATACTGCCAACTCTCGTATAGAAGCCTTTTCCTTTAAGAAAAATGTTTGGGTAAAAAATGAGAAAGTGAACTGATCAAAAGATATATTATTTAATACTTTATTACTATTAAATAGTTTATATGATGAGATTTCATTTGGCATATTATTTAAAAATCTTGGCCTATAAATAATAGCGATCGTCTGAAACAAACATAAAAAAATTATAGACACTAATTTAATATCTGATAAATTTGGAAAAATATAAAATAGTATATTAAGAAAAATAGTTATCAATAAAGAAAAAATTATGACTATACACCAGTTTCTAAGTGATGCATAGTAAATGTTATCAGATTTATACTCAATGATAATTTTATATAATAAAATCATTACTACAATTAAAAAAAATATAATAACTAGAACGCGTATTGTAATAACTAATTTTAATGTGACCGGATTAATATAAAAGTTTTCATTTAACAAGTCTAACCCATATTTAAAATTAAAGTAGACGGGAATAGCTATTGTAAAAAAAAGTAAGAGTATACAACACGCAATAACATATGAACTTAATTTATTCCTATAAAGTTGATAAAAGAAGTTAATTCCAGAAATAGCTAATAGAGTGACTGGAAACTCAGCTAAAAGCCTGTTATACCCATTGTAATAAATATATAATTGACCAAAACTAATTATTCCTATGTTAATTAATATTGCCAGTAATAGCAATTTTAATCTAATTGGTCTCTTAAATTTAACAACTACATCAATAATAGCAATGATTGAAAGTGCAAGTATAATTGCATATAAATAATTGAAAAAAATTATATTATTTCCCATTTTATACTATTTTAAAAAGAAATGGGAAAAGGATGAAATATTTCATTGTATAATTTTTTATTAATTTATACTATAAGAATATAGGATGTTATACAAAGTAAGTTGGTTGAATATATGACTTATACCATAGAATAATTACTCCCCCCCATAAAACTTGTAGCAGAATCTGTAGCTACTACCCCCTATTTAACCCTATATGGAGTGTATATAGCAAGAAAAGTATAATTATAACTCCTTTATATCTGATGATTTAGGTGGTTTGAGAGGAGTTTGAGTTAAATGAGAACTCACCGTCCGGTCCGCAAAAGCCCTTAACTTTCAATGAGTTAGGGGCTTTTTTGTTTTCTGACCCTTTCTGCCGTTATTTATTTATAATTTCTTTAATTAGATTCAAATTTTTATACGTCAGCACCGCATCAGACATTGAATTAATACTCTCCACAATCATTTGACGCTTTACCGCATCATCCCATACCTGCTGCAAAGGATGCATATCAACTTTTACAAAAAACAAACAAATTTGTCCATCAACCCCTAAGGTTGTTTGGGTTTCGGTTCTAAAATAAAGATCGTTAATTGATTGTGGGACCGGTCTAGAATAGCTTGGCAATTGACTTAAAGAAGGTAAAGATGTTAATGTCCAAACATACCTTCTAAACATGGCATCTTTTTTTGAAATAAGAGCAGACACTTTTTCACTAGACCTTCGTAATGTTTCACCATCACCTACCGGTAGGTGCAAGTCAAAAAAGGAAAGCCCTAATTTTTGTGTCGGATAAAAGCCACTTGGAAAACAAAATCCAATAGATTGTAAATAACCATCATTTAAAATGGCTACATCCTCTTCTAATCTAATGCAAATTTTTGGTAACGATAGATTCAAATCAAATCCGCAAAAAGCATTTAAGTGATGTAAATAATTGTCACTAATACTTCCGCAAATTTGTTGCTCATTTACTTCAAGCTCTTTCTTTTTTTCTGATAGATATTCAGGATCCGGATGCACATTAAATGCCGGCCCTTCATATTTTACAATATCTGGTCCAACCGTGTACGGAACTTTTACTGGAAAAATCATTTGAAAATTAAAATATCTTTTACAACTGCAGCACCCTGCTTTTCTTTTTTAATAAATCCTCTATACATACCTTCTGTACAAAACGGAAGAGCAATGTTTCCATTTTTATCTACGGCAATAAGCCCACCATCACCACCTAGCGCAGGAAGCTCTTTCATAACAAGGGTTTCAGAAGCTAATGCTAAACTTTGCCCACCATATTCCATTCGGTCACTAATACTTTTTGCCATCACAAGTCGTAAAAAATATTCACCCCAACCTGTGCAACTAATAGCCACGGTGTTGTTGTTTGCATACGTTCCGCTTCCAATGATTGGCGCATCACCAATTCTACCCCACTTTTTATTGGTCATACCACCGGTGCTTGTTGCAGCAGCTAAATTACCATGGATATCTAATGCAACCGCGCCAACAGTTCCATATTTATCTTTACGGCGCTCTGCGTCAAGCTCAGCAGCGTAAGCTATTTGCCCTACTTTTTTTAATTGATCGATTGAGTCTCTTTGTTTTGCACGCTGCAAGCCTTTCCATCTCTCTGGTGTATAAAAATATGAAGGGTCTACCATTTCAATTCCTTGTGCGGCAGCAAATGCTTCTGCTCCCCTTCCACTTAATAAAACATGTTCCGATTTTTCCATTACAGCCCTTGCAGCCGTAATTGGATTTTTGATGGTTCTTACCCCAGCAATAGAACCTGCTGCTAATGTTTTTCCATCCATAATAGCAGCGTCTAATTCATTGACACCTTCGTTAGTAAACACGGCACCTTTGGCTGCATTAAAAAGCGGATTGTTTTCTAACACTTTAACAGTGGCTTCAACGGCGTCTAATGCGGTTCCTCCTTTTTCTAAAATTGAATTACCCACTAGCAGAGCACTATCTAGTCCGCTTTTGTATTTTGCTTCAAGTGCAGGCGTAAACTGGCTTTTATTAAGTGTACCAGCACCTCCATGAATTACCAAAACATATTTACCCGTATTTGATGTAGTACTTGTTTGTTGCGCATACAATGTGTAGGAGCAAACAGTCATTAGGATACATAAAAGTGTACGCATAGCTAGTATTTGAGGCAATTTAATATAATCTGAGGATTTTATTACCTTTAAATCAATGAAGAAGCCAGCTTCTATATTTTATGTTTGGGTATGCATTTGCTGGCTAATTGTAAATAGCTGCGCCAAAGACTTGTCTTACGAAGATGGTGGCACCCCAAAAACCGCCCCTGTTGCAGTTGCAGGTAAAGACCAATCCATTGTTTTACCTCAAGACTCAGCATATTTAGACGGCAGCGAATCTTATGATCACAATGGAAGCATCACCACGTTTACTTGGACAAAATTAAGTGGCCCTGCAAATAGTATCACAACAGCTGCTACATCAAAAACAACATGGATTAAAAAATTAACAGAAGGCACTTATGTTTTTGAATTAACAGTTACCAATAATTTTAAGCTAACCGCTAAAGACACCCTCACTGTTTATGTAGATAAAACAAAAATAGCTAGGCCTCCTGTTGCAGAAGCAGGAACTGATAAAAGTATCCAACTACCTAACAATACCGTTACGCTAGATGGTAGTGCTTCTTCAGATCCTGACAATGACATTAGCGATTATTTATGGACAAGAATAAAAGGCACAGGCAACCCCTCTTATACTTCGCCAGCAAACGCTACAACAGATGTAACTAAATTAACTGCGGGACTACACCAATTTGAGCTTAGGGTTACAGATGCTACTGGACTTGTAGATAGAGACACTATTGCAGTTCAAGTAAATGAGGCGCCAGGTGTTCCTCCTATCGCAAATGCTGGCCTTGATCAAAATATCCCTTATGATTTATCAAACTGTAGCACTAATCCAGTTATTATTCCGTTAACCGGTACCGAATCTTATGATCCAGACGGCACTATCACAAAATACAATTGGCAAATAATTTTTCCTGTCTATTCATCTATTACGGTAGCAAATTCAAACAAAGCAATAGCATCTGTTACAGGACTACTAGCCGGAAAATATATTTTTGAACTCAGTGTTACAGATAACGATGGAAATGTAAAAAAAGACACCACCCAATTAAATATTATTGCGACCAATAGGCAACTGATGCAGGCCAGGTTAACGACTATTGGATCATTATCTGAAAAAAGAAAAGTTGCTGGTGTTGGATTTGTTGGCAACAAAATATTTTTAGCTGGAGGAAGATATCAGCCTACTGGACCTGGACCCAATTTTACTTCTAGAGTAGACATCTACGATATCGCAACTAAAGACTGGTCAACTTCTGAGCTTAGTCAAAAAAAATGGGGAATCGCAACAGCAGTTGCTGGTAATAAAATATTTTTTGGCGGCGGAACAGCACTTCAGGGTAATGCTGCACCAACAACAAGGGTAGATATATATGATGTAGTGGATCAAAAATGGAGTACTGCAGAATTACCAAAAGCTGGACAGTATACCGCTATAGCACAGGGTAATAAAGTTTTATTTGCTGGAGGCAGCTCGGCCTATTCGTTTGATTATTTAACAGAAAGATGGTCAACAAAAACCTTGAGTCAATCACGTGTAAGCATTGCGGCAGCTAGTGTTGGAGGGAGTATCTATTTTTCGGGAGGCGCTACTAGCGCAGTTGGTGGAACACCATTCAATAACATAGATATTTATGAACCAAAAACAAATAGTTGGAGCGTATCGACTATGAGTAAAGCAAAATACGCACTCGGAACTATTGGATTAAGGGGTAAAGCACTTTGGGCTGGAGGCATCACAGATAATGGCTTAACAAACGAAGTTGAAATATTGGATTTACTAAATGGCAAAGGCACAACGTTTCACTGCTTATTTCAACCCGGATCTTTTAGCGCCAATAGTATGGGAAAACTAGGCAACTATATTGTATTTTTTCCGGATAGCGGTGATGATAAAATCAGATTTGACATTTACGATTCGCTCAATGACAAATGGTATATAGGCGTACTAGATAAAAAAATAGGCCCTGCCATTTTAATTACAGCAGGGCCCGAATTATATGTTGTTGGTTCTTCTACACCTGGTATAGATTATTACGATCAGCTTTGGAAATTAGATTTTTAAAACTCAATAATCAGTCCAATACTTGGTAGTATTGTTGATTGAGAATTTTTCAAATAAACCGGAACCGCATTACTTCCATCCGGCATTAAAGGCTTTCCATCAGTAGTTACAAAAGCCGTATTTGATTCATTTCTTTTAAAGGTATACAAGTCCGCTTCTTTGGCTTCTGAACCATAAAAGTTAGTGATATCGATGTAAAAATCAAGTGTTGTTTTTTTGAAATTCCATTTTTTATCAATTCGTATATCTGCAGCATTAAATGCTGAAAGTCGCATAGAATTGATTCGTGAAAAATCAAAAACACCCGAACCTATTGTTAAATAATTGGCTCTACTAGTAGGCTCATCATATGGTGTGTAAGGTGCAGCTCCCTGGTATCTATATTTTAAACCAATTTCCCAGTTTTTTGGAAGTTTATAACCTGCAGTCATACTAACTAACTGACGATTGTCCCAGCTTGCCGAAACAAATTTGTTATCAAGCCCTGTAAATTCACTTCTGTAAAATGTGTAACTAAATACCCCAAAAAAGTTTTTGGTTAATTTTTGTTGTGCAAATAGTTCAAACCCATATGCGCGGCCTTTTCCAAATTGCGCTATTGGCTCATTACCAATCGCACCAAACTCTAAGCCTTTGTTTGCAATACTTATGCCGTCATTAATACTTACAGGATAATTACTATATGCCTTATAAAAACCTTCGACAGTAATTCTTGTAGTACTTTTTGGTAAATACTCAAGTCCTGCCACATAATGCGTAGACTTAATGTAATGACCTGGATTGGTTTTATCACCAGTACTGCTATTGCTAAAATTTAATTGCGTGTAAGTAGGCAGGCGGTAATAAATACCATAACTAGCATTTAAACGGAGTACATCTGAAATAGCCAAACTAGCACTAAGTCTAGGGCTCAACTGCTTTAATGGATTGGATTCACTATTACTTAAACTATTTGCATCCATGCGGAGTCCACCACTTAATGATAATTTATCATTCAATACGCGTGTACCAATTTGAGCAAATCCTCCATAACGGAAAAAATTAGTATTGGTATTGCTGTTGATGATAAGCGCAGGTACTGTAGGACTTACAGACCTTCTTAATACTTGGTAAAAAAGATTATCGAAGCGAATTAACTGACCTGTAAGTCCATAACTTAATGTAATGTTTTCGTAGTTTTTTGTAACATCCCATCTAATTTTACTCTCTGCCTCAATACTTTTTATTTTTAGTGTACGCTTAAGCTCAATAGGATTTTTATTGTCTTCAAATTTGTTGGCCTGATTATCTAAATAATTTCGACTGATACTCAAATTCCAAAAACCCTTTGGTATAATTTTTTTAATGGTTGCACCAATGGTGTAACTATTTTGATCAATAGTTGGACTATTACCTAATACGTACTGATTTTCGGCAGTTAAACTATCTGGCGTAATAAATTTAAAGCCGTCAATAGCACCAACACCTAATAGTGTTAATGTTGTTTTATCGTTGATTCGAGTGGTTGTTTTAAACTGAAAATCGGAGTAGTTTGGTAGAAAAGACCAGTTAAGTAAGTTAGCTAGAACTCCTAAACTACTTTTACGAGCAGATGCTACAAAGGTTGTTTTTTTAGACAAAGGACCATCAAGCGTTAGTACACTTTCTGTTAAACTAAGTCTGATATTACCCTGAAATTTATTTGGATTACCATTTTTTTGTTTGAACTGAAATACACTGCTAAGTGCATTATCATATTTAGCATCAAATGCAGAAGTACTTAATCTCACATCCTCAATTAAAAGAACATTTAAAATACCTGCTGGTCCACCACCACTACCCTGTGTTCCAAAGTGATTGATAATTGGAATTTCGATGCCGTCTAAATAAAATACATTTTCACTAGGCGCTCCACCTCTAATGATAATATCATTTCTAAATGTACCACCTGCAGCACCTCCTCCTACACCTGGCAAAGACTGTATCACTCGACTAATGTCAAAAAAACCTCCAGGGTTGTTTTTAATATCCTCAGTAGTTAAGCGCTGAATACTTAATGGACTTTCAAGTGTTGCCGCTTTTGCAGAACTACGCCTGCTTGTTACGGTAACATTTGATAATTGATTTACGAGCTCTTCAATTTCTATTTGAATATTATTTTCATTACCGGTAGTAACGGGGATATTATTAAGCTGTTTTGTTTTAAATCCAACACCAGAAACTTCGATTGTATAAGCACCAGGGTTTAGCTGTGAAAATCTAAAATTTCCTAAACTATCAGAGACTGTTTTAGTATT
>CAMCDT010000033.1:0-10396 GCA_945873615.1 Sediminibacterium ginsengisoli | reverse complement strand
GTAAGAGTGGATGGCCTACATAGGTAACATCCCAATTCCATTTATTTTTAAAATAATCTTTTTCTAAAGGAAGGATGCAAAACATTTTATCGATGCAGAGTTTCATTTTTTTAACCCTGTTTTCTTTCCATGCCCATACCTGAGGTGCAATATAATAGACTACTTTAAATCCATTTTTTTTAGCCCATTCTGCAATTCGCAAATTAAATCCTGGATAGTCTATAAGTACCAGTACATCGGGTTGCCAAGCTTCAATGTCTTGTTTGCAAAACCGGATGTTTTGTAAAATGGTGGGCAGATTTTTAATCACTTCTAAAAAGCCCATAAATGCAAGGTCTCTGTAATGCTTTACAAGAGAGGCGCCCGCCTGTTGCATTAAATCGCCACCCCAGGCCTTAATGCTAGCGGTAGGGTCCAGTTTTTTTATTTCTTTAATAAGGTTACTGCCGTGTAGGTCTCCGCTGGCTTCCCCTGCAATAATATAGTACTTCATATGCTCCTTGCAATTTACGTTAGAAGGGCCGAAATGTTAATAAAACTAAAAAAATAGTTAAAAAACTAAAAATTTAGTTGTTAAACTAAAAAAATAGTTTTAGCATTGTGTTTCAAATGTAAATGTGTATGAAACCATTAACAAAAGCAGAAGAGCAAGTGATGCAGCAGGTATGGAAATTATCCAGTGCCTATTTAAAGGATATCGTAGAATCTTATCCTATGCCGCGTCCCCATACAAATACAGTGGCTACACTCGTAAAAATATTAGTAGACAAAGGATATATTGGAGTTGAAGCCATGGGCCGTGTGCACCGATATTTTCCTTTAGTGAGTAAAGAATCGTATTCTACCAATTCTATTAAATCGTTGGTGGACGCTTATTTTGAAGGTTCTTTTAGTGAAGCGGTTTCTTGTATGTTACAACAAAAAGAAATTAGCGTACATGAATTGGAAATCTTATTGGATCAATTGAAACAATCAAAAAAATAAGTCATGTACCCTACACTCTATTACTTGTTACAAGTGCTTGTATGCAGTGCCGTTTTGATGGTTTATTATTTACTCGTAGTACGCAATAAAAAATTCCATCAGTACAACCGGTTTTATTTACTCGGCGTTGCTGTTGTATCTTGGATTGTTCCACTTATTAAAATTGTTTGGGAGCAGCAGCATGCTGGCGTTAGGCAAGTAGATATTATCAACGTAGTCGCAAATGGAAATACAGCAGTTGAAGCACTGCTCGCAAGTAAACAAGCATCATTTAACTGGGTGTCTATTTTGCCTAATATTTATGCAGGCGTATCACTTTTTTTAGCAACGGCGATGGTGTTTGCACTACTTCGAATTTACAAAATGTATAAATCTTATGAGTGTAATAACCTGCAAGAGTTTTATTTAGTAATGACCCGTGAAAAGGGGACGCCCTTTTCATTTTTCAGTTATATTTTTTGGAATGCCGAAATTGATATCCAAACACCTGCTGGCAAGCAAATTTTACAACATGAGTTAACGCATGTTAAACAGTATCATTCTATTGATAAAATAGGGATGCAGTTAATTTTGATTGTTGGCTGGTTCAATCCTTTCTTTTGGCTGCTCAAAAAAGAGCTGGACATGATCCATGAATTTATTGCCGATAAAAAATCGGTAGAAAATGGAGATGCCGCAAGCTTTGCTCAAATGTTGTTGACTACCGCTTATCCCGGACAACAATTTCCACTCACCAATCCATTCTTTTTTTCACCCATTAAACGAAGATTAAAAATGCTTACCAATGTTAAAAACCCAAGTTTCAGCTATGCTAGAAGAATAGTTGTACTTCCACTCTTATCGATTGTTGTTCTATTGTTTGCTTTTCGAGCAAAAGAAGAAAAAATGACAGCTCCAGTTTCTATGATGGACACCACTAAAAAAGTGATGTTTGTTCAAGGCTATAAAATTTCACCAGAAGATACTTTAATAGCTTCTAAAGAAAAAAGTAAATCAGTTGTTATTAAGATGGACGGCGCAGGCGCATCAAGTAATGGTCAAAAGCCATTATTTATTTTAGATGGAGAAGTTATTTCCGAATCTGTAATGAAAGTGATTGATCCAAATAAAATTGAGTCAATTAACATTTTAAAAGATGCATCTGCTGTTGCAGTTTTTGGAGAAAAAGGTAAAGGCGGTGTGGTGCAAATAACAACAAAAAAAGGGGGAAGTGAAGACGCTGCAGTGAGAGGTAGGGTAGTATTTAGGGATTTGCCATCAGATAATTCAAAAGTATTTGAAGAGCGTGTGCTAATTATTTCCGATACCATGCAATTAAATGGAAAATCTGTTATACTAAAGTCTAATAATTTGAAGGATATCCAATTTATGGAAAAGGGGCTTGTTGAAGCTGGCAAAAAATCTGGGGTTACATTTTCTGTAGGTTCAGATTTTAAGGAGCCTCCTAGTTTGATTTTTGTTGATGGGGAGAAAAAAACAAAAAAAGAAATGGATGCGCTATCGCCAGACCAAATCAAGTCGGTTGAGGTATTAAAAGGCGATGCAGCCATTAAAGCATATGGTGCAGAAGCAAAAGATGGTGTTATCAAAATTACCACCAAGAAAAAAGTAAATCTATAAAAACCACTTAACGGCTAAGGACGCTAATGCATACAAACAAGTTGCAATAAACACGCCCTTAGCCGTTTTGTCTTTTTGCGCATTGATATAAAGCGTAAATACAACGGCATTACAAATGAGGCAAAGGCTCACGATGGCTGTTAGTAAAGACTTTTGCAGTATTAGTACTTCAAAAAATTCGGCCAAGGTAAAACGACTAAATTTAAAAAAATAATACCCGAAAAGTCCAGCAATAGGGGTTAAGCAACCTAATATAACGCCAAGTTTTATGTCGTCTCTTTTTAATATCATAATTTCCATTTTGTTTCTAGGGTCTTTTTAAGACCATAGTGTGTAAGATCAAATTGCACAGGCACCACGCTTACATAGTTGTGTTTAAGTGCCCATGAATCAGTGTCTTTACCAGATTCTAGATTTTTGAATTCGCCAGTGAGCCAGTAATATTTTTTACCGTGTGGATCTTTACGTTGGTCAAATTTTTCTTCGTACTTGGCGTAGGCTTGTCTACAAATTTTAATCCCTTTAATTAATTTTTCATCTACTGCAGGGATATTTACATTCAGGCATAAATGTTTGTCAAGTGTTTTACCAGCAAGCATTTTTTCTACAATGATGCGTACATATTTTTGTGCGCCTGAAAAATCTGCGTCGATGCTATAATCGAGTAATGAAAATCCAATGCTAGGAATACTTTCGATAGAAGCTTCAAGTGCAGCCGACATGGTACCTGAATAAATTACATTGATAGAGTGGTTTGCCCCATGGTTAATGCCACTTAAGCAAATGGTAGGTTTTTTATGCAAAACAACGTCTACCGCAAGCTTTACACAATCTACTGGAGTGCCGCTGCAACTATAGGTTTCCACCCCTTCAAATACATTCACTTTTTGTAAGCGCAAAGGGTGTCCAATGGTAATGGCGTGTCCCATGCCACTTTGGGGCTTATCTGGAGCCACTACTACAATGCGTCCTAGGCCTTTTACGGCTTCTACTAGGGCTTTAATGCCTGGAGCGCTTACACTATCATCATTGGTTATTAAAATGGTAGGGATTTCCTTTGTTTTTGCTGATTTTGCCATGGGTGCAAGATACAAATAGAAAAATAGTAAAAATAAATTTGGAAATACTAAAAATATTAGTATTTTGCAGCTAAATCAATTAGTTATGTCAAACGCCGGAAAAAATTTACGTCACTTGCGCAAGCAGCGTGGTTGGACCCAGGAAGAATTTGCAAATAAGCTAAACATTAAAAGAAGCCTTGTTGGCGCCTACGAAGAAGAGCGTGCAGAGCCTCGTTTAGAGGTGATGGAAGCTATTTGTTCTTTGTTCAAGCTCAGTTTAGAGGACTTCTTATTTCAAGACCTTACAAGTAGTATGCCAAAGGGTGTTTCTTACCTCGAAAGTCGTAGGCAATTAAAAATGATTGCCGAGTCTGCAAAAATTAGTTTTGTGCCGGTTAAAGCCGCAGCTGGTTATTTAGCTGGCTACGCCGATCCTGAATTTGTAGATGAGCTTAATACCTTTACCCTCCCCATGTTAGCACCGGGCCAGTATCGTGCTTTTGAAATAGTAGGTGATAGTATGTTGCCAACCCCAAGTGGTAGTGTAATTGTAGGAGAAAAAGTAGAAAATTTTGATGAGGTTAAAAATAGCAACACCTACGTAGTACTTTCTAAAAGTGAAGGTGTGGTGTACAAGCGTATTGTACGCGACAATGAAAAAAAGAACAACCTCACGCTTATTAGTGATAATCCGCAGTATGAGCCATACCATGTAAATGCCGAGGATGTATTAGAAGTATGGAAAGCGGTATATATTTTGCAAAAAGCCAGTGCAGTGCCAAGGTGGGATGTAAACCAGCTTGCAGGCATGGTTAATAATTTGCAAGAACAGGTAAGTACACTAAAAAGCAAACTCAATTAAACTAGGTCCTTTAGTTTATTTATTTTAACCATTGGTACTTTTTTTAATGGGGCAAAGGTAGATTCGTCTATTTTTGCCCCATTTTATATATATGCGCAAAATAATTATAGTTCTTCTTTTGATGGTAGCAGTGATAGCTGGCTTTGCGCAACCTAAAAAAATTGGAGCCCTTAAAATTAACACGGCTATTAAAATTGATGGAGCACTTGATGAGCTTATATGGGCTCAATCTGATTCTGCTATTAATTTTATTCAAATTAGTCCTCAATTGGGTGCTGCTGCATCTAATAATAGTAGGGTTTCAATTTTATATGACGATCAGGCTATTTATGTGGGGGCCTTTTTGTACAACAAGCCTCAAAGTATTAGAAAGCAATTAACAGCTAGGGATGGAGAGCAGCGCAAAGACGTAGACTATTTTGCTGTTTTTTTTGATACCTACAATGATGATCAAAATGCGGTTCAATTTTTAGTTACTACGCGCAATGTTCAATCCGATGCAAGACTACTTCCAAATTTAAGTAGCCAGTTTGGCCCACCTTCCGATTACTCCTGGGATGCGGTATGGGAAAGTAAGGTTCAGATGCATCCCAATGGATGGTCTTTAGAAATGAAAATTCCTTATGCAGCGCTTCGTTTTTCTAAAAAAGAAATACAAGACTGGGGTGTAAATTTTGAACGCTATGACAGAGGAAGTAATGAAAATGCTTATTGGAATAAAATTGATCCCAATCAAAATGGTTATGTCAATCAGTTTGGTGATATAACAGGACTTCAAAATATAGAACCACCGCTAAGGCTGTCATTACTGCCTTATGTGTCTGCTGGATCAAGAACGGTGCCTTATGCAAATGGAACTACAAGTAATACTTTTTTGCGTAGTGGAGGCATGGATGTTAAATATGGCGTTAACGAAAGTTTTACATTAGACGCTACGTTAATTCCGGATTTTGGTCAGGTGGTATCAGACAATGTGGTACTTAATTTAACGCCCTACGAAGTGCAGTTTCAAGAGAATCGTCCCTTTTTTACAGAAGGGATTGAACTTTTTAACAAAGCCAATCTTTTGTATTCTAGAAGAATAGGTGCGACTCCCGATGGTTATGCTGCCATTAATCGTAAAGTGGCTAACAATAGTAATTTATCTATTGTTTCAAACCCGGGGATATCACAATTATACAATGCCACAAAGTTTTCAGGAAGAAATAAAAAGAAATTAGGGATTGGTGTTTTTAATGCACTTGTGGCGCCAACAACAGCAACTATATTAGACAAAACAACGGGTGTTAAAACAAATTACGAAACCAGTCCTTTAACCAATTATAATATATTAGTGTTGGATCAGGCCCTTTCGGGTAGGTCGTCAATTACATTAACCAATAGCAATGTTTGGCGCAGTGGGGGATCTCGTAATGCCAATGTTACAGGCCTTGATGCGAGTTTGTTTGATAAAACCAATACCCATCAACTTATTTGGAATGGAAGGATAAGCGCCATTTCAGGCATAGAAAGTTATACTGGCTTTAAAAGTCTATTAGCATATGCTAAAGTGAGTGGCAAAATTCAGTACTTATTACATACTAATATTGAGTCGGATAAATACGACCCTAACGATATGGGTTTTTTATTGGCGCCAAATGAGTTTTCTGGGATGGCTAGAATTAGTTATAATCAATTTAAGCCAACTAAAAAGTTTTTACAATCTAGTTATACCTTAACCCTAAAGCCGGCTTTTTTGTATAAACCCAATGTGTTCACCAATTTTGAAATTCAAACAAGGGCTTTTTGGTTTTTCAAAAATTTCTGGGATGCTTCTGTAACATTAAATGTGCAACCTCAATGGACGCATGATTATTTTGAAATGCGCACGGCTGGTGTGATGATCAAAAGAACGGGATACTGGTATGCAGCTTTAGCTGGAAGTTCGGATAGTAGAAAACAGTTTTTTTTCAGGTATAACGCAGGTTTTGCGGAGTCTCCCATTTACGATGATCCTTATATAAGTTTAAGTATTGCACCGCGTTACAGGTTTAATGATCATTTTAGTTTAGACCTTGATTTAAAACGCGATGAGGATAATGGGCAGTATGGTTATGCTTTTAGAAATGCTGCGGGGGTGCCCATTGCTGGACGCCGAAAAGTAACCACGGTAAATAGTATCGTAAACGCAATTTATAATTTTAATGCCCGCATGAATTTATCTGCGCGTGCAAGACATTACTGGAGTAAGGTAGAATATGAAACCTTCTTTAATGTTACACCTAGTGGTGGTATCACTGAAATTCCTTTTGTGCAAGGTAAAAATCAAAACTTTAATGTCTTTAACATTGATATGTTTTATACTTGGGATTTTGCTTACGGAAGCAGGTTTATTATAGGATGGAAAAACTGGTTAGGGTCAGATTTTAATTTGCCTTACGAGTCTCATAAAAATTATACGACCAATGCGAGAGCAGTGTTTCAGCAGCCTCATGGCAATGAAATTACGTGTAAGCTTATTTACTTTTTGGATTACATGAAACTCAAAGCTAAAAATCCATTAAAGCCTAATAGGAGCTAGCTTTAGCTGATTTGAGTTGGCCGTTTTGTTTCCTAAAAAAGTATAGATTTTTATTTTCTTGATAGTCTATTTGACTTTTAACGCTGCTGTTATAAACGGGCATTAATTTAAAGCTATTAAAAACGGGCATTGGGCTAGATAATAATGCATTTGTAAAATAAAGTAGGGTTTCGTAGCCCTTAAAAAACTGGTCACTTGGACGGCCTAAGTATTTAAGTTTATACGCTGCAGATAATTGTTTTAATAGTTTTTCATTACCATTAAAATAATAAGGGCTTGCATAAATGGTTTCAACATTTGGAACATAGATTGATTTGTCACCATCCCAGGTAGGCATGCCAATGACGGTAGATTTATAGGCTGGATTTTCGTTCAGTAATTTTATAAGAGCTGTTCCAAAGCTTTCTTTTAAGCTGCCGCACAACAAAATATTTTGCTTGGTAGAATCTAGGTAGGGGGCAAGATCTGAAAAAACAAGACTATCCTCAACTTCAATATTTAAAAAGGATTTTTCAGTTTTACTATTGCTGTCTAGGATGATGCTTTGAATATAATCTTCGGTTGTTCCTTTTTTCTTACAATACAAGATGGTGTTTTTTGCAAAGTTATTTTGCAAGTAACTACTAATGGCCTCGCACTGTGTTTTAAGTGTTGGGTTTACAATAGTAAAAAACGGATTATTGGTAACGCCAGCATCATTTGGGAAGATAGCTGAAACCATGGGTGTTTGGTTTGCTAATGCAAAGTCGGCTATAAGTTTAGTGTCGGTTCTATTGGTAACGGCACTAATAATAAGTGATGTTTTTTGTAAACTAGAATCAGCAAGTAGGGTAGCTAGAGAATTGTTTTTTTGTTTGGCATCTATGATGCGGATATCAAGTGAGGTATTCGTTTTTTTTAACGAGTCGATGGCCATTAAAACACCGTTATAAAAATCAAGCCCTGGGAGCATGGTTTTAGGCAAATTATTATTGCCTAAAATATAGTCGGGGCCATTAAACGCAGCATCAATTTCTAGTGGAATAACAACGGTAATTGTTTTGCGTTCTTGAACTGCCGTTGCAGTTTGCGCATATGTGTTGGCAAAGCAGCTTAGCAATAAAACAAATAGTGTAATATACAGTAGCCTACTTTTCATAACATATTATTTTACTCCCACTCAATGGTAGCAGGCGGTTTGCTGCTAATATCATATACCACTCGATTAATGCCTCTTACCTGATTGATAATTTCATTGGAAACATGCGCTAAAAATGAATATGGTAAATGCGCCCAATCGGCAGTCATACCATCTACAGAGGTTACAGCTCTTAATGCAACAGTAAACTCGTAGGTTCTTTCGTCACCCATTACACCAACACTTTTTACAGGAAGTAAAATAGTGCCTGCCTGCCAAACTTCGGTATATAAATTATGTGATTTTAAAGCATTCATGTAAATGGCATCTGCTGCTTGTAATAAAGCTACTTTTTCAGCATTTACTTCGCCAAGTATTCTGATCGCTAGTCCTGGTCCAGGAAAAGGGTGTCTATTAATCATATCCGAAGGAATACCAAGTTCTAGACCTACTCTGCGTACTTCATCTTTAAATAAATACCTAAGTGGTTCTACTAACGATAAGTGCATGGTATCAGGAAGGCCACCCACGTTGTGATGTGACTTGATGGTTTGAGAGGGTCCGTGAACGCTAACGCTTTCAATAACATCCGGATAAATAGTACCCTGTCCTAAAAAACTTACGTCTTTTACTTTGGCTGCTTCTTCTTGGAAAACATCAATAAATAATTTGCCAATTACTTTTCTTTTAGCTTCCGGATCTGTTTTATCTTTTAAATCAGCGTAGAATCTTTCTTTGGCATCGATACCTGTTACATTAAGTCCAAGCTCTTTGTACATCTCTAGCACTTGTTCAAACTCACCTTGGCGTAATACGCCGTTGTCTACAAAAATGCCATGTAGTCTGCTACCAATGGCTTTACTAATAAGGGTGGCTGCAACAGTGCTATCTACACCACCGCTTAGCGCCATAATTACTTGACGGTCTCCAATTTGCTCTTTTAATTTTGCAACAGTTTCTGTTACAAATGAAGCGGGGGTCCAGTTTTGGCTGCATCCGCAGGTGTTCACTAAAAAGTTTTTGATAATTAATTTACCCTGCGTAGAGTGGTATACTTCTGGATGAAATTGTAATCCAAATAATGGATGTGTATCTGTGGTTGTTTTTTTAAATGCTGCAATAGGTATGCTTTCGGTGGTTGCTGTAATTTGAAATCCTTCAGGTAAAGCAACAATAGAATCAGAATGGCTCATCCATACCTGAGATCCATTGTCTACGCCAGCAAGTAAAGTATCTTGTTCTTGTATTTGTAAGTGGGCACGGCCGTATTCTCTTTTATTTGATTTATTAACCGTGCCACCAAATGTTTTAGCGGTTAATTGTGCGCCATAACAAACGCCGAGTACTGGAACGTTTTGTATAAAGCTTGCAATGTCTACAACAGGAGCGCTTTCTTCATTCACACTAAACGGAGATCCACTTAATATGATTCCTTTTAATCCGGGCTCAAAAGTAAATGACTTATGAAAGGGGATGATTTCACAATACACATTGGCCTCTCTAACGGCTCTAGCGATTAACTGCGTATACTGGCTACCAAAATCTAGGATAAGAATTTTTTCTGTCATAGCAGCGAAGTTAATTGAAATTAGGAGCACAAAAAAAACCAACCCGCAGGGTTGGTTTTAATAATATCTATCAAAGTTGATAAGTATCTATCTTGCAGTTTAACTTATGCAGCAACAACAGCCTTTTTGGCTAATTTGCTCTTTAAGTTTGCAGCTTTGTTTTTGTGGATAATACCACGCTTAGCAAGTTTATCAATCATCGAAATGACGTTTGGTAATCCTTCTGTGTAAGCTTTGGTATCTGAGCCAGCTTTAAGTTCACGAACTGCATTACGGGTAGTTTTACCATAGTAACGGTTACGCTCGCGACGCTTAGCCGCTTGTCTCATATCTTTTTTAGTAGCTGAATGGTTTGCCATGTTCTAATTATTTTTCAGGACGGCAAAGGTAAGGCCTAGACCTGAAAGTTTGAAATTTTATTCAAAAAAAACATCGATTTCGTTAATTTTCAATGAAATTAGCCCTTTTTTTCTCCTTTTTATGACCGATATTTGCTCGGAAATTTGATAAATAAGACTCGTAAGACCATCACATGAAGGATTTTTCTTATATAACCAATTCGCATCCCGCTTTTATAGAAGAGACCTATAAAGCTTTTGTACAAGATCCTAGTTCTGTTGATCC
>CAMCDT010000032.1:0-11444 GCA_945873615.1 Sediminibacterium ginsengisoli | reverse complement strand
TTTTACTTGCGCTTCTGGCACACTCACACCCATAAGTTCCGTGATAGGATTGCCTGGCATGTTAAATGTAAATAGCGATGGAACGGGCGTTTCAATGGTATGTCCAAGGTTTGTTATAAATTCAAATTGATGCGCTTTAGGAAATCCTCCGGTAGCCACACAAACATAATTAGCTTCGATTGTTTTACCGGTTGTTTGTAATAAAAAAACGCCCGCATCATTTACGGTAATTTTTTCTACGGCAGTTTGAATTTGAACTTGAACTTTGTATTTGTCTGCTTCTTTTAACAAACAATCGATAATAGTTTGCGAATCATTAGACGCAGGAAACATTCGGCCATCCGCTTCTGTTTTTAAATCTACACCACGTGAAGCAAACCACTCAATTGTATCTGTGGTATTGAACCAATGAAATGTTTTCTTTAAAAAATTTTGACCGCGCGGATATTTTTGCACGAGTTCTGGAAGTTCAAAACATGCGTGTGTGGTATTGCAACGTCCACCACCACTCACTTTAACTTTAGCGAGTAGTTTATTGGACTTTTCTAGAATACAAATATCTAGATTAGGATTTAACCTGGCAGCATTGATGGCGCAAAAAAAACCTGCTGCACCACCACCAATCACTACTAATTTTTCACGCATGGTAATTGTATAAAAAATTAATAGTAGCTACTATTTAGGTTTGTATTTAATTTTTCGGCGGTTTCAATAATACTAAAATCAGAAAGAATGAGTGCTTCATTTCTTTTCACGCAAATGTCGTGTTCAAAATGTACAGATACTTTTCCGTCCTGCGTTTTTACCGTCCAACCGTCATCATCTGTGTATACTTTATGCGTACCTAAATTAATCATAGGCTCAATGGCAAGCACTAAATTTTCTTTCATTTTTGGTCCGTTACCACGCTTGCCATAGTTAGGCACTTGCGGATCTTCATGTAAATTTCTGCCAAGGCCATGCCCTACTAATTCACGCACAACACCATATCCGTTTTTGATTTCGGTATGTTCTTGAATGGCATATGAAATATCACCAATGCGGTTATTAACCGTTGCTTTTTCGATGCCTTTGTACAAAGACTCTTTGGTAACTTTTACTAAGTTTAAAATTTCTGGCGCTACTTCACCCACAATAAAACTATACGCATGATCGCCATGCCAACCATTTAAAATAACCCCTAAATCGATAGAAACAATATCTCCATTTTTAATGGGTGTTTCGTTTGGAAAACCATGCACTACTACATCATTAACAGAAGCACAAATATTAAATGGATACCCTCTGTAATTATAAAAAGAAGGAACAGCGCCATGGTCTTTTACAACCGTTTCACACAACTTATCAATTTGCAAAGTAGTCACCCCTGGCTTAATAAAACTAGCCACTTGAGCAAGTGCTTTACTTACGAGTAAAGCTGCCTCTTTCATGAGTGCAACTTCTGCTTCTGTTTTATAAATCATACCAATATTTCTTCGCGTCATTGTTAAAAAAGAAAACCTGTCAGGCCACAAGCACTGACAGGTTTTATTATCATTTTAGTAAAATAATATTACATGCCACTTGCAGTATCAATTTGTCTGCCTTGTACACGTCCACCTTCCATTAATCCATCGTATTGACGCATTAATAAATAGGTTTCAATTTGTTGAAGTGTATCAAGTACAACGCCTACCATAATTAATAGTGAAGTGCCTCCAAAGAAAGAGCTAAAACCTTGTGTAACACCTAAGCGTTGCGCAAAGCCTGGCATAATACCTACTAGGGCTAAAAAGATAGCACCAGGTAAAGTGATTTTGTCCATAATCGCTCCAATATAATCAGCAGTTGGTTGACCTGGCTTAACACCTGGTACAAATCCATTATTGCGTTTTAAATCTTCAGAGATTTGTTTTGGATTAAAGATAAGTGCAGTATAAAGGAAAGTGAATCCAATAACCATGATAGAGTAGATTGCCATATAAGGCCAGCTACTATGGTCGTTAAATACTTTTACAATCCCTTGTGCCGAATCTAAATTGGTAAAAGAAACAAGTGTAGGCAAGAACATAATTGCTTGCGCGAAAATGATTGGCATTACACCAGCACTGTTTACTTTAACAGGTAAGAATTGACGCGCACCACCAAATTGACGGCTGCCAACAATTTGCTTTGCATAGTTTACAGCAATTTTACGAACCCCTTGTACAAGTACAATAAGACCCATAATAATGGTAACTAAAATAGCAACCTCAATTAAAAATATTAAAAGTCCACCGCCGCCTTTTTGACCTTTTGCGCTAAACTCCTGAATAATTGATTGTGGTAAACGAGCTAAGATACCCACCATGATGATGATTGAAGTACCATTACCTAAACCTTTGTCCTGAATTTTTTCACCAAGCCACATTACAAACAAAGTACCTGCTGTTAAAGTGATAACGGTTGAAAACCAGAAGTATGGCGCATACGCTGCAATGATTGCTGGCGCATAACCTGGGCTGTTTAAGTAAGCAACGTAAGCACCTGCTTGGAACGCTGTAACAATCACTGTTAGGTAGCGTGTCCACTGGTTAATTTTTTTACGTCCACTATCTCCTTCTTTCTGAATTTTTTGCAACTGCGGAACCAAGATGGTCATTAATTGCATAAAAATTGAAGCAGAAATGTAAGGCATGATACCAAGTGCCAAAATAGATGCTTGAGAAAATGCACCACCTGCAAACATATCAAATATGCCAAGTAAGCCATTGCCTTGTGCAGCAGCAGAAGCCACTTCTATTTTATTAGGATCTATTCCGGGAAGGGTAATCTGCGTACCTAAACGATACGTTAGTACTAGGGCAAGCGTAACAACAATTTTGTTACGTAGCTCATCGATTGCCCAGATATGTTTTAATGTTTGAATTAGTTTTTTCACTTAAATGCAATTGTAGCGTTAATAGTATTTACCATGGCAAAGCCAAGGCAATTTACGGGAAATTACTTTACAATTTCAAGGGTTCCGCCAGCAGCTTCAACAGCAGCTTTTGCCTTGTCACTTGCAGCATTTACCTTAAATGTAAGTTTAGCCTTTAATTCGCCATTTGCTAATACTTTTACACGATCTGTACGGCTAATTAAACCGTTGATGTATAAGTTTTCTAAGCTAAATTCAGTGAAAGCATGTTTTTCAACCAATTGGTCGATTTGACCAAGGTTAAACACTTTAAATTCGATACGATTGTTATTTTTAAATCCACGCTTAGGAACACGACGTTGAATTGGCATCTGACCACCTTCGTGACCCATTTTGCTTTTGTAACCAGCACGGCTTTGACCACCTTTGTTACCTTTTGTAGAAGTACCACCTTTACCAGATGCTTCACCACGACCAATACGGATTGCTTTGTGCGTAGATCCTTCTGCTGGCTTTAAATTGTGTAGTTTCATGTTGTTTGATTTTGAACTTACGGGGTATCACCCCTCGCAATTGTTAAATAATAAAAAATATGAGTATCGAATTAAATAAAAATGAATCAATTGAACAATTGACTCATTTTTATAATAACGTATACATGCTTTAAAAAGTATTAAGCGATCTCTTCTACTTTTACTAAATGGCTCACTTTGTTTACCATTCCTAAAATTTGAGGAGTTGCTTCCACTTCTTTTGATGCATTTAGTTTTCTTAAACCTAATGCAATTAAAGTTTGTTTTTGGCGCTCAGATCTATCGATACCACTCTTGATCTGAGTTATTTTAATTTTTTTCATAACCAGAGGTTTTATCCGTTAAAAACTTTGCTTAGTTTAACACTACGTGTTTTTGCTACTTGTACAGGCTCTCTTAAAAGGCTTAAAGCTTTTAAAGTTGCTTTAACCACGTTGTGTGGGTTAGCAGATCCTAAACTTTTTGCTAATACGTCAGTGATACCTGCACTTTCAAGTACTGCACGCATGCTACCTCCTGCGATTACACCCGCTCCGTGTGCAGCTGGCTTAATCAACACTTTAGCAGCACCTTGCTTAGCCCATTGTTCGTGCGGAATGGTTCCGTGCATAACAGGGACTTTCAAAAGGTTTTTCTTTGCGTCATCGATACCTTTTGCAATTGCTTCTTGTACCTCTTTTGCCTTACCCAAACCTTGTCCTACAACACCATTTTCATTACCTACTACGACAAGCGCTGAGAAGCTGAATGTACGTCCACCTTTAGTGGTTTTAACCACGCGATTAATGGCAACTACTTTTTCTTTAAGTTCCACATCGCCAGCGGCTTTTACCTTATTTACGTTTACTTTAGACATTTATCTAACGATTAATTGTTGTTAGCTAATTAGAATTGAAGACCGGCTTCTCTTGCACCATCTGCCACAGACTTAACACGGCCATGATACAAATTACCACCTCTATCAAAAACCACGGCAGTTAAGCCTAGTTCGATAGCTTTACGAGCAACTGCTGCGCCCACCAACTTAGATTTTTCAATCTTAGTGATTTTTTGAGCAGCAATATCTTTATCTCTTGAAGATGCAGATGCAAGTGTTACACTATTGTCGTCATCTATTAATTGTGCATAGATTTCGGCATTGCTTCTGAATACAGACAAGCGAGGCTTCACAGCAGTACCTTGCACCTTTTTGCGGATGCGGTATCTGATTTTTTGCCTTTGAATTAATTTACCCATTGTATTTCTGTTTGAAACCTCCGATTCGGCCGGAGATCGTTGATTATTTTATTTATTATAAATCTTAGCTTATTTACCAGCAGCTTTACCAGCTTTTCTTCTAAGAATTTCACCAGCGTATTTAACACCTTTACCTTTGTACGGCTCTGGCTTACGTAGGCTTCTTAATTTTGCAGCAACCTGACCAATTAATTGTTTGTCGATACCTTCTAAGAAAATTTTAGGGTTTTGACCTTTTTCTGTAGTGGTAGCTACTTTTAATTCGCTAGGAATTTCAAAAATAATATTGTGAGAATAACCAAGTGCTAAGTCTAAAAGGTTACCAGTATTGGCAGCTTTAAAACCCACACCCACTAATTCTAATTCTTTCTTATAACCATCAGTTACACCTTTTACAAGGTTGCTGATTAATGAACGGTATAAACCGTGCATTGCTCTGTGACGGATTTGCTCTGTAGGACGAGAAACTAAAACTTCAGTTTCAGTAACAGTAACAATGATATCTCTATATACTGTTTCTTTTAATTCGCCTTTAGGACCTTTTACAGTCACAACGTTTTCTTTGCTTACCGTTACAGTAACTCCTGAAGGAATTGTAATCGGGGCTTTACCAATACGAGACATAGTCGATGTTGTTTAATTTGTTAATTGAATCCGGTACCGTGTTCTGCTCCGACTAAAAAGCATAATTGTCAGTTCCGGTATTTATTTTAGTGGATGTAACAAAGTACTTCGCCACCTACGTTTGCAGCTTTAGCTTGCTTATCTGTTAATACCCCTTTAGAAGTACTTAAGATAGCAATACCTAAACCGTTGATTACACGTTTGATTTCGGCAGGCTTAGCGTACTGGCGTAAACCTGGACGGCTAATTCTTTCGAGTGTACGGATAGCTGGTTGCTTTGTATTTTCATCATACTTTAAAGCGATCTTGATAAGACCTTGCTTAGTATCTTCTTCGAATTTATACTTAAGGATATAACCTTGATTGTATAAAATCTCAGTCATACGCTTTTTTAAATTAGAGGCAGGAATTTCTACCATTCTGTGACCGGCCATTTGCGCGTTACGAATTCTCGTTAAGAAATCTGCTATTGGATCAGTTACCATTTTTATAAAAATTAAATCAGTTCAAAATTTGTTTACTAAAACGTAGTGGTACTACCAGCTCGCTTTTTTTACACCAGGAATCATTCCATTAAGTGCCATATCGCGGAACATTATCCTTGAGAGACCAAAGTATCTCATGTAACCTTTAGGACGACCGGTTAATTGACAACGGTTTTTTAAGCGAACAGGAGACGCATTTTTAGGAAGAAGGTCAAGACCTGCATAATCACCTGCCTCTTTTAAAGCGGCACGCTTTTCTGCAAACTTCGCTACCATCTTCTCGCGTTTTCTTTGTCTGGCTTTTACTGATTCTTTTGCCATGTTTTATTTATTTGGGTTTGAGTAGGTTCCGGTGATTGTGTTATTACAAAGCCGGCTGCTACCAGTTTCTTTAATTTAATTAATTTCTTTTTTGGTTCCTTTAAATGGCATACCTAATTCTTTTAATAACTCGTACGCTTCTTCGTTGGTTTGCGCAGATGTTACAAAAGTGATATCCATACCTGTAATCTTAGTGATTTTATCAATATCGATTTCAGGGAAAATGATTTGTTCAGTAACACCTAATGTGTAGTTACCGCGACCATCAAAAGCTTTATCGCTAATACCTTTGAAATCACGAACACGTGGAAGTGCTACAGATACCAAACGATCTAAAAATTCGTACATCTTCTCGCCTCTTAAAGTTACGCGAGCACCAATTGGCATACCCTTACGTAATTTAAAGTTTGAGATATCTTTTTTAGACATCGTAGGAACTGCTTTCTGACCAGTGATCATGTTTAGTTCATCTACAGCGATATCAATTAATTTCTTATCGTTTACCGCGCCATTAACGCCACGGTTGATACAAATTTTTTCTAACTTAGGAGCTTGCATTACAGTTTTGTAAGCGAACTTTTTCATTAAAGCAGGTATCACTTCTTGAGTGTACTTGTCTGCTAATCTTGGAGTATATTTTACTGTGCTCATTATTTAATTACCTCCCCTGATTTTTTTGATACACGAACTAATTTACCACTCTCGCGTGTACGCGTAGCTTTGGTTGGCTGACTCGTTTTAGCGTCCCACAACATGATGTTACTAATGTTGATAGGTGCTTCTACTTTAACGATACCACCTTTTGTATTTTGTGCAGAAGGTTTCGTATGTTTTGTAACGATATTAACGCCCTCTACTACTACACGGCCTTTATCTACAATTACTTCTAATACCTTACGAGGCTTTTTCAAGTCCTTGTCATCACCGGTGATTACCACAACGGTATCTCCTTTTTTGATGTTGAATTTAGGTTTGAATCTTGTACTCATTGTTTTTAACTTAAACGTCTATTAATGACTTATTATTATAATACTTCTGGAGCTAATGAAATAATCTTCATGTAACCTGCGTCACGAAGTTCACGAGCTACTGGTCCAAAAATACGTGTACCGCGTGGTTCGTCTGAATTGTTTAACAACACAACAGCGTTGTCATCGAAACGGATATAAGAACCATCTTTACGACGTAATTTATTTTTAGTACGCACGATAACTGCTTTAGAAACCGTACCTTTTTTAACACCGCCTGCAGGGATTGCATCTTTAACAGTTACTACAATCTTATCACCAATTTTGGCGTAATCTTGACCACTGTTACCAAGTACCTTAATACAAAGGACTTCTTTTGCACCACTGTTATCAGCTACATTCAATCTACTTTCTTGCTGAATCATTTTTTTAGCTTTTAGCTGTTAGATCTATCACTTTTTTAGCGACAGAAGAATGTTTATTTTTCAGAGGCTACACCCGTATAATTACTCATGGACGGTTTGCAGCATGAAGCCCGAGGGCTTATTTTGCTTTTTGGATAATTTCAACAAGTCTCCAACGCTTAGTTTTACTAAGTGGACGTGTTTCCATTATTTTTACTACGTCTCCAATACCGCACTCTCCCTTTTCGTCGTGTGCGTGGAACTTTGTTGTTTTCTTTACGAACTTACCGTAGATAGGGTGTTTTACTTTTCTTTCTACAGCAACTGTAATGGTCTTATCCATTTTATCGCTAGTTACTAGCCCAGTTCTCGTTTTACGTAAATTTCTTACTTCAGCCATTGTTATTTATTTATGGTTTAGATATCTTATTAGATACCCATTTCTTTTTTCTTCAATTCCGTTTTAATACGTGCGATGTCTCTACGAAGCGCGCGAATATTCATCGGGTTTTCGAGTGGAGAAATAGCGTGAGCGAATTCAAGCTTTTTCAATCTTAATTGATCTTCTTGAATTTTAGCCTGAA
The DNA here is from genome assembly GCA_945873615.1 of Sediminibacterium ginsengisoli. GTDB lineage: Bacteria > Bacteroidota > Bacteroidia > Chitinophagales > Chitinophagaceae > Sediminibacterium > Sediminibacterium ginsengisoli_E. Next base: position 3,411 of record CAMCDT010000032.1, on the reverse strand, counting down.
GGTCTTGAACATTCATGTCCTTTAGGCTTTTGTTAAAATCGTATGATGTCTTGTTTGCCATTGCAAATTATGTTTAAAATTAAGCTTGCAAATCCCTTCTAGTAATGAATTTGGTTTTGATAGGTAGCTTTTGAGCCGCTAAGCCCATTGCCTCCTGTGCTACTTGCGCTGTAACACCGTCGCACTCAAAAATGATGCGTCCTGGTTCAACTACAGCAGCCCAATACTCAGGGTTACCTTTACCTTTACCCATTCTCACCTCTGCAGGCTTATGTGTAATAATTTTATCAGGAAATACGCGGATCCACACGTTACCTTCTCTTTTCATAGCACGTGTCATTGCTTGACGAGCAGATTCAATCTGACGGTTTGTTAACCAGATTGGCTCTAATGCTTTTAAAGCGAATGAACCGAATGAAATGGAAGTGCCACGCTTAGCCACTTCGCGTATGCGGCCTTTTTGCTGCTTCCTGTGTTTACTTCTTTTAGGCTGTAACATTTATTTCAATTTGAAAATTCAAAAATTGTCAATTCTTTGTTGTACAGAAGATATTATCCTCTGCGTTCTGGACGAGGACCACCACCACGGTTGTCTCTACCTCCACCACCTGGTCTGCGATCATCTCTTCTATCGCCACCCGGTCTGCGCTCTTCACCACCTCTTCTTTCGCTCATGTCATTTTTGCCACCAACGAAGTTTGGATTTAATTCACGCTTACCAAGTACTTCACCTTTACAGATCCATACTTTGATACCGATTTTACCGTAAACGGTTTGTGCAAATACGTTTGCATAATCGATATCCATACGGAAAGTATGTAGAGGTACACGACCTTGTTTGAATTCTTCAGAACGTGCGATTTCAGCACCGCCTAAACGGCCACCTAATTTTACTTTAATACCTTCTGCTCCCATACGTAAAGTAGAGGCAATAGACATTTTAGTAGCACGCTTAAAGTTGATACGATTTTCGATTTGACGAGCAATGGTTTCTCCTACGATTTGTGCGTCTAATTCTGGACGACGAATCTCTAGGATGTTGATTTGCACATCATCTTTTTTCGTTAAGTTTTTCAACTCTTCTTTGATACGATCTACTTCTCCACCGCCTTTACCGATGATGATACCAGGCTTAGAGGTATGTATCGTTACAATTAACTTACCAAGGGTACGCTCAATTACGATTTTAGCGATACCGCCCTTGTTGATACGGGCATTTAGGTAAGTACGGATCTTATGATCCTCAATCAACTTATTAGCATAGTCTTTTTTAGAACCATACCAGTTGCTGTCCCATCCGCGGATGATACCTAACCTGTTACCAATTGGATTTGCTTTCTGACCCATATAGTGGTTTTACAATTAGTTTTTAGAATCTACGATTAATGTTACATGATTGCTGCGCTTACGAACTCTGTAACCGCGGCCTTGTGGAGCTGGACGCATGCGTTTTAAAACACGGCCACCGTCTACAAATACAGTTTTTACAATCAAGCTGCTATCTGCAGCACTTGCGCCATTGTTTTTTTGTTCCCAGTTGTTGATGGCACTTTTTAGCAATTTAGCCAAAGGTACTGCATTGTGCTGTGGGTGGAATTCTAGAATCGCCAAAGCTTTTTCTACTTCCATTCCACGGATCACATCAGCAAGCAAACGCATTTTGCGCGGCCCTGTTGGATAATTGTTCAGTTTAGCTACTGCTTCCATTTCTTTTTTAGTTTGACGTTTGAAGTAAACTTAACATTCACTTCTTACTGTTTATTTTTTAGTTCCTGCGTGTCCTCTGAAGTTACGAGTAGGTGAAAATTCACCCAATTTGTGACCTACCATGAATTCTGTTACATACACAGGGATAAATTTATTTCCGTTGTGTACTGCAAAAGTATGGCCAACAAAATCTGGAGTAATGGTACTTCTACGACTCCAAGTTTTAATTACGCCTTTCTTTGCTGAACCATCATTGATTGCTAAAACCTTGGATTCAACGTTGGCATCAACGTAAGGACCTTTTTTAATCGAACGACCCATAATTATGAGTTAATTGAGTTATGATAAATATTATAATTTGAAAATGCTTGTTAATTATTTAGCGAGCTTTTTACCGTCTCTGCGTTGGATAATTAATTTGTCACTTCCTTTTCCTTTTGTTCTTGTTTTTTCACCTTTTGCATACTTACCAGTTCTGCTACGTGGGTGACCACCTGAAGCTCTACCTTCACCACCTCCCATCGGGTGATCTACTGGGTTCATGGCAACACCACGAACGCGAGGGCGAATACCTTTCCAACGATTCTTACCAGCTTTACCAGCAGTTTCGAGGTTATGATCACTATTAGAAACAACACCTACAGTTGCATAACAATTGATAAGAACTTTACGAAGTTCGCCAGAAGGCATTTTTAATACACCGTATTTTTCTTCTTTGTTCGCAAGCTGTGCAGATCCACCAGCACTGCGCACCATCTTACCACCTTGACCAGGTTGTAATTCGATGTTGTGGATAGTGGTACCTAATGGCATGCTCTTTAAAGGAAGTGCATTACCTAATTCTGGAGCAACAGCATCACCAGCAATTACAGTTGCACCCACTTGTAAACCTTGTGGAGCAATGATATAACGCTTTTCTCCGTCGGTGTATTGCAATAAAGCAATAAACGCTGTACGGTTTGGATCGTACTCGATAGATACTACAGTAGCTGCAATATCACGTTTGTCTCTTTTGAAATCAACCAGACGGTAATGGTGCTTGCTTCCACCCCCCATGTAACGCATTACACGACGACCTTGGAAGTTACGGCCAGCCGTTTTCTTCTGTGGTTCTAACAAACTCTTTTCAGGTTTGTTGGTAGTAATTTCAGCATAAGCATTTCCAATTCTCCAGCGTGTTCCGGCAGTAATTGGTTTGTACTTTTTAAGTGGCATTTTCTATTTGTTTAAATGCAGAATTCTCAGCTCTGCGTACTATAAATTAAATGTTTGCGTATAAATCAATTGTTTCGCCTTCGGCAACAGTAACGAATGCTTTTTTATAAGCAGACTTCATACCTTGAATAAAACCAGCTTTTGTATAGCGTGCTTTATTTTTACCTGGAGCAACAGCAGTGTTTACATCTACAACAGTAACACCGTAGAAAGTTTCTACTGCTTTTTTAATTTCTAATTTGTTAGCCTTACGATCTACTTTAAAAGCATACTTTCTCAAAGTTTCTTGTTGAGCGTTTGCTTTTTCAGTTAAAATAGGCTTTATTAATACGTCGGTCGGTTTCATTTTATTTGTGTTGAAACGATTCTAAAATTATTATGCTGCTGCTTCCTCTTCTGTGAAGATTTTTGCAGTTGCTTCTGTGATTACTAATACGTCAGCGTTCATGATTTCGTAAGTGTTGATATCAGCTAATAAACTGCTAGCAA
>CAMCDT010000031.1:0-13038 GCA_945873615.1 Sediminibacterium ginsengisoli | reverse complement strand
CCGAACTAGGTGCCAAACTAGAAGCTAGCAAAAAAGAGCTTGGTGGCAAAGCCGTGTTACTAGTTTATAAAGACGGAAAAATTGTGTTTGAAAAATCTGTGGGCGAGTTTACACCAAAAACACAAGCACCCATTGCAGCAAGTACCCAGTGGCTAACAGCTGCGCTTGTGATGAGTTATGTAGATGAAGGCAAACTCTCCCTTGATGACAAGGTAAGCAAGTTCCTTCCCATATTTTCAAAATATTCTAAAGGCTATATTACCATCAGAGATTGTATTACGCATTTGACAGGTATTGAAGGCCCTTCTATTGGTTCACTAAAAGACATGAGCAATTCTAAAAAGTTTTCAAGCCTTGACGAACTCGTAAATGACATTGCAGCAAGCAAGGAAATTTTATCCAACCCAGGCCTCGTTTTTAGATTTAATAATATTGGATTCACGATTGCAGCGAGGGTATTAGAAGTGCTGAACAGAAGAGGCTTTGAACAAATGATGGCGGAGCGTATTACTAGACCACTACTTATGCGCACCACCAATTTTTTTAGCTACAACGTTATTAACCCAGCTGGTGGTGCTCAATCAAGTGCTTACGATTACATGAATTTTTTATCGATGCTTTTAAATGGTGGCGTATTTAATGGTAAAAGGATTTTATCAGAAGCGGCCATTGAAACCATGATGAAATCAAGTTCTACACAAGGCATGATCAAAGAAACCCCTGCTATACTAGAAGGTAAAAATTACGCGGTGGGTCAATGGATTTTTGGGACCGATGAAAATGGAAAAACAACTACCGTAGCATGCCCCGGACTTTTTGGAACATGGCCAGTGATTGATTTTTGCAGGAAATATGCATTTATTGTTTTTACCCCTGGCGAAGCTGCTAGCGAAAACAAAGAACTCATGGCTTCATTTAAATCACTCATCGACGATCAAATAGCCACAGCTTGCAAATAATATAAATGGCATTGATTCAAGAACATACCAGATTTATAAAAGAAACAGCATTATCGCTGGGGTTCACGCATTGCGGTATTGCAAAAGCAGCACCCCTCGATGAAGACGCCAGAAGGCTTGAAAAATGGCTGAACGCAGGTATGCACGGATCGATGCAGTATTTAGAAAATCATTTTGATTTGCGGGTTGACCCTACCAAATTAGTACCTGGCGCCAAATCTGTGATTACGCTTACACAAAATTATTATAGCCCTAAAAAGCAACCAGCAGATAGTCCAAAAATATCGACCTATGCATACGGCACCGATTATCATTTTGTAATCAAAGAAAAGCTCAACAAACTATTAGCTGAACTAAGGCAAAAAGCGGGTGATATTGTGGGTCGTGGATTTGTAGACTCGGCACCTGTGCTGGAAAGAACATGGGCACAAAAAACTGGCGCTGGATGGATTGGGAAAAATGGAAATTTAATTTCTAAAACGGATGGCTCATTCTTTTTTATTGCAACCATCATTGTGGACCTTCCATTAATATATGACGATCCTTTTGCCAAAGATTATTGCGGCTCTTGTACTAAATGTATAGACGCCTGTCCTACAAGTGCCATAATGCCTAACAAAACTGTTGATGGGAGTAAATGTATCAGCTATTTTACCATCGAATTAAAAGACGCTATTATTCCGTCTAACATGAAAGGTACATTTGACAACTGGATGTTTGGTTGTGATACTTGTCAAGACGTTTGTCCATGGAACCGCTTTAGCAAACAGCATCAGGAGCCAGGATTTACGCCCAACACTGCCATCGAAACCTTTGGTGCAAAAGAATGGAACAACCTAACCAAAGAAGGCTTTAAAACAGTGTTTAAAAACTCTCCTTTACAGCGATCAAAATTTGAAGGCATTACAAGAAACCTTCAGTTTATTGAAGTTATATCTACTACAAACCAAACAAACCCGAGTTAATTAATTGAAGCGTTTTAGTACGGTCGGCAGTTGGCACGAGTAATGAAATATTATGCGCACTGCCGCCATAACTTACCATGGTAACAGGTACCTCATCAATGGCATTGAATAGTTTTTTAAGTACCGAATCGGTGTGGGCAATATGATTACCAACAATTGAAACAATACTCTGCTCCTTTTCAACTTCTACGGTACCAAAAGGTTCTAACTCTTTTACAATATTGGCTAAAAATACATCGTTATCGATAGTAACAGAAACCGCTACTTCGGAAGTTGTAATCATGTCTATTGAAGTTTTGTATTTTTCAAACACTTCAAATACTTTGCGCAAAAAGCCATAGGCAAGTAACATTCTGCTACTTTTTATTTTGATAGCGATGATGCCGTCTTTAGCAGCAACTGCTTTAATGCCTTCACTTCCTGCTTCTTTGGTAATAACCGTTCCCGCAGCATCTGGCTGCATGGTATTTAATAATTTAACAGGCACATTTTCTTGTTGTGCTGGCCAAATACAGGTAGGATGTAAAATTTTAGCACCAAAATAAGCGAGCTCGGCAGCTTCATCAAAACTCAACTGCTCGATGGCTACTGTTTTATTGACAATGCGCGGATCGTTATTGTGCATGCCATCAATGTCTGTCCAAATTTCGCACACAGTTGCTTTACAAGCAGCTGCAACTAACGATGCGGTATAATCACTACCACCACGTTTTAAATTATCTACTTCACCGCGTACATTTTTACAAATGTATCCCTGTGTAATAAATATTTTTTTATCGGTGTGCGCAGCTAACAGTGCTGTTAACTTTGAGCGAATGAGTGGCAAATTAGGTTCTTCGTTTTGATCAAGCACCATAAAATCCAGTGCGGGAAGTAACAAATGATCTTGACCTTGCTGTTCTAAATAACAACAAAATAATTTGGTACTCATGAGTTCACCCTGTGCTAAAATATCTTTATTGAGCGCATCGCTAAAAGAAATTTTAGTAATGATGTTTAAAAATTCGAAATGCTCTTTTACAATAGCGTTTCCTTTTGCAATAAGCGCATCTGTTTTTAATAGATCCAACACAAACGCATGGTAATGCGCTTCGAGTGTGTCAATTTTTTGTTTGGCTTCGGATTTATTTCCAGCACTTAAGCTGTTACTAATATCAACAAGTGCATTGGTGGTTCCACTCAGCGCACTTAAAACAACTATTTTAGATTCGGCGTCTTTGGTAATGAGTTCATATACTTGATGCATACGTTCAGGCTTACCTACACTTGTACCTCCAAACTTCATTATTTTCATAATCGACTGCTTTTTAATTGCGTTGCAAAGGTAGGTAAATTGGAGAAAAAACAGGCGCTAACAAAGCTAGAGCTGAATGCCAAAACGTGCACCTACTTCCTGCAAATCGAGCACTACAGGTTCTACAATAGGAATGCCTGTTTGCATGCGCGCTGTATGCGCTTCTCTTTCAGGATCTCCAGGAATCAGCACTTTTTGAGCCGGATTAATAGGAGTCGCATTTCTAAAACGCTGAATCCAATTGTCCATATTGCTTTTAAAATCTTGTGCGGGCCTAAATGCATCGATGCGCATAGCGCCAAAAAAATGACCAAGCCCTTCGCCAGGCATATTTTGAGGAAGTGGAATATAAGCAGGAAAAGGCGGCGCCCACGGACCATAACTACCACCGCTTAATACCGCAGAAAAAATATCTACAATAGAACCAAGTGCATAGCCTTTATGACTACCATGTTCTCTATCGCTTCCAAGTGGCAGCAGTGCCCCTCCTTTTTTTAAAATATTAGCGTCTGTTACATCATTGCCCGCCTCATCCTGCACCCAACCCATTGGAGCGTCTGCGTTTTTGCGTTGCAATATTTCAAGTTTACCATTAGCTGCTGTTGTGGTTGCCATGTCTGCTACAAAAGCAGGCTCACTCCCGGCAGGAATAGCCACTGCTATAGGATTGGTGCCCAGCATTTTTTCTGACGAAAATGTAGGCGCTACAAGTGCACTTGCATTGGTCATGGCCATGCCAATCATATCATGCTCGAGGGCCATCATGGCGTGATATCCTGCTATACCAAAATGATTTGAGTTTTTTACAGATACCCACCCGCTGCCTACCTGCTTTGCTTTATCGATTGCAATTTGCATCGCATAGGGCGCTACTACTAGGCCAAGGCCTGCACCGCCATCTACCACAGCCGTAGAAGGCGTTTCGTGCACCACATGAATGTTAGGTGTGGCATTAATACGACCTGCTTCCCACAAGCGGACATAACCACTTAAGCGTGCAACGCCATGTGAATCTATCCCACGTAAATCTGCTGCAATTAGCACTTTAGTAGCGGTTGTAGCATCTACTGCAGAGCAACCCATGGCTAAAAAAACAGACTCCGTAAAATTGTATAAGGCTTGATAAGAAAAAACAGTCATGAATACTTATTTAAAAAAGGCCGCACCCGATAAATCTTTATCGAGATAGTCTAACCCTTTTGCTAGCTGATATAAAATAAAACTTGCTTCCTTGCGGGTTAATGTTTTTGTCAATTTAGGTACAGCAAGTCCAGCATTTAAATAGGTTTGATCGGCAATTAAAAAACCATCAGATAATTTAGCTGCGCGCGCCGCTTTGCTATTTTTTGCAACGGCTGCATTAAAACGGGCTATCATTTCAAATAACTGCGCCGTTGTAACCGGATCGTTTGATTTTATTTTGTCAGAAAAATTAAGCGGCACAAGTGCATGTAAGCCAGCTGTAATTTCTGAATATGTTACTAGCGAATCTGGTTTAAAATATGTTTTGTTGGCCCAGCCCACCGATTTTCCTATGCCTTTAATAATACCCCAAGAGCCCACCCACTGAACGGCTTCAAACGCTTTATCCGTGTGCTTTACATCTGAATAAGGCATGAGGTAAACCTTTTCTCGTAAGAGCGCTTTTTGAACAGCTGTTACAGAAACATCTTGTACATTAATATTTTGTTGTAACGACAACACTGCTAACATTCCTGCAGCTTGTCCTGTCAATAAAACCACCGGTTGTAATCTTGTTGTTCCATTGGCGATGTTACTAACAGAAATTCCTTTTTCACATACAACCAATCCTTGTGTATTTTCTGGAATTAAAGCACCTAATGGAATATTAAAAGAGGGCACTGATGGAAATGGAATTGGAGGAACTTTACCGTTGTAACGCGCATGGTGATGATCTACGGGATAATCGCCAACAGAAATTCCTGTTCGGTATAAATTATAATTAAACGGCTTTGCAATATGATCAATATTTAAACGCACTTTTCCTTTTAACCTACGCCCCTCTCTGTTGTATGGCATAAAGGCCATGCCTTCATTTACTTCATCGGTGGCTAATCCAATTTGTGGTTGCTTTAATTCAGTTTGTAAAAAATAAATAAAGCCTAACGTAAAATTTTTAGCAGCGTTATACTGCGCTTCTCTTTCGATGGGTTTTTTTTCTACTACATTGATATAATAATCGTTTCCAAAAGCAGGCCAGTTGAGCATGTATTTTAAAGAACCATCCGTTGTTTTTACGCGTCCATACTCCAGTACTTTTTGTGTACCCAAACTATAGGGCTTTGCATTACAAGGTGCATCGGCGGTAGAACAATAGTAATCAAGTGCATTGTAGCCAGCTGGCATAACAATTGTTTTATTTGCGCCTTTACCGTAATCTTTTAAAACAGCAGCCCACGTTAAATCTTGAATGACATCTGATTTTCCGGGTGCAATTTTTTCGCCACTTTGGGTACTGTCTTCGGTACCTAAATCATAAGCTGCCCCTGCGCCCGCATATACATCGCCTAAATCGGTGGCGTCTATCACACGCTTTGCGTACACGGTTAATTTTTGCCCGCGCACATTTTCAAATACGGCGCCCGTAATGGTATTGCCGTTCATGATAGCTTTATCAAAATACCAATGATAATATACCTGCATGTTAGGCTGCGCGTGCACCCAGGCTTTAAAAATACTATCTGCTACATGAGGCTCGAAACAAGTTTCGCTCACCCAACCCGTAAATAAATTGGTAGACTTATAATGTTTGTAAAGTGCTTGTCTAAAATTTTCCCAGATACCACTGCGTAATTCGTGATTACCATCGGTGCAACTAACGGCCGCCGCAGACAGCATACCGCCTAACCAGGGTGTATGTTCTACCACAACGGTTTTTAGTCCCATCTTTGCAGTTTGCAAAGCGGCGGCAATACCACCCGTGGTTCCACCTACTACGAGTACATCGGTGTATATAGGTTTATCCTGCGCTGAACTTGAGGTTGCAAGTAAAGCAGCAATTACAATAAAAAATATTGAACGCATATTATACTAACTAAAATGGAAGATCGTCAGACTCATTCATTTCACCAGCCGAAGGTGCACTTGATTGTCCACCATAAGACGGTGCGCTTTGCGGAGCTCCACCACCTTCACTAGGTTTTGCACCCAGTAGTTGAACCGATGCAACACGTACAGAAAGTGTAGCACCATTTCTTCCATCTTGTGTGGTATAGGTTCTAACATCTGGCGTTCCTTCTACATATACTTGTGTGCCTTTTTTTAGATATGGTGCGATACCTGTTCTATCTGTCCAATATGCACAATCAACCCAAGTGGTTTTATCTTTTTGATTACCTTGTGCGTCTTTATATCTTTCGGTGTGTGCTACTGTAAAGTTGATTACGTTTTTGCCATTTACATTGTTTAAAACGGCGTCTTTGCCTAAATTTCCAATCGCTAATAATTTTATCATGTCTATAGTGTTTTGGGTAAATATCGGTAAAATGGATAAAAGAGTGAAATTTCGCTTTTCGTAAGGTGTAAATCATGTGAAATAAACGGATTTTAGGCATTTAGCCCCCGATTAGCTTAATTTTGTAATAGAATCAAGTGTCTATGAGCCGGAAAGGAAAAGTATTGGTTGCCATGAGTGGCGGTATTGATAGTACCGTTGCTGCACTTATGCTCCATAACGAAGGCTATGAAGTGATTGGCATTACCATGAAAACATGGGATTATGCAACCAGTGGCAGCACGAGCACCAAAGAAACGGGCTGCTGCAATATTGATTCATTTAATGACGCTAGACAGGCAGCCGTACAAAATGGATTCCCGCATTTTATTTTAGATATTAGAGATGAGTTTGGTGATTTTGTAGTGGAAAATTTTGTGGAAGAATATTTAGCGGGTCGCACACCCAACCCTTGCGTCATGTGTAATACGCATATTAAATGGCGTGCACTTTTAAAAAGAGCCAATGCCCTCGAATGTGATTTTATTGCAACGGGTCATTACGCATCTGTAAGACAACACACCAACAATAGATATGTTATTAGTAAAGGTCTTGATGAAACCAAAGATCAGAGTTATGTGCTTTGGGGACTTGATCAAGAATTACTGAGTAGGACTATTATGCCACTGGGTCAATACCATAAAAAAGATATCAGACAAATGGCGCATGATATGGGCTACCCCGAGCTTGCTAAAAAAAGTGAGAGCTACGAAATTTGTTTTGTACCGGATAATGACTACCGTGGATTTTTAAAAAGAAATGTAGACGGCTTAGAAGAAAAAGTAAACGGCGGTTGGTTTGTAGATCAAGCTGGTAAAAGATTAGGCAAACACAAAGGCTATCCTTTTTATACCATTGGTCAGCGCAAAGGACTTGAAATAGCACTCGGAAAACCTGCATACGTTACTGCCATCGACCCTAACACCAATACCGTTGTATTAGGCACAGAAGCAGACCTTGATCAAAACGATATGGAAGTGCTTAAAATTAATTGGATGAAATATAATGGCATCGAAGACGGCACCGAGGCTATTACAAAAATCAGGTACAAAGACAGTGGTGCTACCAGTCATTTATTTAATACCGAAAACGGAATTAGAGCACGTTTTTACGAGCCCGTAAAAAGTATTGCGCCCGGACAAAGTGCCGTATTTTATGAAGGCAACGACGTTATTGGTGGTGGCATTATCCAGCGCGGGATCTTATTATAAAACTTCCCTTACTTATTTTTTCTGAAACAGTGCCGCAAACATGGTGTCTGCTTTTTTTGTGTAGCCAGTAAATAGCTGCTGATGCACGAGTTTAAACGCCGGAAAATTTGTTGTTATAAATTTTACTTGCGCTTCATTTTCTGCGGCAAACACAGAACATGTGCTATATAAAAAATATCCATTCACCGCTACATACGGTAGCGTGTTGGTAATAATAGATTGTTGTAGCTGTCTATAATTATCAATAGAAGTCTCATCAAAAAATGCAAGGTGTTCGGGTGTTCTACCCCAGGTACCACTACCCGAGCATGGTGCATCGCAAATAATAAAATCGGCAAGCTTTGCAAAATTACTAAGGTCATGCGCGCTGGTTAGATCCACTGCAAAAGATTGATACGCACCCATACCAGCAGCCGTAAAACGAGTTTGCAAATTGCGCAAAATAGATGCGCGCATATCAGACGCCGTTAATTTAATTTGCCCTAAAAGGTCTACGGCTAAAATAGATTTGCCACCACTTGCTGCGCAGGCATCCCACACTCTTTTTTTAGAATCCGCAAACTCCGTTGCAAGCGCATATACATTTCCAATTTGTTGTGAGCTGTAATCTTGAATTACTGCTTCTTTATTGATCAGCAGCACTTCATCTAATTTAGTACCACTTGCAAGCCTTAGGCAAGACGCTGAAATTTTTTCAAAATTAATTTGCGCCTTATTTAATTTGGCTACTACTACATCCTCCTGCTTTGGCCTGATACGAATAAATAAATCAGGTTGAAGTAGGTGGCTCCTGTTAAAGGCAGTAGCATCCATCCCTTCCGACAAATGCGCCGCAAAAGGAAAAACACTTTCAATATCATAACCAGGTAGCTGCTCCTTAATAAAATCTAATTTTTGATCCAGCGATACATCTGAAGAATTCCAGGCTGCAAGCCAACTTGGCTCAAATAAAAAGCTCCAGTTGCCCGGCTTGGCTTCACATAAAAAAATAGCGAGCTGCAGGCCTTTATCGGTATCAAAATTTGAGATACTAGCACCTAATCGGTAATAGGTATAGCATAAATGCGCAATGGTTCTACGATCGGTAGAACCATGCTTTTTGTGTGCAGCAAAATATTGTTTGAGATGGTGCACAAAAGGTACACCTCCTTTATAAGTATTAATAATAGTAACCGCCGTGTTGCAATACGATTGAAAACGCACTTAGAGTTCTAGTAATGTTTTAACAGGATCTTTACCCATGAGTAGTAACTCTGGATTTTCTAAAAGCTCTTTAACACGTACTAAAAATCCAACACTTTCCCGACCATCAATAATGCGGTGATCGTAACTAAGCGCTAAATACATCATAGGTCTGATAACCACCTGACCATTAATAGCCATGGGTCTGTCCTGTATTTTATGCATGCCTAAAATAGCACTCTGTGGGATATTGATAATAGGCGTACTCATTAAGCTACCAAACACACCACCATTGGTGATGGTGAAAGTACCGCCTTGTAAATCGTCGGCAGTAAGTTTACTATCGCGCGCTTTACCAGCAAGCATCACCACTGTTTTTTCTACATCTGCCATGCTCATGCTTTCTACATTGCGCATAACTGGTACGGTTAAACCGCGAGGTGTACTCACCGCAATACTAATGTCTGCGTAATCGTGGTAAATAATTTGATCGCCATCGATATAAGCATTTACAGAAGGCCACTCGCCTAGTGCAGTAGAACATGCTTTAGCAAAGAAGCTCATGAAGCCCAAATTAACACCATGGCTTTCTTTAAATTTATCTTTGTACTGCTTTCTCACTTCCATAACACGCGTCATATCTACTTCGTTAAAAGTAGTAAGCATGGCCGTTGTATTTTTAGATTCTACTAGTCGTCGGCTAATGGTTTTACGAAGCGCGCTCATTTTTTCTTGACGCACGTTTCTTGTATTTAGCTCGGTACCCGCAAAAGCTTTTTTGCCAGGATGCGACAACGCTTCTAATACGTCTTGCTTTAATATTTTGCCACCAGTACCGGTTGCGGTAATAGCTGTTGGGTCTACTTTTTTATCAGCAATAATAGCAGATGCTACCGGTGTTGCTTTCACATCGTTAGGGATCGCAGCAACAGGTGCTTCCGATTTCGGAGCAACTGGCGCCGGCGCAGCCGGTGCGGCCGGAACGGCAGCTGCTGCGGGCCTTTGTGCAGTTTCATCAATTTTAGCAAGTACATCACCAATGAGTAATGTATCACCTTCTTTACCTAGCGTGGTAAGTACGCCCGCCTGTTCAGCATTTACTTCAAAAGTTGCTTTTTCACTTTCAAACTCGGCAATCACTTCGTCTCTTTCTACGTAGTCGCCATCTTTTTTTGTCCACTTTAACAAAGTAACTTCTGAGATAGATTCTCCAATTGCTGGAACTTTTATTTCAATCATAAAATGATATTTCTAAGTATGCTAAATTAAATATTAAATGCTGTTTCAATCACTTCTAACTGTTCTGCAGCATGCACTTTTGCATAACCGGTTGCAGTCGATGCGCTTGCACTTCTGCTAATTACACCAAAATTAATGGTATGTAAATTCATTTTTAAGAAGCTAGCCGCACCCATGTTTTGCGGTTCTTCTTGTACCCAAAACCAAGTAGCCTTGCTGTATTTTTTATGCAGCACACTTAATTGATCTTGCGCGAGTGGATATATTTGCTCAAGTCTTACAATGGCAATGTCTTGTCTATTTTCTTTTGCTTGCTTTTCTGCTAATTCAAAATAAATTTTACCTGAGCAAAACAATACTTTTTTAACAGCCGCAGCATCTTGTACAAATTCATCATCCAATACTTCTTTAAAGCCACCTTCTAAAAAGGCTTCTACTTTACTGTATGTGCCAGGGTTACGTAGGTTTGCTTTTGGAGAAAAATTAATCATTGGCTTTCTAAAGTTCCAAATAAGCTGTCTGCGTAATGCATGGAATAAATTAGCCGCCGAAGTAATATTGGTTACTACGATGTTTAATTCGGCAGCCATTTGTAAGAAGCGCTCTAAACGTGCACTACTATGCTCAGGACCTTGGCCTTCATAACCATGTGGCAGTAGCATTACAAGTCCATTTTGACGTTGCCATTTTTGCTCACCCGCCACAATAAACTGATCAATCATTGTTTGTGCGCCATTGCAGAAATCACCAAACTGTGCTTCCCAAATAACAAGTGCATTAGGGTTTGCCATAGCATAACCATACTCAAAACCAAGTACACCGTATTCACTTAACAATGAATTATAAATTCTGAATTTTTCTTGACCTTCTGTAAAATGATTGAGCCTGTTATGACCCTTGTTTGTTTGCTCATCTCTAATCACTGCGTGACGGTGGCTAAAGGTACCACGTTGTACGTCCTGTCCACTCATACGAACAATATTGCCATCAATAAGCAATGAACCATATGCCATTAATTCGGCAGTAGCCCAATCTACTTTTTGCTCGGCTTCCATGAGCTTGATTTTTTCCTGCAATAATTTTTCCACTTTTTTAAGTGGTTTAAAATCTTGAGGGAATTGCATCAAACGCTCAAACATTAAATTAAATCTTTCTTGGGTTACTGCAGTAACAGGTGAAGACTGAAAATCTGCCTCTGTTGCCTTACCCATATTCTGCCAAGCAATTTCTGGTGCTTGGTATTTGTAAGGGAGTGGATGTTGTTTTACTTCATCTAGGCGCTCTTGTAAATCTGCCCAGAACTTCTTTTCCATTTCTTTTGCTAAAGCTTGTGCTTCCGGCTCACCATTTTGGATTAAAAACTGTGTGTATGTTTCTCTCGGATTTTGATGCTTGTCAATTAATGAATACAGTTGAGGCTGTGTATACTTAGGATCATCTCCCTCATTATGTCCATGTTTTCGGTAACACACCATATCAATAAAAATATCCGAATTAAATTTTTGACGGTAACGTGTTGCAATTTCGGCACACTTAACAACTGCTTCTGCATCATCACCATTCACGTGCAACACTGGTGCTTGCACCATGGCAGCAACCGATGTACAATAATCGGCACTTCTAGCATCATCAAAGTCTGTGGTAAAACCAATTTGGTTATTGATTACAAAATGGATGGTACCACCTGTATGATAACCACGAAGGTTACTCATTTGAAGTACTTCATACACAATACCCTGTCCTGCAACAGAAGCATCGCCATGAATTAGAATAGGTAAGTATTTATCAAAAGCACTGTGATCTAGCACGTCTGCTTTTGCTCTTGCAAAACCAAGCACTACTGGATCTACCGCTTCAAGGTGTGAAGGGTTAGGTACTAATTTTAAATGAATCTTTTTCTGATCGGGTGTTGTAATTTCTGAACCATAACCCATATGGTATTTAACGTCGCCGCTACCCATGGTTTGATCGATAATAGCGGTTCCTTCAAACTCACTAAATATTTGCTCATAGGTTTTGCCCATGATATTGGCGAGTACGTTTAAACGGCCACGGTGCGCCATACCAATTACTACTTCCTGAACATCATGTGTTGCAGCCGTATTAATAATAGCATCAAGTGCAGCGATCGTGCTCTCTCCGCCTTCTAATGAAAATCTTTTTTGCCCAATGTATTTGGTATGTAAAAACTTTTCAAAAATCACACCCTGATTTAATTTTTCGAGGATGTGTTTCTTTTTGTCTAAATGAATAGATGCTTTAAAGTTGGTTTCCATTTCTGCAATCAAAAAAGAAACTTTTTCTTTACTACTAATATATTTAAACTCTGCACCAACACTTGACGTGTAGCAGGTTTGCAAATGCGTTAAAATATTTTTTAAAGAGGTAGCGCCAAGTCCAACAAATTTTCCCGCATGAAAAGTTTGTGACAAATCAGCATCTGATAAACTAAAATAAGATAAATCTAAATTGGCTTGTCTGTCTTTACGCGGCCTGATCGGATTTGTTGTAGAAAGTAAGTGACCTCTATTTCTGTACCCTAAAATAAGGCGGTACACATTAATTTCTTTTTGCCAATCGATACCTGAACTACTCGTTGAATCAGCAGCTGCTGTAGAAGTTGCTGCACCAGTTCCAGCATGTCCATTAGAAATGGCAAAATCAAAGCCTTCAA
>CAMCDT010000030.1:0-13124 GCA_945873615.1 Sediminibacterium ginsengisoli | reverse complement strand
AAACAAGAAGAAGGATGGAGCTATTTAAAGGCCGGCCTTTAGTTTTGGGATTGTGATATTTGTCACAATGATTTGTGTTTTGATGGTGCATCTTTGCAGTATCAATACAAAACAAACTAAAAATTTATACTTATGTATTTTCAACACGTTTACGACAAAACCTTAGCCCAAGCAAGTTATTTTATTGGCTGTCAAAAAGCAGGCATTGCTGCGGTTATTGACCCAAAGCGCGATATCGATACCTACCTCGAAATTGCTAAGCAAAACAATATGCAAATCACGCATATTTTTGAAACCCATATCCACGCCGATTTTTTAACCGGCTCTCGTGAACTAGCTGCCGTTACAGGTGCTAAAATGTATTTATCTGACGAAGGTGGTGAAGGTTGGGAATATGAATTTGCCCATGAAGGTTTAAAGCATGGCACTGAAGTAATGGTTGGTAATTTAAAAATTGAAGTTTTACATACCCCAGGACACACGCCAGAAAGCATTAGCTTCTTATTAACCGATACACCAGCAAGTAAAGAGCCTGTGATGTTATTTACTGGAGACTTTGTGTTTGTAGGAGATATTGGACGTCCTGACTTATTAGAAAAAGCAGCTGGAATGGTGGGTACACAAGACAAGGGTGCTGAGCAAATGTATCAGTCTATTAACCTGTTTGCAAATCTTCCTGAATTTATTCAAGTATGGCCGGGCCATGGCGCAGGATCTGCGTGTGGTAAAGCTTTAGGCGCTGTGCCTAGCACAACAGTAGGTTACGAGAAAAAAAGAAACTGGGCATTTAGCTATGGCACCAATAAAGCTGGCTTTATTGATTTCTTATTAACAGATCAACCAGAGCCGCCAAAGTATTTTGCAAAAATGAAGGAACTCAATAAAGTAGATCGTCCTTTGTTAACAGAAGTACCTACCATTAAAGAAATGACAGCTGCCGAGTTAAAAGCAGCCATGGATAAAGGTGTTAAACTGATTGACACTAGAAACAAACAAGATTTTGAAAAAGGATTTATTCCGGGCAGTATCAATATTCAGGGTAACAATTCTTTTGCTACTTGGATGGGTTGGTTTGTAACGTACAACGAGCCGTTTATTTTATTAGCAGCCCCTAGTCAAATGGATGATTTAACCAGAAAATTAATGCGTATTGGACTCGACAATATCCATGGTTTTGTGGACGCTGCTAAAATTAACGAACTAGCCAACGGTACATTATCAACTTCTACAATGGTTAATATTGCTGATGTAAAAGCAAATACAACAGCGCAGGTGATTGACCTTAGAGGTGCTGCAGAATTTAACGCTGGACATATTGCAGGTGCAACCAATGTTTTTGTAGGTACATTATTACAAAACCTTGCTAAAGTTCCAAAAGACAAACCCGTTATTATTCATTGCCAAGGTGGTGATAGAGCGGCTATTGGATACTCATTACTTGTAAAAGAAGGATATACCAACGTTTCTAATTATAGTCCAGGCATCAATGAGTGGATCAAAGAAGCACAACCATTAGCATACTAAAAACAACATATGGAAACTGAAATATTGGCCCGGATTCAATTTGCTTTTACGGTAGCGTTTCACTACATCTATCCGCCTTTAAGCATTGGTCTAGGACTTATTTTAGTTATTATGGAGGGCATGTATCTTAAAACAGGGCTGCAGCATTATAAACAGATGACGCAGTTCTGGATTAAGATATTTGCCCTTATTTTTGGAATAGGGGTAGCAACAGGTATTGTCATGGAATTTGAATTTGGCACCAATTGGGCGGCTTATTCAAAATACGTAGGTGATATTTTTGGAAGCGCCTTAGCTGCCGAAGGTATTTTTGCCTTTGCACTCGAAAGCGGCTTTTTAGGCGTGCTGCTGTTTGGATGGAATAGAGTGAATCCCAAAGTACATTACTTTTCTACAATCATGGTTTTTTTAGGATCCATGTTTAGTGCTGTTTGGATTGTTGTTGCAAATAGCTGGCAACAAACACCAGCAGGTTTTCATATTGTTGGTGAAGGCATGCACGCAAGAGCAGAAATCACCAACTTCTGGGCCATGGTTTTTAATCCATCTAGTATGGACCGCTTAACACATGTTTGGATTGGTGCATTTCTTTCGGGCGCTTTTTTGGTATTAAGCGTAAACGCTTATTATTTAATTAAAAAAAGGCATGTTGAAATTGCAAAACCCTCTTTTAAAATTGCTTTAATTATTGCTACGTTTTTTTCTTTTGCACAGTTGGCAACAGGACATAAAAGTGCCGACGGTGTTGCCACCAACCAACCTGCAAAATTAGCCGCTCTAGAAGGACACTATGATAGCAGTGCTGCCGCAGATATGTATTTATTTGGCTGGGTTAACAATAAAACCCAACAAGTAAATGGTTTGAAAATTCCAGGAGGGCTTAGTTTTTTATTACATCAAGATTTTAATAAACCAGTCACTGGCTTAAATGCCTTTGATCCAAATAATAGACCAACACAAATTAACGCCATCTTTCAGGTATACCATATCATGATTGCCATTGGCATGTTTTTAATTGGACTAACTGCCTATGCATCATGGCTTTTATACAAAGGAAAATTATTTGAAAAAACTTGGCTACTACATGTGTTTGCTTGGTCCGTATTTTTACCACAAATAGCCAATCAAGCAGGTTGGTTTGCAGCAGAAATGGGCCGACAACCCTGGGTTGTATACGGTTTACTAAGAACATCGGACGCACTTTCACAATCAGTTAAAGCCAATCAAATTGTATTTTCATTAATTTTATTTGGACTGGTATACCTCACACTTTTTGCTTTATTTATTTATTTGTTGAACAAGAAAATAAAGCACGGTCCCGTATCAGCCATGGAAACAAATGAAACCCATAGCATACGAGCAGAAAGAATCAACGGATAAAATAACACCATGGAAACATTATTAGGCATAGATTATAACACATGGTGGTTTCTCGTATTTGGAGGGGTTATATCTGGATATGCCATTTTAGATGGTTTTGATTTAGGCGCTGGCGCTTTGCATTTGTTTTTAAAAAAAGAAGAAAGTAGGCGTATTGCCTTAAATGCAATTGGTCCTATTTGGGATGGCAATGAAGTTTGGCTGGTGATAGGTGGAGGCGCTTTGTTTGCCGGATTCCCGGTAGCTTATGCAGCTATTTTTTCGGCATTCTATATACCGTTCATGGTTTTTATTGTGGGCCTCATATGGCGCGGCGTTGCTATCGAATTTAGAAGCAAAGAGCCCGGAAAAAAATGGAGGATGACTTGGGATTTTATTTATTCATTTTCAAGCATAACGATTACTGTTTCCTTGGGTTTAATGTTAGGAAATGTGGCTTTAGGTATTCCGCTCAACAAGAATCATGAATTTATTGGCGATTGGCTCAGTTTTATAAATCCATTTAGCATCATGGTTGCGGTAACCAGTTTAGCACTTTTTATGATGCATGGGGCCATTTATTTAACCATGAAAACCGAGAATCGACTATTTGCTAAAACGACCATACTCGCTAAAAATTTTACAATCTTTTTTTTAATCGCATTTAGTGTATCATCACTCTATACCCTATTATATATTCCACACTTAAGTGATCAGTTAAGGTCACATCCAGCCTATTTTATACTACCCATTATTATGTTTCTTGCGATTGCAAATATTCCAAGGCAACTCAATAGAAGAAAATATCGATTTGCCTTTATTAGTTCATCCATTACTATTGCATCGGTACTTGCTATGGTTGCCTTAGAAGTTTTTCCTGTACTCCTCTTGGCAAGTAATGATCCAGCCAATAGTATTACGATTGCCAATGCTGCTTCTTCTTTGAAAACAATGAAAACCTTATTACTCATTGCTGCCATAGGTACACCCCTAGTTGGCGCTTACACGCTTTTTGTTTTTTGGACCTTTAAAGGCAAGGTTCAAATGGATGAAATGAGCTATTAAAAGTTTATGCTTAATTTTACCGCATGAAACATACACTTGAGCAAGAAATAAATAAAGACCTCATTTTAAGAGAGCGGTTAGCCATTCAACGAACCAATATGGCCAATCAAACAACCCTCCTTTCTTTTATTAGAACCGCTCTTTATTTTTTAATTGCCGGGCTTTCTATTCGCGGCTTTTTTAAATTAGAATTACTGGTTTACCTAGAAGTTTTATTTTTTACTTGCGCTGTTTTACTTTTTGGTTTCGGACTTTACAATTTCAATAAAAACAAAAAAGCAATCATTGAAAGTGAAACGCATATTGGCAATTACAAGCTAGATTATGAAGCATAAATAAAAAATAGTCAACTTATTTCAGGATGAGACACCCAAAAAAAAGGCCTTCGAAAAAATCGAAGGCCTTTTTTTAAAACTATAGTTAAGTGAATTACTTCTTTTTAGTTTCTTTAGCAGCTGTTGCTTCTTCTTGCTTTAACTGACGTGTCATTACTACAGAAGCAATAGGAATACGTGGAGAGTTCATGATTTCGAGACCAGGCGCTTTCACGTCTTCTACTCTAATGTTTGCGTTAAGTGCAAGGTTAGTGATGTCTACACTAATTGTCTCTACTAAATCTTTAGGTAAAGCTTTCACTTTTAAAGATTTGATTTTGATAACGAGCTTACCACCTTCTTTAACACCTACAGAAGTTCCAACATACTTAAGTGGTAGGGTTGCTACTACTTTTTTGTCATCTACTAGTTCTAAAAGATCTAAGTGGATTAAAGCATCTGTTACTTTGTCAAACTGAAGATCTTTTAAGATACATCTGTACATTTTACCGTCAACGGTAACTTCAGCAATTTGGAACTCACCAGTGTACACTAAAGGCTTAAATGCCTTTGCAGAAGCGTAAAAATTTACCTCCTGAGCACCCCCGTAAATTACAGCTGGCACGTTTTCCTGAGAGCGAATTTGGCGGGCGGCTTTTTTGCCATGATCGGTCCTCAGGTGTCCTTCGATTGTAATTGATTTCATATAAAAAATTTTGGACGGCGAAGGTAAGGAAAAAACCTTTTACCCGCGCTCTTTGAGTTGAGAATGTATAAATAGGCTGGTAATGCTCTTATTTTCATAGGCATTACGGATAGCGATGGCAAACAGGTCGGCCACCGAAATTACCTTAATTTTAGGACTTTCCTGCTTTAAAGGGATGGTATCACATACCACAAGCTCCTCTAACACGCTGTTCTCGATGTTAGAATAGGCGTTTCCGCTTAATACGGGGTGGGTAATCATGGCTCTAACGCTTCTGGCACCCTTTTCCTTTAAAAGACCGGCTGCCTTGGCTAGAGTGCCCCCTGTGTCGCAAATATCGTCTACTAAAATGATGTCTTTACCGGTTACATCCCCAATAACCACCATACTGGCAATTTCATTGGCGCGCTTGCGGTGTTTATCGCAAATCACCATTTCGGCATTAAAATAGCTCGCAATTTCTCGCACGCGGTTGGTGCTTCCTACATCCGGAGCGGCAAAAGCCAGGTTTTGTAATTTAAGGTCGTTGATATAAGGGATAAATATAGCTGAACTGTCTAGGTGATCTACAGGTACATCAAAGAAGCCCTGAATTTGAGCCGCGTGTAAATCCATGGTGATAACACGGTTAGCGCCCGCAGACTCTAGTAAAGTAGCAATGAGTTTAGATCCAATCGCAACCCTTGGCTTGTCTTTACGGTCTTGACGTGCATACCCGTAATAAGGGATCACGGCAATAATTTTATACGCACTAGCTCTTTTAGCTGCATCAATCATGAGCAGGAGCTCCATTAAATTATCAGTAGGTGCAAACGTGCTTTGTACTAAAAAAACATAGTCGCCACGAACGCTCTCTAAAAACACCGGCTGGATTTCTCCATCACTAAAACGCTGGATGTTTACTTTACCAATTGGGGCGCCAAAACGTTGTGCAATTTTTTGTGCAAGCTCCTGAGAACCAGTGCCTGAAAAGATTTTTACGGAAGGGTTCATAGTCGTGTAGAATATGCAAACGAAGTTATCATTTACCTGTTTAACTTTAAAACCGACTTATGCCTATTTTATTGACATTGTACCCAACCCCCTGAAAATAAATTTGGATGAGTTGATAGCCCTGCTTATGCCTGCGCGGCCCCATTAACTATGCTTGCGCAGTTGGACCTCCAAAATTCATGGGGATCTCAATTTGCTCCAGGTCTTTAATGCTCCCATTACCCGCTTCGTAACGCTCAATGTTTTCGGCAAGGGCCTTCATAAAACGCTTGGCATGCTGAGGTGTAAAGATCACCCTCGATTTTACTTTGCTTTTTGGTGTACCAGGCATCACATTTACAAAGTCAATAACAAACTCGGCATTGCTATGCGTAATGATTGCAAGGTTGGCATAACTGCCTTCTGCTACTTCTTCTGAAATTTCGATGTTGAGTTGATTGCCTTGTTGTTCTTGCATGGTAAAAAGTTTAGCGTAACGTTATGGGGTAAAATTGTGTAGCAAAAGTAACCGAAATTTTTAAAAAAAAGCGGCCCCGAGAATTCGGGGCCGCTTTACTATGATTAAGCTAGAAATAAATTATCTCCAACCTTTGTTAGATGTATTTACACCGTCAAGTCTTGTTGGACCACCAAAAGTGTAAAACGGTAAAGTTTCAGCTAAGGTTTCTAAAGTTTTAGCTGGAACAGGCATGTGCAAAGGTGTGCCTGATTGTAATAAGTCGTTCTTTCTCATTTCAAAGAACTGTAAACCCATACCAGAAACATATAATTCAATATGTCTTTCTGCGTGGATAGCAGCTTTGATAGCTGTTAAATCAGCAGCAATATCAGGTAAGCCACCACGTGTATTACGCGTACCAGCATTGATAATTGCAGCAGCGCCCGCTAAATCACCAGTCCAAGCTCTAGCTTCTGCACGATATAAATCGTTTTCAGCTTTCATAAGTTCTGGTAAAGGACCTACACCTAGAGAATATTCATTGTCATATCTGCTATGACGATAAATAGACCAGTGGTAGTATCCACGAACTGCTTGTAACCAGTTTGATGGTACATATTCAAAATCTGTAGCTAAACGCTTATCAGCATTTGCATTGGTAGATTTTAAAGGTGTTGGGAATGTTGCATCATCTTTCCAGTGTGCACCGATATTTGGATCTAGTTTATTAACAACATACATGTCGGTTAAACCCCAACCTGGATATGTTAAATAATCACCAGCTTCTGCGTACCATCTGTTGTATCCATCGTTTACAACATTAAAGTCAGCAGTTACACCTGCATCAGCATGTGTTTTAACTTCAGCCCAATTTACTGCAGCATTTTCTGTTGCATTACGTGGGGTATTAGATAAAATACGAGCGATGTAAGAGTTAGCCATTGCTCTTAATGTAGTGTTAGATACTGCAGAAGCGGTACCCATCCATGTGCTAGGCACAGAAAATGAATTTGAAGATAATGCTATGGCTTCCTTTAAGTAACCTACTGCAGCAGCAGCTACTTCTTTGTAAGGTTTTGCATCCTTTAATTTAGCACCTGGGATAGTTATTTTCTCATCCACAATAAACGCTTTGTCGAAACTTAATGCAAGTACGCCATAAGCAATACCCATATTAAAACGACTGTACGCTTTTACTAAATTATCATCAGCACCATTCACACCAATTTTAACACCACCGTTCATCGCTTTGATAACATTTGATGCGGTATTGATTACCGAATACATTCTATCAAAAGTATATTTGGTAGTTGCTTGGTATGGATAGTTAGGTGCATTGTTCCACTCTTTACGAGGCTCCCAAGACATGTCACGCATTGCTTGGTTACCCCAAGAACATGTTACGTTGTCTGCAGCTGTAGACAAAAACATTTGCATACCACTGTAACTTTTGGTGCCATTATAATAAGCATTAAACAAACCACTGGCTACGTTGTAAACGTCATCGCCACTAGCGTATACTTTCTTAAAATCGGGCTGGTTTTCATTTTGAACATCAAGTGTTTTTTTACAAGATGCAAAACTCAAAACACCAATAGAAAGAAATAATAAAAATTTATTTTTCATGTTGTTTGGTTTTCTATTGTTTAGAAATCAAATGATAAAGAGAAAGCTACGTTTCTGTAGTTAGGGTATGAACCAGTATCGTCAAATGGACTTCTGATTGAACCAACTTCAGGATCGTAACCACTGTACTTTGTAAAAGTTAACAAGTTACGTCCAATGATTCTAGCATTCATTGTTTTAACAACTTTGCTTAAACCTGGAAGTGCAGTTCCTTTTACAGTGTAACCAATGGCTAATTCTCTTAATTTAACAAAAGATGCATCTTCTACCCAATAGCTGTTATTGGTATTTACATCATAAAACGCTTGGTAGTAGTCGTAAGCTTTCTTTTCAGAAGCAGCTTTACCGCCCATATCCATGATACCATTTCTGTTATCACGAGTTAACCACTGAGATTTTCTGTTGTAAACATCTCCACCGCTCTTGATATCAAACAAGAAGTAGAGTGTAAAGTTTTTGTAATTAATGTTGTTGCTGATACCCATTGTGAAATCAGGTAAACCAGAACCCATTTTTACAAACGCTAATGCACCATTAGCATCGTTTAATTTAATTGGCTTTTCATTTAAAGTACCAGAAGTTCCCTTAGGGATAACATAACCTTCATTGTTTACTTCATAATCAGCAATTGATTTACCAGCTGGTAATTGCTTGCTCATTTGATTTAAAGATCTTACCCAATCGTAGCCATAAATAGCACCATAGGTTTCACCTTTTTTAATGAAGAACAATCCATCAGGACCTGATTGGTACGGAGGAACTGGAAGTTCAGTAATAATTGTTCTTGTTTGACCAAAAACAACATTTGTATTCCAAGAGAAGTTTTTAGTTTTCACCCAGTTTGCACCTAAAGTAATTTCTAAAGTTTTAGACTCTACAGTACCTGCATTTTGGAATTGAGAAGTAAAACCATCGTTTACGAAAGGAATAAGTGGTACGTTAAGGAACTGATCTTCAGTAATAGATTTAGCGTAGTTCACTTGTAAGTTAAACTTCTTAAGGAAGTCTACGTCGATACCAAATTCAGTTTCCGCAGTTTGTGAAGGTCTTAAGTTTTTGTTACCTTTTTGACCAGGAGAAGTTACACCATTAGAAATGTTGTACGTTTCATACTGCCAGTTAAAGCCCGGACGTAAACCTGCGGTTCCATGTGCTGCACGTAATTTAAATTCGTCTACACCAGGAATTTTAATGTCTTCAGATAAACGGTATGCACCTGATACACGGTAGTAGCTAGCCCACTTTGCTTCAGAACCGAATAATGAAGAACCATCATAACGGTACATCGCATCTAATAAGTAGCGGTCTTTGTAGTCAAATGAAATAACACCAAAATAGTTTCTTGCTCTGATAGTTTGTTTTTGTGAACCTGCATCTCTAATTGTTGTAAAGTTTTCCATAGTAGGTAAATCTCTTACAGCAAATTGAGAAGATGATACATCAAAACTTTCGTAGAACTTATCTTCAAATAAATAAGACAACTTACCTTTTACACTTAAGTCTTTGTATTTCTTAGGTGCAATGTTTAAAGTTGCTTGGGTGTTCTGGTTCATGGTATGATCGAAGTACTTGTAAAGGCTACCCTTTGTGTACACGATACCATAAGCGTTTCCACCTCCATTACCAACAGTCCATGTATCAAATGGATTGTATGAAGTATAGTGGTAGTTATTTGATTCGATAGTGTGTGCAAGGTCTAAACTAGCCCACTTTGTAAACTTAACGTTTGCAGAGTAGTTACCAATCCATCTTTGAGATACGTCATCACGCTTATTTTTCCAAGTAGAATAAAGCGGGTTACGCTCGTTACTCCAATGGTTGTGGCGTAAGTAATATGGTTGACCATCTACTGGGTTAGACAAATAAAGGTTATTGTCTGGTTCAGCTAGTACAATGTTAAAGAAGATACCGCCACCATCACCAGGATACTGGGTTCTGGTATTGATAACCAAATTAGTTGCAGATAGTTTTAACCATGGTGCAATTTGGTGATCAAGGTTTAAACGGAAGTTTTGACGTGCATAACCATTTGTGTTTTGAACGATACCCGTTTGTTTGTTGTTTTCGAAAGACGCAAACATGTTTGTTTTTGCATAACGGCTAGACACAGCAACATAGTTGGTCATGTTTGTACCGGTACCAAAAAACTCTTTTTGCAAGTCTCTAGTAACACCAAATGGGTTGTCAAGGTAATGGTCAGCAGCGATTTTTCTAGAACCTACAATGTTAGGGTTATAACCACCAGCATAGTTAGCTGGGTAAGTTACACCTGCATACTTTGTGTAGGCTTTTTGAGTAGCATAATCAGAAGCTAATTCAAAAGCATGGTTTTCTGCAAGGTCAATGTAGTTAGCGATTTGTTGGAAACCAACTTCATTTCTAACAGTAACTTTAGAAGAACCAATGTCTAGTTTGTTACCTCTTTTAGAAACGATAGCGATTACACCGTTTGCCGCTCTTGAACCATAAAGTGCAGATGCCGCAGCACCTCTTACCACTTCCATTGCTTCAATATCGTCTACGTTGATATCCGCTAAAGAACCATCAAGGATAACTCCATCCACTAAAATAAGTGGAGAAGAACCAATACCTAAGTTGTTGTCACCACGTAACAAGATGTCAACGCCAGCTCCTGGAGAACCAGAACTCATGCTAACTCTTGCACCAGCAACTTTACCAACTAGTGCGCCTGCTGCAGAAACAGCTGGAACAGCACTTAATCTTTCTTCACCTACTCTTGTTACAGATACGGTCATTTTTTTCTTTGATGTAGCACTCGCAACACCCGTTACAATTACTTCATCAAGCGCGCTTGTTGAAGGTTGAAGTGTAACAGTCATTCCTTTTGAAGCTGCCACCTTTATATCGGTATAGCCAACATAAGAAACGGTAAGTGAAGCACCTACTGCTACTCTAATACTAAATTCACCGTTACCGCCAGTTAGTGCGCTAACGTTTCCAGATTTTACAGTAGCTCCAGAAAGAGCAGCGCCTGTGTTAGATAGTACTTTACCATCTATAACAGTTTGCTGCGCTAACGCATACTTACTTGAAGTAAGCAGGAGCACTGCAACCATGAAAAATAAAAATTTTCTCATTTGCATATTATTTGGTTAAAAAATAGAGGGCTAAGTTAACTAAATATTACCAATTTGTTAAAATTTTTTAACTATTTAGCGTATCTATTTCATTTTCAATTATTTATAGCCTAACTAACGATTGTTTTTATTAATTTAACGGCAATATAAAAGGATGAATGGTCAAAAAATCATGCTTTGTTGCGGTTCAAATTGAGCTACTTTTGCGGCATGTTAGTACTCGACGGAAAAATTGCAGCGGCAGCTGTAAAAGCATCATTACAAACGCAAACAGCAGCACTTGCTGCGAGTGGTAAAAGAGCGCCTCATTTAGCAGCCATATTAGTAGGTAATAATGGGGCCAGCGAAACGTATGTAGCCAGCAAGGTTAAAAACTGTGAAGAAACAGGCTTTATATCGTCACTGATTCGTTTAGACGAAAACGTAGCTGAAGATGTTTTGCTAGAAACCATACAAAAGCTCAATAACGACAATACCGTAGATGGAATTTTAGTCCAACTTCCTTTACCCAAACATATTAGTGATCAAAAAGTAATTGAAGCCATCGACCCTAAAAAAGACGTGGATGGTTTTCATCCAGTAAACGTTGGCAAACTCGTGCAAGGCCTTGAAACCTTTATACCTGCTACACCTTACGGCATCATGTTATTACTTGAACATTTTAATATTGATACAAAAGGCAAACACGCAGTGGTTGTTGGACGTAGTAATATTGTGGGACGTCCCATGAGTATTTTATTAAGTAGCAATGTCAACAAAGGCAATTGCACCGTTACCATTTGCCACTCTCATACACCAAATATTGAATCGTTTTGTAAAGACGCAGACATACTTGTTGCCGCACTAGGTAAGCCCGGTTTTATCACTGCTAATATGGTAAAGCCAGGCGCAGTTATTATTGACGTGGGTATTACAAGGGTTGCGGATGCAACAACAAAAAGTGGATTTAGGATTAAAGGTGACGTAGCCTATAACGAAGTATCAGAAGTAGCGAGCGCTATTACGCCGGTGCCCGGTGGTGTAGGACTTATGACCATTGCAGGACTTCTAAAAAATACCATGCAAGCTTATTTACAGCACGCTTAATTATCACATGAAAGGCACAACCATAGCAGCAGAACAGTTACCCGTGATGGAGTATTTTTATACCCTCCAAGGCGAAGGCTATCATCAGGGTAGAGCTGCCTATTTTATTAGACTTGGTGGTTGCGATGTAGGCTGTGTATGGTGTGATGTAAAAGATAGTTGGGACGCTAGCAAGCACCCATTACAATCTGTAGATTTTTTAGTGTCGGAAGTAAAAAAAACACCTACTAAATTAGTAGTGATAACAGGTGGTGAACCGCTTTTACACAATTTAGATGCGTTAACGGCGGCCCTTCAGGCTCAGGGGTTTGAAACCAATATAGAAACCTCCGGCTCCTCTCCACTTTCTGGTAGTTGGGACTGGATTTGTTTGTCGCCTAAAAAATTTAAAGCACCCTTGCCTGAAGTGGTTCAGGTAGCACACGAATTAAAAGTGGTGATCTTTAACAAACACGATTTTGAATGGGCAGAAAGCTTTGTAGCAGAAGTGCCTGCTTCTTGCAAATTATACCTCCAACCAGAGTGGGAAAAAGCTTCAAGCATGCTCCCTTTAATTACCGCATATATTAAAGAAAACCCAAAATGGGAGCTCAGTGCCCAACTGCATAAGTATATTAACGTACCTTAATTGCATGAAGCAAAAAAGCTGGTATAGAGCGCTGATCATTTGTTGTGCTTTTCTTTTTTTGAGCACGCTGGCACTTGCACAAATACCTCGGCAATCCAGTAGTCCAAAAGCTTTAAAAAAATACAACGAAGCGCTTCTTGCGCTTGAAGATAACCGCAGCACAGACGGCATTGCACTACTTGCAAACGTGTTACAAATAGACTCCAATTTTATAGATGCGTATTTATCACTTGCAGGTGCATATGGCAATACAAAGCAGTATAAAAAAGCTGTGATTGTATATGAT
>CAMCDT010000029.1:0-16215 GCA_945873615.1 Sediminibacterium ginsengisoli | reverse complement strand
CGGGATAGCGCAGCCTCATTAAAACAAAGAATTATGAGTAAACTACATTTCACCACGAAGCACGCCAACGCGGCTACCGTTAAACATGGCTGGTACATTGTTGATGGTACTAATCAAACCGTAGGACGTATCGCTTCAAAAATCGCAGCTGTTCTACGTGGTAAGAACAAAGCTTATTACACTCCGCACGTTGATTGTGGAGATTATGTAATCATCATTAATGCAGAAAAAGTACAATTGACTGGAAACAAATTCCACGATAAATTATACTTAAACTATTCTGGTTACCCAGGTGGTAAGAAGGAAGAAGCTGCAGAAGACTTAATCAAGCGTCGTCCAGAAGTAATTATGGAAAGAGCGGTAAAAGGTATGTTACCTAAAAACCGTTTGGGTCGCAAGATGATCAAAAAGTTATTTGTTTATGCAGGTGCTGCTCATCAACATAGCGCACAGCAACCAAAAGAACTTACATTCTAAACCAATTACAAAACATTAATTCCAACATAAATGGAAAAACAAAAAAACGCAGTTGGTCGCCGTAAAGAAGCTGTAACCCGTGTATTTATTAGCAAGGGTGAAGGTAAGATCACTGTAAACGACAAAGACTATAAAGCTTATTTCCCACTTGTTTACTTGCAAAATCAAGTAGAAGCGCCTTTAAAAACTGCAGAAGTGGAAGGTAAATTTGACATCGTAATTAACGCACAAGGTGGTGGCCTTAAAGGTCAAGCCGAAGCTGCAAAGCTTGGTATCGCTCGTGCTTTATTAGAGATGAATCCTGAATTCCGCCCTACTTTAAAAGCAGCTGGTCAATTGAAGCGTGATCCACGTAGTGTTGAACGTAAGAAATTCGGTCACAAGAAAGCACGTAGAAGCTATCAGTTCAGCAAACGTTAATCAAACTTATACTCTAACAAATTATACAATCATACAATGGAAAATAATACTTCATTACAGCAACAACTTTTGGAGGCCGGCGTACACTTTGGTCACCTCAAAAAGAAGTGGAATCCTAAGATGTTACCTTACATCTTTGCTGAGAAGAAAGGTATTCACATTATTGACCTCAATAAAACAGTAGATCACTTACAAGAAGCTGCTGCCGCTGTTAAGCAAATTGCAAAGAGTGGTAAGAAGATCATGTTTGTTGCTACTAAAAAGCAGGCAAAAGAAATCGTGAGCGAATGTGCGAAGCGTGTAAACATGCCTTATGCAACTGAGCGTTGGTTAGGTGGTATGCTTACCAACTTCAACACAGTTCGTAAGAGCGTTAAAAAGATGCAAAGCATTGAAAAAATGTTAGCTGACGGAAGCGCAGAAAGCTTAACTAAAAAAGAGCGTCTTACTTTAAGTCGTGATAAAGAAAAAATGGAAAAAGTATTAGGTGGTATCGCGCAATTAGGCCGTTTACCAGCTGCACTTTTCTTAGTAGATATTGGTGTAGAACATATTGCACTTGCTGAAGCAAAACGTTTAGGCATTACAACTTTTGGTATGGTAGATACCAACTGTGATCCTAACAAAGTTGACTTTGCAGTACCTGCAAATGATGATGCAACAAAGTCTATTGCAATCATTACTAACTACATCGTTGCTGCAATTGCAGAAGGTTTAGCAGAGCGTCAAGCATCTAAAGATGATGACGAGTCTGATGACTCAAACAACGAAAACGAAGCAAAAGCTCGTAGACTAGAAGCAGAAGCGCAAGCTGAAGCTGGTCGCGGCGGTCGCAGAGCACCTGCTAGCGCAGATGGTGCTGCTCCTAAGCGTCGTACCACAACAGGAACACGTCGTCCTGCTGGAAAATAAATTACAACTCAATTGGGCCATCACTTCAATACCTCTTGGTAATGACTTATGGCCCAATTTTTATAAAGCCTAAAAATTAATTATTATGAGTACTGTAAACATTACAGCCCAAGATATTAACAAGCTCCGTCAGGCAACTGGTGCGGGTATGATGGATTGCCGTAAAGCATTAACAGAATCTGCTGGTGATTTTGAAGCGGCTATTGATTGGTTAAGAAAGCAAGGTCAAAAAGTTGCTGCAAAACGTAGCGACCGTGAAGCAAAAGAAGGTGTGATTATTGCACAAACTTCTGCTGATAAAAAAGTTGGTTTTGTAGTTTGTATTTCTTGCGAAACGGATTTCGTTTCTAAGAATGCCGAGTTCGTTGCATTTGCGCAAAGCATTGCTGATGCTGCTGTTGCAAACGATGTAAAATCTGCTGAAGAATTAAATGAAGTGGTGATCAACGGCGCTAAAGTGTCTGATATGATCAACGATAAATTAGCTTCTATCGGTGAAAAAATTGGTGTTGCTAAATTTGAAAGAGTAGAAGCTGCTTATGTAGCATCTTATATCCACGGTGCAAACCGTATGGGTGTATTAGTAGGATTAAATAAAGAAGTAGCAGAAGCTGGTAGAGACGTAGCAATGCAAATTGCAGCGATGAATCCACTTGCTGTTGATGCAAATTCTATTCCTGCCGATGTTATCGAAAGAGAGCGTGCTATCATCATCGATACCATGAAGGAAGATCCTAAAATGGCTGGCAAACCAGATGAAATGGTTGCTAAAATTGCAGAAGGTAAGATCAATGCTTTCTTCAAAGAAAATACCCTTTTAGCGCAAGCTTTTGTTAAGGACGGTGGTATCAGCGTTGAGGCTTACTTAAAATCTGCTGGCGACGTTGTTGTTACAGAGTTTAAGCGTGTAGCTTTAGGTTAAATTGTAGTTTCAAACTGCTTATATATAGAGGCCCTTACGGGCCTCTATTTTTTTGCCTCGGTTTTCTTTGGCACTTGGCTAAAAATTGAGGTTATTTGCATATATAAATGACCCATTATGCTGCCTAAGTACAAAAGAATCTTACTTAAATTATCAGGTGAAGCCTTATTAGGTGAACAAAAAAATGGCGATCCGTTCAATCCAAAAATTATTGAGCAGTACGCGCAGGATATAAAAAAAGTAGTAGACCTAGGGGTACAAGTTGCCATTGTTATTGGTGGTGGCAATATTTATAGAGGCATGAATGAAGCCGATAGCGGCATTGAACGAGCACATGGTGATTATATGGGCATGCTCGCAACGGTTATTAATGCCATGGCGATGCAAGCGATGCTAGAAAAAATTGGTGTGTACACCCGCTTACAAAGTGCGATTAACATGGAGCAGGTAGCAGAACCGTATATCCGCCGTAAAGCACTAAGACATTTAGAAAAAGGTCGCGTTGTAATATTTGGTGCAGGCACAGGCAATCCTTATTTCACAACCGATACCGCAGGTTCTTTACGTGCGATTGAAATGAAGGCCGATGTGATTTTAAAAGGTACACGCGTAGATGGTGTGTACAGTGCCGATCCTGAAAAAGATCCTACGGCTACTAAATTTGAAACCATTGGTTTTCAGGATTGCATTTCTAAAAATTTAAAAGTTATGGACATGACAGCATTTACGCTGTGCATGGAAAATAAATTACCCATTATTGTGTTTGATATGAACAAGCCTGGCAACTTATTAAAAGTAGTTGAAGGTATGCAAGTTGGTACACTGGTTGGTTAATCAAATAAAAATTGGACACATGAAAAAATGGCTCCTTATAATATTTATTGTTGCTGCTTCACAAATAAATGCACAACAAAAATTAAGTTTATCTGATGCCATTGCTATTTCATTAAAAAATAGTTACGATATTGAACTGGTTAGAAATCAACTAGCTATTAGTAATATCAACAACAACCCGGGTGTTGCAGGAGCCATGCCAACAGTGAATCTTACGGCTTCTGATAATGAACAAATTATTTCGATCAATCAAAAATTTCCGGACGCAAACCGTAACACACAGCGTAATAATGTTGGATCTAATATCTTACAAATGGGCGTTACCGGAAGCATGCTACTCTATAATGGCAACCGCATTGTCACTACACAAAAAAGATTGGCACAATTAGAGTTACTCAATAAAAACGTACTCAATGCGCAACTTCAAAATACAATGGCACTTGTTAGTGTACGTTATTATGAGATTGTCCGTCAACAAGAGCTGCTAAAAACCATTCAAAAATCAATCGACGTTTTTCAAAAAAGATTGGATTTGTTAGAAGCGCGCAAAGAAGCGGGCCTTGCAAACAACGCAGATATTTATCAGGCCAAGCTTGATTTAAATCAGCAAAAACAAGCGCTTCAAACACAGCATTTAATTATCAAGCAAAGTAAAGCAGACTTATTACAGTCCATGATTCAGGCGCCGGATTCAGTGATTGTGATTGATGATAAAATTGCGATTGATAAAAATTTATCTTTAGAAAATATCAAAGGGGCACTCCCTTCTAATCCAGATTATTTAGCAGCAGCTACTCAAATCACCATCAATCAACTCATCGAAAAAGAAACGGCTGCGCTTCGTATGCCATCTTTAAGAGCAACTACTGGTTTTAATTTAAATAGCAACAAAAGCGCAGCAGGATTTATCTTACTCAACCAAAGTTATGGTCCATTTTTTGGTGTCAACCTAAGTGTACCGCTCTATAATGGTTCAATATTTAAGCGTCAGGGTCAAGTAGCGGCTATTAATACAAGAAGCGCAAAACTCCAACAAGAAAATCTAGCGCTTACTTTAGAAACAAACGCCGTTAAAACATTTAACGCCTATACCAACGCACTTGCACAACTGCAAACAGAAACGGATAACTATGCGCTTTCTAGTCAGTTACTAGATTTAGTGATGCAAAAATTTGAACTCGCACAGGCCACCATTATTGAAGTGCGTCAGGCGCAACAAAGTTTTGAAAATGCTGGTTACCGTTTAGTGAACCTTCAGTACACTGCAAAAATTGCAGAAATAGAACTGAATAGACTTGTAAGCAAATTGGCTTTATAAGGGGTAAGGATTTAATTACCCAATTGCGTTATTGATATCTGCGATTAAATCTTCAATATCTTCTACGCCCACACTCAGTCTAATTAAACTATCGGATAATCCGTTTTTAATACGCTCTTCTCTTGGAATAGAAGCGTGCGTCATAGAAGCCGGATGATTGATGAGTGATTCTACGCCACCTAAACTCTCGGCGAGTGCAAATACCTTGGTGCTAGAAAGCACTCTAATCGCATTTTCTACACTGTCATCTTTTAAAGTAAAGCTCATCATACCACCAAAACCACGCATTTGCTTTTTAGCCACTGTATATCCAGGATGGTCTTCAAACCCGCACCAGTAAACGCGTTCAACCTTTGGATGCTGCTTTAAAAAGGCAGCCATTGCAGCCCCGTTTTCGCAGTGTCGCTGCATACGCAGGTGAAGTGTTTTGATACCTCTTAATACTAAAAAACAATCCATTGGGCCTGGTACGGCGCCTCTACTTTTTTGGATAAAATATAATTTTTCACGAAGCGCCGCATCGTTCATAACAAGACAACCTTGTATCACATCACTATGGCCACCTAAATATTTGGTAGCAGAGTGCATTACGATATTGGCACCTAGGTCTAGTGGATTTTGTAAATACGGCGAAGCAAACGTATTGTCTACGCAAAGTAGAACGTTGTGTTTTTTTGCAATGCTTGCAACTGCTGCAATATCTGTAATATTCATGAGTGGATTGGTTGGTGTTTCAATCCACAATAATTTTGTTTTGCTAGAAACAGCTTTTTCTATTTGAGTGATATCAGTGGTATCTACATAGGTAAACACAATATTATATTTTGCAAAAATTTTAGTAAAAAGTCTATACGTACCACCATACATATCATTTGCTGCAATTACTTCGTCACCTGGTTCCAATAGTGTAATAACTGCGTCTGTTGCAGCAACACCACTGCTAAATGCGAGACCAAATTTTCCGTTTTCAATTTCTGCAAAAGCGCTCTCAAGGGCTGCCCTGGTTGGGTTTTGGCTGCGTGCGTACTCATATCCTTTGTTAACACCCGGTGCTTCTTGCACATACGTAGAAGTTTGATAAATAGGTGTCATGATAGCGCCAGTAGATGGGTCAGGCTTTGTTCCAGCGTGTATATATTTGGTTGCTAATTTCATAATAGTAAATTTAAAATGCTATTTCTTTTTGTTGGTAACGGATTCTTTAGAAAATGAAATGGGTAACATTACTTTTACCTGATCCCACATAATAATGAGACCGGCACCTAAACTGGTTTCTTCAAAATATAAAGTAAATGCATCGGTACTATCCAAGGTTTTTATGACGGGCACTTGCACGCGTAAAAAATCTTTTTTAGCGTTGTAACTAAAATTACCCCAGCTAAAATTATCTGTATTTAAAATGAGGGTCCAATTGTTTTCGTTTGGAATACCGTAAAGGGTATAGCGACCTTTGGGCACTAACTTTCCAGCAATTTTTACGGGCACAAAAAATTCAATCTCTGTAGCTTCGTTGGCGCCTAATCGCCAAATTGTATTGTACTGTACAATGTCACCAAATAAAGGACGTCCATTTTTTTGTGGTCTTCCATAAATAACCCTTGCGAAAGGAGCCCCACTCGCTTTTCCACTTAGCTTAAGCATGGGAAAGTTAGCGGGCCAGTAACTCATGTCCATGGGGGACTTGTCTAAATCGGAGGGTTTTTGTTGGGCGCTCACCAAAATACTGGTCATAAGCGCGAGGGCTAAAAAAAGGAATCTCATAGTCCAAATTTCAACAAAGAAAACCGGTTAAAAAAATTACTTTTGCCCTCACAAATTATATATCATGACAAAAGGCCCTGTTTCCCAGTTTATTGAGCACCATTACCGCCATTTTAATGCGGCTGCATTAGTGGATGCCGCAAAAGGTTACGAAACCCATTTATTAGAAGGTGGAAAAATGCTCGTGAGTTTAGCGGGTGCGATGAGTACCGCCGAATTAGGCATTAGCCTTGCAGAAATGATTCGCCAAGATAAAATTGCCATTATTAGCTGTACAGGCGCAAATCTAGAAGAAGACGTGATGAATTTAGTAGCGCATAGCCACTACAAGCGTGTGCCTAATTATAGAGACTTAACACCACAAGACGAGTGGGATTTATTAGAGAACCATTACAACCGTGTTACCGATACTTGTATTCCTGAAGAGGAAGCATTTAGACGTTTACAAAAACACATTGTAAAGTTTTGGAAAGACGCGGAAGCAAAAGGTGAGCGTTATTTCCCGCACGAATTTTTATACCAAGTAATTCTTAGTGGAGAGTTAGAGCAGTATTATGAAATTGATCCAAAAAATAGTTGGATGGTAGCAGCTGCTCAAAAAAATATTCCAATTGTTGTTCCAGGATGGGAAGACAGTACTACCGGAAATATTTTTGCTTCTTATGTAATCAAAAATGAATTAAAAGCAAGCACCGTTAAAAACGGTATTGAATATATGATCATGCTTACCGAGTGGTACCGTGCTAATAGTGCAGGAAAGGGTGTAGGCTTTTTCCAAATTGGTGGTGGTATCGCAGGTGATTTTC
The DNA here is from genome assembly GCA_945873615.1 of Sediminibacterium ginsengisoli. Lineage (GTDB taxonomy): Bacteria > Bacteroidota > Bacteroidia > Chitinophagales > Chitinophagaceae > Sediminibacterium > Sediminibacterium ginsengisoli_E. The sequence goes on along the minus strand of CAMCDT010000029.1, from coordinate 8,765 downwards.
CAATTTGCGTAGTGCCAATGATGTACCAAGATTTAGAATGGCATGACGTTCCATTCTGGAGTTATTTCTGTCAAATTAGTGACTCTACAACTTCTTACGGATCTTACTCTGGAGCGGTTCCTAACGAAAAAATTACCTGGGGTAAACTAGATATTCATACGCCTAAATTTATTGTAGAAAGTGATGCAACCATTGTGGCACCACTTATTTTCGCTTACATTTTAGGGCAGTAGTAGTTCTAAAAAAATATCGTTCAAATAAAAAAGCCCTCCGAAATATCAGAGGGCTTTTTTTATGCAGTTATCTTATTGCAGTTTATCTCGCTGGCATTGTTAAAGGAATGTCTCTTTTTAACATCTCATCTCTGTTTGCAATTTCGCAAGCAGTATAAAATACCATTAAGGTTCTTTTTTGCATCAATTCGAAATTAATTTTGTCTACCGTATCTGTAGGTTTGTGGTAGTCTGCTTGAAGCATACCATCATAAAAGAATAAAATAGGTACACCTACTTTAGCAAAGTTGTAATGATCGCTACGGTAGTAAATTCTATTTTTATCATTCGGATCATCAAACTTATAATCAAGTACTAGGTTCGCAGATTTTTTGTTCGCACCTTCATTGATGGATTGTAATTCAGAACTTAATTTATCATGACCAATCACATAAATATAATTTAATGAATCAGCGGTCATACGCTCTGTATCTACGCGACCAATCATATCTGTATTTAAATCGGCAGTTGTTTTATCCATTGGATAAAGCGGGTGCTCAGAATAATATTCAGAACCCCAAAGGCCTTTTTCCTCACCACTTACAGCCATAAATACAACTGTTCTGCGTGGGTACTTTCCTTTTTTAGCTGCAGCTGCAAAAGCTTCTGCCATTTGCATTACACCAACAGTTCCAGAACCATCATCGTCGGCGCCATAGTAAATTACATCCCCTCTTTTACCTAGGTGATCGTAGTGACCTGTTAAATACAAGTACTCGTCTTTTTTATCGGTACCCGGAATAACACCGATCACGTTGCTGCTTTCTAAGGTTTCAGTTGTTTTAGTAGCAACAATTTGTAAGCCTGTATTGTAAGCACCTTTAGTGGCAGCAGCAATGTCATTTAAACTTAAAGCGGTTGTATTACCTAATAATGAATTTGCAACAGTTGCAGAAATATTCACCATTAAAAATCCAGTTGCATTATTTTTTTTCAGGTACATGCCACCCTTTACTTGTGTTGCTGATTTTTTAGGAAAATCGGCAGATACAAAAAGAAGTCCAATCGCTCCTTTTGAACTAGCTGCGCGCATTTTTGCTGCAGGAGAAGCTGGGTTTGCATTCATGGCACGGGTACCACCAACACCTAGTTTTGGAATACCAGTGCTGGATCCTTCCACCACTACCACTACTTTTCCTTTTACATCTAAGTTTGCATAGTCGTTGATTCCTTTTTCTGTATCAACAATACCATAACCTGCAAATACAATGCTGCTGTAATTAAAATTACCGCTGGCAATCGTTTGCATAGAAAAATTAAAGTCTTTATCCCAGTCCATATTCTTACCATTCACTACTAATTTTTTTTCAGTAAGTGCGTCTTGGTATACTGGATACAATTGTTGGTAGCTATCACCATTACCCGGCTGTAGGCCCATTCTTTTAAATTCACTTTCGATATATGCAGCTGCACGTTTTTGTCCAGGGGTAGCTGTTTCACGACCTTCCATTTCGGCACTTGCTAAAATAGTAAGTTTGTCTTTTAGACCATTAACTGTAATTACTTTTCCAAATTTGGTGAGGTCTTCCGCTTTTTGCGCAATCGCTAGCGTACTCATCAAAGGAAAAAAGATCCAGATCAATTTTTTCATAAGAGGATTTTATTTATTGAATTAAGAACATGAAATTTTTCCAACACGACCCGCATGTCTACCGCCTTCAAAAGCAGTTTCCATAAACACTTCTATCATTTGTTCGGCAAGTGCTAATGCAACAAATCTTGCAGGGATACAAATAACATTGGCGTCATTGTGTTGTCTTGTAAGTGCTGCTACATCTGTTTGCCAGCATAGTGCAGCTCTAATCGATTGGTGCTTATTGGCAGTCATGGCAACACCATTGGCGCTTCCGCAAATTAAAATACCAAAAGTACTTTCACCGCTCGCTACGCTCGCTGCCGTTGGATGTGCATAGTCGGGATAGTCTACAGAATCTAAAGAGGGGGTACCAAAATCTTTTACTTGATAACCCTTGTGCACCAACCATTTTTTAATGGCTTCTTTGTATTCAAACCCAGCATGGTCTGATCCAATAGCTATAGGTTTAGAGGCGTCAAAAACAAAACTCATAATCTAAATTATTTAACTAGTATGAAAGATAATCCATTAACTCCACTCTTCTTCCTCTTCTTTAATTCTTTGCTTACTTACTCTTGCAGACACTAAAATACTTAATTCATAAAGAGTAAACAAAGGAATGAATACAATAAGCTGGCTCATCCAATCGGGACTTGGGGTAATGATAGCAGCAGCTAACAAAATAATTACCGCAGCATATTTTCTTATTTTTCTTAAATAAACCGGCGTGATAAGACCAATTTTAGTGAGTATAAATGCCAGTACTGGAAGCTCAAATGCAATACCACAGCCAAGTATCAAATTGGTTAAATTGTCTAAATAATCGGTGAGCGTTGGTCTTGTTTCAAGTACGCCCTTGGTACCTAGTGTAAAACTTCCTAAAAAGTTAAATGTAAAAGGTCCAAGTAAAAAATAACCAAAAGCAGCGCCGGTAAAAAAGAAAAATGAAACCCAAAAAATAATAAAGCGGGTATTTTTTAATTCTTTGTCTTTTAAGGCAGGTTTTATAAAGCGCCAGAACTCCCAAAATATGTAGGGGAAGGCAATAAGGATACCACCAATAAGCGCCAGCGAAATACTGCTTAAAAACTGACCACCAAAAGTGGTTGTTTGCATGTTAATGGTAACCGGAGGCATGCAAAGTGCGTCGCCCATATGCGCCCAGTGGCTAAAATCACATAGTAAGCGGTAGCTAATAAAATCGGGGTTGATAGGGCCGGTAATAACATTGTCAAAAACCCAGTCTCGGTATATGAATATAATGGCCGCCATTAACAAAATAGCAATCACAGACCTGATTATATGCTGACGCAGTTCTTCGAGGTGGTCTATAAAAGTCATTTCAGCCTTCTCTTCGCCTCTATTTCTGTTAAATAATGCCATTGTGGGGACCTTTTGGGAGGCTAAAGTTAGGGTTTCTAGCGCAAGATTTTAAGTTTTACCATCTCAATTCTTGTATCGCTTACCGTTAAAACATCAATTTGGTAATGGTCTACAATAATGGTTGCTTTTTGCTTTGGAATGGCCTCATGTTTGTTGATGATATAGCCACTCAGTGTTTCAGATTCATTTTCAGGAAAATCCAATTCGTATTTTTCTTTGAGGTAGTCTAATTCTAGTCGACCACTAAAAATAAATTCGTCTTCGGCAAGTTGTTTTTCTACAAATTCTTCTACGTCGTATTCGTCTCTAATTTCTCCAAAAATTTCTTCTAGCACATCTTCCATGGTAACGATACCAGCAGTGCCTCCAAATTCATCTACTACCCACGCAATACTTTTCCGCTCTTTGGTAAATTTATTGATAAGGTCTGTTGCAGACATGCTTTCTGGAACTGCAATGATGGGATGTAAAATTTCTTGAACAGAGCTTGGTCTTTTAAAAAGGTCAATTTGATGCACGTATCCCAAAATAGAATCTACGCTATCATCATAAATCACCAACTTACTTAGTTGTGTTTTAATAAATTGTTTCTTTAATTCTTCGATGCTAATATGTATGTCTGCACCTTCTATCTCTGTTCTAGGAACCAAGCACTGCCTGATTTTCACGAGTGGAAGGCTTAATGCATTTTCAAAAAGTTCGGTATTTAATTCTTGGTTTTCTTCGTCCTGATCTTTTGTTTGTTGGAAAAAATGTTCGAGATCTACTTTACTAAACGCCTCATTTTTATTGTTCATGCGCACATTAAAAATATAGGTCAATATCCACTGCGCGATAGAAACAAAAACACTTGCAAGGGGCTGTAACAATGAATGAAAAAACTGTGCAACGGGCGCAAAAAACGCAATTAATTTATCGTTGCGTGCTTTAAATATAGCCTTCGGAATAAATTCACCAAACACCAGTACTACAAATGTAGAGATGATGGTATCAATAACAAGTTTAAGGTATTCGTTTTCTACTTCGAGCGGATTCCATGCAATGCTTTTTAAAAATGCAGTGAATAGTAATCCGTAAATAACAAGCACGATGTTAAGTCCAATTAAACAAGTGCCTATGAACTTTGCGGGACTCTCCATAAAATTAGAAAGGATAATACCACTTCTTAAGCCTTGCTTTTTTTTGAGCTCAATACTAAGCCTGTTGGCGCTAATAAAAGCGATTTCGTAACCGGCAAAAAAGCCAATTAAAATAAGGGATACTACAATCCAAATAATGGTATAAAGTTGCTCTGCCATAGTCTTATAGACAAACGTAAATATACACAGAATATTATGCTAAATCCAGAAATGGCTTATTGCCTAAAATGCTGTCAATACGGGCCATTACCTCCGTTGTGAGTAGCTTTTGGGCATCTAATGCTTGTAGGTTTTCGGTTAACTGACTGGCTTTAGTGGCCCCTAAAATGGTGGTGGTTACATTTGGATTGGCAAGGGTCCATGCAATGGCAAGAGCTGCCATGCTAATGCCCAGTTCTGATGCAAGTGCCGTCAAACTTTTTACCTTTTCAATTTTATTTTCTTGTACCCAGCGCTCTTTGAGCCAATCAAAACCTTCTAGTGATAATCTACTATCTGTTGGGATACCATCGTTGTATTTGCCGGTTAAAAAACCAGCACCTAGTGGACTCCAAATAGTGGTACCTAAACCTTTGTTTTTAAATACCGGTAAATAATCTTGTTCCATTTTGAAGCGCTCAAACATATTGTATTGAGGTTGTTCTACAGTTGGTCCAAGTAAGTGATGTTGATCTGCAACTCGGTGCGCTTCCATGATTTCTGCAGCACTCCACTGAGAGGTTCCCCAATATAAAATTTTACCTTGTGTCATTAAATTGTGCATGGTCCAAACTACTTCTTCGATAGGCACATTTTGATCGGGTCTATGACAAAAATAGAGGTCTAAATAATCTGTTTGTAAACGCCCCAAAGCCTCGTGGCATGCCTCTATTATGTGTTTACGACTCAGTCCAGTTTGGTTGGGTTTGTTATTTGTTCTCCATCCAAAAAACACTTTTGAAGAAAGGGTATACGAGCTACGGTCCCATTTTTTTTGTTGTAACACACGACCCATCATTTTTTCACTTTCACCAAAAGCATAACCTTCTGCGTTATCAAAAAAATTGATACCCGCATCGTATGCTATACCCATTAAAGTATCTGCAGTGTTGTCTTCAATTTGTTTGTGAAAAGTTACCCAGCTTCCTAAACTTAAAGCACTTAGTTGTAAGCCCGTGCGGCCCATTCTTCTATATTCCATAACCTTATTTTATTCAATAATTATTTAGACAAAACGCTATCTGGTAAAACGGCATAGCTACCAGGAAGCACTGTAAAGAAAACAATATTTGTTAGATTTTGGTTGGATGTAAATCCATTGGCATACTTGCCCTTTTGTTTGTAAGGGTAGGTTTGTACCAGCGTTACCTCTTTGTCGGTAAAAAACTGCTCGGTACCCTGGTCCCAATAAAGTTCTTTGCAAAAAAGGGTGTCTCCCTTTAAATTAAACACCACAACACTGTCCCTCAGGTAAACTTTTCGGTCATTTTCGAGGTATCTACCATATTTGGCGTCTAGTTTGCTCTCTAATTTGCGGCTGTCATCAAAAAAATCTACGTGTAGTGATTTTGGGAATTCAGCTTTTCGGGCGCTGTCTCCTTGGTAACGCAGTAGTAATGGCGCCGTTAGTTTGGCACTTATTTTTCCTTCGTTGCTTAAGTAACTTTCTATTTGAATACCTTCTTCAATGCTGGTTGTTTTAGCACCCAATTCTTTTACCGCGTTCACATCATTTTCGCATGCAATCATAAAAAAGCAGCCAATACATATGGCTGCTAGATTAAAAATTTTATGTGCGTTATGATTAATCATATTTACGTTTCTGGAACCAAAGATCGCTTAAACTAAATCCCATTGTAAATTGAGCATAGCTCTCTGTAAAATTATTTACGTTAGATCCTCTTTTGCCAAATTGCACGGTGGTATTAAGTACTGTAAATTGTCTGTCATATGCGTTCCATTTTTTAATAGGAAGACCCACCCCCATCGAAAATCCAAATTGTTTTAAACCATTCCCATCCGGATTTACATAGTCTTCACCAACAAAAAATCCAGCACGGTAATTTACATTGCTCCAATAACTTCTACCAGCTACAGGGTCTGGACAAATTTGTGCACCCACTCTAAACTGCCAACTGTCTGAAAGTCTATCTGGTTGATTGTAGTATCTATACTTTGTCCACTGCGTGCTTGTGTATTCTGCACCAAGTGACCAAAGTTCAAATAAACCTCTATTGTTGCTAGCTGTTTTGTGAAATGTAATACCCGCGGTGTACGTAGCAGGAATTTCTATTTTACCAGGCAAATCAACAACTTTATAAATACTATCAATGGTTAAATCACCGGTTTGTGATTGTGCGAAAGTCTCTCTGGTAGTGGTTTGTGTAGCATTTAATTGCTGACTAAGTGTGGCTGTAGCGCCCAATCGAATCCAGTATTTGTTGGTTACTTTGGTTAAACTGTTTACAGACTCTGCAATAGAAAAATCATACTGAAAACCTGAGTGTAAAAAAGCGCCACCAAAATTACTAATGGTTGCAGAGTTAGATTGATAATAAAAAACGGTGTCGTTTAAAAACGTTTTTTTCGTTGAAATTTCTCTTCTACCAAAATTGTAGCCAGTATTAAATCCAATGCTAAAACCTTTCCATCTTTTCCCAAGTCCAACAAAAAGTTGATTGAGTCCGCCGCTACCTTCATACACAGTACCTAAACTATCGTTGGCAATTCTTGTGCGTTCTACCACCGAATAATTGATTTTACTAGCAGGTCTTAAACCAAATGCAAAACCCAAATTCTTTTTGCTTTTAATGGGCGCACCAAAGGCAACATAGGTTGGATAAAAATTATTAGAAGTAAATTTATCAGAAGGATTGGCGCTTCTTAATGTTCTTGAATCAATGGTTAAACCTAGGTCATAAGACACCATAAAAAAGTTTCCGTAGGTAGCAGGATTACCAAAATTAATGGCCTGTCCAACATTGTTTACTTGACCATCTGCATAAGCAGCAGTAATGCCTCCCATCGATCTACTAATAGAATGGCTACCTGGTGAAACATCACCAAGGCCGTACCTTGTAAATGGAGAATTTTCTTGTGCCTTCGCATTCAAAAAGAAACATCCGGTAACCAAAACTGGCAGGAAAAACCTACCCATTATTAAACTCACTGATCGCATAAAGGCCTTTAAATATTAAGTTAGGGTCGGCAAATATCCTGTTTTTTAAGTGTGGTACAAAAAAAGGCATATCACCCCCGGTTAAGAGCACGTTAAAGTTGCTGTATTTTTCGGCATAAGCCTCAATGATACCATCAATTTCCTTGGCCATCCCTAGTATTACCCCCGAAAGTAGGTTGGTTTTGGTGTCGTAGCCTACTAATGGGAACTGGTTTTGGGCCTCAATAAGGGGTAAAAGCGCCGTTTGCTCGTGCATGGCCCTGAAGCGCATGTTCATGCCTGGCGAAATGCTTCCCCCTAAAAATTCGTGGTATTTATTGATGAAATTGTATGTAATGCAGGTTCCTAGGCCTATAGCTAGGTTATGTTGGCCTCCAAATAGGTCTACAGCCGCCGAACAAATGGCTAGACGGTCCGCGCCAATGGTTTCTGGCTTCCCAACCGGTGTGGTAATGGGCAGCTTGCTAGCGTGGCCCAACATATGAAATTTGGCTGCTGCCGCGAGTTGCGCCTCCAAACCTTCGCGGTGCTTGATGACAGAGGATAATATAATTTTTGTTGGGTGGTGGTTTTGGAGAAGTTCGGCAATATGTGCTTCCGAGTCATTTTCCAAATGAATGGTTTGTTGGAGGTCTCGACCTTCAAATACAGCACATTTAAGCCGGCTGTTTCCAAAATCAAAGCAAAGAGTTCTTTCCATATATAAGGTATCGGTGGATACTGGGCCAAAAATAATGCTTTTGTGCAGCTTCACCCACTAATTACTTGGATAGCCTACAATTTCACGGTTACTTTGTAGTCATGAAAATAAGTGGCTTTACCATTATTAAAAATGCGGTGATCAATGACTATCCCATTGTGGAAGCCATCACGTCCATTTTGCCCGTGGTAGATGAGATGATTGTGCTGGTTGGGAAATCTGATGACGACACCCTGGGTTTAATACGTTCTATAGGTGACCCTAAAATAAAAATTCATGAATCGGTATGGGATCCAAATTTGAGAAAAGGCGGTGCGGTACTTGCTGTAGAAACCAATAAAGCATTTGCCTTAATCGATCCAAATAGTACCTGGGCTTTTTATATTCAGGGTGATGAAGTGGTGCATGAAAAATATCACGCAGCCATTAAAGAAGCCTGTGTTCAATATCATAATGATACGCGCGTTGAAGGCCTTCTTTTTGATTATGTCCATTTTTATGGCACATACGATTATGTAGGTGATAGTAGAAAATGGTA
>CAMCDT010000028.1:0-17706 GCA_945873615.1 Sediminibacterium ginsengisoli | reverse complement strand
AGTAAAAATTGCTGGATCAAAAATTACGGCAACCGGCCCACTTCTTATTACGCACTGGGGCATGAGTGGGCCAGCTATTTTAAAATGCTCGGCATGGGGCGCAAGAGAATTATCTAATTTGGGCTACGCGTTTACCATTCGTGTCAATTGGATTCCTACATATGCAGAGCAAGATTTGCGAACGGCTTGGCCACTTATTAGGTCAGAACAGGGCAATACCAAAATAGGAGGGCGCAACCCTTTTGAACTACCGGGTAGATTGTGGTTACACTTACTCGATGTTTGTGGAATAGACGCAGGGGGCAGTTGGGCTACACTCACCGCTGCGGCTCAAAATAAGCTCATTACGGCCCTTACGGCTTTTGAATGTAAAGTGAGTGGCAAAACCACGTTTAAAGACGAATTTGTTACCTGTGGAGGCATAAAATTATCTGAAATTGACGCCAACACCATGCAAAGTAAGCTTGTAAAAGGGCTCTATTTTGCCGGCGAAATCATGGATATTGATGGCATTACAGGCGGGTTTAATTTCCAAAATGCTTGGACTTCTGGCTGGATTGCAGCCAAGTCCATTGCCGAACCTAAAAAAGTTGGCTAAAACCCACTATTTGTAACGGGTTTACATGTTTTTTTACTAGAATTTTCTTACTTTTGCACCCCCGAATTCATTAAACCATCGGGGTTATTTTATGCAAATTTTCCGTAAACAATTAAACGCAGATGCTCAGGACAGCACTGGTGCCGAGGCAACAGCTGTAACTGCGACAACAAATGCCCCTGCAGCAGCGCCAGTTGTAGAAACTGCGCACGATGATTTTGACTGGAGCATTGACAAACGTAATGTTAGTCATTATGCCGAAGCAGAAAGACAAAAGTATGATAAAGTGTATGATGACACTTTCGTACAAATCCAAGATGGCGAAATCATGAATGGTATCGTTGTTGCTTTAACAAAAACAGATGTTGTAATCAACATTGGTTTTAAAAGTGATGGCCTTATTTCTTCAAACGAATTCCGTGATCTACAAGGATTAAAAATTGGTGATGAAGTAGAAGTGATGGTTGTTGAAAAAGAAGACCGTCAAGGAAACTTACACCTTAGCCGCAAATCTGCGCGCATCTTCCGTGCTTGGGAAAGAATTATGGAAGTGCACAAAACAGGTGAAGTGGTTACAGGTACTGTTACTAGCAAAACAAAAGGTGGCTTGATCGTTGATGTATTTGGTATGGAAACTTTCTTACCAGGTTCTCAAATTGACGTGAAGCCAGTTACTGATTACGATCAGTTTGTTGGTAAGACAATGGAATTTAAAGTTGTAAAAATCAACGAAACCATTAAGAACGCAGTTGTATCACACAAAGCCCTTATCGAAAGCGATATCGAAGCACAACGTGCAGAGATCATGAGCAAATTAGAGAAAGGTCAAGTGTTAGAAGGTGTTGTTAAAAACATCACTGACTTTGGTGCATTTATGGACTTAGGTGGTTTAGATGGTTTATTATATATCACAGATATTTCATGGGGTCGTATCTCTCACCCAAGCGAAGTGGTGAAGATGGATCAGAAACTACAAGTGGTGGTATTAGACTTCGACGACGACAAAAAGCGTATCAGTTTAGGTCTAAAACAATTGACTCCACACCCTTGGGATGTATTACCAGAAGGACTTTCAGAAGGATCTGTAGTGAAAGGTAAAGTAGTAAACATTGAAGATTACGGTGCGTTCTTAGAAATTCAACCTGGTGTTGAAGGTCTAGTTCACGTATCAGAAATTACATGGGCTAACACACCAATCAACGCAAAAGAATTCTTTAAGTTACAAGATGAGTACGAAGCTAAAGTGGTAACACTTGATAAGGACGCACGTAAAATGAGCTTATCAATTAAGCAAATGAGCCAAGATCCTTGGAGCAGTATCGAATCTAAATTCCCTGAAAACAGCAAGCACAAAGGTTTGGTAAAAAATATCACTCCGTACGGTGTTTTTGTTGAAATGGAACCAGGAATTGGTGGTATGATTCACATCAGCGATTTAAGCTGGTTGAAGCGTTTCAATCACCCTTCTGACTACACTAAAGTAGGCGATGCAATTGATATCATTATCTTAAGCATTGACAAAGAAAACAGAAAATTACAATTAGGTCATAAGCAATTAGAAGAAGATCCTTGGAATGCATTAGAAGAAACTTTTGCAATTGGATCTTTACATGAAGGTACTGTTACCCGTAAGGATGACAAAGGTGCCCTTGTGCAATTACAATATGGCTTAGAAGGATTCGTACCTAACCGTCACTTGAACAAAGAAGATGGTACACAGGTTAAAGCAGATGAAACAGCGCAATTTATGGTGATCGAATTTGATCGCAACGAAAAGCGTATTGTATTATCACACGCTCGCCTTTGGGAACAAGTAATAGCTGAAGAAAAAGAAGTAGCTAAGAAAGAAGCCAAAGCGGAATCTGACAACACCAAGAAGGCAGTAAAAGCGGTTCAGTCTAAAGTAGAGAAGTCTACCTTAGGTGATTTAAGCGCTCTTGCTGACATCAAGGCTAAATTGCAGGAAGGTGAAGGTGGGAACTAATTAGTCCCCTTTCATTAGGAATAGGTCAAAAAGCTGTTTAACCACCCGGTTAGGCAGCTTTTTATATTTTTCTTAACTAGTTGACAGTCAATATCAGAAATCAAATTTCTAATTTGCCAACAATTAACTAATTTTGCCAACTTGTATGAATAGAATTGTAATTGTTTTTTTGGCGACTTTTATACTGGTTTCCTGCTCCTCTAAGTTTTCTAAAATCTTAAAGAGTAAAGACGTCGAGTATAAGTATAAGATGGCGGAGCAGTTTTATGCAAAAAAAGATTATAGTAAAGCGCAAGTTTTGTACGAAGATATTTTTCAGGTGATGAAAGGTACCCCTCGTTACGAAGACATGTATTACAAATTCGCGTACTCTTATTATTATCAAAAAGATTACTCGAATGCCGAAAACTTGTTCAAGAATTTTATGGAAAACTTTCCAAGTTCTAGCAAGTTAGAAGAAATAGAGTACATGCGTGCGTATTCGTTCTTTAAAGAATCACCAAAAGTAGATTTAGATCAAACCAATACCAATAAAACCATGCAGTTAATGCAGGTATTTATTAATGGACATCCAGGCTCTAAAAGAGTGCTTGATGCAACAGAAATTATAGATCAGTGCAGAGAGAAATTAGAAGAAAAAGAATTTAAAGCAGCACAGCTTTATTTAAACCTCGGTTATTATAAAGCAGCAGCGGTGGCTTTTGGTAATGTATCTGACAATTTTCCGGATTCAAAAAAAGCGGATTTATATAAATACCAAGTAGTGGTATCTTATTTTAAATACGCCGAAATGAGTTACGAAGAAAAGCAACAAGAGCGTTATGCAAAAGTGATGGTAGAATGTGACGATTTTTTAGAACGCTACAATACAAGTAAGTATGTGGCTGATGTAAATAAATACAAAACAGCATCTTCAAATTATTTAAACAATACAAAAAAATGAGTAAGCTAAGAAGACAATTAAGTGCCAACACGCCAAGCGTTGTTGAAACGAAGAGCCTAATAGATATCAAAGCAAAAACTGGTAATTTATACGAGTCTATTGCTATTGTGGCACGTAGAGCCAATCAAATCAATGTATCTATCAGAGAAGAATTGCACAACAAATTGGAAGAATTTGCAAGTCATACCGATAGCTTAGAAGAAATTCATGAAAACAAAGAGCAAATCGAAATCTCTAGAGCTTACGAAAAAATGCCTAATCCTGCTATTTTAGCAACCCAAGAATTTATGGAAGGCAAAGTGTATTACAGAAAAAACGAAGAGAACGACTTATTCCGTTAATTCAATCACCCTATTCTATACAAAAAGACAGTTTTTTAACTGTCTTTTTTTGTTAATTTAGAGTATCCTATTTGACCTGCTATGAAGTTTGCAAACACATTACTTACTTTATTATTTGTTGCTGTTTTTTCGGGCGCTAAAGCGCAGGAACTCCAGGCTAGGGTAACGGTTTTATCCAATAGGGTGGCAACCACTGTTGACCGTAAAATATTTACAACGCTTCAAACGCAGTTAACAAACCTGCTTAACAATAGAAAGTGGACCTCAGACATATACAAGCCTCACGAAAAAATAGAGTGTAGTTTTATATTAAACATTGAGTCGATAGTTGAAACCAATGTATACAAGGCCACTTTAAGTATTCAAGCGGCGAGACCTGTTTATGGCGCCACCTATAAAGCCAGCATGGTTAATTTTCAGGATCCCGATGTTACGTTTAAATATCAAGAATTCCAGCCCATCGAATTTAATGAAGCAAGGGTGCAAGGTACAGATGCAGGCATCGCTAATTTGCCCGCTATTTTTGCTTATTACGCCTACATGATGATTGGTCTTGATTACGATTCTTTTGCGCTCAAAGGCGGTGAATTGTATTTTAGAAAAGCGCTTAATATTGTGAACAACGCACCCGAAGGGAAAGGTATTCAGGGGTGGAAAATGTTTGACGGACTGCGTAACCGTTTTTGGCTCGTTGAAAACGTAACTAATGCACGCAACAACGTTATCCATGATGTTTTTTATGGTTATTATAGAAACGGGTTGGATCATTTGATAGACAACGAAGCGCTTGCGCAAAGTTCCATACTTGCAACGCTTATTCAACTTCAAACTTTTGCACAGGACAATCAAAACAGTATGATTCAGCAGTTTTTTTTGCAAAGTAAATTCGCAGAATTATCCGGTATTTTTAAAAAGGCAAAAGCAGCGGACCGTTTAAAAGCCACCGAATTACTTTCGGTACTTGATCCTACCAATGCACCAAAATATAAAGAAGCACTTCAATGATTAAGCGACTAATATATCTATTTGCTTTAGTGTTCCTTGTAGCGTGCAATAACGGAACGCCTAAAAATGTACTACCTGTAAACACCATGAAAGTGGTTATGTTTGATATGCTCAAGGCTGACGAATGGTATGCCCGAAAACTAGTAGGGGATACGCTACTATTAAAAGTAAAAGAAGACATTCCTTTGTATGAGCAGGTATTTGCTGTGCATAAGCTTACTAAAAAACAGTTTTTTGATAGCTATCATTATTACGAGGCGCACCCAGTTGCGTATAAAGAGTTAGTAGATTCATTAGAGTCTTATGCTAACTTTCAAAAACTAAAAATCTTAAAAAAATAAACAATATTTATTTTCACTTGTTACAATAAAAAACAAATCATATGAGTTTAACAACCGGCACCACAGCACCTAATTTTAGTTTATTTGATACCGATAAAAATCAGGTTCATTTAGCAGATCAAAAAGGCAAGAACGTAGTTTTATTGTTTTTTCCTCTAGCATTTACGGGTGTTTGCACCACAGAGCTTTGTTCTATCAGAGACAATATTGCAGTATACAACAACACCAGTGCAACTGTGTTTGGCGTTTCTGTAGATTCTTTATTTGCCCTTGGTAAGTTTAAAGAAGAGCAAAACCTAAATTTCCCTTTATTAAGTGATTTTAACAAAGATGCTGCAAAGGCATTTGGTGTTTTATACGATGTATTCCCAGCTTTTGAAATGCAAGGTGTTAGCAAGCGCGCTGCCTTTGTAATTGATAAAGAAGGTGTTATTCAGTACGCCGAAGTATGTCCTACACCTGGTGATTTGCCAAACTTTGCGGCTATTCAGGAAACCCTTGCAAAACTAGCTTAATCTAGTTTTACGTATCTTTGTTCTAATTAGGTATAATCAATGACCAAAAGGAACTTATTAATACTATGTATTTTATATACCATTACTGCCGGTTTCGTGCCTGGTAGTAATGGTTATTATGATTCCTTTTTAACTGCGCCTAGTACTTCTAAAGTATTGCGTTTTTTCCCCAACCCGGCTACTACCGTTATCAATTTTGAATTTGATAAATCGGTGGAGACAAATAGCGTAATTGCGATCTATAGTTTTTACGGAAAAAAAATGGGCGAACAGCGTTTGTCCAACAAAAAAGTACGCTTTATTTTAGACGATAATTATACGCGCGGCTTATATGTTTTTCAGCTTCGCGACCAAACAGGTAGACTCATTGAGTCTGGTAAATTTCAAGTTAGTAAGTAATATTTTCTTACTTACTTACTTATCCGTTACTTCTACAATTAAAAATTTCAAATAGTTGGTATTTTCCATGCCCCAAATAATAGGGTGATCAGACGCTTGCGTTTGAAAAGTGACTTGTCTAATTTTTTTGCGCGCATCTTTTGCTGCCATTTCAATGGTTTGCAAAAAGAGTTCGGGTTGCACTAGATTGGTACAACTAGACGTCACTAAAAAGCCGCCATTTCTAATTAATTTCATGCCGCGCAAATTAATTTCTTTGTAACCCGTAATGGCTTTTTGAATACTTTCTCTACTCTTGGTAAACGCAGGGGGGTCAAGCATTACAACGTCATACTGTCTACCATCTTTGCCCCATTGTTTGAGTACATCAAAAGCGTTCATCGCTTCAAATTTGCAGATATCTGCGAGGCCGTTTAGTGCCGCATTTTTATTGGCTTGCGCTACTGCGTTTTCTGAAATATCTAAACCCAGCACTGATTTTGCACCATAATGTGCTGCGTGAATTTCAAAAGTTCCTGTATACGTAAATGCACCTAAAACGTCTGCGCCTTTAACAATGTGTTGAATAGCTTTTCGGTTGTCTTGTTGGTCTAAAAAGTATCCCGTTTTTTGACCATTTTCTATGTCTACATGAAAGCGTAATCCGTTTTCATTGATGATAATATTTGTATCAAATTGCTCCGATAAAAAACCTTTTATTTGCGTAAGTCCTTCGAGTTCTCTTACCGGCACATCGTTTCTTTCGTAAATGCCTTTTGGCGTAAAAATGGTGTTAAGCGCTTCAACAATGGCGGGCTTCCAATGGTCCATGCCTAATGACAAGGTTTGTAAAACAAAATACTCATTGAACTTATCAATAATAAGGGCAGGCATTTGATCTGCTTCTCCAAAAACCAAACGACAGTTTTCGGTGTAGCCAATTTTTTGACGGTAAGCCCAGGCTTCTGCAATTCTGCGGTGGAAAAAGGCCGCATCAATGGTTTCTGGCTTTCTGGTGAGTAAGCGTACTAAAATCTGGGATTTGGGGTTGATATAGCCCCTGCCTGCAAATTTTCCATCGGCATAATGTACATCTACGGTAGCAGCAGGCTCGATAGGGCCGTCAATTTTGTCTACTTCATTGCCAAATACCCAAGGGTGACCATTTGCGATACGCGCCGCAATCTTCTTTTTTAGAAACAACTTTGTCATGTCTGCGAAGATAAGGCGGATTAATCTGCCAATTTTTCCCTTTTCTTTGCAACGGCAAAATTTTTGCCATACAGATGGGGTAAATTAATATGCAATCCTTATGGAAGAGACAATACCAAACGAAATGGAGCAAAATATTGAAAATGAGCTCAATACCGACGAAAATATACCCGGAACGGAGCATTTAAACGAGCCTGTAGCCGAGGAAGATCCATTAACCAAGCTTGAGGCCGAATTACAGGAGCAAAAGGACAAATACCTGCGTTTAATGGCAGAGTTTGATAATTACAGAAGAAGAACCTCTAAAGAGCGTTTAGAACTTATTCAAACGGCTGGCAAAGACGTTATTGTATCAATGCTTGATTTGCTAGATGATTGCGACCGTGCCGAAAAGCAGTTGCAAAGTTCAGATGATATCAGTGTTCAAAAAGAAGGCATTCAACTTGTTTTTAATAAATTGCGTTCAACCATGCAATCTAAAGGCGTTAAAGTAATGGATAGTATCCATGAGGACTTTGATGTAGAAAAGCATGAAGCCATTACTGAAATTCCTGCACCAACCGAAGACTTAAAAGGAAAAGTAATTGATGATGTAATTAAAGGGTATTATTTAAATGATAAAATTATCCGCTTTGCAAAAGTGGTGGTAGGAAAATAAATGCGCAATGGCAAAAAGAGATTTTTACGAAATATTAGGGGTATCTAAATCTTCATCTGCTGATGAAATCAAAAAAGCATACCGTAAAGTGGCGATGCAATATCACCCAGACAGAAATCCGGGTGATAAAGAAGCAGAAGATAAATTTAAGGAAGCTGCAGAAGCCTATGAGATTTTAAGTGACGCTGATAAAAAAGCAAAGTATGACCGTTTTGGACATAATGCTTTTGGTCCGGGAACGGGTGGTGGCGCTTCTCATAGCTCTAATATGGATGACATCTTTAGCCAGTTTGGAGACATGTTTGGTGACGATGCTTTTGGTTCATTTTTTGGTGGCGGTGGAAGATCAAGAGGTGGTGGAGGTAGAGCTGCAAGAGGACAGCGCGGAAGTAATTTGCGTATTAAAATCAAATTGAATTTTGAAGAGATTGCAAAGGGCGTTAATAAAAATGTAAAAGTAAAAAAGCACGTTACCTGTACCGGTTGCGGTGGTAATGGTGCTAAAGATAAAAACAGCGTGCAAACTTGTAGCGCATGTGGTGGTAGTGGACAGGTAAGAAAATTGACCAACACTTTTTTAGGTCAAATGCAAACAGTAACTACTTGTTCGTCTTGTAATGGAGAAGGAACAACTGTTACCGCTAAATGTGGTACCTGTAAAGGTGAGGGTAGAATGTATGGCGAAGAAACCATTTCTATTGATATCCCAGCAGGTGTGCAAGAAGGCATGCAATTAAGCATGAATGGAAAAGGAAATGCTGGTGAAAGAGGCGGAAGTCCTGGCGATTTGATTATACAAATCGAAGAGGAAACGCATCCAGAATTACAACGTGATGGACTTAATGTAGCATTTGATTTACACTTGAATTTTGTAGATGCAGTATTTGGCACTCAGGTTGAAGTGCCTACCATTGATGGACGTGCTAAAATTAAAATTCCTGCAGGTACGCAAAGTGGTAAAATATTTAGACTCAAAGGAAAAGGTTTCCCAGAAGTGCAAGGTTATGCAAAAGGAGATCAGCTCATTTATGTAAATATTTGGACGCCACAGGCCGTAACTGATGAAGAAAAAGCAATGCTTGAAAAGCTTCAGTCAAGTAATAATTTTAAGCCTAACCCTAGCAAATCGGATAAGAGCTTTTTTGACAGAGTAAAAGAAGCCTTTAATTAATCCGCCTACAACTTAATGGCGTTGGTTTATTCAGCAAGCTTGTAAATATCCTTGCTGTTTCTGCCATACCCATCATAGTCTAATCCGTAGCCTAGCACAAATTTATTAGGGATGGAAAAGCAACAGTAATCGATAGGCACTTCAAATACTGTTGCATCTGGCTTGTGCAGTAATACACCAATTTTAAGGGATGCAGGCTGTTGGTTATGCAGTTGAGGCAAAAAGGTATGAAGTGTTTTGCCGGTATCAATAATGTCTTCTAAAATAATGACATGTCTGTTGGTAAGGTCTATGTCTAGGCCAATTGCTGTTATTACTTGTCCGGTTGACGTAGTGCCTTTATAAGAAGCGAGTTTGATAAAACATATTTCTGCTTCTATGGTAATGGATTTAAATAAATCGGAAGCAAACATGAAGGAGCCGTTTAGTACCGCAATAAACAAAGGTTTTTTGTTTGCGTAATCAGTATTCATTTCATTGGCTAGTGCAGCAATCTTTTCTTGGATAAGTGCTTCAGGTAAAAATATTTCGAAACTTTTTCCGTGTAGTTGAATCGTAGACATATCCTTATTTTTTCTTTCCTTTTTTAGTTTTTTTGATACTTGGTTTTGAAACCGCTGCTGCTCTCAATTTAATTTTTTGCCCGTCTGGTAAAATACTATCTTTTTTAATAGATGGATTGAGTGCAAGTACTGAACTTAATAGCACACCTTCTTTTTGGGCAATACTGTAAAGTGTTTCAGATCCTAATGTGGTATGGCTTTCAGAAGCACCATATTTTTGTTTCTTTTCAATAAATAGAATACGGTCTTGGTCTAAAATATTCATTTCAGCAAGTTCATTGTATTCAAACAGTTTACTTAAACTAATTTTTTGTTGACTTGCAATAGCTAGTAGTGAACTTCCTTTGGTTGCAAGAATCGCCTTGGTATGGTTGATAGTTACTTTCGTGTTTTCTAGTAAACTTACAGGGGTAGGTGCAGGTGCAGATGAAACTTCTTTGGTTGGTGCAGGTATTACTTCCTTAGTTGGTGCTTGCGTTACTTCTTTGGTAGGAGCCGGTTGAACAACTGGAGCTACCGTAGTGATTGTTTCAGGTTGTTTTGCTTGTGGTTGCGTAATTTCAAAATCAATCCCTTTTTTCTTTTGCTCTATAGCGATGAGCGTGTACTGCGCTAGATCATAATCATTAATTACTTTTATTAATTGTGCAGGATAATTTGGATTGGTCGCATAGCCAGCTTGTTTGAGTCCAAATGCCCAACTCGTAAAATCCCTAATATCTAATTTAAACAAAAATGCATAGTGTATTCTTGTTTTTAAAAAATTAGAGTGATCGATAAAAGAAGCTTCTGCATTATCGTATACTCTAAAACATTCGCCGTTGGCGTCATCATTGTGGTAGATTTTTGCTCCTCTCCATTCTACTTTACACTTAATGCCAAAATGATTGTTTGCTTCTGTGGCGAGCCTACTTTTTCCTGTTTGTGACTCTAGAATGGCTTGACCTAATTTAATGGCAGCAGGAACGCCTGTTCTAATTTGCTCCTGCATGGCAATATTTTTGAACTGATTGATATAGGTAGCTGTTTCTATGCTAATTGTTTGTGCAATACCACTCAATGATAGGATGGTAGAGGTCAAAATGGCGCATATAAATTTTAAGTTCATAGTTCTTTTTTTTGAATCAGTAGCATGCCATCTCTAACCGTTAATAAGACTTGAGTGGTGCGTGGATCATTATTTACGTGTTCGTTAAATGCATGAATGGCAATTGCATTTTTTCCTGAAATAGTTTCTGCTAATACTTCACCGTGGAAGAGTACATTGTCTGCAATAATGACCCCGCCTTTAGCAAGCATGGGTACTATCATCTCATAGTAATCAATATAGCCCGTTTTGTCGGCGTCTATAAATACTAGATCAAAAGCATATGGGAGGGTAGGTATAATTTCTTTAGCATCACCAATGAGTAGTTCAATTTGATGTGCATATTTACTTTGTTTAAAATAACGGTCTGCAGTATGAGCGTCATCTGTTCTATTTTCTATGGTGTACAGCTTTCCGTTTACATCCAGTCCCTTTGCTAAACATAGCGCACTGTAACCTGTAAATGTGCCAATTTCTAAAATTCGCATGGGCTTTTTAAGGCAAGACAACATGCTTAAAAACTGTCCTTGTACTTCGCCACTCAGCATATGCGCTTTTGGATGAGTGGCTCTTGTTTCATCTAATATCAATTGCAATAAAGGATCTGCGGGTGTTGTAAAAACATCCGAATAGGACACCGCTTGATCTATGATAAATGGAACTGACATCTATATATTAAATCGCGTTTTCTTTTTTAGAAATAAGTAGAAGTCCTATAAATGTAATGAGTCCATTAATGATGAGGAGCTCGAGACCAATTTCAAAAGATCCAAATAGTGCTTTTTGATTGATGTCAATTAATAAACAAAGAAGTGGAGAAAGTATACAAACAAGTGGCACCCATTTATCTACCACGTTTCTTTTTAAAATAATGCCAAATGTAAAGAGCCCTAATAGGGGACCATAGGTATAAGCAGCTACTTTTAAAATAACCCCAATCATGCTCGGATTGTCAATCCATTTGTACACCATTACAAATAATAAAAAAACAAGCGCGAACCCAATATGTATTCTTTGTCTTATATTTTTCTTTTTTGCTTCGTCCCAATCTTGTCTGCGTTGTATACCCAAAATATCGATACAAAATGAGGAGGTAAGCGCTGTAATGGCGCCATCTGCACTTGGAAATAATGCCGATATAAGCGCAATGATAAAAATGATGGACATAGCAGGTGGCATGTGCTCTAGTGCAATACTTGGGAACAATTTGTCGCCAGTAACGGACAAGCCATTTGCACTTGCATACAAATAAAGTAGACCCCCTAAAAACAAGAAGAGTGTAATAACAACAAGCATGGTAAAGCCTAGCGTGATTACATTTTTTTGTGAATCTTTTAAGGTCTTTACAGAAATGTTTTTTTGCATCATCTCCTGATCCATTCCGGTCATGGTAATGGTGACAAAAGCGCCTGCTAATATTTGTTTCACAAAAAACAGCTTGCTAGAAGGTTCTGTAAAAAAGATTTTAGTGTATCCTTTGTCGGCCATAGTGGATAAGCTTTCAAAGAATCCAACATGAAGTTGATTCAGGATGTAAATCACACATATCACAAGTCCTATAAGCATGCAAGAAGTTTGCAGTGTATCGGTCCAAACAATTGTTTTAACACCACCTTCATAAGTGTACAAAAGAATCATAAGAAGGATGATAAGGGTAGTTGCCCAAAACGGCACATGAAAACTTTGTAAGATGGCGTCTTGCAAAATACGTACTACTAAATAAAGTCTTGCGGTTGCACCAAGTGTTCTGGATAGTATAAAAAAAGAAGCACCTGTTTTGTAAGAAGAAACACCAAGCCTGCTACTTAAGTAATTGTATATCGAGGTTAAATTGAGCTTGTAATACAAAGGAAGAAGCACATAAGCGATGGTTAAATAGCCGATTACATAACCGAGGGTAATTTGTAAATAGGAAAATGCATTTACGTAATTGGTGCCACCAACAAGGGTGCCTACTTGCCCCGGAACGCTCACAAACGTAACACCGCTTAATGAAGTACCCACCATACCAAATGCTACAAGCATCCAGTTGCTATTTCTATTGCCAATAAAAAAAGACTCGTTGGTGCTATTTTTACCCGTGACTTTAGCTACCACAAGTAGAATTAGAAAGTAAAATATTACAAAAGAAAATAAAACAATGGGCGACATAGCAATCGTTATTTTTTGTTAAATTGTAGGCCTTAAAGGTAAGGATATTAAGCCTTTTTACGCATAAGAATCTATTATATGTCTATACAAACGGTGGCTGTTTTTTGTGGTTCTAAAGATGGGCTTGACCCCCAGTTTTTACAGGAGGCAACGACCTTTGGAAATTTACTGGGTGCAGCAGGTATGAGTCTTGTTTATGGAGGAGGAAACAAGGGCTTAATGGGTGCGGTAGCCAATGGCGCTATGGCAGCCTGTGTAAAAGTAATAGGCGTCATACCTGAACTTTTAATTGCCTGGGAGCATCAGCACGAAGGCATAACAGAATTACATGTGGTGTCTGATATGCATGTAAGAAAAAAGATGATGTATGAACTTTGCGATGCTGCACTTATTATGCCAGGAGGCAATGGTACACTAGATGAACTTTTTGAAATGCTAACTTGGAATACCTTAAAAATTCATGACAAGAAAATTGTCTTAATTAATTGTAATGGATTTTATGATCACTTAATTGCACATATGCGCATGATGCAAGCGCAAGGTTTTTTATATGAAAATATTGAACACCGCTTAATGGTAGCAGGCACTGCAGAGGAAGCGATGTTATTACTACAGAGTTTTTAAGAAAACAACTTAGTCAAAAATCTTACCCGCGTTTAAAATATTGTTGGGGTCAAATGTTTGTTTGATAGAACGCATGAGTCTTACATGCGTTTCCGAAAAAACGGTTTTCAAAAATGGTTTTTGAATCAGTCCTACACCGTGCTCGCCACTAATGGTTCCGCCTAAACTTACAATGAGTTCAAATAGCGGCATCAGTGCAGCTGTCATTTCCGAATTGTTGTAGCTATTTTTAATGGTAGGGTGGTTGATACGGATATGTAAATTACCGTCACCAGCATGACCATAACAAACCACTTTAAATCCATTCGTTGCTGCAATTTCTTTAACGCCTTTAATGAGTTTAGGTAGTTCGGCTCTTGGTACAACGGCGTCTTCTTCGATGGTAAAGCCAGCCATAACAGCTGCTTCATTTGCTTTTCGGCGAATTTTCCAAAGTTCATTTTTTTGTTCTGCGTCTTCTGCAAAATAAATTTCACCTACTTCGTAGTTGTTTAATACTTCTGAAATGGCTTCCATCTCATTCATTAAAACGTCTAGGTTATTGCCATCTACTTCTATAATTAAATGTGCCGCCAGTCCATCTGTTAGTTGCACGGCGGTGCTGTCTAATAATTTAGTAGCAAGGGTAATGGCGTCAATTTCCATAAGCTCCATGGCGCTGGGAGTAATACCCGCTCTAAAAATGGCACTCACTGCTTCGCTTGCTTTTTCGAGGTTATTAAAAGGAGCAAGCATTAATAAATCATACTTTGGATGCGGTATTAAGCGCAGTACAATTTTAGTAACAATGCCAAGTGTCCCTTCGCTACCAACAATTAATTGGGTAAGGTTATATCCGGTTGCATTTTTTAAAACATTTGAACCTGTCCATATAATTTCGCCGGTAGGTAATACTACTTCTAGGTTTAAAACATAATCTTTTACAACACCATATTTTACAGCCTTAGGGCCACCTGAGTTTTCAGAAATATTGCCCCCTATAAAACAACTCCCTTTACTAGCGGGGTCGGGCGGATAAAAAAGTCCTTTTTCTTTAACAGCATTTTGCAATACCTCGGTAATAACACCAGGCTCGGTGGTTACTTGTAAATTGCGTTCGTCTATGTTAAGTATTTGATTGAGTCTTTCGGTAGATAACAGTACGCCACCTAAGTGCGGGAGCGCACCGCCTGTAAGTCCAGTACCTGCTCCTCTTGGTGTAACGGGTAATAAATGTTCGTTGCAAATTTTTACGATAGCAGCAATTTCGTTTGCTGTTTTTGGTTTTACAACAACAGCAGGCAAGTACAATAAATTTTCGGTTTCGTCTTTACCATAACGGTGTAAGCTTTCTTCATCTGCTACTACAAAATCATTTCCAATAAGTTGCTTGAACTGATCTACAATAGAAGCAGTTACGACGCCGGTTGCAGTTGCCATGGGTATGGTATTTAAAAAGAAAAACTAGAAGAGGCCAAATAGTGTGCTATCAATTTTTCCAATGATATCACCAAGGTCAGCTTCGTTTTCGCCAAATTTATTTTTATCACAATCAATCACAAGTAATGGGCCTTCTTGGTAACCATCAATCCATTTGTTGTAATATTCGTTGAGGCGTTTTAAATAATCGAGTCTGATATTTTCTTCATATTCTCTACCTCTTTTTTGTATTTGTGATACGAGGGTAGGAACAGATGCTTTCAAATAAATGAGTAAATCCGGAGGTTGAACCATGGTTTTAAGCGTGGTAAAAAACGCATAATAGTTATCAAAATCGCGTTTACTCATAAGTCCCATTTCGTGTAGGTTGGGCGCAAAAATATTGGCATCTTCGTAAATGGTTCTGTCCTGAATAATGGTTTCAGTTCCTCTTGCGATTTCTAATAGTTGGTTAAGTCTACCATTTAAAAAGTACACTTGTAAATTAAAACTCCATCTAGGCATGTCTTCATAGAAATCCATCAGGTATGGATTGTGGTCTACGTCTTCAAATTGAGGTATCCAACGGTAATGCTTACTAAGCATTTCGGTAAGTGTTGTTTTACCTGCGCCGATATTACCTGCGACTGCGATGTGTTTGGGTTTCTTAGCTTTTGCCATAGGGGTTGAAAATACGAAATGAGTATCTTAAAAAGATAATTAAAGCTTGTTTTTTTTAATAATAGTTCATGCCAATAGCGCTTCTAACAAGTGTTAGGGTTTTAGAGGCGCTTTCACCTGCTTTTTCGGCACCTAATTTCATGATTTTTTGAAGGGTAGCCGTGTCCTTTTGCAAATCCGTGGCTTTTTCGCGAATCGGTTTAATAAAAGCGGCCATGTCTTCGGCTAGTTGCTTTTTTAAATCGCCGTAGCGGATAATACAATTGCCTTCACTACTATTGTTATAATCGGATCTAAATTTTTGTACCGTATCTGCGCTACTCACAAGACCCATGAGGGTAAATAAGTTTTCGATATAAGCAGGCATTGGTGCGTTTGGTGTTAATGGACCGCCATCTGTTTTCGCTTTCATGATTTTTTTACGAATCACATCATCTTCATCTGCTAAGTAAAGTGTGTTCATTTGATTTTCACTTTTACTCATTTTTCCTTCGCCATCTAAGCTCATAATTTTTACAAGTTCACCACCATAATTAAATGCATAAGGAAGCGGCAAAACCTCTCCATATCTATGGTTAAAGCGTTCGGCGTAATTGCGCGCCATTTCAAGGTGTTGTTCCTGATCTTTACCAACAGGCACTTTTACGGCACGGTGAATTAAAATATCGGCGGCTTGTAATACCGGATACGTAAGTAATCCAGCGTTTACATTTTCTGGTTGTAAACGAACTTTTTCTTTAAAGGTTACTGTTTTTTCCAATTCACCTTTATAGGCCATCATGTTTAAATACAAGTAGAGTTCTGCAATTTGAGGAACGTCACTTTGTACATATAAAGCCACTTTTTCTGGATCCAAACCGCAAGCAATATTTTCGGCTATTACCCTCAACACATTTGCTTGAAGTTCTTTGGTATCAGGGTGGGTAGTAAGGCTATGCCAATTGGCTACAAAAAAGTAACAATTGAACTCATCTTGCATACGCACATAATTGCGCATAGCACCAAAATAATTGCCTAAATGAAGGAATCCTGTAGGCCTAATGCCACTTAAAACCACCTCTTTTTCCATAGCCGCGAAGATAAGGCGCTTTTTCATGATATTTGCTATAGAAATACCCTAAAACTGCCCATTATTCAAGGTTCCAATCACATATTAGGTTCACCCATCGAATACCTTAAAGGCGTTGGCCCTTTGAGAGGTGAATTATTGAAAAAGGAGCTGTCTATTTATACTTTTTCGGATTTA
The DNA here is from genome assembly GCA_945873615.1 of Sediminibacterium ginsengisoli. Classification (GTDB taxonomy): domain Bacteria; phylum Bacteroidota; class Bacteroidia; order Chitinophagales; family Chitinophagaceae; genus Sediminibacterium; species Sediminibacterium ginsengisoli_E. Next base: position 810 of record CAMCDT010000028.1, on the reverse strand, counting down.
TTAGAACATTATCCGCACAGACATATCGACAAAACCCAGGTGCATAAGATAGGCTCTATAAGCCCCGCCACCGACTTTGTGCAGGTTGTAGGCATCCTACAGCAGCCTGCTTTAATGGGTGACAAGCGGGCTATGCGCCTTATTGCGCAGTTAACGGATGATACGGGCACACTGGAACTGGCATGGTTTCAGGGGGCTAACTGGGTGCAAAAGAACCTGGTTCCTGGCCAGAAATACCTTGTTTTTGGTAAAACAGGCTTTTTTAATGGGAAGCCTCAAATGGTGCATCCCGGAATTGAAATTTTTACCCCAGCCAAAGAAGGGGGCAAAGATTATTTGGAACCCGTGTATCCGGCCACCGAAAAATTAAAAGCAAGAGGGCTGAATGGAAGGCAACTGGCAAAACTCACGTACCAGCTATTTTCCATGATCAAACCCGCAGATATACCTGAAAATCTACCTGCTACTATATTGGCTGATTATAAACTTATGAACCGGTATGAGGCGTATTCAAATATTCATTTCCCGGTTTCTGATAAAGCCTATAAAGCAGCGCTTAGGCGCTTAAAATTTGAAGAATTATTTGTGGCACAAGTGCGCCTTAATTTGGTGCGTATTTCTAGGCATCAATCAAGTAGAGGCGTCATATTTGAAAAAGTTGGCGACTTCTTTAATACTTTTTACAACCAGTATTTGCCTTTCGAATTAACGGGTGCACAAAAAAGAGTACTCAAAGAAATTAGAACCGATACTGCAAGAGGCCGGCAAATGAACCGCCTTTTACAAGGAGACGTAGGTAGTGGTAAAACA
>CAMCDT010000027.1:0-18347 GCA_945873615.1 Sediminibacterium ginsengisoli | reverse complement strand
TCCATCCTTCTTCTTGTTTTAGAATCAATTCCGCTACCCCAGAAGGTACTGAAATAACGGCTGGTATTAGCATTTGCTTGGTAATACCATATTTTTTCATGGTATTTTCACAAGCATTAAACACAATGCCTTGTTTTAAAAGTTGTTGTATATCAGTGGTAAGATGTGACTTTGAAGCCACTAAAAAATTGAGTGCTTTGCCATGAACAACTACTTCGATAGATATGTTACCGGGCCAAATTTTAGATAGATTTTTGACATTACCAATAACGCCACCCCAAGCAGCTGTATCTGCTGTATTTAATTGAATCACTACTTTATGCTGCTTTGGCTGATTATTTGTTTGCGCAAAGGCATTTGTACTTAATTGAATCAATAACGTAAAGACCAATAATTTAATGAGTTTCATGCACAGTTGTTTAAAATGTATAAAATGAGTAATTACACAATATAAACTTTTTATTAATTGCCTGCAAAATGAAGCATGTCGTAAAGGCCACCGCCATTGTACACTTCACTTACACCATGTTGGCCTAAAATGCTTGCTGCCATTCCACTTCTATTACCACTTCTGCAGTACACTACAATTGGTTTAGGCATTTCACCAATTTTACTTGCGGCGTCCTGAACGGTTTCGAGCGGAATGTTTAAAGCGCCTGGAAAATGTTCTGCGTCAAATTCTAGTTGACTTCTAACATCAATGATGGTTGCTTTTTTTTCTTTGATGAGTTCAATAAGATGTGTCATAATTTTTGTTTTTATTATTTGTAGTACTAAATGATAACACAAAATTGGACCTAATCATCAACACCATTCGTGATAATTGTCACATGGTGTATTTTAATTTAACTTATTTTATTTATACACTGTGTGACTGATGTTACGGATAAGTAGTTGGCAAGGCGCTAGATTTACGTCTTAAATTCAAGCGTATGAAAAATAAATACCAAATTGTTGTAGTAGGCGGTGGTAATGGTGGCATTACTGTTGCTGCACAACTTTTAAGAAAAGACAAAAATTTAGATATTGCTATTATTGATCCATCGGCACATCATTATTATCAACCCGCATGGACCATGGTAGGTGGAGGTATTTATGATATTGATGATACGGTTAAATCAGAAGCATCCGTTATTCCAGAAGGCGTAACGTGGATCAAAGAAGCGGTTACAGGGTTTGCGCCGGATCAAAATGAAGTGATGCTTGCGTCAGGCATTAATGTAGGCTATGCGTATTTAGTAGTGGCGCCAGGTATTCAGCTCAATTGGAATGAGGTAAAAGGTCTAGCAGAAAATATTGGAAAAAACGGGGTATGTTCAAATTATAGTTTTGCAACAGCACCCTATACTTTTGAATGTCTTAAAAATTCGAAAAGCGGCAGGGCGATTTTTACAAGCCCGCATACACCCGTAAAATGTGGTGGTGCGCCGCAAAAAATCATGTACCTCGCTGCCGATTATTTTAAAAAGCATCAGCTGGGAAAGGCTATTCAGGTTGAGTTTTGGTCGGGTGGTACAAAGCTATTTGGCACCAAAAAATTTGAAGACGCACTTAAAAAAGTGGTCGCTAATTTTGGCATCAAAGAAAATTATTATCAGAAGTTAGTAGAAATAGACGGTGCTAATAAGCGCGCTAAATTTGTAGGTTTTGGTGAAAAAAATAAAGACGTAGAAACATGGATCGATTATGAAATGATTCACGTAACGCCTCCACAATCGGCGCCGGATTTTGTAAAAAATAGCCCAATAGCTAATGCAGCAGGTTGGGTAGATGTAGACAAGCATACCCTACAACATGTTAGGTATGCCAATATTTTTTCGGTGGGAGATGCATCGTCATTGCCAACGGGTAAAACAGGGGCAGCCATAAGAAAACAAACACCTGTATTGGTTAGTAATTTATTAGCACTCATGCAGGGCCGTAATTTTACAGGGCATTATAATGGATATAGTAGTTGTCCACTTATTACCGGTTATGGTAAATTAATTTTAGCCGAGTTTGATTATGATAATAATCCGCAAGAAACATTTCCATTTAACCAAGCCAAAGAAAGGTGGAGTATGTTTATTTTAAAAAGATACATCCTTCCATTTTTATATTGGACACAAATTTTAAAGGGAAAGATGTAGATTTTAAATCTTTTTTATTGTAAAAAATAGGGTAGGTGACATTTATCACCTACCTTTTATTTTTATAGTGGCACTTTTGTGTCAAATTATAAAATCATGGAAATAATTGGATATTTAGCGTCTGTATTAATTGGTATCTCACTAGGTTTAATTGGTGGTGGGGGCAGTATTTTAACCGTACCCGTTCTGGTATATTTATTTGGTGTAGATCCTGTACTTGCAACTGCGTATTCTTTATTTATTGTAGGGGCTAGTAGCCTTGTTGGCGCCCTTCCAAAATACAAGCAAGGTTTTGTAAACCTTAAAACTGCAATTATTTTTGGTATTCCTTCTATTGCGGCAGTATATGCTACCCGCAAATTTTTGGTACCTGCCATTCCTGCACAGTTAGGAACTATTGGGGGTATTGAAATTACAAAGTCATTACTAATGATGATGTTGTTTGCAGTTTTAATGGTAGCAGCTTCATTTTCAATGATACGTTCTAAGCCAACCGCTGATGCGGAAGAAGCGGGTGAGCAGAAATTTAATTATCCGCTTATATTAATAGAAGGTGCCCTTGTGGGTATGCTTACAGGTCTTGTGGGTGCGGGTGGTGGATTTTTAATTATACCAGCACTTGTGATGTTAAGTAAACTTCCTATGAAGCAGGCGGTAGGTACGTCACTACTAATTATAGCAGCAAAATCTTTGATTGGTTTTACAGGTGATTTAAGCAATGCTACCATGGATTGGACTTTGTTACTTTCTGTAACTGGCCTCGCAATTGGTGGTATTTTTGTTGGTGATATGGTCAGTAAAAAAATTGACGGTAACAAACTTAAAAAAGGGTTTGGTTGGTTTGTGCTTATTATGGGGCTTTATATTATTGCACAACAATTATTTTTCCCAACCGGTGGCGGACATTAATTAGCCATTCTAACCATTTTTGACAAGTTTTACTTTTCCCTTTATGAAAAAGCTTTTTGCTATTGCATTATCATTATGCGCTACCGTTTCGTATGCCCAGCACCAAGAGCTCCACGAAGATCCTAAGTTGTGGGGTAAGTCTAGTAAGCAGGTAGATAGTAGTAATTTATTGTACCGTTTTCAAATGGGTACCTTGCACGGACATTTGCGCAGTTTTTTCAGTAGCAATTTTAATAAAAATAGCGAGATGGAATATGCGCAGGCCATTGGCGGCGGTATTCAATTTATTTCTAAACCGGTATATAATATAAATGTAGGTGTTAGTGGATTTTTTGTGTACGATGCATTTTCGTCGGATTTAACAAAGCCACATCCATTGTCTGGCACTATCAATAGATACGAGCTTGGTTTATTTGATATCACAGACCCTGCTAATAAAACGGATATAGACCGTTTAGAGGAACTCTATATCCAGTATCAAAAAAATAAAATAACTATTGCCCTTGGTAAGCAGTTACTCAATACGCCCTTTATTAATTTGCAAGACGGAAGGATGCGTCCTACCGAAGTACAAGGCCTTTGGATGCAACACAAAAACAAAGACAATAAATGGTATGCGGGTTGGCTTAACAGATTTTCGCCACGTGGTACGGTAGAATGGTATAAAACAGGTGAGTCTATTGGCATATATTCGGTAGGGGTAAATGTAGATGGTACAAAATCTGGGTATAAAAATGCACTCGAATCAAATGGTGTGGCACTTGTTGGCGCAGAAATTGGCAGCATCAAAAATTATAAAATTCAAATTTGGAATCAGTTTGTAGACAATATGTTTAACAGCGTATTTTTTCAGATTGACAAAACCCCAAATGCAAAGCAGCCTTATTATTACGGCTTACAATTAATTACTCAAACCGTGGTTAATAACGGCGGTAATGAGGACGCAGCAAACACTTATTTTAATCCAGATCAATCCAGTTTGGTATTGGGTGCTCGGGTAGGACAAAAAATAAATAGTTGGGATTACTCATTAAATTATACCCGCATTACAAAGCAGGGGCGTTATTTAATGCCACGCGAGTGGGGCAGGGATCCGTTTTACACTTTTTTAATGGGCGAACGTAATGAGGGTATGGGTGATGTGAGTGCCTATGTTGTAAAATCTAAGTTTACGGCGCCTAAACTACCGCTTTCTGTAAACATGGGTGTAGGGTATTTTAAACTCCCTGATATTACCAATTATGCGCTTAATAAATATAGTTTTCCATCTTATTTGCAGTACAACCTAGATGTACGCTATGCCTTTAATGGATTTTGGAAAGGATGGGAAGCGCAACTCATTTATTTTTATAAGGATGCTACGGGAAATACGTATGATAATCCCAGGAATTATATCAATAAAGTGGACATGGGGCATTTCAATTTCATACTAAACTTTCATTTTTAAGGGCGGTATGAACCCACATTGTGATAAAAGTCACGTAAATTAATGAGAATAACACTGATTTTCATTTCTCAAAGATTGCCCCATGAACCAAAATAACCGTAGAAATTTTATTAAAAACGCCGCCGTACTTGGTATGGGTGTGCCCGCAGCAATAGGTCCAGTATCTGCTGCTTTTGCCAGCGACGCAATTACTGAACACCAAAATGCAAACGCAGGCACAAGCAAACAGGCGCCCAATCAGTTCAGTATTTTTATTACTACTGATTTGCATGCGCAAATTCATACCCATGACGAGTTTTTCTGGGAAAATGAAAAGCCTGTATATAAAAAGCGTGGCGGACTTGCCGTGCTTAAAACCATGATTGATGCGTTACGTACGCAGCATCCACAAAATATTTTATACGATGGTGGCGATTATTTTCATGGCCATGGCGTAGCGTCGTTGTCTGAAGGGGAAGCGCTTATTCCACTCATGAATGCGTTTAACTACGATTTAATACTTCCAGGTAACTGGGAAGTAGTGTATAAAAAGAAAAAAATGCTCTATGATATGGGGCATTCTAATGCAGCAAAAATTTGCGCCAATATGTGGCACAAAACAAATGATGCTGATAATGGCACGTTAATTTATCCGCCGTATTGGATTAAATATATTGCAGGTGCAAAAGTGGGTTTTATTGGCTTTACCGATCATTTGGTACCTAAGCGTCAATCCCCTGCATATAGCGAGGGTATTGGTTTTACGCATGCCACAGACAATGCAGCCAGGTATATCAAGTATTTGAAAGAAGTGGAAGGCTGTGGTATTATTTTTATTGTAACACATATGGGACTTGCGCAACAAGTAGGACTTGCCAACGACCCAAGCGTAGCCGGTGCCGATTTTATTTTAGGTGCTGACACACACGAAAGAGTGCGTGTTCCGATACAAGGAAAATATACCAAAGTGGTAGAGTGCGGTGCCTTTGGATCTTTTTTAGGAAAATTAGACATCACGGTAAAAGAAGGAAAAATAGACACCTATCAGTACGAACTACTAGATGTAGATCCGGTAAAATATCCAGCCAATAAAAATGTATTGGCGCTGGTACAAAAAGCAGCAGCACCCTATCAAGATGCTTTACAAAAAATACTTGGATACACGTCTACACCGCTGGTGCGTTATTTTGTTTTAGAAACACCCATGGATAATTTAATTACCGACGCTGTCATGTGGAAGTTTAAACCAGACATTGCGCTTAGCAATGGGTTTAGATTTTGTCAACCACTTGCGGTGCCACAGGGTGCTCAAAAAGTAGCCATCACCAACGAGTTTTTATGGAATATGTTACCCGTAGATTCTACGGCTAAAACAGGCGAAGTAACCGGGCAACAAATACTTGAGTGGTTAGAAAAAGAACTTGAAAATGCATTTGCACCAGACCCAAGTAAGCGTTTTGGTGGATGGTTTGTGCGTTTTGCGGGGATGGAAGTAAACTGTACTATTGGAAAACCAAAGGGACAGCGTGTTAACACCGTAAAAATTAAGGGACAGCCACTAGATAAAAATAAAATGTATAAAATAGTGGCTTGTGAAAGAGAAGGCGATCCTAACGATACACTTTGTAGAATAGAAAAAGTAAGCAACCCGGTAGCAACACAAAATAGTTTACATGATGTAATAACGGAGTATTTAGCGGCTACACCACTTGTGGCGCCAAAACTAGAAGGCAGAACCACCGCTACCGATAAGCCGGCTACTTTATTAACGCAACTAGAAGGAACGACGTATAACTTTAGATAATATTATTTGCAATGAAAAAACAATATCTCGTAATTATTGGCCTTGCAGCGTTGGCGCTACTTTATTTTATGGTAAGCTTTATCAAAGGCGATATTTTTAAAATGGACAACAGCTTTGCCGTATCAGATAGTACCTGGTTAGCGCCAAGTATTTATGCTGATAATACGGTTAGTGGTGAAGAGCGTAAACTTGTAATTTATGGCCAAGATTTAATTGCGCATACAGCAAAATATTTAGGCCCTAAGGGTAGTGTGGCGCAAATTACCAATGGCATGAACTGTCAGAACTGTCACTTACAAGCAGGGGGTAAAGCGTGGGGTAATAATTATGCAGCTGTGTTTTCGACGTATCCAAAATTTAGAGACCGTAGTGGACAAACCGAAAGTATTTATAAGCGTGTTGCCGATTGTATGGAAAGAAGTTTAAATGGTACCGCCGTAGATAGTAATAGCCGTGAGTTTAAAGCAATGTATGCATATATCAAATGGATTGGACAGGGTGTAGAAAAAGGACAAAAGCCCCACGGTTCCGGCATCGAAAAATTAGCCTATTTAGACCGCGCCGCCGACCCTAAAAAAGGGCAGGTGATATATACGGCGCAGTGTGTAAGTTGCCATGGCGCTAATGGTGAGGGTCAATTAACACCGGATGAAATAGAGTATGCGTATCCGCCACTTTGGGGGCCACATAGTTACAATGATGGAGCGGGACTTTATAGGATTAGCAATTTTGCAGGTTATGTAAAAAACAATATGCCTTTTTTGGTTGCTTCTCATGCCAATCCAGCATTAACCAACGAGGAGTGTTGGGATGTAGCTGCTTATGTAAACAGCCAGCCCCGCCCACATAAAGATCAATCTAAAGACTGGCCTACATACGATAAAAAGCCACTAGATTTTGCTTTTGGACCTTACGCCGATAATTTTTCAGAAACAGAGCATAAATATGGGCCATACAAACCCATTAAAAATTTTTATAAAAAATAAACAAACAATAATTAAAAAAACAAACAAGCATGATGGAACAAATTATTCAACCCTGGCCCTGGTATGTAGCCGGTATTTTAATTGGGCTTATTGTACCCGCACTTTTAATTTTAGGCAACAAAACATTTGGTATTTCTTCTAACCTAAGGCATGTATGTGCTGCTTGTTTTCCTGCCGACATTAAATTTTTTAAGTACGACTGGAAAAAGGAAGTATGGAATTTCTTTTTTGTAGGTGGTATTTTTGCAGGTGCTTTTATTGCCAATTATTTTTTAATGACAGATGCACCTATTGCAGTGAGTCCGGCTTTACAAACGGAGTTAGCGGGTTATGGCTTAACGGATTACAGTTATATGTTGCCTAAAGAACTATTTAGTTTTGAAGCACTACTTACAGCTAGAGGTTTTATTATGATGGTGATAGGTGGATTTTTAGTAGGCTTTGGTACGCGTTATGCAGGCGGTTGCACATCGGGTCATGCTATTATGGGACTTAGTAATTTACAATGGCCATCACTAGTAGCAACTATTTGTTTTATGGCAGGTGGCTTTTTAATGGCCAACATTATTTTACCTTGGATTTTATCTTTATAAAAACAGAACAATGAACAACGAAAAAGTACAAAATATAGATAGCAATACAGCATGCGTAAATGCATCTGAACAACAGCACCCAGGTTGGTATAATTTAAAGTATACTATTGTGGGTATCATTTTTGGAATCGTATTTGTGAAGGCCGAAATTATTTCTTGGTTTAGAATTCAGGAAATGTTTAGACTACAAAGCTTTCACATGTACGGAGTAATAGGCACAGCAGTAGTGGTAGGTGCAATTAGTGTTTTTTTAATTAAGAAGTTTAATGTAAAAACCATCCACGGCGAAAAAATTGTAATTGCCGATAAACAGTTTAACAAGGGTCAAGTATATGGTGGCTTGTTGTTTGGACTTGGTTGGGCTTTAACGGGTGCATGCCCTGGTCCTTTATTTGCACATATTGGTGCAGGCTTTTACGCGATATTAGTAGTAATAGCAAGTGCCGTTGCAGGTACTTGGACGTACGGATATTTTAGAGATAAGTTACCACATTAGTGGTAACTTATTTTTTAATCCATTCAAGACTATTGCGGTGTAATACAATCCATCCGTTTTTTTCCATCTTTTTCATGAGGCGGCTAATTACTTCGCGAGAGCTGTTAAGATCGGAAGCAATTTCTTGATGGGTTAATTTAAGGATGGGGCCAAATTTTGCCACTTGTTTTTTGAGGTAAAATTCTAGGCGCTCATCCATATTTTTAAATGCCACTTCGTTTACTGTTTTTAAAAGCTCTTCGTATCTGGTACGGTAGGTTTTAATAACAAAGTAGTGCCAGCTTTTAAATTCGCTGAGCCATTTATCCATAAATGTTATGGGTATCGATAAAAGTGTAACATCGGTGAGGGCTTTAGCAAGCACCTGACTTTGTTCGGATTGAAAACTACATACCATGGAAACGGCGCAGGCCTGTCCTGGTGATATATAGTACATGAAATACTCGTCACCTTCTTCATCTTCTTGATAGAGTTTAACGGTGCCATCTACAACCATCATGGTAGATCTAATGTTTTGTCCCACTTTTAGTAGTGAGGTACCTGCCGGAAATTCTTTTATTTCGGCATGCTCAAGCATTGCGTCGTACAAACCATCTTCCAAACTAGGGAATAGGCTTTTTAATAGTTCTTTGGTAATCATGTTGCAAGTTACCCATTTTTGTGTTTTTTAACTAAATTTGGCCCTTTCCCTTACGCTATGCATAAATTTTTAATTGTAGGACTCGGTAATATAGGGTCCGAATACGCGCACACCCGCCACAACATTGGTTTTGATGTAGTGAGCGCTTTTGTGCTCAAGCATGGCGGAATGTTTAAAAACGACCGCTTAGCAGACGTGGCTACGGTTACCTGGAAGGGCAAACAATTTATTTGCATCAAGCCTACTACGTATATGAACTTAAGTGGTAAAGCATTTAAGTATTGGATGGACAAAGAAAAACTAGAACCCAGCCAAACGCTTACGGTGGTGGATGATTTAGCATTACCCTTGTCTAAAATGCGTTTAAGGGGCAGTGGTTCTGATGCGGGGCATAATGGATTAAAAGATATTCAGTTAATGCTTGGTACCGATGTGTATCCAAAGCTTAGGTTTGGTATAGGCAATCAATTCCCAAAAGGTGGTCAAGTAGATTTTGTGTTAGGTAAATGGTTAGCAAGTGAGCAGCCGGTGGTACAACAAAAAATTGACAAGAGCATTGAAGTGATTGAATCCTTTGCTGCTATTGGGCTTGATAGAACCATGACGGTTTGCAATGCTTTAAATTTTGAAATTTAATTTTTATGAAAATATTTTGTGTAGGCCGTAATTACGCAGAGCACGCCAAAGAATTAGGCAACGCTTTACCTGAAGCACCCGTAATTTTTATGAAGCCTGATACGGCTTTACTAGCACCTGGTGCAAAGTTTGAATATCCAAGTTTTACTTCTGATTTACATTACGAAATAGAACTTGTTTTACGCATTGGCAAAACTGCTAAAAACATACCTGCGGCTAACGCCCTTAGCTGTGTAGATGCCATTACGGTAGGTATCGATTTTACGGCCCGTGATGTACAAGCCGGCCTAAAATCTAAGGGGTTACCCTGGGAAAAAGCAAAGGCCTGGGATAACTCGGCTATTATTGGAGACTGGAAGCCTTTTAACGGTGAAGCTAATGCGGATGGCGGCGAAATTTTGTTTTCCCTAACTAAAAACGGCCAAAAAGCCCAATCCGGCACCACACTCGACATGATTTATAGCTTTGAAACCCTTTTAGAGCACATATCTGGCTACTTTACCCTATCGCCGGGCGATTTAGTATATACGGGCACCCCCGCTGGTGTAGGGCCTTGTTTACCCGGCGATACACTAGCTGGTTTTTTAGGTGAAGAGAAATTGTTTGAATTAGCTATCCATTAAAACATTTGATACCCTATATTTGCAGCCCTAAATGGACCTCTTGGCGAGGTAGCTCAGTTGGTTAGAGCACAGGATTCATAACCCTGAGGTCCCGGGTTCAAATCCCGGTCTCGCTACATGAAAATCAAGGACTTACGTTAAATCGTGGGTCCTTTGTTGTTTCATGAAAACATCACTTTTTATCTTGAAACACATGCTATCATTGGGTTTTATTGCGTGAGGAATGGTGTTATTTTTTATTATTTCTTTGTTCAAACTCAGAAATGGGAGCTAGATATAAAAGTAAAAGGGTTATACTTTGATAGTATAGCCTTTTTTTTCATTGATTAAGTGATTATTGTCACGTTTACTAACACATTCATATACTAATTTGGCACAATATAATAACCCTCAAGGTTATATTTCAATTAAATGCTGAATTTAGAAATGAAAGATAATGTTCAAATAGGGCTAAAAGAAAATTGGAGGCAGTTTACCATATTGGTAATTGTCAACGCTTTTGTTGGGGGTATGATAGGAATTGAAAGAACTATTTTTCCGCAATTTGCAAATATAGAGTTTGGTGTTGCTTCAAAAACGGCAATATTAACTTTCATCACCGCCTTTGGAATTTCTAAAGCAATTGCCAACTATTTTACAGGAAGGTTAGCTAATAAATTTGGAAGAAGAAATCTTTTATTATTTGGGTGGGTGCTTGCAATTCCAATTCCATTCATACTAATTTATGCATCAAGTTGGAGTTGGGTAATTTTTGCTAATGTTCTTTTGGGTATAAGTCAAGGTTTAACTTGGAGCATTACTGTTGTAATGAAAATTGATTTAGTTGGTGAAAAAGACCGTGGTTTTGCAATGGGACTAAATGAGTTTGCCGGTTATCTTGCAGTTGGATTAATTGCATTTCTATCTGGATATGTTGCAGACAGATACGGAATAACACCTTATCCATTCTATATTGGAATTATAATTTCAATCATTGGTTTTCTTCTGACTTTATTTTGGGTAAAAGACACCCGAATCTTTGTTAATCAGGAGAGCTCAACCGACAATACAACACAGCTTGACAATGTGTTTTTAGAAACAACATTTAGGAACAAAACTTTAAGTTCGGTAACACAAGCAGGACTTGTAAATAATTTGAATGATGGAATGATTTGGGGTCTACTTCCAATAATGCTCTTTTCGCTAAACTTTGACAATAAAAATATTGGAATTATTACCGCCATTTATCCAACTGTTTGGGGAATAGGACAATTGTTTACAGGTAAGATGTCTGATAAATTTTCGAAAAAGTCAATGTTATTCTGGGGTATGTTAATACAAGGGTTGGCTATTGTGTGGCTTCCATTTACTAGCAATTTTTATGCGTTAGCCATAATTTCTGCAATTTTGGGATTAGGTACAGCATTAGTTTATCCCACTTTCTTATCAACCATCGCACAAGCTACAAGTCCCAAACAACGAGCAGAAAGTATTGGCACATTCAGACTTTGGAGAGATTTGGGATATGCTTTTGGAGCATTGATTTCAGGAATAACTGCAGATATATTCGGTATTCAATATGCTATCTTTCTAATTGGTGGACTAACGATAATATCATCTCTTGTAATCAAATTCCGTATGCCTGAACAAATTAAATCCATAAAGGAGTGTATAGAAGTTAAAGAATTAGCAGAATCCAATTTAGCATCCCTTGTGTGAGGAAAACACCCCCTGAATTCGGTCCAAATCGGTTGATTTCGGTTTTACAAAAACCTGGCCGATGGAAATTTTAAAAAAGAGCCACTAAATAAGTGGCTCTATGATTTTTCTACTTTACGTACTACTTAATTTTTTATTTTTTCATTTTTTCAGCAGCAGTCATTTCATTAATTAATATTGCAGGATCAAATGAAAACCTTGCTGTAATAATTTTATTATTTTTCCATTGAAAAATTACGTAACCGGGATTAGTAACTTTAGATCGTGTTGTCTTGCCTATAGCATTCCAATTATACCACATTGATGTAAATATGCTCCCAGCCTTAATAATATTATTTTCATGTTTTTCATCCTTTATTACAGAGTCTGTTTTAACATAAAAAAAATTCTTATCCCAATTTATACTATCAAAATAAACATGATGCAATTGTGCCAGTTCTTTCCATTGAGATTTACTTAAAGGTACAGTGGAATTGAAATAAGCCTTAACTGAATCTGATACTATTTCGTCAAACTTGGTATAATCATTTTTTGTGTAATCATCTGCGATATGTTTTTTAGCCAAATAGGAATAATTATCATCAATTCTAGATACGGTTGAAATTGATTTGTCAACCGTGGTTTCAGCTTGTTGGTTAGTACAAGCAAACAAGAGCACTGTTGCAAAAATTGGGAGTAAAATTTTTTTCATTTTTTTAATTTTATAATTTCCTACTCATATGGCTTTTCGGATACGCCCCGTTTTATATAGTGGTTTCTGGACTCCACTGATATTTTAATGTAGCTCAGCTAATTTAATTAACTTGTATTAATTTTTTTTTATCAATCTTTACTTCGTAACAATTATTTAATCTTGCTAAATACGTGATTGCATTATCAGATATTTTAAGGTTTTTATTAAAATAAAAAACCACCTATGAAACAAATCATAAGTGGTTGATTTTTAGGGTGGCCCACCAGGGCATGATCCTGGGATCCACTGATTATGAGGGTTTCTGGAGATATTACATACCTTTTCTTTTATTGATAATCAATAGGATACAAAATTGAAATAGATTTATATTTCTTATTTCACTTGTTTCAACATTTTTTTTGAAAACTTGGACCGGAACCTGGTCGAGATTAATTCTAATTATTTTATTAAATTACAATAGAAATTTAAATCCTATGTTTAAAAAGTTTACAAGCGGCGATATTCTATTATTAGTTGCTGCACTTCTTTCTCTTGTTTTTTCTGAAATCATGTGGTTTACTGGTAATAAAGACCATGCGCTTTTTGTTGGACTATGGGTTCCATCCATTTTATGTTTTGGTATATTCCTTAAACTAACTAACAAAGAATGATATGACAGATATACTTCCATACTTTGCGGGATTAATTACACTTCTTTTTGGAGCAGGATGTTTTTTGCTACTTAGGAAGTATAAAAATATCAAGTAGTATAATGAATCAATTATATATTTAAATATCATTTTTTCAAAGCGTCATTATACAATTAATTGAAGACATATAATTTTATGAAAACTCTTCTTATTATTTGTTTTGCTTGCATGTTAATAACACTTTTTGGAGCTGTAAAAACAAGACGCTAATGCCTTGTTTTTTTGATTCTGAGGAACTCTTCTAAGACTTCTACTAAACTATAAAATGCCCCCAAATCCCTCCATATTTGGTCAGAATGTAGTTCAATGGTGGCTACATGAAAAAAAAGAGGCTTCCATTTCTAGATGCCTCTTTTTTTAACAAACTTTAATCAAGAAGTAGTATTTTATTTTGAATAATCAGTAAAATAGTCATTTTTTGTTTTACTTCTAAATGTTATGATACCATTAGTTAATGAAAAATCATCTAAGTTTTCTATAGATCTGTCTTTAACAGTTATTCTTATGAAATTATTCCCTTGAATTAAATCTTGTGATGATAACAAGAAACTTAGTTTTGCAGCATCTTTACCTATTGGAGAATTAATTATTGTAGTAGCTCCATTTTTTGACTTTATCTTAAAAAAATGGAATTTTGTATCAACACTTAGTGAAGGAAATAATATACTGGCTTGAATATTTTTACCATTCATTATTATTTCTGGCAAATTAAATGGGTCTAAATGATGAACATCCATTACGACTTGAGCAAAAATTGCATTTATTGTTGAATCATAATTAAACTTTATAATTTTAGAAACAAGTGCTCCAGATTGACTATCTCCTAATTTTAAAGTATCTTTTTCAGGTATTATTACAATTGAAGTTTGGGCATACATTAATGTAGTACACATGATTGCAATAACAAGTAGTTGAATTTTTTTCATTTTATAATTTTTAATTGAGCTCAAATGTAGATTGATATTGTATTATAAACATATAGCAATAATATATATAATAGAATGGTAACCTAGATACCTCTGTGTGAGGAAAACATCCCCTCAAATCGGTTAAAATCGGTTGATTTCGGTTTTGTCAAAACATAACTAACTAAAAATCAACGCCTTCATTTTCTCAAAAAATCTTCATAACCCTGAGGTCCCGGGTTCAAATCCCGGTCTCGCTACACTGGAAGTATTGTAAACAAAGGACTTACGTTAAATCGTAGGTCCTTTGATGTTTTTGCGTGAGGTTTTTAACTATTTAATAGAATTGCTTCTATACAAACTAAAAACACAATAAGTTAATTACAAATTAATATGCTAGTTATATCTCTTTTCTAATTTAGTAATGAATTAAACAATTCAAAATGGCCTCCCGAACCATTTCTCTGAAAGATCTTTATAATTTATTTCCAAATAATAGGATAATGGATACTATACCATTGATTAAAGTTGAAATTATTGTTGAAATAAGTTTTGAAACATTTGGTCAGGTAAAGTATACTGATGAAAATGAAAGGCCATGGATAAAAGAATTTGTTGGGAATAGGTGGTCAAAAGAATTTTTTTTAAGGCAGTTAAAGGAAATTAAATTTAGCGTTTTTGTAAATAATCAATTTTTGAGAAAGGGGGAGTATATCAATTTAATAATGAAAATACGTGATGAAGTTTCTGATCAAAAAAAATTTTATTTAAATGGTGTTGATTTATTTGAAGGATGGTTTAGACTTGGTTAGTAATAATTCAATCGGTCGATTTCGGTTTTGTGAATAACAAACGGGGAATGTTTCTACATTCCCTATTTGTTATTCTTTATATGAGAGAAACCCTTTGCTCAAATTGTTCATGATGGTTCTAGTTTTTACATCTCTGTTTGGAAATAGAATGTATTCATCCGTTCCAATCTTTTCATTCATACCCAATTCGATAAGAAAATCTTCAAGGTCAACATTGATACCAATATATTTTGTCCACTTTATGTTGACGATTTATAGAACGATTCGTTGACATAAAACAGAATAAATAAAAATTAGGCTTTTCCTGGTAATATTTTGGCCCAATACAACCAAGGTAATACATAACGCTTTAAAATATACATAGACAAGCGTTCTTTACTCTGATCAAATGGAAAAGTTTCCATTGGTTTATTATCATAGTCAAACTCTGCCAATACTAATTTACCGTATCCAGTCACTAATGGACAACTAGTGTAACCGGTATAATGACCTGATAAGGTATGATGCTTGATAGAGGCAATTAAGTTTTCAACAACTACTGGAGCTTGCTTGCGAATCGCTGCGCCTGTCTTACTCGTTGGTAAACCTGAAGAATCACCTAAGGAAAATATGTTACTATATCGAACATGCTGCAACTTATGCTTATCTACATCCACCCAGCCTGCTGCATTCGCTAATGGGCTTTCTTTAATAAAGGAAGGAGGTCCTTGTGGAGGAGTCACATGTATCATGTCAAATTCTACCCAAGTTTCAACTTCTTTATTATCCTCTCCGATCCCTACAAATTTTGCTTTTTTCCCAGGACCATCTACCTCCACTAATTTCTGCATAAAATTAAGCTGGATATTTCCTCGCTTACAAACCTCTAATAAAGTCTTTTCATATTTAGGAACAGCAAATAATTTACCTGCACCACTCCAATACTGAATATTGATTTGGGATAAAACACCATGCTTACGGAAATAATCAGCGGCTAAATACATTATTTTGTGTGGAGCACCGCCACACTTAACCGGAGTATGGGGATTATGGAAAATTGCCTTTCCCCCTTTTAAATTAGAAATGCATTCGAAGGTGTACGGCGCATGTTTAAAACTATAGTTTGAACAAACACCATTTTTACCTAACGTATCAGTCAATCCTTTTACATCATCCCAATTCAATTGAATTCCTGCAGCAACAACTAAATATTCATACCCAATAGACTCACCATTTTCCAATGCAATTTCATTTGTTTCTGGCGAAAAAGAAGTCACCTTTTGTTTGATCCATTCGACGCCTTTAGGAATTACAGAGGCTTCATCACGTTCTGTGTCCTCAATATTAAATGCACCACCCCCTACAAGTGTCCAAGCAGGTTGGTAATAATGCTTATCTGTGGGGTCAATTAATGCAATTTGTAAAGACTTATCTTCGATTAATAATTTGGAGGCCACTGATATACCAGCATTTCCGCCACCTACAATAACGATTTGGTAGTTCATAATTTTGAGTTTTTTTGTTTGAATTGTAAGTTCCCCTAATTTAAACGAGTTGATTAGTGACTTTTGTCACTAATTGAATTATTTATTAGTTTGTATGTTGTCAAAGAAAGTGGACGATTTAGTTGTATAGGGTTTCGTTGTTTGAATGTAGGATTTGTTCTTGCCTTCCATAATATAATATACAGTAATCATGAAACACGCTGTGTCATGAAAGCACCACCTGTAATCGGTTAAAATCGGTTGATTTCGGTTTTGTCAATACGTAACTCACTAAAAATCAACGCTTTCATTTTCTCAAAAAATCTTCATAACCCTGAGGTCCCGCTCTAGCTAGAGTGTTATTCTTGAGAATAATATCGAAGCGATAAAGCAGGTATTAACAGCCTGCCTTTTTGGGATTAAGGAACTTTTCTAAGACTCTTATTAAACTATAAAATGCCCCCAAATCTCTCCAGATTTGGTCAGAATGTAGTTCAATAGTGGCTACATGAAAATCAAGGACTTACGTTGAATCGTAGGTCCTTTGATGTTTTTGCGTGAGGTTTTTGTCATTTCTTACCGAATACACGAACTTTTAATGCTGAGATTTCTACTGCGGTTAACACCTTTGGATCAAGGTAATATTTTTCTAAAACTTGGGTAGTAGAGTGGGAGCTAACCAAATTCCACAAAGTATCAATCCATAATCACTAAGTCCTTTGGTGCGAAATAGGTAGACTGTTCCCAAACTGAAATGTCCATATGTTTAGTTTTAGATTTCTAATTTCTAACATTTTATTGATATAAGAACTTTTTAAATTATTTCTTGCGCTTTCAGCTTTAATATAATTGCAAAAATAACCGCCCCAATTGGGGCGGTTTAAAGTAGCTTAAATTTTATGCTTAACTAAATGGCTAATTAAAGTTATTTAGTTTTTAATTTATTATCTACCGAAGATATATCTTAAACCGATTTGTGCTTGCCATACGTCAAATACAGATGAATTCTTTAGATAAGTATCTTTAATCAACGTAGTTGAACCATCTACATTCTTTTGAGTAGCTAATTTGTAAACTGGCTCACCTGTTGCATTAATTGAGCTAAAGGCTAAGACTTGAGGGTTGGTAACTCTTTGAGAAACACCCCAGCTATCATTTAACATGTTGCCAAAGTTTAAGATATCTGCTCTAAACTGTAATGTATTGCGCTTACCTTTTACTTTTATAAAGAACTCTTGTACTACTGATATATCAAAACGGTGTAACATTGGTAACACAGAAGCATTACGACCTGCATATTGACCTCTGTTCGCACTCAAATACTTGTCTTGCTTAATGTAAGCATCGAAAGCAGCTTGTTGTTGTGCTTCTGTATAAGTTGTTGATCCAACTGTTAATGGAGCAAATTTGATATCAGTTCCAGCTTTTGGAATAAAGATCAACTCATTATTGAATACTCTATCGCCATTCATATCACCAGAAATTGTATAAGAGAATGCATCATTTTGAGAACCAATATAACCGATAGAGAAACTTGTACTTCCACCATATTCACCACCATATTCTAATTTATAACCAAATAAACCAACGATTCTGTTAGGGATATTGAAATTAGAATTTGATAAACTTAAATCGTTATTACCATTTACTGATCTAGCACCTGTCCAGCTTCCAGAAGCAATTGAACCTGCACTCATAAGATCTGTTGCGTTAGATGTTGTCCAAGCTAATGAACCCCATAAACCTTTTTTGTAAGGCATTTCTAATTTCAAAGTCATAGCCTTGTACTCACCTTGGTTCTTATTTGTCAACACAATCGCATTAGATACATTGTTGTTAACTCT
>CAMCDT010000026.1:0-19844 GCA_945873615.1 Sediminibacterium ginsengisoli | reverse complement strand
TGCAATAAATTCATCAAGACCCACATAATCAGCACCTGCTTCTTTAGCTGATGCTTCTTTATCTGGAGTACAAAGAACTAATACTTTTTTTGTTTTACCAGTACCGTGTGGTAACGATACAGTACCTCTAACTTGTTGGTCTGCTTTTTTAGGATCTACACCTAAACGAATGTGTAAATCTACAGAGCTATCAAATTTTGTACAGTTAATTTCTTTTACAAGTGTAGACGCTTCTTTAAGGGAATAAGATTTGTTTTTATCCACCTTTGTAACTGCTACTTTTCTTTTTTTAGTAAGTGACATTTTTTAATAATTAAAGGTGAATAAATTAATTTTCCCAAGGAGCTTGGCCATCCACTGTGATACCCATACTACGTGCAGTACCTGCCACCATGCTCATTGCACTGTGAAGGGTAAATGCATTTAAGTCAGCCATCTTGTCTTTTGCGATTTCTTCTACTTGCGCCCAGGTAACTTTACCCACTTTTTGACGGTTGCTTTCTTTAGATCCTTTTTGGATTTTAGCAGCTTCCATTAATTGTACAGGTGCTGGCGCAGTTTTGATAATAAAGTCGAAAGACTTGTCTGCGTAGACAGTAATTAAAACAGGAACAACTTTTCCTTGTTTGTCTTGAGTTCTAGCATTAAACTGCTTACAGAACTCCATGATGTTTACACCCTTAGAACCAAGGGCCGGACCTACTGGAGGTGCAGGATTGGCTTGACCGCCTTTAACCTGCAGCTTTACATAGCCTGTGATTTCTTTAGCCATTTTTTTTGATTTAATTGGTTATAGCGTAGTTCCATTATGGACCTACTCCCAAAGTCAATCATTCTTCGTAAAAAGAACTTTTGGGGCAGCAAAGGTACAACTAAATAGCAAAAAAACAAGGGAATTTCAAAAAAATAAGGGCCATCCAACGGATAGCCCTTATTACATTCATTATCAGTGCATTAGAAACCTAATTAGCTGAGTTTTTCAACTTGCATGTAGCTTAATTCTACTGGTGTAGAACGGCCAAAGATTTTAACGGTCACTTTTAGTTTTTTCTTCTCTTCGTTTACTTCTTCGATTACACCATTGAAGTCGTTGAAAGGGCCTTCAATAATTTTGATGGTTTCGCCAAGGATAAATGGTTCGCTGATGCTTCCACCCATATCATTCATTTCATCCACCTTGCCTAACATTTTATTCACTTCACTCTTACGTAAAGAAATAATATTTCCTTTTGAACCTTTACCATCTGTTAAAAAGTGCATCACATTGGTAATATTACTAATGTGCATTACCATGTCATCCGTTAGTTTACCATCAAGCACTTCAATCATCACATAACCTGGAAAATAGTTTTTTTCGCGCATTACTTTTTTGCCGTTTTGCACTTTATATACTTTTTCCATGGGTAAAAAGATCTGTTTGATAAGATCTTGCCAACCACTTCTTAAAATATCTTTATCGAGATATTCTTTTATTTTACGTTCCTTCCCACTCACTACACGAAGCACATACCATTTTGTTTCTGGCTTAGCTACCGCAAGGGTTTCAGGCGTTGTAATATCTGTTAATGCTTCCATGATTAGACTACTTGAATAATGAATAAATCAACTTCAGCAATTGGTTGCTTGAAAAGTCCATAACCCACACCATTGCGGTAATGATAACAGTAGCTACAAGTACAATAACCGTACTTTGTTGCAACTGATTCCAAGTTGGCCAGGTCACTTTTTCTAGTAACTCATTGTAACTTTCTTTGAAGTAAGTTGTGATCTTGTTCATGAGAACAAATTAATAATTTAATAAAATAAAAACTTAGCACGGGCACTAGGATTCGAACCCAGATCAAAGGTTTTGGAGACCCGTATGCTACCGTTGCACCATGCCCGTATAAAGCTAAAAGCTATTCCGTTTGTAGCGGAACAGCTTTTAGAATTATTTGCAAATATAATAAAATCTATTTGCTTGCAGCTAAAAGCTTTCGCTTTTGGCTTATTTGATGATTTCAGTTACCTGACCAGCACCTACTGTTCTACCACCTTCACGAATCGCAAACTTAAGACCCTTTTCCATTGCGATAGGTTGGATTAATTTAACAGTTAAGTTGGTGTTGTCACCAGGCATAACCATTTCTGTACCAGCTGGAAGTGTACACTCACCAGTTACGTCTGTTGTACGGAAATAGAATTGCGGACGATATTTGTTAAAGAATGGAGTATGACGTCCACCTTCTTCTTTTGATAATACGTAAACCTCACCTTTAAATTCAGTGTGCGGAGTAATAGAACCTGGCTTACAGATTACCATACCACGACGGATATCTTTTTTCTCAATACCACGTAATAATAAACCTGCGTTATCACCAGCTTGACCTTCGTCGAGTAATTTTTTGAACATCTCAACACCAGTTACTGTAGAAGTAAGAGGAGCATCCATCAAACCAACGATTTCAACACCTTCACCTACTTTGATGATACCACGCTCGATACGACCTGTAGCAACTGTACCACGACCTGTGATCGAGAATACATCTTCTACTGACATCAAGAACGCCATATCAACTGGACGTGGAGGAAGCGGGATATAAGTATCAACTGCAGCCATTAACTCGTCAATCTTACCAACCCATTGTGGATCTTCAGAAAGCGCTCCGGTTGCAGAACCTTGAATAATTGGAGTGTTGTCACCATCAAAACCGTATGAAGTTAATAACTCACGGATTTCCATTTCAACTAGTTCTAATAATTCAACATCATCAACTAAGTCTACTTTGTTCATGAAAACAACGATACGAGGTACACCTACCTGACGAGCCAAAAGGATGTGCTCTTTGGTTTGTGGCATCGGACCATCCGTTGCAGCAACTACTAGGATGGCACCATCCATTTGTGCAGCACCAGTAATCATATTCTTTACATAGTCAGCGTGACCTGGACAGTCAACGTGTGCATAGTGACGATTATCGGTTTGATATTCTACGTGTGCAGTATTAATGGTAATACCACGCTCTCTTTCTTCAGGAGCACCATCAATTTCGTCGTATTTTTTTGCAACGTTACCCATGCCCTTTTTAGCCAAAAGCGAAGTGATGGCAGCAGTTAAGGTGGTTTTACCGTGGTCAACGTGACCAATGGTACCAACGTTTACGTGAGGTTTTTCCCTCTTAAAGGTCTCTTTAGACATTTTTATCGGTTTTATTTGTGTTTTAAAAAAATTTGCCTTTTGGGCTTTATTTATTTCGAATTATTCCTTTCGGAAAAATTTCTTATTTGGTGTTCTGTTTTAATCCTTTGTTTTTGTCAGCGCGCTAAATTAGGTAATTTTTTGCGTTTTCAACGATTATTATACGTTGCAACATAGTTTAGAGCCGTTAGTGAGAATCGAACTCACGACCTCTTCCCTACCAAGGAAGTGCTCTACCCCTGAGCTACAACGGCTTAACCTCGTTTAAAGCCTGGTAGCTCCAAACAAACATGGAGCGGAAGACGAGGGTCGAACCCGCAACCTATAGCTTGGAAGGCTATCGCTCTACCAATTGAGCTACTTCCGCTTGTATTACAAAGCGTTTGCTGTGTAATCAGTTATTTTAAAGAACTAAGTGGGCAGAGTAGGGTTCGAACCTACGTACTCGTGAGAGAACAGATTTACAGTCTGTCGCCTTTAACCACTCGGCCATCTGCCCTACTAGAAGTATTTAATATAAAAAAATAGAGCCGAAGATGGGACTCGAACCCGCGACCTACTGATTACAAATCAGTTGCTCTACCAACTGAGCTACTCCGGCATTATACTTCTATAAAAAAAGAACAACCTCTTTTAAGGGACGGCAAAGGTAATGGAAAACTTTATTCAGCAAAATTTTGGACCATAAATTTTCAAATAGTTTTTAATGTTTTTTTAGGGACTAAGGCAAGTATGCTCAAATGGGTGCAAAAAAGCCTACATAAAATGGCAAAAAGCACAAAAAAAGGCCTCCCGTGAGGGAGGCCGGTACCTCTATATCCAATAGGTTTTATAGCCATCCGCTTATGATTCGCAGATCTTATGCAAATCTTACGCCGCCATTTTTTCTTTGTGTTTTTTAATTTGCGCCACCATGGCGTCAAAAGCACCATCAAAAGCAGCTTCAAAAGTTTTAGCGGTATCCTTTACAAAAAAATCGTGTTTAGGCACGTGTACACATATTTCAACAACCTTGTCTTTGATTTGGTGCACCACATTGTCGAGTTTTAAGAAGATTTCTATTTTGGTAATGCCTTCATGAAAGTGGTGTAGCTTTTTTGTTTTTTGTGTTACCCACTCGGTTAATTTTTCGTCTGCAACAAAGTGCACGGTTTGAATAATAACGTTCATACAACAACTCTTTAAATAGTGATTAAAATAATTGAAAAGAACAAACTGTAGTCCTCTACAATTTACTACTATTTAAACACAAGAAAAAGTTAATTCTATAAACAGCAACCGCTTAGGCTTTGGGATGCGCCTTTTTAAAAACCTCTTTTAATTTTTCGATGGTGTTGTGCGTGTAAACCTGCGTGGCAGCTAGGCTACTGTGGCCTAGGAGCTCCTTTACTGCATTGAGGTCTGCACCATTGTTCATTAAATGGGTTGCAAAACTATGCCTTAAAATATGCGGACTTTTTTGTTGTAGTGTAGTCACTAAACTTAAATAGTGTTTTACAAAAGTATATACCATGCGTGGCTGTAAAGCCTTGCCATTTTCTGAAGTAAACAAATTGTCAATACCGGGTAGCTTTATTGGGCGACTAGCGCAGTAGTCCTGCAACTTTTGTAGCAGATCTGGGCCTATCGGAAGCAGCCTTTCTTTGTTGCCCTTTCCCACCACTTTTAATTGCTTTAAGGATGGATCTAGTTGCGACGCTTTTAGATGCACTAGCTCTGACAAACGCATACCCGTACTATAAAATAGTTGGAGGACCAACCTTTCGGTACTACCCTTCCAATTGTCCGGAAATTCGATATGTGCAAAAAGGGTTTCCATATCAACTTCTGCAACAAAGGCTGGCAGTCGTTTTCGCACTTTAGGCGTTACAATGGTTGCCATGGGACTTGTAGCAAGCAGCCCTGTTTTAAGTTGGTATTTAAAAAAAGATTTGAGTGCTGATATTTTGCGGTTTAAACTTTTAGCCGTTAATCCCTCCTCTTTCATTTCGGCTAGCCAAGATCTAATATACATGGCCGTGATGGCTTCTAGTGGTGGCGCATCAAATTGACTGGTGAGGTAGGCAAAAAACTGAGCAAGGTCGTTTTGATACGCTATTATAGTATGCTGGGCATAACGCTTCTCAAATTTGAGATGGTCTAAAAAAGGTTGCAATATGGCCGCGTACGCATCAGACATGAACCAAAAGTTTGGGCATAAAAAAAGTAGCCTAAAGTTAAGATACTTAAGGCTACTTAATATGATTTAGGAAATAAAGAGTAATTACCCTTCGATTTTTCCGCTAGCTATTTGTTGCTTGTAGATTGCTTTTAACACTTGTCCACGACGCACAACAGAAGGCTTAGTGAAAGCTTGACGCTCTCTTAATTGTAAAAGCGTTTTGCTTTTTTCAAACTTCTTTTTGTACTTCTTAAGCGCTTTGTCGATGTTTTCGCAGTCTTTTGAGTCGATAATTAACATACTATGATACCTCCTTAGGTGATTTTTAGGATTGCAAAGATAAGGGATGATTATTAATTTACAAACGGTTCCAGAAAATAATTTTCAAATAATAATTAAACCTGAAAATTAGATAGACTTCCCTTTTAAAGCTCCCTTTACGGCTTCATCCATGGCGCGCTCAGCAAACGGTCTGGTGGTTTCGTTGAGGGATTCTATTTTGGCTTGAATTAGGTTCTTGTCCTCCATTGTGATAGCCAGTTGTAGCGCTTGCAACGCAAGCGCGGTTTGGGTAACCTCGTCTGGACTTAACAAAGACTGGTGCTTCACCATAAACTTTTCGGTAACGGCAAGTAGCTGCTCCCCCTCTGTTCTGGCTTCCACTAGCGCCCTAAGCACCATATCGGCAGCTGCATTATCGATACTATCTTGTAGCATCTTTTCTACCTGATCGTCAGTTAAATCTAGGGCTGGCTTTACTTCAATAATTTGTTCAACACCACTTCGTAACTCCTTGGCTTTCACTACTAATATACCATCTGCATTCAATAAAAATTGAATCTCAACTTTTGGCAGTCCAGCTGGCATACCAGGTATACCTGTTAGGTTAAACTCGGCTAGTTTGCGGTTGTCTTTAACCAAATCACGCTCTCCCTGATACACCGAAATACGCATACTAGATTGCCCATCTACGTGCGTGGTGTATTGCCTGCCAACCTGTGTTGGTACTTTAGAATTACGGGGAACCAGCACTTCCATAAGGCCACCAATGGTTTCAATCCCCAGGCTTAAAGGAGTGATATCAAGGAGTAAAAAGTCTTTGTTATTGCCAGCTAAAATATCGGCCTGAACTGCCGCACCTAGGGCAACCACTTCATCCGGATTAATACTATCATTGACAGGTTTTCCAAAAAATGAAGCAACCGCCGCCTTAACCGCTGGAATACGAGTACTACCACCAACCATCACAATGGAATCTATTTGGCTAGGTTTTAGCTTAGCATCGGTTAGGGCATTTCGACAACAAGCAATGGTCTTGCTGATAATAGATTCAATTAAAGATTCAAAAACAGGCTTCGTGATCTGATATACTTGACCATCAATGGTTGTTTCAAATTGATCTGCACTGCTTAAAGTTTTTTTAGCTTCTTCTGCACTTAAACGTATGGTTTGTAATAAATTAGGATTGGTTTGTAAAACTTTAATGTCAATTGATTTTTGATCCAACCAGTAATCAATGATTGCACGGTCAATATCATCTCCACCCAAATAAGTATCCCCATTGGTAGAGAGCACATCAAATACCCCATCGGTTATTTTAAGGATTGAAATATCAAAAGTTCCACCTCCTAAATCGTATACAGCAATGGTTGTTTCAACATCTTTTTGAAGGCCTAGGCCATAGGCTAAACTAGCAGCCGTTGGCTCATTTACAATACGGAGTACATCCAGCCCAGCTAATTTACCAGCATCGCGGGTGGCCTGACGCTGCGCATCATTAAAATACGCAGGCACCGTAATAACGGCTTTGGTAACGGGTGTTTTTAAAATATGTTCGGCACGCTTTTTAAGCTCTGCCAGTATAAAAGAAGATAAATCGGTGGGAGAATAAAAGCTGGAGCCTACCTGCACTTTAACCAGCGCATCGGTATTGTCATCAATTACTTTGTAGGTAAAATAACCAGCGCTTTGGCTCACGTCTTTATAGCTTTTGCCCATGAGACGCTTGGCGCTAAAAATGGTATTGGCAGGGTCTGTTTCTAAAAAACGCTTGGCCCCCTGTCCTACTTCTGGGTTGCCAAAAACGTCGAAGTGCACCACGCTAGGTACTAAACTAGAACTATCGTGCTCTTTTAAAGCAACGGGTTGCTTTGTTTCAGGATGGATAATGGCCACCAAACTATTGGTGGTACCCAAATCAATTCCTACAATCATTTCAGCCTTTTGAAGGCTACCAGTTGCGATATTAATGCCAATCTTTGCCATAAGTAGGCTGCGAAATTACGACTCTACCACCATAGTTCCACTCAAATGGTCATGCAAAGTGCTTCCTAAAAACGGAATAAAAAATGGATCTATGAGTATGAGCCTCGCTAGTGATCTTATAAATATTTGTCCTGCACTCGCTTTTAGCATGCTAGCTGGGGTACTTTTTCCCGAAACCACCCTGCACCCTGTAAGCCATTTGGCAGGCGTTTTGGCAAATAACAATTCAAAAACAAAATAGTAGATAAAGAGGGATCCAAAGAAAAACCACCCAAAATTTAAGTGCATATAGCCCCAATACAAAACATGAAAGTTCCACCACTTGTATAGCAGTACCGCTAGTATCCAATAGAGAATCGTATCCACTAAAAAATTTAATACCCTGGTGCCGTCTCCTACTTTTTTCATACTGCAAAAATAACGGCTTGAACCCGTAATTCGCCTACTAACTATTCCTTACTTTTGCAACAAATAAGCACACCCTATGACTTTGATAGAAGAACTACGTTGGAGAGGCATGATTCAGGACATGATGCCAGGAACAGAAGAATTACTAGCCAAAGAAATGGTGTCTGGGTATATTGGTTTTGACCCTACTTCAGATAGTTTACACATAGGAAGCCTCGTGCCTATTTTACTACTCGTTCATCTACAAAATGCAGGACATAAGCCCTATGCACTTGTGGGTGGCGCTACCGGTATGGTGGGCGACCCTTCGGGTAAAAGTGAAGAGCGTAATTTATTATCAGAAGATATTTTGCTTCATAACCAAGAAGGCGTTCGTAAACAACTAGAAAAATTTTTAGACTTTGATGCTGCTAAAAAAAATGCAGCCGTTATGGTAAATAACTATGACTGGTTTAAAGAAATCAATTTTCTTTCTTTTATCAGAGACGCAGGTAAACATATCACTGTCAACTACATGATGGCTAAAGACAGTGTAAAAAAGAGATTAGAAGGCGATACGGGTATGAGCTTTACTGAATTCACCTACCAACTTATTCAGGGTTACGATTTTTACTGGTTGTACCAGAACAAAAATTGTAAGCTTCAAATGGGCGGTAGTGATCAGTGGGGAAATATTACCACAGGTACAGAACTTATCAGACGTAAAACGGGTGGTGAAGCTTTTGCATTTACCTGCCCACTAATCAAAAAAGCAGACGGCGGTAAATTTGGTAAAACTGAAAAAGGAAACATTTGGTTAGATCCTAAAAAGACGAGTCCATATCAGTTCTATCAGTTTTGGCTCAATGCTTCTGATGATGACGCAAAAGTCTGGATCAAAATATTTACACTTTTACCTGTTGCAGAAATCGAAGCTTTGCTTACAGAACATGAAGCTGCTCCACACTTAAGACTCCTACAAAAAAAATTAGCAGAGTGCCTAACGTCTTGGGTACATAGCGCCGCCGATTTAGACTTTGCAGTAAAAGCTTCTGACATTTTATTTGGAGGCGCCACTACAGAGGTATTACAAAGTTTAAATGAAAACGAACTTTTGCAGGTAATGGAAGGCGTGCCTACGGCTAAAATTAGCAAAGCTGCTCTAGCTAACGGTTACGATCTTATAGACCTACTAGTAGAAACAAATATTTTCCCTAGTAAAGGAGAAGCTAAAAAAATGTGGCAAGCGGGTGGTATTGGATTAAACAAAACCAAAATAGCCCCCGAAAAATCAAGTATTGATGCACATGACCTTTTACAAAGCAAGTACTTACTGCTTCAAAAAGGCAAGAAAAATTACTACTTGGTAATTGCCGAATAAAGTAGCTACTACATGGGTGCTAATACATTCCACATCGCTTCCGCTAATACTGCATTTCCTTTTTCGTTTAAATGCACACGGTCAGTGGTTAAAATTTTAGATTCCTGATTAGAAGGGTTATTTGCCGTATTGTAATCCATAAATACTTTGCGTACATCAACAATTGGTAAATTGTTTTTAGTACTAAAATCACGAATCCACTTGCTATACAAATTTAGATCCCCATCTAATTGATTGCTGTTGTCTGTTCTCTCACCAATAACACCTGGCGTACAAACAACCACTTTTGCACCTGTTGCCTGAATTTTTTTAACGATAGCTTCATAAAAAGGACCAAACTTCCAGTAATCGGTACCGGTACCTGAAGAAGCTTTATGCCAAACATCATTTACCCCAATATATATAACAACGATATCCGGATTTTTTGATAGTACATCATTTTCCATGCGTAAGAATAAATCATATACTTTATTGCCGCCAATACCAGCACCTACTAATTCATACTTTTGAGCCTTACCTGCAGTTGCAAGCATCTGCTCCATTACTTTAATATATCCACCTGGTTTAGCACCTGCCTCTGTGATAGAGTCACCAAAAAAAACAATCTTTTTCTTTTTATCATCTCTAAAAGAGAGTAAAAACAAGCAACCGATAAAAACAGATAATAAGAGTAATTTTTGCATGGGTTTAGTATTTTGTCCTTTAAATATAAAACATTTGAACAAAGTGAGTGCCATTTAGGAGCCCGACGCTAAATTATAGTCTGATTTTGAGGGTTTTAGTGAAAATCGACTCTAAAATATTTGGAAAATTTTAAGTTGCCCCCTATTTTTGCAGCCCATTCAGAAATGAATGACAGGATTGCCTGATAGTATAATGGTAGTACGACTGTTTTTGGTGCAGTTTGTCTTGGTTCGAATCCAGGTCGGGCAACCAAATTAAAAAGCCGCAATTTTATTGCGGCTTTTTTTATGACTTTATATAAGCGGTATACATGTTTGTAAACTATCCTCCCACGCAGGTTGGTCAACACCAAAATCTTGAATGATGGCACTGCAATCCATGAGTGAATAATGTGGACGCTTGGCTGGCGTTGGAAAAGCCTCGGAGCCAATTTTAGCAACCACGCAAGTAGAATGAATCATTTGACCAATGGCCACTGCAAAATCGTACCAACTAATATTTCCGCTATTGCTGTAATGATAGATACCATTATGCTTATTGCCTGCTGCTTTTTGCGCCACAATATGCATGATAGCGGCTGCTAAATCAGCAGCGTATGTTGGCGCACCTATTTGATCACCTACTACATTTAATGATGGGCGCTCCCCGATTAAACGAATCATTGTTTTTACAAAATTATTACCAAACCGGCTATACACCCATGAGGTTCTAATGATAATACTTTCCGGATTGTTTGCCAGGGCCAACTGTTCGCCAACTGCTTTTGATTCGCCATAATAATTAACAGGATCTGTTGCATCAGAAGGTAAATAAGGAGTTGTGCCATTACCATTAAAAACATAATCGGTAGAAACAGAAATAAATAAAGCATTGACCGCAGCTGCGTGAGCAGCCAATTTTCCTACGGCTGCCCCATTAATTTGAAAGGCTGCTTCCCTATCTGTTTCCGCTTTATCTACAGCCGTATAAGCAGCGCAGTTGATAACAACCGAAGGTGTATGCGCTTCAAAGAAGTTGTCAATAGAATCATTAGAAGATAAATCTAATTGAGATCTATCAACAAATAAAAAATCATACTGTGGATCAAATGATGGCGCAAGTATTTGAAGCTCCGAACCTAATTGTCCATTTTTTCCTGTAACTACAATAAGCGGTTTCGACATGGGAAAATATTTTAAGAAAAGCTTTTAGGTTGCTTCGTCCATTCTGACTTTGGTAGTGATTTAAAGTAAGCATAGGTTTTTTGAAGACCTTCGGCACGAGAAACAATTGGGGCCCATCCTAACAGATCAGATGCTTTGGTAATATCTGGCTGACGCTGCTTGGGATCATCTATAGGAAGTGGTTTGTAAATTATTTTTACGCCAGCATCTGTTAATTTTAATACTTCTTCTGCAAAATCTTTTAATGAGATTTCATGTGGGTTGCCAATATTTACAGGCATCGAATAATCACTTAACAAGAGTCTATAAATACCCTCAATCAAATCACTTACATAACAAAAGCTTCTTGTTTGAGATCCATCACCAAAAACAGTAAGGTCTTCGCCCCTAAGTGCCTGACCAATAAATGCCGGTAAAGCCCTGCCATCATTGAGTCGCATGCGAGGCCCATAGGTATTAAATATCCGTACAATTCTGGTTTCAACACCATGAAAAGTATGATAAGCTCTTGTGATCGATTCCATAAACCTTTTAGCTTCATCATATACGCCTCTTGGACCAACAGGATTTACATTGCCCCAATAAGATTCTGGTTGAGGATGCACAAGTGGATCTCCATATACTTCACTGGTACTTGCTACAAGTATTCTTGCCCCTTTATCTTTTGCAAGACCCAAGCAATTATGCGTCCCAAGCGCGCCAACTTTTAAAGTTTGAATAGGAATTTTTAAATAATCGATAGGACTTGCTGGCGAAGCAAAATGTAAAATATAATCAAGCGGCCCATCAATAGTGATGTGCTTTGTAATATCATGTAATACAAATGAAAAATTAGGCAAGCCTTTTAAGTGCTCAATATTTTTTTCGTCGCCGGTAATTAAATTATCCATGGCAATTACAGTAGCCCCTTCAGATACAAAGCGGTCGCATAAATGCGAACCTAAAAATCCTGCTGCCCCTGTAATTAAAACCGTTTTATTTTTCATCATTACTTATTCATTAAATGCTCGCTCTACCAATACTATAATAAGTGAATCCAAGCTCTTTCATCGCTTGCAATTCAAATAAATTTCTTCCATCAAAAATTAATTTCGAAGGCAGTTTTTTTGAGATCTCATCAAAATCAGGGGTTCTAAATACACTCCACTCAGTTGCAATGATCAGCGCATCAGCATTTTCAAGTGCAGCATACTGATTAGGCGCATAACTAATTGAATCTCCAATAACCCCCTTTACATGCGTTGTAGCTTCCGGATCAAAAGCAGTAACAGTAGCCCCATTGTCAAGTAATGCTTGAATAATGGTTAAAGCTGGAGCCTCTCTGATATCATCAGTATTGGGTTTAAATGCTAAACCCCAAAGTGCAAAATGTTTGCCAGCAAGGCTACCAATAAAATGATTTTTTAACACTTCCACGATATGCATTTTTTGCTTTTCATTGACACGCTCTACCGCGTTTAATATTTTAAAATCATAATCATGCGAAGACGCAGATTTAATTAATGCCTGCACATCTTTTGGGAAACAACTGCCTCCATATCCAATCCCAGAAAATAAAAAACGTTTGCCTATTCGGTCATCTGAACCAATTCCCCTTCTTACCATATCTACATCGGCACCCATTCTTTCACAGAGTTGTGCAATCTCATTCATGAATGAAATTTTAGTTGCTAAAAAAGAATTGGCTGCATATTTAGTAAGTTCGGCACTTGCTTCATCCATATAAATAACTGGATTGCCCTGGCGTACAAATGGCGCAAACAAATCACCCATTAATTTTTTAGCTCGATCAGAACTGCTGCCAATTACAACGCGGTCTGGTTTCATAAAATCATCTACGGCAACACCTTCGCGCAAAAACTCAGGATTACTTACCACATCAAATTCGCCAGTATAATTTTTTGCAATGGCAGCGCGCACTTTTGCTGCAGTGCCAACAGGTACAGTACTCTTATCAACTATAACCGTATAGCCATTGAGTAAAAAACCTAAATCGTCTGCTACTTTTAAAATGTATTGTAAATCGGCGTGACCATCGGCACCTGGCGGTGTAGGAAGCGCTAGAAAAATAATACTCGCTCCTTCTATCCCTTCCTTTAAATTGGTGGTAAATTGCAAACGTCCTTCCTGAAGGTTACGCAAAAAAAGTTTTTCTAACCCAGGCTCGTAAATGGTAATTTCACCACCAGACAAACGAGCCACTTTTGAAGCATCGATATCTACACAAGTTACTTTGTTGCCTGTTTCAGCAAAGCAAGTACCTGTTACAAGTCCAACATATCCGGTTCCAACTACTGCTATTTTCATAAATAAATTACTTGTTGATAAAACTTAAAACGGCCTCTGTAATATACGTTAACTGCTCCAAATCCATTTCGGTATGAACGGGTAATGAAAGTACACGTGTTGTTAAATGATCGGTAGTCGCTAAATCTGATTCTGGCAAATTAAAGGAAGCAAACATTTTTTGTTTGTGCCCTGGCACTGGATAATAAATCATAGATGGAATACCCTTTTCTGCTAAATGCGCAATAAGTCCATCTCTGTCGCCTTCAAATAAAATTGTGTACTGATGAAATACATGCGTACTATAAGCCGCCGTTTTAGGCGTTGTAATAACCGAACAGTTTTCAAAAGCCTGGTTGTAAAATAGTGCAACGTTTGCCCTTGCTTGGTTATAGCTGTCTAAATGTTTTAACTTAATATTTAAAATGGCCGCTTGCATACTATCAAGTCTAGAGTTACAACCAACAATATCGTGGTAGTATCTTTTTTCTTGACCATGGTTGGCAATTGTTTTTAAAGTATGTGCCAGTGTATCATCATTTGTAAATAATGCACCGCCGTCACCAAATGCACCCAGGTTTTTACTCGGATAAAAAGAGGTAGCACCAATATGTCCCATGGTTCCCGTTTTTTTAACGGTACCATCAGCAAATGTATAGGAGCAACCAATGGCCTGTGCATTATCTTCAATCACATATAAGTTGTACTTTTTAGCTATGCGTAAAATCTCTTCCATTGGAGCAGCCTGACCATATAAATGCACCGGAACAATGGCTTTTGTTTTGGGCGTAATTGCTTTTTCCAAAGAAGCAGGGTCCATACAAAAAGTAACAGGATCTACTTCTACAAAAACAGGCTTTAACCTGAGTAGTGCCACTACTTCGGTAGTAGCGATATAAGTAAATGAAGGCGTTATCACTTCATCACCAGGCTCTAACCCAATGGCCATCATAGCAATTTGTAATGCATCGGTGCCATTTGCACAAGGAATCACGTGCTTTACCCCTAAATAACTTGAAAGAGACGCGGCAAAGTCTTGTACGGGCTTACCATTGATATAGGCTGCACTATCAAGCACTGCATGAATCGCAGCATCTACTTCGTCCTTAATTTGAAGGTATTGGGTTTTGGTATCCACCATCTGAATGGGTCTCATGTGCCAGAATTTATAGGGCCAAAATTACTGCAAAAAAGCCTTTGTTTGACGCTTTCCAACGAACCTTATTCTAGTATATAAAATGGGTAAATGGGCTTTAATTTGTTTATTTGTAGTATAAATCATCCCAATTTGCTTTTTCTGTACCGCATATTCATTGGAATCTATCCAATTGCCGCATGGATACTTGGATTTGTCAATCCAAAAGCTAAGCAGTGGCATACAGGCAGAAAAGAAATTTTAACACAGATAGCAGCTGCTTTAGCCGCTAACACAAAACCAATTATTTGGATGCACTGCGCCTCACTTGGCGAATTTGAACAAGGACGTCCAGTTTTAGAAGGCCTTCAAAAGCAGTACCCCAATTATAGTATCCTTCTTACTTTTTTTTCGCCTTCTGGTTACGAGGTACATAAAAATTATGCGGGTGCCGATTACATTTTTTACTTACCTATGGACAGCGCGGGCAATGCGAGCAAATTTTTGAAAATCACAAACCCTTCGATTGCCGTTTTTGTAAAATATGAATTTTGGCATTACTACCTCACACTGTTAAAAAAGCTGCAAATACCTACGATATTAATTGCAGGTATTTTTAGAAAAGATCAATTGTTTTTTAAATGGTATGGCAGCTTTTATAAAAAGTTACTTTCCTGTTTCACCGCTTTTTTTGTGCAGGATAAAAATTCACAATCCTTACTGCAATCTATTGGAATCAATAATGAGGTATATATTGGTGGCGATACCAGATTTGATAGAGTTATTGAAATTGCAGAAGCGTTTGCACCCATAGATCCTATTGCACATTTTTGCAACAACAGCTTAGTATTAGTAGCAGGAAGTACCTGGTTTCAGGATGACGAAACGATTGCTCATTTTGAAAAAACAAATCCGAATATTAAATTTATTATCGCACCGCACGATATTACAAATCAAAGGCTTCAAAACTGTTTATCGCTTTATAAAAATGCAGTACTCTTTTCTGATTATGTAAAAGGCTTTAATACCGTGCTACAAAACGTTAATACACTTATTATCGACAATGTAGGCATGCTAAGTAAGCTATACCACTATGCCACTATAACCTTTATTGGCGGCGGGTTTGGCGCAGACGGTATACACAACTGTTTAGAAGCAGCTGTGCATTACAAGCCTGTTCTATTTGGACCAGTGTATGATAAGTATATAGAAGCGTCAGGACTAGTAGATGCAGGTGGCGCCATCAGTATCGAAGACGCATTAGAATTTGAAGCTGTTGCAAATAAACTTTTTTGTACCGAAGCGGATAGAATAAAAATGGGGCAACACGCTGGAGATTTTGTGCATGCTCACAAAGGCGCTTCTGCAAAAATTATACATTACATTCAGGAAAATCGTCTTTTAACGAGTTGATCAAAATGCTTGACAGTGGCACTGTCTTCATTCCAACCAATTTTTAATTTCAATTCTCGTTGTATCCAAAATTGAGCCTCCGGATAAATTGCAAAACCATCAATGGTTTTAATGCTGCGCTCATACATAATTTCATCGCCTCTAAATAGTTCTTGCACAAACAAAAACCGGTCATTGATCCCAATACCCTTTTTTAATTCTTTGATGGGCTCATTGTTAAGCACCGTTCCAATTTCTATTTGACTGGCGCGTAATTTTTCGTTGAGCACAGGCATCGAATGAATCGACTTCATCAACTGATTGATTTCAGCAAATTCATTTTTATTTGACTGAAGCGCGAGGGTTGGAATTTCAGTAGATGTATCAAACAACCATCCACTGTTCATTTCTGATATAGCTGGCCCTTTTGATATTGTATCTAAAGAATCGTGCGTTTCGGAATCTAAAACCGCCGGAACATCTACTTGAGCTTCAATTTGGTTAAGTTTTGGCGTGTCGTCCAAAATATCGAGGGGTAATTTGGCCTGAATAAGTTGTTCTGACTTTTGGATACTAGCGCCCCTAGGCATTACCACCGAAACCCCTATTTTACTATGCTTTTCCAGCTCTACCATTGAAGTGGTCGTTGTTTCAAGTTCGGATAAAAGCATATGAGCAGTGGCCATAAGCTGCTCGCTACTGGCACCCTGATCAAAAAGATCTTTTAGTTTATGAATTAACGTACCAACTCTTTCCATTCTATGTAATACATTTGGGGTCTTAAATGGGACTGGTATCCGCTCCTATTTAACGTCTAATCTACAAATTTATTTGATACATGTTCATAGAACCTAACATAACAGGTGACAAAAGAGGCTGGATTGAAGTGATTTGCGGCAGCATGTTTAGCGGCAAAACCGAAGAACTAATTAGGAGACTCAAGCGTGCAAAAATTGCCAACTTGAAAATTGAGATCTATAAACCCGCACTTGACACCAGGTACAACGACACAGAAGTGGTAAGCCACGACACAAATAGCATCCCTTCCATTCCCGTAGACCATGCGCAATCTATCTTATTACTAGCCGGCGATGTTGATGTAATAGGCATTGATGAAGCGCAGTTTTTTGATGCAGAAATTACCATGGTTTGTGAAACTTTGGCCTCAAGAGGAATTAGGGTCATTGTAGCCGGACTCGAT
The DNA here is from genome assembly GCA_945873615.1 of Sediminibacterium ginsengisoli. GTDB lineage: Bacteria > Bacteroidota > Bacteroidia > Chitinophagales > Chitinophagaceae > Sediminibacterium > Sediminibacterium ginsengisoli_E. The sequence continues at coordinate 2,611 of CAMCDT010000026.1, read as the reverse complement.
ATGGATTATTTAGGCAAGCCCTTTGGTCAAATGCCTAACTTGTTAGCTGTTGCAGATTACATTACAAAGCTGCATGCCATTTGTATGAAGTGTGGCAATATTGCACACGTGTCATTTAGAAAAACGGCTAACGAAAGCCAAGTATTACTTGGAGAAAAAGACACTTACGAACCTCGTTGTAGAAAATGCATGCATGAAAAATAAAAACGCCATACTTGCTTTATTACAAAAAGATTTTCTGCTTGAACTTAGGCAGCAGTATACTTTGTATGGTATTGTACTCTATGTAGTAACAACCATCTTTGTGGTGTATTTATCAATGGGTCAACCCGATGATCAAGTTTGGAATGGACTTTTTTGGGTGATTCAATTGTTTGTTTGCGTGAATGCAGTTGCTAAAAGTTTTTTGCAAGAAGGCAGTGGTCGCATGCTGTACTTTTACTCCATTACAAGTGCTCAAAATTTTGTCCTCGCAAAACTTATTTTTAATCTAGTACTCATGCTTGGCATGAGCTTGTTAAGCCTAGCTGTTTTTACACTTTTATTAGGGAACCCACTCACCCATGCCCTTGTATTTACAGGCATTGTTTGCCTAGGTGGTATGAGCATTAGTTTGGTATTTACATTTTTAGCAGCCATTGCTGCAAAAGCACAACAAAACGCTGCAATGATGGCTATCATGGGCTTTCCGCTCATCATACCACAGCTATTACTACTCATGAAAATATCAGCAACAGGCTTTTCGTCTGTGATTCAAGGAGGCTTTATACAAATGGTTGGCATGCTAGTTGGACTAGACATTTTAGTAGTTGCCCTTGCCCTTATTCTGTTTCCTTTTTTATGGAAAGATTAATAGCGTATTCTTCTATATTAGAATCTTAAGTGCCTTACTGTTTGTCCTTTATTGATCAATTGCTTTAAAGAATCGATCCCAATTTTTAAATGGTTTTCTACAAAGGCGCTCGTCACTTTTACATCACTCGCGTCTGTTTTTACACCTTCTGGAACCATGGGCTGATCACTCACTAAAAGAAGTGCGCCCGTAGGGATTTTATTGTAAAAGCCAACCGTAAAAATGGTAGCGGTTTCCATATCAATGGCATAGGCGCGTACACGTGTTAAATAATCTTTAAACACTTCATCATGTTCCCATACCCTTCTATTGGTTGTGTACACCGTACCGGTCCAATAATCAACGTTATAATCTCTAATGGTTGTAGATATCGCTTTTTGCAAGGCAAAGGCCGGCATGGCTGGCACTTCCGGAGGAAAGTAATCATTGGAAGTACCTTCACCTCTAATGGCCGCTATAGGGAGTATTAAATCGCCTAAATTATTCCGCTTTTTAAGTCCTCCGCATTTACCCAAAAACAATACCGCTTCAGGCTCGATGGCCGTTAATAAATCCATGACCGTTGCTGCCCCAGGGCTACCCATTCCAAAATTGATAATGGTAATACCGCCAGCGGTTGCGCACTGCATAGGACGATCTTTTCCAACTACTTCTACGCCATTCCAAGAAGCAAATAAATTAACGTAATTGCTAAAGTTGGTAAGCAAAATATACTTTCCAAAATTTTGAAGCTGCTCTCCGGTATACCTTGGAAGCCAGTTATTTACTATTTCTTCTTTCGTTTTCATAGGTTGGCATTTTAACCCAGTGTGGGTATATTTGAAAAAAGTTAATTGGCTAAATTACAAAAAAGCCATGACAATCCATTTCTTATGATTCAAGTAGAGTATCCAACATATGCGCATCAAATTAAAAGCTTGGATCAAAAAGAACAAATTTTTGACCCACTCAGAAAAATTTGGGTACGCCTAACACCTGAAGAATGGGTTCGTCAAAACTTCTTACAGGTACTAGTTCAAAAGCAGAACGTACCCGCTTCACTTATTGCCATTGAAAAGGAAATCAAATGGGGCGAAACAAAAAAAAGGTTTGATATCCTTGTTTACAAAGACACCAAACCTTGGTTAATTGTTGAATGTAAAGAGATGAATGTCCCCTTAAGTGAATCAGTGCTACAACAAGTACTTCATTATAATAGCAAACTAGAAACACAGTACATTGTAATCACAAATGGAAATGACACATTTGGTTTTGACCTAAGAAACGCACAACCAACAGTCATGAATGCCCTTCCAAATTTTGTTGCGGATTAAGGGAAGATACCAAGCTCAGCGTAAGACGTTCCTACCTTGTTAATCGCACATACATAAGCAGCGGTACGCATATCAGGAATAGAAGGATTGTCTTTCCAAATTTGCATGATTTCGCGAGTTGCCGTAATCATTGTTTCTTCAAGTCCACTATTTACTAAATCTACTTCTTCAGGACCATGCATAATAAAACTACGCTCTGTAGCAGAAACTGATTTACCCGTCAATTCTTCTATTTGAGAAAGAATATGCGTGTTTAAATTTTCAGTAAATCTTTTTTCCATACGGCCGTAACGCACATGACTTAAATTTTTAAGCCACTCGAAATAAGATACCGTTACACCACCTGCATTTAAATACATATCAGGTACTACAAGCGTTCCTTTTGCTGCAAATATTTCATCTGCTTCTGGTGTTAATGGACCATTGGCAGCTTCACCAATAATTT
>CAMCDT010000025.1:0-21543 GCA_945873615.1 Sediminibacterium ginsengisoli | reverse complement strand
AATTGTAGCGCTACTCAGTATGCTTCTTGCAGCCGACAATGGATTTCAGAGTTGCTTAATGGCACCCACCGAAATTTTAGCACAACAACATTATCAAGGGCTCAGCGAATTATTAAAAGATATGGGTGTAGAACTTGCATTGTTAACGGGTAGCACCAAAACAGCAGCAAGAAAAAAAATCATGCAAGGATTGCAAGATGGATCACTTCATTTTGTGGTGGGCACACACGCCGTAATTGAAGAAAAAGTGCAGTTTCATAATTTAGGATTTGTGGTTGTAGATGAACAACACCGCTTTGGTGTTGCACAGCGTGCTAAACTTTGGGAGAAGGCTTTAATACCACCACACGTGCTTGTGATGACGGCAACGCCCATCCCTAGAACCCTTGCCATGACTGCGTATGGCGATCTTGATTATAGTATCATGGATGAGTTGCCGCCTGGTAGACAACCCATAACAACCGTGCACCGAAATGAAATGGCACGTGCAACCGTTATGGATTTTGTAAAAACAGAAATTGAAAAAGGAAGACAAGCTTATTTTATATATCCATTAATTGAAGAGAGTGAAAAACTTTCTTACGAAGACTTAATGCAAGGCTATGAGCAAGTAAAAAGTTTTTTCCCAGAACCCAATTACAAAATTAGCATGGTTCATGGAAGACAACCCGCCGATCAAAAGGAAACCAATATGGCACGCTTTGTAAATGGTGATACACAAATTATGGTAGCCACCACCGTTATTGAAGTGGGCGTGAACGTGCCCAATGCTTCTGTTATGGTGATTGAAAGCTCCGAAAAATTTGGTCTTTCTCAGCTTCATCAGTTGCGCGGACGGGTAGGAAGGGGCTCCGAAAAAAGTTTTTGCGTTTTATTAACAGGTCAAAAAGTAAGTAACGATGCTAGGGAGCGAATCAAGATTATGTGCGCTACCAATGATGGGTTCTTAATTGCCGAAAAAGACCTTGAATTAAGGGGTCCTGGGGATATTGAAGGTACCAGACAAAGTGGTGCTTTGAACTTTAAGCTAGCTAACATTGTTAATGACAAAGAAGTGTTGGAAGTGGCCAAAATAGCAGCCGAAAAGCTGGTAGAAGAGGACCATACCCTCACTTTGACAAAAAATTCAGAATTGAAAAACTATCTTCAGTCCCAGAAGGCTAGATCCGGTTGGGGTAAGATATCGTAACTTATAAAAAAACAAGATGTTGCTGCGCAGATTATTTAGTATCCTACTATTACTTCTCACCCTTTCAATTATGGAGGTGAGTGCGCAGCAGTACCTAGAATTTATAGAAAATAAAGGGCAGTGGCCAAGCGCTATAAAATTTCAGGCACAAACAGTGGCTGGTGCTTTTGCACTTCAAAATAATGGGTACAGAGTACTCGTGCACGACCCGCAGGATTTAGCGGCACTCAACACACACCCTCGCGAAAAAAATCATGTTGCAACAATACCAGAAAATTTTGAGGGCGTTTTGCATTCACATGCATATGAAGTAAAATTTTTAAATGCAAATCCTAACCCTACCATTGTTCCTGAAAAAATACAGCCTTCTTATAATAATTATTTTATAGGAAATGATTCTACTAAATGGGCAAGTGATTGCAAAATATACAAAGCAGTTGTTTACAAAGATTTGTATCCGGGTATTGATATCAGGTACTACACGAATGATGCACAGTTAAAGTATGATATTATCGTACATCCTGGAGCAGACGTTTCAAAAATTGCACTTTACATAGAAGGGGCGGATGGTATTAAATTAAAAAACCGCGCACTAGAAATAAAAACAAGAGTAACCACCGTATCTGAATTAGCGCCCTATACTTATCAATTAAAAAAGGATGGCAAAAAAGAAGTGAATTGTGATTACACTGTAAAAGGAAATATTGTTAAGTTTTCAATTGCTGGAGATTATGATAAAACGGAAACACTTGTGATTGACCCATCCATTGTATTTTTTGGATACACAGGTAGTACTGCAGATAATTGGGGCTTTACAGCCACTTATGATGCGCAAGGAAATTTTTATGCGGGTGGGATCGTGTTTGGTAGTTTTGGAACTTTTCCTGTAAGTAATGGCGCTTTTCAAACCACTTTTGCGGGGGGTGTTCCAGAAGGTGATATTGGCGCGATGGATATTGGCATCATTAAGTTTGACCCTAGTGGTGTGAACCGATTGTATGCAACCTATATTGGTGGTAAAGGAAACGAACAGCCCCATAGTTTAGTGGTGGACGCGAATGGAAATTTAATTGTTGCGGGCAGAACATCATCGGGTACTGGATATCCAGTAAGGGGCTTGTCTACGTATGGTCCACTGGGTGGACTATTTGATATTGTGATTACAAAATTAAATGCAACAGGCACGTCTATTATTGGATCTGTTCGCATGGGTGGGAGCGCCGATGACGGTGTAAATATCAGGCCTAATTATATTAAGCCACAGATTTCAGAATCTACACGAAGAAATTATGGTGATGATGCACGTAGTGAAGTAATCGTGGATGGAGCTGGAAATATTATTTTAGCATCGGTAACACAGTCCGAAGATTTTAGAACAACAGCTGGAAGTTTTCAAGCATTGCCAGGTAATAAAACAACGACCAGGTTTCAGGATGGTATACTTGTAAAATTGACACCTAATCTAGACGCTGTAATTTTTAGTTCTTTTTTAGGAGGCGGTGATGATGATGCAGCCTTTGTGCTTGCCATCAATCCTTTAACAGGATTTATTTATGTAGCAGGTGCCACAGCAAGTACTGATTTTCCGGGTAGCAAAGCAGGTGTTTTGTTTGGCACCAATCAAGGAAAGGTAGATGGCTATGTAACATTTATAAGTCCGGATGGATCTAGGCAAATTGCAACCAGTTATTTTGGCACATCTGGAGACGATATTATTTATGGTATTCAGTTTGATAAATACGGCTTTCCATACATTATGGGAACCACAACAGTGGCTTGGCCCATTATTAATTCTCCATTTAATAGTGGCGGTAATCAGGCAACTGGCAAACAATTTATTTCCAAATTGCAACCGGACCTAACGCAGTTTTTGTACTCTGCAAATTTTGGAACAGGAACAGGCAGTGTGCCCAATATTTCTCCTACTGCTTTTTTAGTAGATCGTTGTGAAAATGTCTACGTGTCTGGATGGGGTGGAACGCTTGCACCAGGATTTCCGTCTGCAGGAACAAAAGGCCTTGCCACATTTGGAGCAGGTCAATTAAGTACCACCACAGATGGAGAAGACCTTTACTTTTTTGTACTCGAAAAAAGCGCTAAAAATATTTTATACGCTACTTTTTTTGGATCTATAACAGGTACCAATGGTCCGCTAGGTGACCACGTGGATGGCGGAACTAGTCGCTTCGATAAAAACGGCACCATCTATCAATCTGTATGCTCTTGTTTAGGCTCTAATCCGGCTCCAGGTGCTGCGTTAAGGGGCACTGCTGGTGTTTGGTCGTCCAACAATTTATCTGCCGATCCTAGCTCTGCTAGATGTAATTTACTTGCTATCAAACTAGCATTTAATTTGGCGGGTGTTGGTGCAGGATTAAAAGCATCTATTAAAGGAACCGTTAGAGACACTTCTGGTTGCGTTCCTATGACTGTAGATTTTACCGACACACTTGCCCAGGGTAAATCTTATGTTTGGAATTTTGGTGATGGTTCAGCGCCTGTAACTTCTAATACTGCAACCATTTCTCACAATTTTACAAAAGTGGGCATGTTTAAAGTTTCATTGGTGGCCATCGATTCAAGTACTTGTAATATTGCTGACACCACATTCATTAATATGTATGTAAGAAATGATGATGCTAATCTATCTTTTGTTTCTGCAAAAGTGCCGCCTTGTGATCAATTGGTTTTTGAATTTGACAATACAAGCACGGGGCCAGCGTCTAAACCATTCTCCAATAAAAGTTTTACTTGGGATTTTGGGGACGGAACAAAACTCGCTGCAGGTGCTGGCATCGTAAGACATACCTACGCAGTAGGAGGCGCTTACAATGTAAAGCTCACTTTAAGTGACACCAATTACTGTAACAGTCCAGATAGCTTAATCAAGCAAATTAGTTTGTCGCCAAACGTCATCGCTAATTTTACATTACCACCATCTGCGTGCGCACCGTTTAATGCTAGCTTTAGAAATACATCAACAGCGGGGCAGCAGTTTTTCTGGGATTTTGGTGATGGAGCTACCTCTACACAAACAAATCCCTCGCATGTGTATACAATGCCAGGAACTTATCCAGTTCAATTAATTGCAGTTGATGCCAATACTTGTAATAAGCGGGATACCATTATAAAAAATTTAGTTGTTGTCAATAATCCTACTGCATCATTTACCTATTCACCCAATCCTACAAGGCCTAATACGCCCGTACAACTCGTAAATACAAGTACGGGGGCTGTTACGTATAAATGGATTTTTGGTGACGGCAATTCGCTTGTAACATCAAGACGTGATACCATTATTTCGTATCAATATCAAAAAACGGCAACGTATAATGTTTGCCTAGTTGCAACAAATGCAACGGGATGTTCAGATACCACTTGTACGCCCATTGACGCAACCGTAGAAGTTGGCTATAGTGTTCCAACTGCTTTTACGCCTAATGGCGATGGTATTAATGACCGTGTATTTGTTAGAGGGTTTGGCATTTCTAAAGTAAGTTTTCAAATATTTAATAGATGGGGTGAACTCGTATTTGTAACCTCAGATATGAACACGGGTTGGGATGGTTATTACAAAGGAAAATTACAAGCACAAGATGTCTATCATTACAGTGCTGTTGTTGAATTTTATACCGGCGAAAAATTAGCTAAAAAAGGAGACATCACTTTACTCAGGTAGCCCATGAAATCTAAAATGCACTTCATATTATTGCTTGTTTTTGCTGCAGCTATGCTGCAATCAAATGCGCAAGACTTGCATTTTAGTCAGTACTTTAATGCACCCATTTTAGTGAACCCTGCTAACACAGGTTTTAATCCTGATAACGATTACCGTATCGGCGCAAACTACCGCAATCAGTGGGGGGCAGTGGGTACACCCTTTAAATCCATGTCGGTGTGGGGCGATGCCCAACTATTTACCGGAAAGTTTGAAAACGGATGGATGGGTGTGGGAGGCGCTTTATACAGAGACGCCGCAGGAGCTGGTAATTTAATCAATACGAGTGCATACGCGTCTGTGGCGTATCATCAAATGCTTGGATATAGCAGTTTGTTAAGTATTGGGTTTACAGGTGGATTTATTAGTAAGCGAATTGATATTGCTAAATTGTCATTCGATAATCAGTGGAATGGTCAGTTTTTTGACGCAACCATTCCATCTAACGAACCATTTGCATTTAGTCAAACTTCATACGCCGATTTACAAGCAGGTATCAATTACGCATACTTCGCTTCCGAAAAATTTTATGTAAATGCAGGCTTAAGTGCACAGCATATTAATAGACCTAGAGAAAGTTTTTTTGATCCACTTGTTTCTAACGCAAGTTTGGATATGCGGTATACGGCATTTTTAAATGCGAGTGTAAAAATTGGAGAATCATGGATTGTAAATCCAAATATTTACCTAAGCAAAATGAATACTGCATCAGAAATAGTGCTGGGTGTTAATGCCAATCGTGATTTAAGTGGTGATGGGTCTAGGCAAATGATTTTGGGCCTCTACATGCGAAATGGGGACGCTGTCATTCCCGTTTTTGGCTTCCAATTAAACGATACCCGTTTTACCTTTAATTACGATGCTACTGTTTCAACCCTAAAAGCAGCCAATAATACAAGGGGTGCTTACGAATTATCTATCATTAAAACAGGGGTTGTTTCTTCGGCTCTCGCTAGGGGTGTGAGATGTCCTTCGGTGAAATTCTAATTCTTTTCTTATTTTTAGTGCATTATTGACATGTACCTATCTTTTCAGCTATGAAATATCTACCGCTTAACAAGCAAATTTTTATTGATAACCGCAAGCGGTTTATGAAGGAAATGAAACCTAACAGCATTGCTATTTTTGTAAGCAATGACGAGTGGCCTTCTAATGGAGATGCGCTTCATGCTTTTAAACAAAACACCGATTTGTTCTGGCTGTCAGGTATTGAGCAGGAAGATTCGATGGTTATATTATTTCCTAATTGCCCAGATCCTAAATACCGTGAAGTGCTAGTGCTGGTAAGACCTAACGAATTAAAAGAAAAGTGGGATGGTAAAAGACTCCGCACCGCTGATGGCACGGCTATATCTGGCATTCAAACCATCGTTTGGCTAGACACCATCGATGCGATGCTTCAAGTATGGATTCATGCAGCAGACACCATTTATTTAGATACCAATGAAAATGATAGAAAAGCAACCGCTATTGCAAGTAGAGATTACAGGTTTGTTGCAGAAATGAAAGCAATGTATCCGCTACATGGTTATGAGCGTGCTGCAAAAATCATGCACAAGTTAAGGGCCATTAAGTCAAAAGAAGAAGTGGCTGTTATTGGTAATGCTATTGACATTACAGATGAAACTTTTAGACATCTTTTAGGTTTTATAAAACCAGGTGTTACAGAATATGAAATTGAAGCTGAAATTTACCATCAATTTTTAAAGAGGCGTGCAACAGGTCCGGCTTACCATAGCATTATTGCGAGTGGCGATAGAGCTAGAACCCTTCATTATGTTTCCAACAATCAGGTATGTGAAGCAGGGGAAATGTTGCTGATGGATTTTGGTGCCGAATATGGAGGTTACTGTGCCGATTTGACAAGAACAGTGCCTGTGAGTGGTGTGTTTACCAAGCGCCAAAAAGAAGTGTACAATGCATGTTTGCATTTACATAATTATGCTAAGTCTATTTTAAAACCAGGCATCTCGATTGTTCAGTACACCGACAAAGTTGGGGTAGAAGCGACCAAGCAATTTGAAAAAATTGGACTACTAACAAAAGCAGCTATTAAAAATCAAGACCCAGAAAATCCAGCATACCGAAAATATTTATACCACGGCATTTCACATCATTTAGGTCTTGATGTGCACGATCTTGGAACAAGAACAGCGCCTATACAAGCAGGTATGGTATTTACCATTGAGCCAGGTATTTATATCGAAGAAGAAAAAATGGGTATTCGTATTGAAAATAATTTTTGGATTACAAAAACGGGAAATATAGATCTCATGAAAAATATTCCCATCACGGTAGATGAAATTGAATCACTGATGAAGTCAACTTCTGCCAAAAGAAAGAAATAAGTAGCATGATAAAAAAGCAAATCCCTAATTTATTTACCTTACTGAATTTGTTTTTCGGATGCATAGCTGTTGTGTATATCACAACACCGGGCATCATCATTACAGCCGGTGCCGAAGGTGAAAGTTTAATTGAAATACCGCAGCAAATTTATAGGGCTAGTCTATGTTTAGCACTTGCAGCTGTTGTAGATTATTTTGATGGATTTTTAGCAAGGCTACTCGGTAGCTCATCTGAAATGGGTAAACAATTAGATTCATTAGCGGATCTTGTAAGTTTTGGTGTAGCACCTTCTTTAATTGCTTATCAGTTTTTAAGGCTTGCACTCGCACAGGATATGGACGGGTTATCGGCATCTTGGTTTCAGCTGCTGCCCGTATTTATTTTACCTTGTGCTGCCGCGTATAGGTTAGCCAGGTTTAATATTTCGGCACCTTCTAGTACTGGTTTTACAGGGGTTCCTGTGCCAGCAGTAGGGCTTTTATTTGCCTCTTTTCCAATTATTTATTGGTATGCACCCATGGAACAGGCAGCGGTAACCGGTCTTTTGCTTAACAAATGGTTTTGGTATGCGGTGGTGCTGGGTTGTAGCTATTTAATGGTTTCAACACTTCCAATGATGGCGTTTAAGTTTAGCCAGATTTCGTTTAAAAAGCTACTCCCACTTCTTATTTTGGTAGCTATTGGGCTTATTTCTGCGATTAGTTTTGGCTGGATCGCGGTTCCCATTGTTTTTATTGCTTATGTAGTTCTATCTTTGTCCCTCAAATATTGGTACGTATGATTTTCAATGTTCAGATTAAGGTAATGCCCTTAAAAGATTTATTAGATCCTCAAGGTAAAGCTGTTTTAAGCGGTCTTCACAATTTAGCGCTTACTGGTGTGCAGGATGTCCGTGTAGGTAAAAATATAAACTTACAAATCGAAGCAGATAGTAAAGAAGCGGCTACTGTAATTGCAGAAAATGCAAGTAAGCAATTACTTGCAAATGCAGTAATGGAATATTTCGAAATAGAATTTTTAGCATAAGTTGTATTAACCCCAAAGCCATGCTATACCTGGTTCCTACACCACTTGGTAATTTAAAAGACATGACTTTTAGGGGTATCGAAGTGTTGCAATCTGTAGATGTTATTTTGTGTGAAGACACCCGAACCTCTTCTAAACTACTGCAGCACTATCAAATACAAAAACCGTTATCTCCCTATCATCAGCACAACGAACACAAAATAGTTGAGCATTTAGTGGATCAGTTAAAAGGGGGCAAAACCTTTGCACTCATTACAGACGCGGGCACTCCTGGTATTTCTGACCCTGCCTTTTTACTCGTTCGTGAATGTATAAAACAAGGTATAAAGGTAGAATGTTTGCCTGGTGCTACTGCTTTTGTGCCGGCACTTGTAAATAGCGGTATTCCTACCAACCGCTTTGTTTTTGAAGGATTTTTGCCTTTAAAAAAGGGGAGACAAACTATGTTAAAAGAATTGGCCGTCGAACCCCGTACCATCATCTTATACGAAAGTCCTATGCGACTTGTAAAAACCCTCAAAGAGTTGGCTGTCTATTTTGGAGCTGACCGCTTAGCAAGTGTGAGCAGAGAGCTTACCAAAATGTTTGAAGAAAATAAGCAGGGTACTTTGCAAGACTTAGCGGTATACTTTGAATCAAAATCGGTGAAAGGCGAAATTGTAATAGTAGTTGCTGGCGCCGAATAATTCCTTAATTTTATTGGTACACTTTAATTGAATAAAAATGAAAAAAATTTTATTGTTTGGTTTCGTATGTTTATTTGTGATGCGTGCATCCATACTTGTTGCACAACCAGATCGTCCGCAACAGCGCATCAAGTATACCATTCAAGCAAACATGGATGTGGTGTCTAATAAAATTAATGGTACCGAAAAAATCGTGTACACCAACAATTCTTCAGATACATTAAGTAAGATATTTTTTCATACCTATTGGAATGCGTTTCAGCCCGGAAGCAGCATGGATATTAGAAGTAGAGAGCTTGGTCAAATTCAAATTAGACCTGCTTCCAAAATGAGTGATGGTCTAGACTGGGATGCGCGTGTTAAAGACCGCATTAGTAAATTAACGCCTTCCGAAATTGGCTATCAGCATGTAAAGTATGTGAAAATTAATGGCTTGGCACAGTTACTAAAAGAACATGAAACCATACTTGAAGTTGTTTTAACAAAACCTGTATTACCAAAGTCTTCTGTGCAAATGGAAGTATCTTTTGAAGCACAAGTGCCAGCACAAATTAGAAGAAGTGGAAGAGACAATAAAGAAGGGATTCGGTATAGCATGAGTCAGTGGTATCCTAAGGTAGCAGAATATGATTATCAAGGTTGGCACGCTAACCAATATATCGCAAGGGAATTTTATGGCGTGTGGGGTGATTTTGATGTAAACATTACCATTGATAAAAATTATTTTATTGCAGCAGGCGGCGATTTACAAAACCCACAAGAAATTGGCATGGGTTACGAAACGCCTGGTTCGAAAGTTACAGCTGCTGCAGGTGCAACAAAAACATGGAAATGGCAGGCTTACAATGTGCACGATTTTATGTGGGCTGCAGACCCTACGTATAAAATGATTACGCGTAAACCAGCGGGCGGCGGGCCACTTATTCGAGTGGTATACAAAGCTGTAGACTCTTTAGAAAACAATTGGCAAAAAATGGCTGATGTGGTTAACAATGCTTATCCCATCATTGCAAAAACATTTGGTGCATATCCTTACAAAACTTACACCTTTATTCAGGGGGGCGATGGTGGTATGGAATACCCAATGGGAACTTTAATAAAGAGTGCTAGTGTTGGAACGGCCATTCATGAATGGATGCATACCTGGTATCAAATGCTAATGGGTTCTAACGAATCGTTATATCCATGGATGGACGAAGGCTTTACTGATTATGCAAGCACGCGCGTACTCGCGGAACTCAATGGTAGCAAGGGTTTTCCATTTGAAGGATCTTACAGAAGTTATATTAATTTAACTAGAAGCCCCTACGATGAACCAGCAAGTACACATTCGGATCATTACAATACCAATGTAGCATATAGCACTTCTGCCTATAGTAAAGGTGCTGTGTTTATGAGTCAGTTGGGTTATGTGATTGGCGATTCTGTTAGAGATCAAGTATTATTAGATTATTACAATGCTTGGCGTTTTAAGCATCCCAATCCAAATGATTTTATTAGAGTTGCTGAAAAAAGAAGTGGATTAGAACTTGATTGGTACAAAGAGTATTGGATCAATTCTACTAAAACAATTGACTACGCTGTTGGCGATATCAATCTTATTCAGGATAAAACAAATATTACCATTAAACGTGTTGGTAAATTACCAATGCCTATTGATGTGTTGGTTACCTATAAAGATGGTTCTCAAGAAATGCATTATGTTCCACTTAATTTGCAGTTTGGTGAAAAGCCAACTGAAAATAATATTCCAAGAACAGTGCATGCAGCATGGAAATGGGTAGACCCTGTATATCAAGTTGCTATTTCAAAATCAATTAAAGACATCAAGTCTATAGAAATTGATCCATCATTAAGAATGGCAGATGTAAATAGAAGTAATAATAAACTAGTTATACCGGATTAGTATTCCATTTCTTTTAGTGTGGGCGCTTTAAACCAAGTGATAACCACCACTAGGAGTGTCATACATCCACCAAAAACAACACTAGGCACTACGCCCATCATTTTAGCAGCAACGCCACTTTCAAATTGGCCAAATTCATTGCTGCTATTAATAAACATAGAATTTACACTCATCACACGCCCGCGCATATTGTCGGGCGTTTTGAGTTGTAATATGGTGCCTCTAATAACCACGCTAATACCATCTACAATACCGCTTATGAGTAGCACGGCAAAAGTGAGCCAGAATAATTTGGATAGGGCAAATACAATAATGCAAATTCCAAAAATAGCCACCGATATGAGTAGTTTTTTTCCTTGCGCTTTTTTTAATGGAAATGCGGTGAGTAATACAATTACAATCACTGATCCAATATCGGATGCTGCGTTAAGCCATCCAAATCCAATGGGCCCAACTTTTAAAATATCTTTAGCAAAAACTGGAATCATAGCAACGGCGCCACCAAATAAAACGGCAAATAAATCGAGTGTTAGCGCGCCAAATAATTCTTTGGTTTGATATACGTACCTGAGTCCTTCTTTTACACTCTCTAATGTTTTTTTCTCGCCAGGTTCATTTAATGAAGGCTTTGGCTTCAGCTGGTACATAAATAAATAACCAGCAAATACAAGTGTACAAATGATGGCTAATGAACCCGTGTTGCCAATTAAGGCAATTAAAAATCCAACAATCGCATGGCCTGTAACAGATGCGCCTAGCCATACACCCTGTCCCCATGTAGTAGCGTTTTGAATGGTTTTTTTAGGCACAATGGCAGAAAGTATCGTGCCAAATGTAGGGCCTGTAAAAGATCTAAAAACGCCGGTAAAAAATATAGCAATATAAATACTAAATGCAATCCAGTGTTTACTTAACTGTCCAGCCGTAAAACTGGTAGATAAGAGTAATAAAAATACGGCGCAGGTAAAATAAAGTGCCACCCCTGTAAGTAAGAGTTTTCTTTTTTCACTGATATCAATAATATGTCCTGCATAAAGTGATAAAGAAACTGCGGGTATTACTTCTGATAAACCAATCAGTCCAATAGCAAAGGGTTCGTTGGTAAGTTCGTAAATCCACCAACCAACAAGTGTACCCATCATACGAAGCCCCATGATAAACAAGAATCTTCCAAACATGAGATGCCTAAATTCGGCAATCCGCATGGCTTCAAACGGATCATGTTTTGTTAGGGTAGAAGAGGCGTCTTGTTGCATTTTGTGGGTCTAGCTGTTAGGGTAAATTAAAGTAGTGTTGTCCATCTGGTAAATCTTTTTCGAGGGCATCTAACACCACCTGTACATGTTTATCGTTGCCAATAAAATCAGCATTACTTGCGTCAATAAAAATGGTTTTAATATTGTGTTGTTTGATATAGCTGGTATAGGTTTCTTGTAAATTAAACAAGTAGTCGTCTTTAATATCCTGTTCGTAACTTCTATTTCTTTTTTTAATATTATCCTGCAGTTTTTGTACAGGCGCGTGTAAATAAATTAAAATATCTGGGACGCTTATTTGTTGGTGAATGATATCAAATAATTTTTGATAGAGTCTAAATTCTTCGCTAGGCAAATTCACTTTTGCAAACAACAAGCATTTTGTAAATAAATAGTCAGAAATTGTTACTTGTTGAAATAGGTCTTGGGTATTTAAAAAATCTTTAAGTTGCTTGTACCGTTCGGCCATAAAAAAGAGCTCCAATGGAAATGCATATTGGTCTGGCTTTTCGTAAAATTTTGGCAAAAAAGGATTGTCTGCAAATTCTTCTAAAATCAGTTTCGCATTTAGTTTTTGTGCCAGTATGTTTGATAGGGTTGTTTTACCCGCTCCAATATTCCCCTCAATCGTAATAAACTTATGCTTCATAAACATTCATTCTCAATGGGTAAAAATAAAGCCGAACTTGGCTTTTACCTTTATTTTTTTTGCACATCAAGGGTGTCCGTGCAGTTTACGAGTAGTTCGCTAACCGTTTTATCTAAAACAGGGTGGTGAAGCGTAGGCGCAATCTCAGCAAGCGGCAGGAGTGCAAATCGGCGATTATGGAGTTGCGGATGGGGTATTGTAAGCGCTGGGGTGTCTATAACCTTGTCATCAATCATTAAAATGTCTAAATCAATGGTACGTGGGCCATATATTTCACTACGCACCCTGCCCATCTCCAATTCTATGGCTAAAAGTTGTTCCAAAAGGGATGCTGGCGAAAGTGGGGTAATGAGTTTGAGGGCTTGATTATAAAATGTAGGCTGGTTGGTATTGCCCCAGGCTGCGGTTTCATAAATGGAGGAACTGCTGGTAATGCTACCGCACCGGGCTTCAATATGCTTTACTGCCTCCTGTAAATAAGCCGCTCGGTCTCCTAAATTCCCGCCTATCAGTAAATATGCTGTGTTCATAAATTACCCCGTTAATCGCCTCAAATATCTTTAATTTCACGTCTTTAAATGCAGTTGTGAACAATATTGTTCCGCTTTTATTTTAACCTATTGCTATGAAAAGCTTTTTTAAAATATTTATTGCCAGTTTACTGGCGTTGATTGTGTTTACAATTCTAGGTGTTATGGTGCTTATTGGTCTTGCAGCTTCTGCTTCTAGTGCTGATAAACCGGTTATTGGTTCTGATGCGGTATTGGTATTAGACCTTTCTAAACCCTACAAAGAAACCGTACAAGAAAATCCTTTTGCCTCATTAACCACTGATGGAGATTTTGAAATACCCTCTTTGTTTGAAATGGTCAGACTTATTGAGCATGCAAAAAAAGATGCAAACGTAAAAGGTATTTATATTTTAGCCAGTTCCAATGCAAATGGATTTGCCGCTTCTGAAGAAATTAGAAAAGCACTGCTTGATTTTAGAAAGTCTAAAAAGTTTGTGGTTGCGTATGGTGAAACAATTACGCAAAAAGGATATGCTGTAGCTAATGTGGCACAAAAGATTTTTGTGCATCCGCAAGGTGGGTTAGAGTGGGCGGGCTTTTCAAGCAATCTTTTATTCTTAAAAGGCATGCTAGATAAATTAGAAATCAAGCCGCAAATATTTTATGCCGGTAAATTTAAAAGTGCTACCGAGCCACTTCGTGAAACACAAATGACGGATGCTAACCGCTTGCAAACAAGTGTATGGCTAGGTGATTTATACAATCAATTCTTATACCAAACAGCTGCTGCGCGTAATTTAGATACTGCACTTATTAGATCGCTAGCGGTAGAAGGTAAAATTCAAACTGCTGCAGACGCTGTAAAATATAATTTAATTGATGGATTGAAATATGATGATCAAGTTAAAAACGAAATCACCGGCCGTTTAAATTTGGCGGTCAATTCAAAAATTAATTTTATTTATTTTGGTGAATATGCAAAATCTGTAACCCTCAACGAATCTACTGCTTCAGAAAAAATTGCTATTATTTATGCAAGCGGTGATATTATAAGTGGAACAGGTACTGACGAGCAGGTAGCTAGTGATGATTATAAAGAGCTTATCAGAAAAGCACGCTTGGATAAATCCGTTAAAGCCATAGTGCTGCGTGTAAATTCACCAGGAGGAAGCGCGCTAGCAAGTGATGTTATTTGGCGTGAAGTAAGCCTTGCTAAAAAAGAAAAGCCAGTTATTGTTTCGATGGGCGATGTGGCTGCATCGGGTGGTTATTACATTGCTTGTAACGCTAATAAAGTATTTGCCAATGCGTCTACTATTACAGGTTCAATAGGTGTATTTAGTATCGTTCCAAATATCGAATCGTTTTTGAAAAACAAAATAGGCATTACCACCGATAGAGTGAGAACAGGGCCGTTTGCTGATATGGGAAGTATGGACAGAGCGCTTACAGAGCCAGAAAAAAAGTTTTTTCAGGCCTCTACCGATTCTATTTACAATACATTTAAATCGCGTGTTTCTGAAGGGCGTAAAAGAAATATGGAATATATAGATAGTATTGCACAGGGACGTGTTTGGACGGGTACAAGAGGTATGAGTGTTGGTCTCGTTGATGAGATTGGCACGCTTTCTGACGCTATAAAAGCCGCAGCATCTATGGCAAAAATCACAAGCTACAGGCTAAAGGAGTATCCCGAAAAAAAGAATATTTTGGAGCAGCTCTTTAATAATTATAAGCGAACTGTTTCGATGCGTTTGATAGAATCGGAACTCGGTGCAGATCAGTTACGCATGATGCAACAAGTTAAAAAAGTAAAAGCAATGGTAGGCGTTCCACAGGCTACATTACCTTATACCATTACTGTTCACTAATTTATAATTATGCCTGCAAATTACAGCCAAATTCGCGCCATGTTGGCCATTACAAAGGGTAGCTTAAAAGCTATTTTGCGTAGTCCATCTGCAGTGGTTTTTAGTATCGCTTTTCCTCTCATCTTTATTTTAGTTTTTGGATTTATAGGAGGGGGTAATGGTAAAACATCCGTTAAAATTGCTATAGATGCAAGTTCGGACACCACAAGCCCTGTTTATGCAGCGCTTACCAATTTAAGTACTGTTAAAATAGTTAAGGGTAATGCGGATACTTTACGACAAGAGCTTGAAAAAGGAAGAATTACTGCAAATGTACTTATTGCAAAAACGGGTTTAGTGAGTCCAGCCTATAGTATTAAAATAACGAGCTCTGGTGCTGTGATGCCACAAAATATTCAGCTACTACAGTCTGTATTAAGTGGAGTGATAGCAGGTATGAATCAAAAATATTTTGAGGGTAATCAAACCATTGCCCGCGTTGACGCCACAATTTCACAAATACCCGGAAGGGTTTATAAAACCATAGATTTTATTTTACCTGGTCAGCTCGGATTTTCATTATTAAGTTCAGGTGTATTTGGTGTTGCTTTTTTATTCTTTAATTTAAGGCAGCAGCTGGTACTCAAGCGTTTTTATGCCACGCCCATTAAACGGGCTTACATTGTATTAGGAGAAGCATTAAGTAGGGTAATATTTCAACTATTAACAGCGATTATTGTAATTGGGGTTGGTCATTTTGCATTTGGGTTTACACTGGTGAACGGGCTTACTACTTTTGCAACCATTATGTTACTTAGTTTTATAGCCCTTATTTTATTTATGGGCTTTGGATTTATAGTGAGTGGGCTTGCAAAAAACGAAAGTACCATTCCGCCTTTTGCAAACTTGTTTACACTTCCACAATTTTTATTAGCGGGCACTTTTTTCTCGGTAGAAGCCTTTCCAAGTTGGCTTCAGCCTATTTGTAATGCACTTCCGTTAACACACTTTAATAACGCCATGAGAAATATTGCTTTTGAAGGCGCTTCTTTAGCAGCCTGTGGCAAAGAGTTGTTGATACTAGGTTTATGGATTGTGGGCGTGTATGCTATTGCTTTTAAAACGTTTAAATGGGATTAAGATGCGTGTTGTTAAATTAGGTTTCATTAGTGCAGTTGTTTTTTTTGTTTTGTTCACCCTTGGTGGACTTTTACTGCCTTCTCATAATATTGTATCCCGTGCAGTAAATATTAAAGCAAAGCCAGTTTCTATTTTGCCACTCGTTCAAAATACATCGGAGTGGCATTTGTGGATAGAAGGGATGGATAGTGCTGCTACAGATAAACGCCAGCAAGTACAAATCGTTTCTGTTTCTGATTCACTTGTAGTAGCCAATTGGAAAACAAGTGAAGCAAATTATACCACAAAATTTAGGTTTATATACAATCCAGGGCAGGCTGTTACAATTGTTCAGTGGCAGTTTGAGCAAGACGTTAAATGGTACCCATGGGAGCGTATAAGCTCTTTAATGAATGATAAAATACTAGGTACCTTAATGGAAAAAAACTTAGCTAAACTTCAGCTGGTAGTAGAAGCTAACTAGGTTTTTTATAAAAGAGTATTCGATTCAATGATCAGGTTTAGATGATCTCGATAGGTTAACATTAGATAATTAAAAGCGCATCACCGTAACTAAAGAAACGGTATTTGTCTTTGATGGCTTTCTTGTAAGCTTCCATGGCTAAATCGTAACCTGCAAAAGCACAAGTCATAATGAGCAAGCTTGTTTTTGGTAAATGGAAGTTGGTTACAAGGCTATCTGCTACATTAAAATTATAAGGAGGGTGGATAAAGTGATTGGTCCAACCTTCGCTTGGTTTCAATAATTTTTCGGCAGTGAAGCTGCTTTCCATGGCACGCATGGTAGTAGTACCAATCGAGCAAATACGACGACCATTTTGTTTGGCTTTGTTTACAATATTGCAAGCCTCTTCTGTAATTTGGTAATACTCGGCATCCATTTTGTGTTTGCTCAAATCTTCTACTTCGATAGGTCTAAATGTGCCTAAACCCGTGTGAAGCGTTACTTCTGCAAATCGAACACCCAATATTTCACATCTTTTAATAAGCTCTTTGCTAAAGTGTAAACCAGCAGTAGGAGCAGCAACAGCACCTTCATGCTTTGCATAAACTGTTTGGTAGCGCTCTTTATCTTCTTCGTCTGGTTTGCGTTTGATATATTTAGGTAGTGGTGTTTCACCTAAAAATTCTAACATTTTTTTGAAGCTCTCATCATCGTCATCCCATAAAAAACGAATGGTACGACCACGGCTTGTTGTATTATCAATAACTTCAGCTACCAACTCTTCGTTGTCGCCAAAATATAATTTATTACCTACTCTAATTTTTCTTGCGGGATCAACAATTACATCCCAAAGACGGTTTGGTTTGTTTAATTCACGCAGTAAAAAAACTTCAATTTTTGCACCTGTTTTTTCTTTGCGACCATACATGCGCGCTGGAAATACTTTGGTGTTGTTGACTACAAAAACGTCTTTATCATCATAGTATTCTAAAATGTCACGGAAGTTTTTATTTTCCATATGACCACTTTTTCTGTCTACTACTAGAAGGCGACTGTCTTCTCTTCTTTTGGTTGGATTTTGTGCGATCAGGTTAAGGGGTAGATCGAACTTAAATTGTGATAATTTCATGTTACGGCATGATTTTTTAGTGAAGGCTGCAAAAGTAGGTAAAAATTGCCAAAATTAAGGCAGGGCTGCAATAAGTTCCTGTGTATAAAGGCTTTTAGGCGAATGGTATACCTCATGGGCAGGCCCAATTTCTTCAATTTTTCCTTGGTTCATCACCATAATTCGGTCACTAATGTATTTAACCACCGATAAGTCGTGGGTGATAAATAGTGCCGAAAACTGCATGGAGGATTTAAGGTCGTTAAGTAGGTTTAGTACCTGCGCCTGAACGCTCACGTCTAGGGCAGAAACACTCTCGTCACAAATCACAAATTTGGGCTCCATAATAAGCGCTCTTGCAATTACAATTCTTTGACGCTGGCCACCACTAAATTCATGTGGGTATTTGTTGTAACAATCGGCTGGTAGCTCCACTTTTTCAAGCATATCTATAACTCGTTCTTTTCTTTCAGACTTACTAGATGCAATCTGGTGCACATGTAGCGGTTCTGAAATAGCGTCACCAATGCGCATACGTGGATGTAAAGAACTATACGGGTCTTGAAAAATGAGTTGAATGATTTTTTTGTAATGCGGATTATAAGCTTTGTTTGGAGTAGCAATGGTTTCTCCTTTATATAGTATTGATCCTTCGTTAATTTTTTGTAATCCAACAATTGATCTTCCTAGTGTGGTTTTGCCACATCCAGATTGTCCTACAAGGCCAAGTGTTTCACCTTCTTTTATATCAAATGTAATATTATCTACGGCCGTAAAACTTTTAGTTACTTTTCCAAAAATATTGGTAGCTATTGGAAAGCGAATAGAAACATGATTGACTTCTAGTAGCGTGTTGTTGTATTTTATTTCTGACTCCGTAATATCATTGGTAATAGGAGGGACTTTGTAATTTGAATTTGATAAAAAATCGTTTACAACCGGTAGCTTATATCCTTTTGGGTAAAGACCGGGCCTACATGCTAAAAGTGCCTTGGTATATGGGTGTACCGGGTTTTCAAATAGCGCTTTAGTTGTATTTTCTTCCACTACTTCACCTTTGTATAGTACCGTAACAGTGTCTGCAAAAGAAGCTACCACATTTAAATCATGGGTAATAAATAAAATGCCCATACCTGATTCTTGTTGCAGTTGTTTGAGCAGTTCTAAAATACTTTTTTGGACCTGAACATCTAGCGCTGTAGTTGGCTCATCACAAATAAGTAAATCAGGTTTGCCACTCATAGCCATGGCAATCATTACGCGTTGTTTTTGTCCGCCACTTAATTCGTGCGGATATTTATCAATTGCCTTTTCAGGATTATTTATTTTGACACATGTAAATAAGCGAATCGCTTCTTTTGTAGCTGCTTCTTTAGTAAGTCCTTGATGCAGGATAATTGTTTCAATAATTTGGTCGCCACAAGTAATGACCGGATTTAAAGCAGTCATGGGCTCCTGAAAAATCATTGCAATTTTACGCCCTCTAATCGCCTCCATTTCAGATACACTTGCCGATAGTAAGTTGATGGATTCGTTGGGGGAATTGAAAAATAAGATGGAGCCTTTTTTATAAGTGGCAGGTGGACTTGGGATGAGCTGTAAAATGGACATAGAGGTAACGGATTTACCACAACCCGATTCCCCAACAAGCGCTCTAATTTCTCCCCTACAAACACTCAAGTTCAGGTTCTTTACCGCAGTAAAGCTGCTCTGATCATTTTCGAAAAAAACAGTGAGGTTATGAATATGTAAAAGGGGGGTGCCCATTAAGCTGTAGTTTTACACAAGATTAAACAAATAATTTTGCCAATTTTAAGCTAATGTGGATTAATATTTGTTAAAGCTGTTCTATATTGTAACGGTTCACTTAATTTTGCACTTACAGCCGTTAGTTTAATTACGGCTTTGGTCATCTAAATGATTGAATATGATTCGAAAAGGATGGTGGAAATTGCTTGCATTTGTGCTTCTGTTTTTTACCAGTATTTATGGTTTTATTGTCAAGGTTCCTAAACTAGATGACAGATTAGAGCATTCTATTCGGAATATGTTTTTTCATGTGCCGATGTGGTTTGCCATGATGGTTTTGCTATTTGTATCTGTGTGGTATGCGGCAAAATTTTTGCGTACCACTTCACCTATCGACGATTTTTATTCAAAAGCATTTGCAGCAACCGGAACCTTGTATGGTTTTCTAGGATTGTCAACAGGAGCTATTTGGGCCAACTATCAGTGGGGTAGTCCATGGAGTGGTGATCCCAAGCAAAATGGTGCAGCCATTGCCATGCTTATTTACCTTGCTTATTTTGTGTTGCGTGGCAGTATGACTGACGAAGATAAGCGCTCACGTATTGCAGCGGTCTATAATATTTTTGCATTTTTTATGCTCTTTCCAACCCTTTGGATTTTACCAAGACTCACAGAGTCATTGCATCCTGGAGGCCAGGGTAGTGAAGGTAATCCGGGTATTAATGGAAAAGATATGGATGCCAATATGCGTTCTGTATTTTATCCGGCCGTTATTGGTTGGACCTTACTGGGTGTGTGGGTGAGTACTTTAAAAATTAGATACGAAATAATTAAAGCAAAATAAATTATGAATAAATATTTTAAATCATTGTTACTTGTATTGATGGCGCATGTTTGTGTTCTTTCAGTATATGCCCAAGATACTGCTGCAAATGCAAGCACAGATGTAATGCGTAGCAATGGAAAAATTTATGTTGTCATGGCTGTTGTTGCAACCATTGTAACAGGGCTTTTTATATATGTATATTCTATTGACAAGAAAATATCAAAATTAGAAAACAAATAAATCGATTGTTATGTCTACAAACGCGCCATATAGTTTTTTTAAAAGTGTAGAAAAAAGTTTTGATAAAGCTTCTAAATTTACGAGTTGGGAAAATGGATTGCTTGAACAAATTAAAGCCTGCAATAGTGTGTATAGCATGCGCTTTCCAGTAAAAATGGATGACGGTCGCATCGAAGTAATTGAAGCTTATCGGGTGCAACACTCACAACACAAATCTCCGTGTAAAGGCGGGATACGTTTCAGTGAAGAAGTGAACCAAGACGAAGTAATGGCGCTAGCATCACTTATGACCTATAAATGCGCTATTGTAAATGTACCATTTGGTGGCGGTAAGGGTGGCATTAAAATTAATCCACGTGCGCATTCTGCTTACGAGTTAGAAAAAATTACCCGTAGGTATACTGCTGAACTTGTTAAAAAGAATTTTATTGGACCAGGTATTGATGTTCCTGCGCCTGATTACGGTACCGGCGAACGTGAAATGGCATGGATCGTTGACACCTATGCTTCATTAAAGCCCGGCGAAATTGATGCCGCTGGTTGTGTTACGGGTAAGCCTATTACGCAAGGTGGTGTTAGAGGAAGAAAAGAAGCTACTGGCCTTGGCGTTTTTTTTGGTATCCGTGAAGTGTGCAATATGCAAGACGAAATGGAAAAGCGTGGATTAACAGTGGGGGTTGCTGGCAAAACCGTGATTGTGCAAGGGTTAGGAAATGTAGGCTACCATAGCGCTAAATTTTTTAGAGAGCATGGATCTAAAGTAATTGCCATCGCAGAATTTGAAGGCGCAATTTTTAATGCCGATGGATTAAACGAAGAAGAAGTTTTTCAGCACCGTAAAAAAACGGGGTCTATATTAAATTTTCCGGGTGCTACTAATATTGCAAAAAGCAC
>CAMCDT010000024.1:0-22662 GCA_945873615.1 Sediminibacterium ginsengisoli | reverse complement strand
CTGTTAGATTAGTTGTTACTGATTCTAAAGGTAAAACTGCAGAAGCTACCGCAGTTATTTCAATTGCAAAAGTTATTACTGAGCAATTAGTTACCGCAAATATTACAACCAATACAACTTGGACTGCTAATAAAGTATGGATTTTAGGTGGTCGTATCGCTGTAACAAGTGGTGCAACATTAACTATCGAGCCGGGTACAATTATTAAAGGTCAAGCTGGTGCTGGTGCAAGTGCTACTGCTTTATTAATTGCTAGAGGTGGTAAGTTAAATGCTGCTGGTACTGCAACTAAGCCAATCATATTTACTTCTGTTGCTGACGAGCTTTCTATAGCTGACGTTGCTGCTGGTAAATTTGCTTCTCCAAACTTAGCTCCTACTGTAAATGGTTTATGGGGTGGTTTAATCATCTTAGGTAAAGCTAAAATTTCTGCTTCTTCAAGTGGTACTCAAAAGACTGAAGTTCAAATCGAAGGTATTCCTACTTCAGATCCTAATGGTTTATATGGTGGTTCTGATGATGCTGACAACTCTGGCGTATACAAATATATTTCAGTAAGACACGGTGGTACTGAAATTGGTGCTGGTAACGAAATCAACGGTATCACTTTAGGTGGTGTTGGTTCTGGTACTGTTTTTGAAAATATCGAAGTTGTGGGTAACCAAGATGATGGTATCGAGTGGTTTGGTGGTACTGTAAATGGTAAAAATATAGTTGTATGGGGCGCTGGTGATGATGGTTTAGATACCGACCAAGCTTTTAGAGGAACAATTACTAACTTTGCAATTATTTCTGCGGGCGGTAGTTCATTCGAATTAGATGGTCCAGAAGGAACATTTGGTGTAGACTTAACTGTAGGTCATACTTTTGACAAAGGTTTTGTAAATGTGAGCGGTTCAGCTGGTAACTTCATTGATAATGATGCAAATACCCAAGTAAAGCTTTCTAACATTTATGCAACTGGATTTTCAACAACTGCATTTACTCAAAATATTACTGAAGTATTTACAAATCCATACACAACAACTTTTGGTGTAAATTTTGAAAATATTAAGATGAATGTTGTGGCTGGTGATTTATGGAAATACATTGATAAAGCTACTGCTTCTTCAACTATTCCAAGTTCTATCAGTGCTGGTACAAGTATCACTGGCGGTGCAGACTTAACTGCATTTGCAGGTTGGTCATGGACAGCAATTGCTGATAAGTTAAAATAATAATCTTTATACAAATTTTTTTAACCAGACGGTTGGGGATTTTCCCCAACCGTCTGTCTATTTTAATCAAATGAAAAAATTTTACATTACAATTTCTGTTTTAATCGCTTTTTGTTTTTCTGTCCAAGCTCAAAATGGTATTGTCAGGGGAAAAGTGATCGATGGTACAAGTGGTAAACCTGCTATTTCGGCAACTGTTAGAATAACAAATGATAAGGTTAGTAAAATAGCGACCAGTGATTTAGATGGTGCATTTTCATTTACAGTTCCTGTTGGTGTATATGAGCTCTCGATAAGTTTAGTAGGTTTTGATAATTCCAAAGTCACTGGAATCAATGTTAAAACCAATGATGCAACAGTATTGCCTGATGTTACTCTAACACTAGCAAGTTCACAACTAAAAGAATTTGTAGTTACGTCTCAACGTTTACAAAAAGTATCAGAAGAATCATTAACAGTATTTAAGAGAAAATCATTGGTAATGCTGGACGGTATTTCATCAGCTAAAATGAAATTAATTGGGGATGGAACTGCTGTTGAAGCAGCAAAGAGAGTAACGGGTGTTTCTATCGAAGGCGGTAGATATGTGTACGTGAGAGGCTTAGGTGATCGTTACTCAAAATCGACACTTAATGGTTTAGATATTCCAGGATTAGATCCTGATAGGAACTCATTACAAATGGATATTTTTCCAACAGCTTTAATTGATAATATTACTGTTGTTAAAAATTTCTTACCTAATTTGCCTGCCGATTTTACGGGCGGATTATTAAACATTGAAACCAACGATTTTCCAACTCGGAAAATTTTTAATATTTCTGCATCCATGAGTTACAACCCTGATATGCACTTCAAAAATAATTTTTTGAGTGGTAATAAGGGTGGACAAGATTGGTTGGGTATGGATGATGGAACAAGAGCGCTGCCTGCATTAGCTAGTGGGAGCAATCCTATTCCAACGCCAGTTTCTGGTGCAACTCCAAGTGCAGTAAACAGTTTTGTTAAATCTTTTTCTCCTGATTTAGGGGCACAAACAACAAACAGTTTTTCTGATTTTACTTTTGGATTTTCTGTAGGGGATCAAATTAACTTAAACAAAAAAGGTAATAGCGGTTCTAAAAAGTTAGGCTATGTAGCTGCGTTATCTTACAGATTTGATCAACGCTTGTATGAAAATGTTCAATACGGTGAGTCTCAAAAAAACATCAACCAAAATGCTTCTGAGATGGTTATTGCAAATAACCTTACTGGAAGAATGGGTGAAGAAAATGTATTGATTGGTGCATTGGCTGGGCTTGCATACAAAACTAATTTTTCAAAAATTAAGTTTAATGTTTTGAGATTACAAAGTGGTGAGCACAGAGCTGGTAAATTTGATGTGTTCAATAATTCTGATGGAGTTGGACAGTCTGGTTATATTGCAACTTCTGATAACATTGAATATGGAGAGCGCAGTGTAACTAATTTTCAATTATCTGGTGCACACGTTTTAGGTAAAAGTGGTTGGAAATTGGATTGGGCAGCTGGTACAACAGCGTCTAAGTCTACAGATCCTGATATTCGCAAAACTGCATTTACAATTGATCCAGGAAGAACCTATTTTAACGCAGGGGCAGGTGGAAATCCATCCAGAATTTGGCGTTACCTAGATGAAACAAATACTTCATTCAAATTAGATCTTGAAAAAAAGTTTAGTGCAAAAAATACCATTCGTTTTGGAGGTTTGTACTTGATGAAAGAAAGAAATTACGAAATCAGACAGTTTAATATTCAATTTTTTGGCTCTCAACAACCAGTGTGGGTTAACGATCCATCTTTAGTATTAATTGATAGAAATATTTATCCTTCTGCATTTAATAATATTTATTATGTATCAGGAAATAATAAAATCAACTCAAACGCTTATAATTCAAATGTAAATAATGTGGCAGCTTATGTGCTGGATGAATTAGATGTAACGGCTTCATTAAAAGCGATTGTTGGTGTAAGGTTAGAAAAATACCAACAGTTTCATACCGGTAGAGATCAGCGTTATGCATCAGGTGACATAGTGGGTGGTAGAAATCTTGAGAATGCAAAAGTGCTTGACAATATGAATCTTTTTCCAAGTGTAAATTTGATTCAAAAATTTGGTCTGAAAACAAATTTGCGTGGATCTTATACGCGTACGACTGCTAGACCTTCTTTTAAAGAACTCTCTTTTGCACAAATATTAGATCCATTAACCAATCGTATATTTAATGGAAGTTTATTCCCTTATGATGATTGGGCTGGTAAATTAGTACCTACCATGATTGATAACTTGGATATTCGTTGGGAAAAGTTTTATAGTGGGTCTGAAATACTTTCATTCTCATTATTTTACAAACGCTTTACAGATCCTATCGAATTAGTAAGAATACCGCAGCAGCAAACATCTACTGAGTATCAGCCAAGAAATGTGGGTAATGCAAATTTGTTTGGTGCAGAAGTTGAAATCAATAAGTCATTGAGCTTTATTTCTTCAACATTAGAAAAAATTAGCTTCAATACAAATATTACTGTAGTACAATCATCTGTAACCATGACTGATTTGGAGTTTAATGCCAGAAAAGCGTATGAGAAGTCAGGAGAGAACTTGAAATCTACTCGAAAAATGGCTGGACAATCACCATATATTGTGAATGCAGGATTTACTTATACCGATTCTGATAAAGGCATCAGCTCTGGACTTTTTTATAATGTTAAAGGAGCAACCTTAACAATTGTTGGATCAGGTTTATTCCCTGATGTTTACACACTTCCTTATCATAATTTAAATTTTTCTTTTAATAAGACATTTGGTAAAGACAAAAAATTCAATTTCAATTTTAGAACCGACAATATTCTTAACGATAATATTGATTTAGTATTTAGAGCTTACAATGCCAAAGATCAGGTGTTTAGTTCTTTAAGCCCTAGAAGGAGTTTTACAGTTGGATTTAGTTATAAATTTTAACAATACCAATCATTTTGTTCTGATTAGATTTTTATAAAGTTTGTTTACACAAAGAGGCCCCGAATTTTCGGGGCCTCTTTATTTTTATGCGGACTTATTCGGGTTTAACAAATAATGTTGCGCGGAAAAATTAATGATTAAAACGTTCTGGTTTTTCGAGCGGATGTGTTTTCCATTCAGGGTCGTAGCTAACAAACATGCTGAGCCATAAAGAGCGGGACAGTCTCATCAGGAGGGGCTGCACTGCAAAGAGCAGCACAAAAGCCGTTCCCATCCAATAAAATATACGGTTATCGTCTATATCAAATGTCATGCCTATTAAAACCTTCCAGGCCACAAAAGTTGATACAATAAATGCTACCGATAAGGCGTAGCTCACATAGCCGGTGCCGTAATAAAAGCCTACCTCAATTTCGGTGGGCTGACCACATACCGGGCAGTGTTCGTGCATATCGGTATTGGTTTTAAATTTATACGCTTGCTGGCTCTGAAAGATATCTCCTTCTCTACAGCGTGGACATTTATTGGCAATGACTGCCGGAATAAAATATTTGCTTAATGGTTTTGGCATAATGCTTGCGAATTTGTGCGAATGACGCAAAGGTAACTTAATTGTTTGCTTTTATCTTTTTATTGAACAGCTGCCGCCGCCATAGCCGCAGCCTGTTTTTGTTTTAGACGCGTAAATGCCAATTGTAATCATTAGCACACCAAAAATGGCTGGCATCCAGTCTTTAAACTGCCATGCAATTACTAAAAACATACCACCCATAATTAAACGAATCACGAGTACAAAGTCTATTTTTTGAAGTAAGCGTATCATAACATTAGATTTAGATACAAATTTCGGGGTAATTATTTGCCCGAAACGTGACTTTTGTTACGCAGAACGATTCAACTATATTTGTTACATATAAAAGGTAGGCGCATGAGCATTTCAGAAATTTATGACATTTACGTTCAGTATCCGAGTGTTGTAACAGATACCCGCAAGCTAAAGGAGGGTGACTTTTTCTTTGCTTTAAAGGGGCCTAATTTTAATGCCAATACATTTGCTTTTAAAGCCATAGAGGCGGGCGCTGCGTACTGTGTGCTGGATGAGCCGCTTGCTACCATTGCTGCTTATTACGAAGGAAATAACGAAGCGCAAAAAGAAGCTGCCCTTGCAAAAATGATAGTGGTGGAGGATGTGCTTACCACGCTACAAGCGCTGGCAGGGCATCACCGAAGCACTTTTGATATTCCATTTATAGCCATTACGGGAAGCAACGGCAAAACCACCACCAAAGAACTAGTCTATGCGGTGCTTTCTAGTCATTTTAAAACCTATACCACCGAGGGCAATTTAAATAACCATATTGGCGTGCCGCTCACTATCCTTAGCATTAAAAAAGATGCGCAAATGGCGGTGATTGAAATGGGCGCCAATCATCAAAAAGAAATTGAAGGCTACTGTGTGTACACAAAACCTACGCATGGAATTATTAGTAATTGCGGTAAAGCACATTTGGAAGGATTTGGTGGTGAAGAAGGCGTAAAAAAAGGCAAGGGTGAACTCTATAGTTTTTTACGCGGCCATAACGGCACTGCATTTGTGTACACCGGGTATGATTATTTAAATGAAATGAGCGCCGGCATACAAAACATTGTTCCATACATTGGTGGTGAAATAAAAAATAGCGAGCCGTTTTTAACGGTGGCAGCAAACATTAATGACACAGCCACCACAGTAAGTTCGCAACTGGTAGGCTCTTATAACCTTCCTAATATATTATGCGCCTTAACTATTGGAAAACATTTTGGTGTGCCTGAGCATAAAATGGTAGCAGCAATTGAAAATTATGCGCCATCTAATAGCAGATCACAACTCATTACTAAAGGCACAAACACAATTATACTAGACGCTTACAATGCAAACCCTAGTAGCATGAAAGTGGCCATCGAAAATTTTGCAAAACTAGCAGGTGATTATAAAATTGTTATGCTAGGCGCCATGATGGAACTTGGGGATCATTCTAGTGCAGAGCATTTAGCATTATTAGAACTTATAGCATCTTATTCATTTACACATGTGGTGCTGGTAGGGGATGATTTTTTAGCGCATCAAAACGCAATGCCTCAGTTTATTTATTTTAAAAATACACTGGAGGCAAAAGCCTGGTTGGCGGAGCAAAATCCAGCACACGCGCAGCTATTAATTAAAGGATCGCGAAGCATGCAAATGGAATCGGTAATCGCATAAACGCACCATATGCGCGGCGCATGCGCATAAAAAAACCACCACTAAATGAATAGTGATGGTTCTCTTTTATTTTCCTTTCCTTTCCTTTTTAACGTTTGTTCTTTTTGGTTGGCATAAAGATACCAGTTTTAGCTTTTTTAGAAGTTCCTTCCGAAGAACCGTAGTGGTTCATCGCGCAACGGAAACCAATGGTGTTGGTACTTTGGTCTTCTTCTAAAAATCTTCTAGCACCTGGGCTTAACCAGTATGCGCGGTCGTTCCAGCTAGCACCTTTTACCACACGAGACTTATCTGAAATAAGTGTTGTTAAACCAAAGTTGTAACCTGCATTACTTGCAGAGTCACCATCTAAGTGGTTAACAGCATATCCTTTTTGATAGTTACGACGGTTCACAAGTGATGAGTCAGATTCAGTCTTATAAATGATACGACCTTTATCATCTCTTAAATTTCCTTCGCCTCTAGAGAAATCTATTTGCTTGAATTCGTTACCTCTAAAAATATTGTAATCGTCACCATCAATAGCAGTCATTGGGCGGTACACATCGGCAACCCACTCGCTTACGTTACCTGACATATTGTAAAGTCCGTATCCGTTTGGTGTGAAAGTAACTACTTCGGCAGGGATGGCAGCGTTATCGTTTAATCCACCAGCCACACCCATGTTATCACCGGCACCACGCTTAAAGTTAGCAAGCATAGAACCTTGGTAAGAACCTTTTGCAGTGTAACGAACGTTGTCGTAACCATTATTTTTCCAAGCATAAATTTGCTTGTTAGAAATTAATTCTTCACCACGTTTGTTGCTCTTAGATTTACGTTGAGGATTAGCAGCGATGTAACCGTAAGCAGCATATTCCCACTCAGCCTCTGTTGGTAGGCGGTAGTCGCCAAATAAAATACCATCTTCAAAACTTACTTTGGTACGCGGCCTACCTTGTGCATCTTTTAAAGGATTGCTTTTTTTAGTAGCGTCTCTACCAGGTGTTGCTTGATATTCACCAAGTAAGTAAGCTCTGGTATTAAAGTTATCTTGACCTGCTCCGTTTAATTCTTTTTTGATTTGATTTTTAGGATCTAGGTAGCTGCTTTTCATGAGGGTTAATTCATTTACGCGGTCGGTACGCCAGATGCAATAATCGGTAGCTTGTTTCCAGCTCACACCTACTACAGGGAAATTATTGTAAGAAGGGTGACGGAAATAATATTCAACCATTGGTTCGTTGTAGGCAAGTTCTGAACGCCATACAAGTGTGTCAGGTAAAGCTTCTGTAACAACGCTGTCCATACCTGCGCCACCAAATACGTTGGTGATCCAATATAAATATTCGCGGTAGTGAAGGTTGGATACTTCTGTTTTGTCAATAAAAAATGAGTTCACAGTAATTCTGCGTTGGATATTATTCCAATCGCCCATTACGTCTTCTTGAGCGGCACCCATGGTAAACGTACCACCTTGCACAAATACAAGGCCTGGAGCTGCTTTAATATCTTTAGGTTTTGGCACGTTAAAATTACCCATCGATTTGTCGTTGTAATTCCAACCAGTAGCCGAAGAAGTTTGCGGCTTTTTCTTAAATGGATTACATGAAACAACAGCACCTGTAAGGGTGGTGAGCAACACTAAATTGCGAACTGTTTTTGAGAACTGCATATGCTTATAAATTCAATAAAAAATTGATTCTAATTTACCTCTGCGAATATATAAGATTTCCGTCAACTTAAGGGTAGCTTAAGGCCTGATCTTGTTACAAAAAGCTTAAGATTTGAGGTAAGGGGGGTGATTTTGACCCTATTTTATGATTTTTTTAAGGGAAAGGCCCGCCTGTGGCCTTGTATCAGTAGCTTTGGCATCAAACTTTGTTATACTTGTATCATGGGTAAACCTGGGCGCTATATTTGGTTGATTTTGGTTGTTTTTTGGGTCTCGATTGGGTCCAAAACAGCTATTGCTCAGGTTGGCATATTTAGCAAGGGAGTTTGGGGTAAAGTAGGCGTAACGGCAAGGGGTGTTTACAAAATTGATATGGCTGCGCTAAATAGTATGGGGCTGGTGCCTGCTGGCGGCGTTACCGCTTCTGATAAAATCAGGCTTTTTGGATCTGGTGGTGCTATGTTGCCGGAAGGTGTTGGTGAACAAAGGCCCAGTAGTTTTACAGAAAACGCACTACTTATAAATGATGGCGGCGATGGTATATTAAGTGGGCAAGATTTTATTGTTTTTTATGCGCCTGGTCCGCACAGGTGGCATTATGATAGTAGTAATGACCAGTATAATTACGAGCAAAATTTATATTCTGATACTTCATTCTATTTTTTAAATGTTGATGGAAATATTGGAGGGAATTTAGGGGGAAGTGCTAAGCGTGTTGGCGCCGGTAATGCACCGTACGTTAATGCCACGGCGGGTTTACGCGTTACAAGCTTTACAGATAACTGGGTGTACGAAAAAGACAGTATTAATTTATTGGCTTCCGGAAAACTTTGGCTCGGTGACGCGTTTAGTATGGCTACGGGCGGAATTACTTCGCGTAATTATGTGGTGGATATGCCCGGCATTGTTAGTACCGATAGTGTTACTTTAAAAGTATACGCTGCTGCCAGAAGCATTGGTGTGCCTGCAAATTTTGCAGTACGCGTTAATAATAATTTAGTGCAAAATGTTGCGCTTCCGGCCGTTAGTGGAGGCTTTTTAGATACCTATGCCAGTTATGTAACTGCTGTTGGTAAAGCTGCCGTGGCTACAAATCCTTTGCAACTGAGTTTACAATTTAGTGCAGGCGGTGGCAGCGGCGTAGGTTTTGGTGCAGAAGGTTTTTTAGATAAAATAGAATGCACGGCTACAAAAGTGCTTAGTATGAGTAGTGCTAGTAGTGGCAGTGCGTTGTTTTTTAGAAGTGGTCCTGTTGTTTCGGCTGCGCCGGCTGCGTTTGTTTTAAACGCTGGTGGTGCTCAAAATTTTTCTAACACAACGGTGCTAGATGTAACAGATATTGCTACGCCTAAAAAAATGGAAGGAAGTTTTAGTAGTGGCGCATCTGAATTTGTTTTTAACAATGATGTAAGTGCTCCGCGCGAGTATGTAGCATTTACGCCATCACAAATTTTAGTACCTGCAATATTTACAGCTGCGCCTAATAATAATTTGCACGCGCTGGCGCTTGATACGGCAGCTAATTATTTAATTATTACGCACCCTAGTTTAGTTACTGCGGCTAATAAATTAGCAGCTTTTCATACCGTGCAAAAGGCTGGGATTAAACCACTGGTAGTTACTACAACGCAGCTGTATCAAGCGTTTGGGAGTGGCACGCCAGATATTACGGCTATTAGAGATGGAGTAGGGTTTTTTGCAAGGGCGTATGGTGCGTTGAGTGGCGGAAGTGCGGGCAGCGGCGCGGGTGGCGGCGGAACTTTTGCGCAAAAGCAGTTTTATGTTTTGTTACTTGGCGCGTCTAGTTACGATTATAAAAACCGCATAAGTAACAATGTAAATTTAGTGCCGGGTTACCAGTCAAGTGCATCACTCGATCCATTAAGTAGTTATACATCTGATGATTATTTTGCGCTGCTGGACAGCAGCGCAAATATTAACATAGAGCCACTGCTCACAAATATTAATGCAACAAATACAGGGGTAAACATAGGTCGTATTCCTGCAAAAAATGTGAGCGAAGCAAACATAGTTATTGATAAAATTATTAATTACCATAGTGCTCAAAGCCAAGGTCCATGGCGCTTACAGCAGCGTTTTATTGCCGATGATAAAGATTTTAATTTGCACGTACAAGACGCAGATGCAGTGTCTGGTGCAGCGCAAAAAGCAAACGCCTTATTTAACCAGCAAAAAATATATTTAGATGCGTACCCGCTAGTAAGCGGGAGTGGAGGTGGAAGGTATCCTGCCGTAAATGAAGCGCTGGTTAATGCATTTAATAGTGGGTCATTAGTAATTAATTATAGTGGACATGGCAATTATTTACGTCTAGCCGATGAAGCTATTTTTAGTAGTACTGAAATCCCACTCATCAATAACGCAAACAAATTACCACTGGTTATTACTGCTAGTTGTGATTTTTATCCGTACGACGATCCTACAAAAAAATCTTTGGGGCAGCAGTTGCTTTTTGGTGCTGGGAATGTTGGTGCGGGCAGCGGTGGTGTTGGTGGCGGGGCTAATGCCGGTGCTAGTGGTGCGATTGCGCTACTTACAACGCCGCGTTTAGTTTTCGCATACAGCAATAAAATTATCAACGAAAATTATTTTGTGGCAGCGCATAAGCCGGATGCAAATACTGGATTATTACCAACACTAGGAGAAGCAGTTAAAAACGCTAAAAACCTTACCGTGCAGCAGTCGCGTGATTTTATCAATACTAGAAAGTTTGCATTATTGGGCGATCCTGCTATGCGCCTCGCGTACCCGAATAGTAGTATTGTTTTAGATAGTGTGAACTCTAAAACTATTGGCGCAAATGATACGCTTGTATCTGGTAAGCTCTATACATTTAAGGGTAGCGTTATGGCGCCGCGCAGCGGCGCCATAACGGGCACAAGCACAAATACATCATTTAACGGCACACTATACTTTACACTCTACGACAAACAAATTACACGCACCACACTCAAAAACGACCCGGCCACGGCGGCTGCAAACTATCATGCGCAAGAAAATATTTTGTATGCTGGACTAGTGAGCGTAGCGAACGGGAAGTTTACCGTTTCATTTGTGCTTCCTCTAGATATTAGTTATGCGCCGGGCAAAGCAAAAATTAGCATGTATGCGCAGCAAACGATTAACCCGGCATCACCAACACAAACTTTACCGGATGCTGCTGGGGTAGACACTAGTTTTTATACCATGGGTAGCGGTGCAGTAATTACAGATAAAGTGGGCCCTGTCATTGATTTATTTTTAAACGATTATAATTTTAAAAATGGTGGACTCACACATTCGGATCCAGTGTTACTCGTAAACTTACAGGATGTTTCGGGCATTAATACTTCTAGTAGTGCTATTGGGCATGATATTATAGTAACCCTCGATAACAATCCGGCCACTACGCGCACCCTTAATTCATTTTATCAGGCTAATATTAATACCTATCAGTCTGGTAAGGTTAGGTATCAGCTTCCTACTTTAACCCCTGGGCCACATACTTTACAAGTGAGGGCTTGGGATAATGTCAATAATTCAAGTACCAGAACATTAGGGTTTACGGTGGCCGCAACAGCCGGAAGCAGCGGATCAAATGGCGGCGGAACCGGTGGCGCAACTAGCACAAGCGACATGTCTCCACTAGTGATAGACAAGGTTATTAATTTTCCTAACCCCTTTACCAGTCAAACCACTTTTTCGTTTGAACACAATTATCCGGGGCAAAACATAGAGGTAAACCTTAGTATTTATACGCAAAATGGCAAGCTGGTTAAACAAATTAATAAAACCGCTAATACAAATGGCACCCGAAATGTGCAAATTACTTGGGATGGGACAGATGCTGCCGGTTCTAAAATTGCAAGAAATGTTTATATTTACAAAATACAAATAAGCGCGGCGGGCACAAATTATCAGACCTCCGGAAAACTTATTTGTTTGTAACCTCCCTTTTGTACTAAATGTTTTGAATGGTTTAAATTTTACTTTAAAAATTTTACTGGTTTCTCACAAAACATTTGACTATGTCTATATTTCACGCAACGTATAAAACTGCCACAAAATTCTTTTGTGCAACTATCGCAATAACTACCATTAGCACAACAGCAATCGCTCAAGCCGATTCTATAAACATTGTGTCTACGGCGGTTCCGTTTTTGCGTATTTCGCCAGATGCCCGCGCGGGTGGTATGGGTGATGTAGCCATTGCAACTTCTCCGGATGCCAACGCATCTTTTTGGAATATTTCAAAAGTTAATTTCGCAAAAAATAAGAGCGCCATTGCTGTTAACTACACACCTTGGTTAAAAGATTTAGGTTTAACAGATGTGTATTTAGCAACTGTAGCGGGGTATCGTCAACTCGATGATGTGCAGGCCGTTACCGGATCACTTCGATTTTTTAGTTTAGGAAATATTCAGTTAACAGATTATTCTGGTAATTTATTAAACTCAGTAAAACCCTCAGAGTTTGCTGTAGACTTAGGGTACACGCGTATGCTGAATGACAAAATGAGTGTGGGTGTAGCGCTTAGATATATTAATTCTCGACTTGTTGTAGGTGATGTTGGAACGGGCGTTTTATACAAAGCGGGTAACGCTGTTTCGGCGGATGTATCTGTGTATCATGATGCAACCGATGAAGGCGAAGGTTTACGATGGGGTGTGGTGCTTTCTAATTTGGGAACAAAAATTGGGTACACCAACGATGCAAAAAATAAAGATTTTATACCTGCAAACTTTGGCGCAGGGGTTTCTTATACCAAAGATGTAGACGGAAGCAACAAAATTACATTTGCCCTCGACGTTAATAAATTACTTGTACCTGCGGCACCAACTGCTACGGGTGTGTATAGTGTAGATTCTGCCAATTTAGCGGAGTACCGCACAGGTGGTGTTGTGGCTAGCTGGTTAAAATCTTTTAGTGATGGAACGGGTGTTGGAAAATCTATGCAAGTATCTGCTGGAGCAGAGTATGCTTATAATGATCAATTTTTTGTTCGCGCTGGATATTTTTATGAAAACAGAAACCGCGGTAATAGAAAATACGCAACAGTAGGTGCGGGTTTTAAACTTGATTTTATGGATATTAATTTATCGTATCTGATTCCTTCTGGAGCCGGCATTACGCGTAATCCGTTATCCAATACCATGCGCCTAGGCGTTGCCTTTAAACTTGGTGAATAAGACAAACGGCGTGGGCTACAAGTCCTTCTTGGCGGCCAACAAAACCCATTGTTTCGGTAGTAGTGGCTTTTATTGAAACATCTTTAATGCCAATACCTAGTATGCCCGCAATCGTTTCTTGCATGGTGGCAACATAGGGTTTAATTTTTGGCGCTTCTAAACAAAGTGACGCGTCTATGTTTCCAATCGCATATCCTTGTACCTCAATTAACGCGCGTGTTTTAGCGAGTAAAATTTTGCTATCAATATTTTTAAATTCAGACGAGGTGTCCGGAAAATGAACACCAATATCTCCAAGGCAAGCGGCGCCTAAAAGTGCATCGCAAATAGCATGTAATAATACATCGGCATCGGAGTGGCCTAGGGCACCTTTATGGTGTGGGATGGTAACGCCGCCAATAACCAAATCTCTGCCTTCTACTAGTTGGTGAAAATCAATGCCGTAGCCAATGCGTAGTTTCATGTATTTCAAATTGTGTTTCAAAGTTACGTTTTTATATCTTTACCGGGTATGAAGCAGCAGCCTGTTATTGCCGTTATTGGACTTGGATATGTGGGACTCCCGCTGGCAGCTGCGTTTAGTGATCAGTACCGGGTTATTGGATATGATATAAATGAAGAGAGGGTAAATCAGTTAAATAGTGGAATCGACGCTACGCATGAAGTGGCGCCGGAGGTTTTAAAGGCAGCGATGAACGCCACAAGTAGTAGTGTAGGTTTAACCCTCACGCACCATCCAAACAATTTAGCCCAAGCAACTATTTTTATTGTAACCGTACCAACACCATTAACAACAGGCAACTTACCTGATTTAAGTTTTTTAACCGCTGCTAGTGAACTTGTTGGAAAACATATTAAGCCCGGAGGCATTGTGGTGTATGAATCTACAGTGTATCCTGGTTGTACCGAGGAGGTTTGCGTGCCGGTGGTGGAAGCGCATAGTGGACTAGTTTTTAATAAAGATTTTTTTGTGGGCTACTCGCCAGAAAGGATAAACCCTGGAGATGCGCTTAGGCCTTTACAGTCAATTGTTAAAGTAGTATCAGGAAGCACGCCAGCTGTTACCGAGCAGCTTGCAAACTTATATGGGTCCATTATTACGGCGGGTGTTTTTGAAGCCTCTGGTATTAAAGTGGCCGAAGCTGCAAAAGCTATTGAAAATGCGCAGCGCGACGTTAATATTTCATTTATGAATGAGCTTGCATTACTTTTTGATGCTTTGCAAATTGATACACAAGAAGTACTTGCAGCGGCGCGTACCAAATGGAATTTTTTACCGTATAGCCCTGGACTAGTAGGAGGGCACTGCATTAGTGTAGATCCGCATTACCTTGCGTTTAAAGCAAAAGAGGTAGGGTATGAGCCCCATGTTATTTTATCAGGAAGGGCTGTTAATGAAAAAATGGGTGTGTTTGTTGCACATAAAATTATTACTGCACTTGCCACAAAATTTAATGTGAACATTGCAAATAAAACTGTGCTTATTGCTGGATTTTCATTTAAAGAAAACTGCCCCGATACCCGTAATACCAAAGTCATTGATATTTATACAACTCTTGCTGCTGCTGGGTTGCAGGTAAGTGTTTATGACCCGGTGGTAGATGCTGCAATGGTGCAAAAATCCTACTCGATTGCATTAACTGGTACAGATCAAATTGCTATTACCTACGACGCCATTATTTTAGCGGTCCCTCACCAGCAAATACTTGCTGCCATCAATTTCGAATCGTATAAAAACGCAGGTTCTTTTATTTACGATGTTAAAGGAGTACTTCCAAAAGCCATTGTAGATGGAAGGCTTTAGTTTAGTTACAGCTCAATAGAAATAAGTTCTTGACCTAGCTTGTGTAAAGCTGTTTGAATTTTTTTTGCGTGAAGTGTGCGCGGTTTTTTTAGTCCAGTAGCATAATGCTGAAATTGTTTTTGATTAATTCCGGTAAGTCTTTCCAGTGCCGCATTTGTAAAGATTCCTTTATAGTATTTTAAAAAGCTTTCGGCATCTAGTTTGTAGGTGATTGAATATTCTTGCTTTTCTTTTTTATTGTATTTGTCGTATAGTTTTATTGAAGTTAAAATAGATGATTTAGCTTCTTCAATAGTGTCGCCGCCTCCGTAAATACCTTCTGCATTTTCTGCGTAGGCAGTATACATGTCTTTTGTTTTTTCTATAATTATTTTGATGTTTTTCATAGCGCACTATTTTAGTTTCATCTCTTTTACAATCTTGTGTAATATTCCCATTCCTACTTCTTTACTACCATGATAGGGGACAGGGTACCTGTGTTGATCCTTTTCATAGATGTAATGACTTCCTTCTGCTTTTACGAGCTTCCATTTATTTCTTAAGATCTTACGGTGAAGCTCTGATGATTTCATATTGAAAAGGCTTAACCGCGTTTAAAGGTAGTAAAATTACTACCTTTAAACGCGAATGTTTTGGATTATTGCCAGAACAAAGTGTTTCTGGTCTTGTAAGGTCGCCTAATAACCCCTACCAAAGGCCTAGCAGGGTGCGATTTGCGGGGAATACTCAAAATCCCCGCTTGTTAAAGGGTTTTAGTCAGCACTTAAACAATGAATGACATAAAATCTTAATAAGTTTTTCGCCGTTTTTTAATTGACTTTCACTGAATTAGCTCTATATTTGCATGAGTTCAGTTGATAGCGTATAATTCACCCCCCAACGTCTATTAACTAACTATAAATCAATTAGTTACGAGTGTAAAAATTAACCTATCCCCCCTAGTTAATATCGCTACCGTGGATGGGTATTTTATTTTTGGAGCTAAACGATTTATAATCTACTTGGTCTAAGCAGCGGTTAAATGTTATTTGTTGGCTGCTACTTGTGACTGAGAGTGGCGGAGCCCTGCACCTGAGACAGCAAGACGCAACATCCACAACAAAACCCTTAAATCAACCTTATTCTATCCCCCCAAATTTTTAAACCATACTTGTACATGCAATTACAACAACTCTTTAAAAAAATAGCTTTACTTGCCTTAGCTTTTGTGCTGGTAGCTACCACAGCTACTGCGCAGGATTTGTTTAAGGGCAATAATCTGTCGAGTGTTAAAGTAGATCAGTTAACCGATGCAGATATTGCAAAATTAAAAACGCAGTTAACCTCTCAGGGCATGACCATTGACCAGGCAGAGCCTATGGCCATTGCAAAAGGTATGAGTGCCGCAGAGTTTGCAAAACTTAAAGCCCGTGTTGCCGGTGCAGCAGCTACCACAGGAGCAAAAACAACTAAGGCACCAGAAGGACGCACCAACAACCCAACCGATAATGCAGACACCGAAAAATACACACAGCAACTTCCTAAACCACTAATCAACCCTTTAATTTTTGGATCAGAACTTTACACGAGCGTTGCTCCAAGTTTTGAACCCAACATGTCACTTGCTACACCA
Source organism: Sediminibacterium ginsengisoli (assembly GCA_945873615.1). Lineage (GTDB taxonomy): Bacteria > Bacteroidota > Bacteroidia > Chitinophagales > Chitinophagaceae > Sediminibacterium > Sediminibacterium ginsengisoli_E. Next base: position 5,967 of record CAMCDT010000024.1, on the reverse strand, counting down.
CTTAATTATGTGCTTGGCCCTAACGACCAAATTGCTGTTAGCGTTTATGGCGTTCAAGAATACAGTGGTGATTTACTTGTGAGTGCTGAGGGTAACATTAGCATCCCTAACGTTGGCCTTATTAGAGTGGCAGGTTTAACCATAGAAGCTGCAACACAAAAAATTAAAAATACCATGGGTAATACAGTGTATACTTACCTCCGCAGTGGTGGTAGTAAAATATCTGTAACCCTAAGTAAAATACGCACCATTAAAGTAACCATTATTGGTGCCAACCGCCCAGCAACCTACAGGCTTTCTAGTTTAGCTACTGTATTTAACGCATTATATGTGAGTGGCGGTCCAACAGCGTTTGGAACTTTTAGGGAAATTGAATTACTCCGCGATAACAAACTATTTAAAAAAATAGATTTATACCGCATGCTTTTAAATGGCGATCAATCTGATAATGTGGGGTTAAAAGACAATGATGTTATCAGAATCCCTTCTTACAAAACAAGAGTATCTATAGAAGGCCAAGTAAAACGCCCAGGTATTTTTGAAGTATTGCCAAACGAAAATTTCGCTAATATTTTAGCTTTTGCATCAGGTTTTACAGACACAGCTTACCAAGCTAGCGTTAAAGTATTTGCACAAACAAACAAAGAGCGCCAAATTAAAGATTTACAACAAGCACAGTACAATACTTACCAACCACAAATTGGTGATGTGTTTGTAGTAAGCAAATTATTAAACCGTTTTAGCAACCGTGTAAAAATAGCAGGTGCGGTATACAGGCCAGATGTTTTTGAATTAACCAGTAATTTAAAAGTTGCAGATTTAATCCGTAAAGCAGATGGGTTAACGCAAGACGCTTACACAGGCCGTGCACAAATTATTCGATTACAAGAAGACCTTACCCGCTCAGTTGTAAGTTTTGATGTAGCTAAAGCGCTAAATAATGATGCCGCGCACAATATTTTACTTACTAGAGAAGATGAAGTGCTCATTACTTCTAAACAAGAACTTAAAGATTCCTTTAACGTATACATACAAGGTGAAATACGTAAGCCAGGGTCTTTCGAATATGTGCAAGGCCTTACTTTAAAAGATTTAATTATACAAGCGGGTGGCTTTACAGACGCTGCTTATAAAACAATTGAAATTGCGCGTATTATTAAACGTGATAGTATTACAAGTCAAGATTTAGGGGCTATTCAAATTATTGTTACGCAAATAGATGGCGATTTAAGTATGGCCGAGGCTAGTACGCCACTTAGTGCATTTGATGTAATTACTGTTAAACGCAAAGCAGGGTACACATTACCAGAATCGGTACGTATTACTGGGCAAGTGCAATACCCAGGCCCTTATGCTTTAAGTGCAAGAAATGAACGCGTAAGTGCGATTTTAAAACGCGCGGGTGGTTACACTGTAGATGCATTTGTAGAAGGCGCATATTTAGTGCACAATAAAACTGCAGAGGAAAAAAAGAGAGATGATGAAAATATTGAGCGCGCTAAAAAAATATTAAAAGACTCGAGCGGTTTAGCTCAATTAGAGGCACAAAAAAATATGGCCTTTATTAAAGTGCCTTTAAATTTAACAGGTATTTTAAATAACCCAGGTTCTGAAGAAGACCTTGTTTTAAAAGTTGGAGACGAAATTTTTATTCCTAAATACGACGGCCAGGTTAAAGTAGGTGGTGCGGTATTATTAACTACGCAAGTGCCTTATAGTAAAAACAACAGTTTTGGAAATTATATAACTGCTGCTGGTGGATACAGTGCCGATGCTATTAAGCGTAAGGCTTATATTGTATATGCTAATGGTGAAGCTGCTAGATCAAGTAAGTTTTTGTTTTTTACAACTAGACCCAAAGTAAAACCAGGGTCAGAAATTATCGTGCCTAAAAAGGCCGAGGGTAAAAAAGTAAGTACTGGTGAACTTATCGGTATTAGTAGTTCGATAGCATCACTTGCTGGTTTAATTATTGCCCTGTTAAGATTATAAAGTATCCCCCATGCAACAAAACATAAACGATATACAAAATATAGCTGAAGATGAGATTTCATTAAAAGAACTCATCTTAAAAATAAAAGACTGGTACCGTTTTTTACTATCTAAATGGATAGTACTGGTAGCTGCTGGTATTATTGGTGGCGCAATTGGTGTGGGTTATGCATTTATGCAAAAGCCAACCTATACGGCTAGTTTAAGTTTTGCACTGGAAGATGAAAAGTCTGGAGGTGGCGGACTCTCTGGTGCACTTGGCCTTGCTAGTAGTTTAGGGATTGATTTAGGGGGTAGTGCTGGTGGCGCATTTACTGGAGCAAACCTATTGGAACTTATGAAAAGCCGCAACATTGTAGAAAAGGCTTTACTTAATCCTATCACTGTTAATGGAAAAACACAAAGCTTAGCTCAGTACTTTATTAATTTTAATGAGCTTAATAAAAACTGGAACGAAAAACCAACACTTAAAAACATTGTCTTTGAAGTAGATGCTGACCGTAGCAAATACACACTTCAACAAGATAGTATTTTAGGAAATTTATACGCTTCTATTGCTGGTGCCAACGGACTATTAAGTGTTGCGCAAAAAGATAAAAAAATATCTATTATAAGTATTGAGGTAAAAAGTACCGATGAGCTTTTTAGTAAGGCTTTTACCGAAAGTATTGCGCAAGAAGTGTCTAGCTATTACATAGAAATTAAAAGTAAAAAAGCTAGGCAAAACATGGAAATACTCCAACACCAAACGGATAGTATTAGAGCCGAGCTTAATGGTGCTATTACAGGTGTTGCCTCTGCCGCCGACAATACATTTGGTTTAAACCCTGCTATGATGGTGCGTAAAACACCAGGGACACGCAGACAAGTAGATGTTCAGGCTAACACGGCTATTTTAACGCAGCTTGTTACCAATTTAGAAATGGCTAAAGTGAGTCTTCGTAAAGAAACGCCACTTATTCAGGTAATAGATAAACCTATACTTCCGCTTAAAAAAGAAAAGGTAGGTAAATTAAAGTCGTTAATACTCGGTGGATTTTTAGCTGGATTTTTAACGGCACTTGTTTTAGTATTTAAAAAATTATTTGCAGGTATTCTAGCAGATTAAACTTTACATTATTTAACTAATAGCGCCCCCCACTATTATGTTTACACGCAAAAAACAATTTATGCTTAATAAAATAAATATAGTTCCTCGCTGGATCATATTTGTTATTGACCTGGGGGTTACCACAACGGCATTATTACTTGCTTTTATTGTAAAGCAAAATTTAACGCTGGTTGGGGTTAATTGGGAGAGCTTATTTTCTACGGTTGCTATTATGCTTATTGTAAATGCGTTTGTGTTTACAACCATAAAAACCTATGCGGGTATTGTGCGCTATACAGGTATGCAAGATGCGCTTCGTATTGCGGTATCGGTATTTGCGTCTAGTGTGGTACTCTATTTGATTTCAATTATTAGTAGCCCAATACAAAACGATTTAGTACTTAACAACGTTGTAATAATTGTATACGGTACGTTTAGCTTTTTAGCACTATTAACCTATAGAGTAGCCATTAAGTTTGGTTTTGCTTATTTGCGTTCTTATAAAATGAAACGTAAAACGGTGGTTATTTTTGGTGCTGGCGAGGCCGGTGTTGCAACTAAAAGAGTTTTAGAGCATGATGGTCAAAATCATATTAGCATATTAGCTTTTGTAGATGATGACCGCAAAAAAACAAAAAAGGCATTAGATGGTGCGCGCATTATAAGTTTTAATGACCTTGCCACTTTAGCCGCAGAAGAACCTATCGATGAACTTATTATTGCTTCCTTTACCATAACTGCTAAACGTAAAAACGAGTTAGTCGACTTTTGTTTAAATCATGATATTAAAGTACTAGTGGTACCGCCATATAGCAACTGGACCGAGGGTAGTTTTTCTAGCCGTCAATTACGTTCTATAAATATTGAAGAGTTATTAGAGCGCGATCCTATCCATATTAATAACAATCAAATACGTGCTCAAATAAAAGGTAAGCGTGTGCTTGTTACAGGTGCTGCCGGATCTATTGGGTCAGAAATTGTTAGACAGCTCATGCACTATAGCCCAGAGCTTATTGTGTTATGTGACCAGGCCGAAACACCACTCCATACCCTAGAACTTGAGTTACAAGAAACGGGTAAAACGGTTAATTGTATTTCCTACCTCGCTAGTATTACCAATGAGGCACGTATGCGCCAGTTGTTTACTAGTTTTAAGCCGCACTATGTGTATCATGCAGCTGCTTACAAGCATGTACCTATGATGGAGCTTTGCCCAACCGAGGCTGTGCGTAACAATGTTTTAGGTACTCAACTCATTGCAAATTTAGCTAACGAATACAAAGTAGAACGTTTTGTGATGGTTAGTACTGATAAAGCCGTTAACCCAACCAATGTAATGGGTGCTAGTAAACGCCTAGCCGAAATTTACGTGCAAGGTTTAAGTAAACATAACACCAACACAAAATATATTACCACTCGTTTTGGTAATGTTTTAGGTTCTAATGGGTCTGTAATTAATAGGTTTAAGCAACAAATAGAAAAGGGTGGGCCTATTACGGTAACACACCCTAATATTACGCGTTATTTTATGACCATACCGGAGGCCTGCCAACTAGTATTAGAGGCAGGTAGCATGGGTAATGGTGGTGAAATATTTGTGTTTGATATGGGGCAACCAGTGGCCATTGCCGACCTTGCTAAAAAAATGATTCGGCTTTATGGCCTTATCCCTAATATTGATATTGATATTGTGTATAGTGGTTTGAGACCTGGCGAAAAGTTGTATGAAGAGCTTTTAAATGATGGCGAAAATACTGGTAATACTTACCACGATAAAATTATGATTGCCAAAGTGCGTGAGGTTGAGTTTGTAGAAGTGTCTAAACATTTTAATGAACTGGTTACACTTGTAAGTTCCGAAGAGAGTGATATGTACCTAGTAGCTAAAATGAAAGAAATAGTGCCCGAGTTTGTGAGTAATAATAGTGTGTTTGAGAAGCTTGATATGGGTGGGAAAGTGGTTGGAATGGATTAGTGTGGTCCACACTAATTTGGAGTATTCGCAGCTATTCATAAATCATTAATAAGCTGAAAATCAAACACTTTATATGTTTAATTTTTTATTTATAGGTTAACAGAAAAGGTTGAAAAATAGGTTAAATGTGCGCAGTTTTGTGCGTTTTATCGATTAAATAAATAATATATGAATCTTCAAGAAAAACAAATTGCTATAATTGGTCTAGGTTATGTAGGACTACCATTAGCCATTGAATTTGGGAAAAAATACAACGTATTAGGTTTTGATATAAATAAAGATCGAATTGAAGAGCTGACTTCTGGCAAAGACCGAACAAATGAAGCCGACCTAGAAGGATTATCTTATGCGATGAATTTGTCAAGTAAAGGTAATTTAGGATTAAGTTTTTCAAACAAGGTTGATGATTTGAAATCTTGTAATGTCTACATTGTTACAGTGCCAACTCCAATCGATCAATTTAAGGCACCGGATCTGACACCATTACTTAAAGCTTCTGAAATGATTGGAAAGGTTTTAAAAACTGGCGATATTGTAATTTATGAGTCAACCGTTTATCCTGGTTGTACTGAAGAAGATTGTGTCCCAGTTCTTGAAAAAAACTCAAAATTGAAATTTAATTTCGATTTTTTTTGTGGGTATTCTCCTGAAAGGATAAATCCTGGTGATAAAGTTAATACATTAACAAAAATCATGAAAGTAACTTCTGGGTCAACCCCGCAAATTGCTGATATTGTAGATTCTTTATACTCAAGCATTATAGAAGCAGGAACACATAAAGCTCCTAGTTTAAAAGTTGCCGAAGCATCAAAAGCGATTGAAAATGCTCAGCGTGATGTTAATATATCGTTTATAAATGAATTAGCGTTAATATTTGATAGAATGGGGATTGATACAAACGACGTGATTG
>CAMCDT010000023.1:0-23588 GCA_945873615.1 Sediminibacterium ginsengisoli | reverse complement strand
ACCCCCTTGCACCATCACATTAAAATTTGGAAACAGTTCGCCTACTTTTTTATTTGTGGTGACTTCTAATTTATCAAAATACATTTGCATCCATGGTGGTATGCCACTAATAAGTGTCATGTCCTGATTTACCGTTTCTGCTACAATAGCGTCTAATTTTTGCTCCCAATCTTCTATGCAATTGGTTTCGTAACTAGGTAGTTGATTGGAACGTAAATAAGCTGGTACGTGATGGTTAACAATGCCACTTAATCTTCCAGTTGCAATACCTCCAACTCTTTCTAATACCGGTGAGCCACTTAAAAATATCAATTTGCCAGAGGCAAAACCCGTATTTCCTGTTTCGGCCATATAACATAGTAACGCGTTACGGGCGGTATTGATATGGTTATCAATAGAGTCTTTGGTGATAGGAATATATTTTATGCCACTAGTGGTACCGCTTGTTTTAGCAAAATAAATGGGAAGGCCTTTCCATAATATATTGTGCTTGCCTTCTTTAACCATATTGATATAAGGAACAAACTGCTCGTAGTCTCTAATAGGTACCGCTTTTTTAAAGCCTTCGTAATCCTGCACGGTGTCTAATCCATGGTCTTTACCAAATTGGGTGTTTTTGACACCTTTTAATAAAGCCTTAAAGATGGAGGTTTGGACTTGTACAGCCTGCTGCGCCTCTTTTTTAACCTTATTGGCTATATAATGCGCAAAAGGCTTAGCTAGTAATGATTTTAGATTCATTGATTGACCTACAGGTGTTAGACCCAGCAAAAATAGAGAATTGTAGGCATCGGATTTATTTGTAATTGTTAAGATATTAATGCGTTGAAAATCAATGATTTAGCATTTTTTCGCAAGAAGAAGCAGAATTTTATATGATTTTCGCTTCAAAACCCTACCTTTGCCGTCCTAATTTTGGATAGCTATGTTAGCAGTTGTAAAAATCGCAGGTCAACAATTTAAAGTGCAAGCAGGACAGAGCTTGTACGTACCTCACCTGCAAGGTAAAACCGGAGACAAAGTTGAGTTCTCTGATGTATTAATGGTTGATAATGACGGTAAAATTGCCTTAGGCAGTGCCGTTAAAGCAGTCGTTAAAGCAGAAATTCTCAGCGACCTAGTACAAGGTGAAAAAGTGATCGCCTTTAAAATGAAAAGAAGAAAGGGCTTCCGTAAGAAGCACGGTCACAGAACGCATTATACGCGCATTAAAATAGAAAGCATCGCTTAATTTAAAATAGTATTATACCATGGCACACAAAAAAGGTGAAGGTAGTGTAAAGAACGGCCGCGACTCACAGAGTAAGCGTTTGGGCGTTAAGATTTATGGTGGCCAACCAGCCATCGCAGGCAATATCATTATTCGCCAGAGAGGTACTCAATACCACCCTGGTAAAAATGTTGGTGTTGGATTAGACTTTACTTTATTCGCGTTAAAAGACGGCGTAGTAGAGTATAAAAAAGGCAGAAATGACAGAACAACTGTCTCTGTTGCTACCCCAACTCAAACAGCTTAAAAAAATATTTTTTTGTAGTTTGAAATAATTTTTTACTTTTAATGTATTATTTACTAACCATTAAATCAAAAAAACATGGCAACTGCAAAAAAAGCTGCTAAGAAAGCTGCTCCTAAGAAAGCTGCTGCTCCTAAAAAAGCTGTAAAAAAAGCTGCTCCTAAAAAAGCTGCTAAAAAAGCTGCTCCTAAGAAGGCTGCTGCTCCTAAAAAAGCTGCTAAGAAAGCTGCTCCTAAGAAAGCTGCTAAAAAAGCTGCTCCTAAGAAGGCTGCTAAGAAAGCTGCTCCTAAGAAGGCTGCTAAAAAGAAGTAATCTTAGTTTAGCTTTAGCTAAAATAGATTTAGAAGTCCCGCAATCTTGCGGGACTTTTTTTTGTGCTATATTGAGACCCAATTTCATACCCATGACCAACGAAGCGATTGCAGATAATTTCTCCCTCCTCTCCAAATTAATGGACATACATGGCGATGACGCCTTTAAGGCTAAATCCTATGCCAGCGCGGCTTTCACAATAGACAAACTAGAAACAGAATTGTCTACCCTAGATCCGCAAACCATTTTCTCGCAGCGTGGCATTGGCGCAACAACGGGTAAAAAAATTATAGAGCAATTAGAAACAGGAAAGCTCGAAATTTTAGATGACTATATTCAAAAAACGCCAGCAGGTATTTTAGAGATGCTGCGTATTAAAGGTATTGGTCCAAAAAAAATTGCTACCATTTGGAAAGAATTAGAAATTGAAACACTGGGTGAACTTTTGTATGCTTGCGAAGAAAACCGACTTACTTTATACAAAGGCTTTGGCGAAAAAACACAGGACAACATTAAAGCGTCTATTGAGTTTTATTTAAACGCACAGGGTAATTTTTTATACGCACAAATGGAACCCGTAGTAGAACTGTTGCAAGAGAAATGGAGCGAACATTTTACGGATGCTAGCTTTTTTGTAACAGGCGCTTATAGACAACAACAGGAGGTGATAACCATTTTGGAGTGGGTAACGGACCAGGAATTAGCCCCCCTAGAAAGTTTTTTTGAAGAAAATAATTTCGAAATTCAGTCCAGTACCCCAAATTATTTAGAAGTTACCTCACAAGAAAATAGTACCCTCGGATTTCATATTGTAAACACCCAAAATTTGGTAGCTACCCTATTTAAAACAAGTTGCGCCCCAAGTTTTTTAGAAAAAATAAGCGAATTGGTGCCTGGAGGGCTACAACAAAGCTATCATTCAGAAGAAGATATCTTTACTGCTGCCAATATCCCTTATATCGAGCCTTATTTAAGGGAAGACGCTAGTATTATAGAAACAGCTACTAGCAAGGGCCTTCCTACCGTTATTGTACCCTCCGATATCAAAGGTATTATTCATAGCCATAGTAAATGGAGCGATGGATCTAACACGCTAGCAGAAATGGCTAAGGCTGCTAAAGCAAAAGGACTTGAATATTTAGTGATTAGTGACCACTCTAAATCGGCATTTTATGCAAGCGGTTTACAAGAAGACGGTATAGTAGCGCAGCACAAAGAAATAGATCAGTTAAACGCAGCGTTAACCCCTTTTAAAATATTTAAAAGTATTGAGAGTGATATTTTAAATGATGGAAGCCTCGATTATGCCCCAGCTATCCTACAAAGCTTTGATTTAATTATCGCATCCGTGCATTCGAATTTAAAAATGCAGGAAGAAAAAGCAATGCAACGGCTTATTACGGCTATCGAAAACCCGTACACCAATATTTTAGGTCATTTAACCGGAAGACTACTATTGAGCCGTAAGGGTTACCCCGTTGATCATCAAAAAATTATTGACGCCTGCGCTGCAAACAATGTTGTTATAGAATTAAATGCTCATCCACGCCGCTTAGATATTGATTGGCGTATGATTGGAAAAGCACTTGATAAAGGCCTACTTATTTCTATTAATCCGGATGCGCATGCCATAGAAGGCTTTGAAGATTGCAAGTATGGCGTTTTAGTGGCTCAAAAAGCGGGTGTAACCAAAGAAAACAACCTTAGTAGCTACACGCTCGATGCCTTTGAAAAATGGGTTGCTACGCAGCAAGCGAAAAGAAAATAGAGATCGGGTTCTACAATTGGATCTAAAGATGGATTTATTTCGTTTTGGCTTCGTTCCAAAGCACATCCATTTCTGAAAGCGTCATATCCCCTAAACTTTTACCCTGGGCGGTAGCCTGAGCCTCCATGTACATAAATCGGGTTCTAAATTTTAGGTTTGTTTTTTCTAGTGCTGATTCTGGATCTACGCCTACAAAACGGGCATAGTTGACAAGACTAAACAGTACATCACCAAACTCGTCTTCAATTTTTGAAATATCGGTACTTGCAACCGCTTCTTTTAATTCACCTATCTCCTCGTCTACTTTATTCCAAACTTCAGAAGCTTCTTTCCATTCAAAGCCTACCTGCTTTGCTTTTACTTGCATGCGTGTTGCTTTTACAAGTGCTGGTAAGGATACGGGAACACCACTTAGCACAGATGCTTTCCCTTCTTTTAATTTTAATTTTTCCCAGTTACGTTTAACGTCTTCTTCGTTTTCTACTTTAACATCGCCATAAATATGTGGATGCCTATCAATTAATTTTTTAGCAATTCCGTCAATCACTTCTTGTAATTGAAATTTATTTTCTTCTTTACCAATGCGCGCATAAAATAAAATATGCAGCAGTACATCACCAAGTTCTTCTCTGATACCATTCCAATCTTTACTCGTAATAGCATCGGCTAGCTCATAGGTTTCCTCGATGGTCATGGAGCGGAGCGTATCAATGGTTTGCTTTTTATCCCAAGGGCACTGCTCCCTTAATTCATCCATAATGGTAACCAGTTGTAAAAAGCTAGAAGCGAGCGGATTCATAAAATAAATTTAGTCGTTGTATTTGCGTTTATTTTCTGGCTTGTAACTGAGCTGTTCTTGAAATGACTCAGGATTAGGATTGGTAGTAACCGCATACGCAACTTGAAGTAGTAGCACATACACGATTACAGAAAATAAGAGTTCACCCCATCCAATCCAATAACCCCAAAAGGTATATACAGCAGCCGTTTCAGGCGTTGCTGTTTCGTAAATCACGGTTACTTTTTGTCCCAATTTAATAGGCCTCAAAAAATATCGCGCATCGGTGTGGTGCCAGTTCCCTCCTGCTTGATATACTGCAGCTGGAATGGTTTGTTGAACTACCGAATCGTATACATTTTGGATAGTTGCGGGCGCTTTTTCTCCATCAAAATAATCTGGCTGGCGTGTAAATAAAATATAACACCCAAAACAAATTAAGTAGAGTATGAAAACCGACCTTAACAACCTATTTAATTAGTGAGGCTTCTAAAGTCTACAGGGACAAGTTTACTTACACCAGGCTCTTGCATCGTTACACCATAAATAACATCTACCGCACCCATGGTTTGCTTATTGTGTGTTACAATAATAAACTGTGAATTGTCGCTAAATTTCTTAATCATCTGTGTAAACTTACCTACGTTGGCATCATCTAATGGCGCATCCACCTCATCCAAAATACAGAATGGTGCAGGCTTAATTAAATAGATAGCAAATAGTAATGCAGTGGCCGTTAATGTTTTTTCTCCTCCACTAAGCTGTGTAATAGATGAAGGACGTTTACCCTTAGGTTTAGCCACAATATCAATACCCGTATCAGCTAGGTTGGTTGGATCCACAAGTACCATGTCGGCAGTATCTTCTTCGGTAAATAAAGCTTTAAATACTTTTTGGAAGTTTTCTCTTACTTTATTGAAGGTTTCAAGGAATTGTTGGTTAGCAGTTGCTTCCACTTCCTGAATGGTTTGAAGTAAAGATTCTTTAGCAGAAACAAGGTCATTTTTTTGCTCTAAAATAAAATCATAACGCTTGCGCATTTCTGTGTAGGCCTCAATAGCAGTTGGGTTTACTTCTCCCATGTTTTCGAGGCGCTTACGCATGCGCTCCGAAGTACTTTGGAGCTCTTCGAGTGGCGTTTCGGAAGTACGTGGCTGATCTAAAATATCATCAAGTTCAACTTTAAATTCTACACTTAAGCGTTCTTTCATGCCCGCTAATTGTAGTTTTAAGTTGTTGAGTTTGTCTTTGATTTCTGTTACTAAATGATCAATCATTTCCTTACTCTTAGACTTTAAACGGAGCTCACTTTCTTTTTCTTGAAGTGCGTTTCTTAAGTTATAGTAAGCCTGATCTGCTTCATTTAATTTTTGCTCCTCTACTTCTTTTTGTTGCATGAGCTCCACTAATAGAGATTCAGAAGCAGCAAGTGCAGCAGCTCCTTCTTCGATATCGGTAGACGCTTCAGATAATTGTGAAGTATTAGAATCGATTTGCGCAATAAGTTCACTCAACTGGTTTTCTTTGAATAGTAATTCCTGTTTGAGTGTGGTGATCTTACTTTGTTGACGCGTAAACGTAATGGTTGTTTCGTTGTATGCAGCAGAAGCTTCATTGTATGCTTGTTCAGCTAATTGATAATCCTGCTCTACAAGGCTTACTTGCGCTGCAGTAGCCTGCAAACGATCATTAAGTTCATGAAGGGCAGCACGGGTTTCTGAAATGGCATCATGCTCATCTCCTAAACGCGCTTCAATATCTGCAAGGCGGTCAGTAGCAGTTAAACTAGCAGCTTGTAAATTTTCAATTCTGTTTTTAGCAGCAAAAACTTCGTTGGTTAGCTGGTTAATTTCAGACTCCGTTTGCTTGATATTACCTTCTTTTAATTGATCATTAAAAGCAATTACTTCATTGTGCTTAAACTGGATATCTGATTTTAATAAATTAACTACAGACTCCTGATCGGTAATATCTTCTGCTAATTTTTCTAAGTTTTTAGCACGGCCAATTTTTTTACCTTCAAATAAACCAACACTACCACCGGTTAATGTGTATTTACCTTTTACAAATTTACCCGTTTTTTCAAGTACGATGGCGCCATTGCTATTGTTTATCGCTTCTTCGTTTTCGGCAATGTAAACATTGGATAAAAGGTACTGTGCTAATTTTTTATATTGCCCGTCCACTTCTACTACATCTAGTGCAGCAAATGTGCCAGCGGGTTGTGAACTATCTGATCTAAAATCGGCAAATTTATCCAACATAAAAAAGTTGGCTTTACCTTTTTGGTTGGCGTCTAGTAAATGAACCGCTTGTAAACCTTCTTGTAAATTATTTACAACATAATAGTTTAGATAAGGCTCCAATACGTTTTCAACAGCTGCTCTATATTCTTCCTTTACATAAATGATGTCAGAAAGTATCGGTGCCGAATGGTTCCAATCTAGATTGTTGTGCAAGAATTTAATGCTCTCCGGATAACCTTCCATCGAGTCCATTAAACTTTTTAATAAATTATATTCGTTACGCTTAGCGTCTAATTTTCTGCTCTCTTCTGCTAGCTCAGAACGAAGTACTTCTAGCGCCTGCTGCGTTTCAAAAATACTAGACTTTGTTTTTTCTTGGTGCGCTTGTAAATCCGCTAACACGTTACGCTTGTCCACCAAGCTGTCTTCTTTTTCAACCAAGGCTTCTTGTAACTGTACAAGCTGCTGCGCACGTTGAGACTGCTCATCTGTTAACTGCGTTTGTGCACGTTGTAAGTTTTGAATAGAAGTATCAGCTACTGCTACCTTTTTTTCGGCATCAAACTGTCCTCGTTGAATTTGTTGGAACTCGCTTCTTAAAGCGTCTACTCCTGATCTGCGCTCATCAAAATTGCGGCGCTTATTTTCGATATCAAGTTTTGCATTTTCTACGGCGTCTTGTAACTCCGCTAATTTTGCTTCTTCTTCACCAACCTGAATTTGTGTGTATTCGATAGAATCACCAATGGTTTTTACTTGGCCTGTAGCCTTGTCTAAAAACTCTTTTAAATTGGTTTCTTTTTCTTTGAGGTAATGTAGTTTTTGAGTAGCTAGGTTTTTATCGTTTTCTTTACCACGCAAATTTTGGAGTAAGTCGTTAAAAGACTGCTGCATGCTTTGAAGGGCACGCTCTTTTTCGATAAAGCCTACTTTCTCCTGCTCGAGTGCCGCTTCTTCAACAGCAATCTCTGCTTCTAATTGAACGCGCTTGTTAACCTCAAGGTCTTGCTGTTCGTTCAGTTCTTTGTAGGTGATGTTAAAGCCTTCGAGCGCAGCTTTAGCAAGCTCGATAGAAACTTCTCTAAACTCACCTTTGATTTCAAAATATTTTTCCGCTTTTTTAGCCTGATTTTCGAGGGTCTTTAATTGGTTGTTGATTTCAAACAACAAATCTTCGATACGCGCTAAATCCTGCTCGGTGGCGTCTAATTTATTTTTAGCTTCTTTTTTTCTGGTTTTGTAGATGGTGATACCAGCCGCTTGCTCTAGCATTCTTCGACGGCTGTTTTCTTTATCCTTGATGATGTCATCCACCATACCTAGTTCGATAATAGCATAACTATCGGTACTCACACCCGTATCCAAAAATAAATTGTGGATGTCTTTTAACCTACAGCTTACATCGTTTAGGCGGTACTCACTCTCTCCATTTTTATAAAACCTGCGGGTAACGGTTACGGTACTAAACTCGGTAGGGAGTAAATTTTTTGTGTTTTCAAAAGTCAAACTCACTTCGGCAAGTCCACTCGCACTTCTTGTTTTGCTACCGTTAAAAACGAGCGCGTCTAAATTTTCACTTCTTAGCGCCGATATTTTTTGCTCACCAATAACCCATCTAATGCTATCGATAATATTACTTTTACCACAACCATTGGGCCCAATAATCCCAGTGATCCCCTCGTCAAATGTTACCACTGTTTTATCAGCAAAACTTTTGAATCCTTTGATTTCTAACGATTTTAATCTCACTTTTCTATTCTTTTAATACCCGCGAACTTACATTAAAACGGGTAGAAATTATAGTAAAAATTGTAGCGTTGTTAATAAGACGTGGAGAAGTTAAATGTAGATATATTTAATTAGCAATAAGATAGTTACAAATATCTCTAATTCAAGTAATTACAAGCTATTGATAGAATAAAAAACGAAGTAAGTTTCGTGGAAAAATAAGTTGAAATTAAGCACGTAATAACAACCATTTGTCAATACAAATAGCCCTGTTTTCTCCCATTTGGTGAACAATCACAGGCAGTGCTTGTTGTTGACTATATACCCCCATGCAAAGAAGCCTTAACGTTATATCAGGACAAATCCCAAGCCCAAAAAGCCTTGGTGATGCACAGCAAACCTTCTGGCTTTTGGAGGCATTATTTGCGGCGGGCATCAATGTGCACCTGTATACTTTTAGTGAGCAGGGCTCGAATGTAGACGCAGGTATTTTGGGCGCCTCCGGTGCTCAACTCTCAAAAATTTGCAGTTCTATTAACACCTATCCTATCAATCAAGGACATCGAAATTTTTCATTTTCGGCACCTTACGCGACAGCCAAATACCAAAACGACCAGCTGGAAAATGATTTGGCAAGCAATAACTACCCCATCTTAATTGAAGGCATAGGACCTAGCGGACTTGCATTATCTAAAATACTAACCTCCAGAAAAATTTGGGTGAGACTACTCACCTATGCACCAACATATTTCAGATACCTCCAAGAGCGGAGCATAGCGCCACTTAAAAAACTATTTTACCAAAGAGAGGCGGTACTTTCCAAAAGAATACTCAAAAAAATAAATCAACAGGTTTCATGGATTGTAACATCAAGTGCAGACAAAAAAACACTTGATGACACATTTTTAGGAGGTGACATTCAAATTGTAGCGCCTTTTTCATCAAGCAGCAATAGCATTACTTCCAAAACCGGACTTGGAAATTATTGTCTTTTTCAGGGCAATCTATCTGACGCTGCAACCCACAAAACAGCACGCTGGTTGTTAACGCATGTATTTCACAACTTAAAAGTGCCTTTTGTAATTACCGGGAATGACCCCGCACCGTCGTTAACTGAGCTAGCTCACATGCAGCCACATACTTGTATTGTTGCCAACCCATCAAGTTCCGAACTTCAGGACATGATTGAAAAAGCGCAAATTATTATACAACCATCTTTTATAAAATTAGGCCCCGATGAAGCGCTTTTGGAAGGTATAAAAAAAGGAAGACACTGCTTAACAAATAGTAAAACAACAAGTAGCAGTTTAGGCGCCTGCTATCACCAGGGAGCTTCTGCTAATGCATTTCAAGAAATCATTATTCAGCTATACCATCATCCTTTTTCGGAAGAGGAAATTGAAACCAGAAAAAAATTGATTGGTACCAAAAAAACGAACGAAGTTTTGGCAAAAGAATGCATCACCATTATTTGGGGTTAATCTATGCGCAAAACCGGTTCAATTACAACGAGCCACTATCAAGCACTTTGCCACCCTCTGTTTTTAAGATACGAGAAGGATATCTGTTAATCACAATAAAATCGTGGGTAGCCATAATAACAGCTGTTCCATAGTCTTTTGCGATATGTATAAGTAGTTGCATGATCTCATCACTGGTTTCAGGATCTAGATTACCCGTAGGCTCATCCGCTAAAATTAATTTAGGCGAATTAAGAAGCGCTCTCGCAATGTCTACACGCTGCTGCTCGCCACCACTCATTTCAAAAGGCATTTTAAATCCTTTGCTTTTGAGGCCTACCTTATCTAATACATCATTAATTTTTTCTTCTATCAAACGCTCATCCTGCCAGCCAGTTGCCTGGAGTACAAAGCGCAAATTTTCATGGACGTTACGATCCGTTAAGAGTTGAAAATCTTGAAATACAACGCCTAAATTTCGGCGTAAAAATGGAACTTTTTCCCAGTCCATACCTTTTAAGTCAAACCCAACCACAGAGCCAGTTCCATACTGTAAAGCCAGTTCACCATAAAGCGTTTTTAACAAACTGCTTTTACCAGTTCCTGTTTTTCCAACCAGGTAAACAAACTCACCTTTTTGTACGGTAAAATTTACATCATCCAATATCAAATTATTACCTTGATAAATTTTAGCCTGCTGTATGGATACGACTGTTTCTGACATAAAAATATTTTAATATTCAAAATCGATAATGCCTGTTGAGGTATGTAAGTGTAAACTTGATTTTTGTGCCGCTTCTACACGACCCACAATTTGTGCTTCAATATTAAATTCGGCAGCGGTAGCAATGAGCGCTTCAGCTGTTTGTTGATTGGTAAAGATTTCTAATCGGTGGCCCATGTTAAACACCTGATACATTTCTTTATTATCTGAACCCGCATTTTCCTGAATCAAATTAAAAATAGGCGGCGGTGTAAACAAATTATCTTTGATAATTTTTAAAGTGGTTGGCAAATATTTCATGCACTTGGTTTGTCCACCACCACTGCAATGAATTATGCCATGGATATCAGCAAAATGCGTGTCTAATATCTTTTTTACAAGTGGCGCATAGGTTCTAGTAGGACTTAACAATAATTTGCCAATCGAAATAGGCTCAGCAAAGCCTTCTATAGCAAGGGTATCCGTCATTTTATTTTTACCTAAGTAAACTACGTCTTTATCAAGTGTTGGCTCAAATGTTTCTGGATATTTGTCGGCATAATAATTACTAAGCACATCATGTCTTGCACTTGTCAAACCATTGCTGCCAAGTCCACTATTATATTCTTTTTCATAAGACGCCATACCCGAACTTGCAAAACCAACAATCACATCACCAGCAGCAATGTTTTGGTTTGTAATGAGTTTTGATTTTGGCCATCTACTTTGCATCGTTCCGTTTACAGCAATCGTTCTTACCACATCACCCACATCGGCAGTTTCGCCACCTAAGTAATGAACAGTAACGCCATAACTAGCAAGTGTATCAAAAAAAGATTGCGTGCCGTTTATCACCGACTCTAAAACACTACCCGGAATTACTTTTTTATTTCTATCTATGGTTGACGAAAACAAAATATTATCCGTTACGCCCACACAAAGCAAATCATCCAAATTCATAGCAACAGCGTCAATAGCAATACCTTCCCATACAGAAACATCACCGGTTTCTTTCCAATATAAATACGCTAAAATACTTTTGGTACCAGCACCATCTGCGTGCATAATATTCACAAAAGCGTCGTCGCCCATTAAATAGTCGGGATACATTTTACAAAAAGCATGTGGGTACAACCCTTGATCTAGCTTTTGAATGGCAGCATGCACTTCTTCCTTCTGAGCCGAAACACCTCGTTTAGCGTATAAAGACATTGGTATATAATAAATATGAACAAAACCGGTAACGCTTACAAAGGTAAGCAAAAGACAGAAAGAGTATGGCCGCAAATGACTTAAGATTGGATTTTCCGCTTATTTTTGCCGCTTATTATGAAAGTCCACTACGAACTAGCCCCCTCTCTCCCTGCTTTTAGAAATGCAGTGCTTACTATTGGCACTTTTGATGGGGTGCACAAGGGACATCAAAAGATCATACAACAGCTTAAGGAAACGGCTGCAGCGTTGCATGGCGAAACAGTAATTATCACTTTTCACCCCCATCCACGCAAAATCGTTTCTTCGGTACCTGGCGACGTTAAACTACTCACCACACTGCAAGAAAAAATAAGCTTATTGGAAAAAGCTGGTATCGACCATTTGGTAGTGGTGCCTTTTGACCATCATTTTTCTAACCTAAGTGCCGAAGCGTATATCACAGATTTTATTGTCGCTTATTTTAAACCACATACGGTTGTTATAGGATATGATCACCGTTTTGGAAAAGGAAGAATTGGTGATTTTAATTTATTGGAAGAGGTGGGCAAAGCACATGGATTTGTGGTCAATGAAATATCGGAACAGGTATTACAAGAGTCGGTAGTGAGTTCTACAAAAATTAGAGCATCTATTGCAGCGCATGATATTGAAACTGCCAATACATTTTTAGGCCATCCGTATTTTTTTGACGGCCTTGTGGTAGAAGGCAATAAATTAGGCCGAACCATTGGTTACCCAACAGCCAATTTACATATTGCATCCGAAGAAAAACTCATCCCAAGTGATGGTGTATATGCGGTTCGCGTTTCGATCAATGATGCAAACCAGGTATATGATGGCATGATGAATATTGGCGTTAGACCCACCATTGACGGTAAAAAAAGAGTGGTAGAAGTAAATATTTTTGATTTTGACGCCGACATTTATGGCGCACAAGTAAAAGTAGAACTCTATTATTATTTAAGAGGAGAAGTAAAATTTGAAGGATTGGAAGGTTTAAAAGCGCAGCTTTTACAAGACAAAAACAAAGCTGCTACATTATTACAAGCCGCTATTTAAAGCCGTAAGCTAAGCAATCATTTTTACGGCCAATTCCTTTAGCAATCCCGCATCAGAAGTGCCAGCATCATGTACACCAATACTTCTTAAATTGTATAGATGCAGCAGTAACAATACTTTTTCGATACCCTCATAATCGTAGCGGCGGGCAGTAGCAATATACTCTTTTACAAAAAACGGATTTACCCCAAGTGCAGCCGCAGCAGACTGTTCGGTAATACTTGGTAAGCTATAAAGCATAAATACTTTACTAAAATAATTATAAAGCGCAGGCAGTATCATTTGTATAGGCGCGGCCTTCGGGTTCGCCTCAAAATAATGAATGATTCGGATGGTTTTTGCAAGGTCTCTTTTACCTAGCGCATCTTGAAATTCAAACACATTAAAATCTTTACTTACCCCAATGTATTTTTCGATATCGTCTTCTGTAATATTTTTTCGACCCGCTAAATTCACGGCTAATTTTTCAACTTCATTTTGAAGTCTACTCAAATCATTACCAATATGATCCACGAGTAAATGCAGTGCTTTTGGCGCAATGGTTAATTTATGTGAAGCCACCATTTGATTCACCCATTCAGGAAGTTGACTATCATACATTTTTTTTGTAGATAGCATCTCTCCTTTTGACTTTAAAGTTTTGGCTAATTTAGAACGACCATCTACTTTTTTTTCTTTGTAGCTCACTACAAAAATGGTTGACGCTAGCGGATTGTCAATGTAGGATTCTAATTTTTCGATGTCACGCATTTGCTGCGCTTCTTTTAAAATAACCACTTGCTTTTCGGCAAACATGGGATAACGCATACAAGCATTCACCACAGACGACCAATCAGCGTCTTTGCCATAAAAAATAGACAAATTGAAACTAGCTTCTGCTTCTGGCAAAATTTTATGCTCCGCGTAGTACACCACTTGGTCTATAAAAAAAGGCTCGTCCCCTTCTAGCCAATAAATAGGCTTGAAGTTCCCTTTTTTCCAATCAGCAATGATTTTTTCGGCAGACATACTGCAAAGATGCTAGAAAATTGTATCAAAATGCTAAAACTAAGCTGGTTTCAAGCGATTTTATTTAATTTGCAGCAAAACAAATACATATGTCTACAAGTAACGGAAACAATAGTAACAATAAAGGAATTATTCTTTTTTTAGTGATAGCCCTAGTAGGTAGCTGGGCGTACTTTTTATACAGTAATAACCAGCACCAAGACACCGTTACCCTGATGGAAACTAAAATCCAGTTTGTGGATAGCAGCAGAGGCGCCATCCAAGAAGCTTACGATATAGTAGCCGCTAAAGCCGATTCATTAACACTTAATAATAGTCAACTACAAGGTGCGCTTGCAGACAGAGGCAATGAAATTCAGCAACTAAAATCAAATATCAGTGCTATCATTAAAAATAAAAAAGCATCTGACGCCGATTTATCTTTAGCACGCCAAATGATACTTGAATTAAACGGTAAAGTAGAGGGCTTGTTTGCTGAAATCGAAAAACTAAAAGGTGAAAACAAACAACTTACAGTAGCCAACGAACAGTTAAATACTGAAAAGTCTCAACTTACCAACGACAAACAAAATTTAGAGCAAAATTTATCTGCTACTAAAAAAGAACTTGATGAAAAAGTAGATGTAGCTTCTACCCTACACGCATCAAATATTGGTATCGCAGCGCTCAACTTAAAAAACAATGGCGCAGCAAAAGCAACTACTTCTGCAAAACGCGCTGATCTTATTCGTATCTCATTTACACTAGACCCAAACAGAATTGCAGCATCTGGCACCAAAGATATTTATGTATGTGTTACTGGACCTGATGGTAAATCAATTTCAGAAGGCGCTTCTTTTAATACCAGAGAAGAAGGCAACAAATCATACACGAGCAAAGTGAGCGTGAATTATGAGCAAGGGAAAGCAAGTCAAGTAAGTTTTGACTGGAAACAAACGGCTGCTTTTCAAATGGGGAATTACAAAATTGAAATTTACAACAACGGATTTAAAATTGGAGAAGGGGTAACAAGCCTAAAAAAAGGTGGCTTGTTTTAATTGACCATGAAAAAATTTAGGTGGTCAGGCTTACTCGCTTTTATTGCCATACTATTTGTATGCGCTACCATATTTTATTCGACATATGTGGCTGGTAAAATTGCCAACACCGAAACAAAATATGTGCGCGAATGGATAGAAGCACAACAAACCATTTTAAATAGCAAAGACAGCAGCAATTTAAATCTTGCCACACAAATTAGTGCAGACAACGAAGACATCCCCATTATTGAAACCAATGAAAAAGGCGTCCCTACTGGCAATGCACTAAACCTCGATACAGCAAGTATTGCATCGGATAGTTTGTACCTATCAAAAAAACTAGAAGACTTTAAAAAGTTTAGTAAAACACCTATTGTTGTAGTTGTATCTGATTCGCCGTACACGGCCAACCACTACTACTATGGCCCTAGTAAACTCTTAAAGGAAGTAGAATGGTATCCGTATATCCAACTCTTTATAGTTGCGTTATTTGTATTTATTGCCGTAACAGCCGTTCGTACCAGGTATAAAAATGAGCAGGATAAATTATGGCTAGGCATGGCCAAAGAAACAGCACACCAACTGGGCACACCGGTTTCTAGCCTTCAGGGTTGGATTGCTTTATTAAAAGAAAAAGAAACCAAGGATCCCATTGTTTTTGAAATAGAAAAAGACATTGAAAGACTAGAACTTATATCAGATCGTTTTGGAAAAATAGGCAGCAAACCGCAACTAACGCGCAGCAATCCATTTACAGAAATTGAGCGCATGGTTGCCTACATGAAACTTAGATCCAGTAAGCAGGTTGTTATGGAATGTAGTTTACCACCTGCAGTTTTTGTAATGTTGTCGGCTCCTCTATTTGATTGGGTATTGGAAAACCTCATTAAAAATGCGCTTGATGCAACGGATGGCGCTGGAACAATTTCTATTGTGGCACTGGTACAAAATAAACAAGTGATTATTACAATAACGGATACAGGAAAAGGCATGGATAGTGA
This sequence comes from Sediminibacterium ginsengisoli, assembly GCA_945873615.1. Taxonomy (GTDB): domain Bacteria; phylum Bacteroidota; class Bacteroidia; order Chitinophagales; family Chitinophagaceae; genus Sediminibacterium; species Sediminibacterium ginsengisoli_E. The sequence continues at coordinate 7,777 of CAMCDT010000023.1, read as the reverse complement.
AACAGCTGGTCAAATATTTGAACCCGGCTTTACTACTAAAAAACGTGGATGGGGACTTGGACTTCCGCTCAGCAAAAGAATTATGGAAACCTATCATCACGGTAAATTATTTATAAAGCGCACAGAGCTCGGAAAGGGCACTACCTTTTGTTTGCAACTACCCGTAGTAGATTAAATAAATTATTGTAACACAACCGCACTGAGTGCAGGCAGTTGTACGGTAAGTTCATACCAGTTATTTTGCGGATCTACGCAAACACATGGTATAGAAGGGTTGTAGACTACACCCGTTCCCCAAAAGTCTTGATGATCACTATTAAATATTTCCTTCCACAATGGTTTCCCTTGCACACTTATTTTCCAATCATGTCGTACAACTGGCGTAGCATTAATGATCACTACAATATCCCCTTCAGGATTTTTTCCTTTACGTTTAAATGCCATTACAGATTCAGATCTGTGCTGCAAATCTATCCATTCAAAACCAGCAGGATCAAATTGTAGTTCATGTAAAGCTGGGTGCGAGGTATACAACTCATTTAGTTTTTGTACACAATATTTCATACCGCCATGACTTGGATGTGCTAACAAATGCCAAGGAAGTTCTGATTTATAATCCCACTCGGTAGTGGCTGCAAACTCATTACCCATAAACAAAAGCTTGGCGCCAGGATGCATATACATATAGGTGTATAGCAGTCTTAAATTGGCGAACTTTTGCCACTCGTCGCCAGGCATTTTATATATCATGGGGCTCTTGCCATGCACCACTTCATCATGACTTAAAGGCAACATAAAATTTTCGTCATAGTAGTACATCATACTAAAAGAAAATTTATCCTGCAGCCCAGAGCGCATCAGCGGATCTGCTTTAAAATAATCGAGGGTGTCATGCATCCATCCCATCATCCATTTCATACCAAATCCAAGCCCATCCATAGATGTGGGCTTACTAATACCCGGCCAATCTGTAGCTTCTTCAGCAATGGTTTGAATATCTGGAAAATCACGATACAGTGTTTCGTTTAAATCTTTGATAAAAGCAACGGCTTCTAAATTACCATCACCTCCCAGTTCATTGGGTTCCCACTCTCCTTTTTTTCTACTATAATCTAAACGAAGCATAGAACTCACCGCATCTACCCTCAACCCATCAATATGAAATTTGTCAATCCAAAAACGCGCGCTACTAATTAAAAAAGATTTTACTTCACCACGTTTGTAATTAAAAATATAAGAGTTCCAATCGGGATGAAAACCTTTGCGCATATCGGCATACTCATAGGTATGTGAGCCATCAAATAAATAAAGCCCATGATCATCATACGGAAAATGTGATGGCACCCAGTCTAAAATAACCCCGATGCCAGCGTTATGAAAATCATTTACAAATGCAGCAAAATCTTGCGGATTACCAAATCTGGAAGTGGGTGCAAAAAATCCTGTGCCCTGATAACCCCAACTGCCATCAAACGGGTGTTCCATAACAGGCATAAGTTCGATATGAGTAAATCCCATTTCTAACACATATGGAATAAGCCTTTCCGCTATTTGTGCATAGGTATTATAACTTCCTTCATCGGAAGGAAAAGGACGCATCCAACTTGCCAAGTGCATTTCATACACCGAAATAGGTGCGTCTAATGCATTCTTGTTTTTACGTTGCTGCATCCAATGTTGATCAGACCAATGGTAACCTGTTTGCCATGTAATAGACGCAGTAGCCGGCCGTTTTTCGGCGTAGTGTGCAAAAGGATCTGCCTTGTTAAGCCTCGCCCCTTCAAAACCATGAATATGATATTTGTAGAGCTCCCTCGCTTCTACACCCGGAATAAAACCTTCCCAGATACCTGATGAATCTGGTCTAACATGCAGCGGATGTGATGCTAGATTCCATCCATTAAAATTACCCGTTACAAAAACAGCGGTAGCACTGGGCGCCCATACTGCAAAGTAAGTGCCCGCAACATCATGAACCTGTAATTGCTTATTGCCAAACAATTGATACAGCTGATAATGTGTACCTGACTGAAAATTGCGCACATCCGCCTCTGAAAATAAAGAGTATTCCCAAACAGATGCTGATGTTTGCTGTAAAGAATTTTCAGTTGCCAATGTAGATGTTTGGTGTAAGGTACAACCTTTATTTACTTAATTCAATAATCCACATTTGCTTTGCAGGAATAGAAAACTTAGTACCTACCTGATATCCCGTTACCACTTCTTTTCCGCCCTTAAAAGCATTTGTTAATTCGGCATAATCAGAAAACTGAACGTCTTGTGCTTTATCATTACTATTCACCACACACATAATAGTTTGGTTGTCTGCCTTTCTGAAATAAACAAAATAGCCATCTTTAGGAACAAACATAGTAGTGCTGCCTTTTGTAAGTGCAGGCGATCCTTTTCTGAAATTAGCCACTGCTTTTACAAAATTAAAAGCGTCATTTTCTTTTGTGTTTCTACCAGCCGCTTCAAATTTATTTACTGCATCGCCCGGAAATCCACCCGGAAAATTTAAACGTACCATAGCATCACTTGGGTTCATGAAATTTTTCATTAAAATTTCTGTGCCATAATAAAGCTGTGGAATACCGCGTGTGGTATACAGCATACCTATACCCATTTTAAATTTATTGTAGTCTTCACCAACCATCGATAAAAAACGGTTGTTGTCATGATTGTCTAAAAAGATGCAATTGTTAAGCGGGTTTTTGTACAAAATATCCTGCGACAAAGTCACATATAGTTTAGATAAACCATTATCCCAACTAAATGGTTGATTTACGGCATCTAACAACGCATAATACACTGGGAAATCTGTTACACCTTCTACGTTGTGTTTGAATGGCACATCCATGGTATTGCGCGTAAAATACGCAGTGCCTGTTACAGACCTTGAAACGGTTTCGCCAAAAATGGTTAGCCTAGGATATTCAAGCATTAATGCATCGTTTACGCGGTTCATAAACGCTTCGTCGCAATATTTATAAGTATCCACTCTCCAACCATCTACACCAAAAGTTTCGGTGGTCCAAATAGCATGCTGAATTAAATAATTAGCAACATATGGATTGCGCTGATTAACATCTGGCAAATGTGGCACAAACCAACCATCTAACATTTTCTTTTTATCGATAGCACTTCCATTGTTTGAATAAATGGTTTCTTCACGGTGTGTACTTCCGGTGTAGCTATTCCATTGATTGATCCAATCTAGTGCAGGCGCGTCATGTTGCATCCAATGAAAATCGCCCACATGATTGTACACGGCGTCCTGAATTAATTTTAATCCGTTTTTATGCATCGCATCTGACAACGACTTATAGGCTTCATTACCACCAAAACGTTTATCAATTTTGTAATGATCGGTAAACCAGTATCCATGATAACCGCTCATCCAACCTGCTGCTTCTTTATTTTGCGGCATATCATTTTCAATAACTGGGCACATCCATATAGAGGTCATACCAAGCTCCTTAATATAATTCAAGTGATTTTCTACACCTTTCAAATCACCTCCATGACGAAGTAAAATATCACTTGCATTCGCAACACTATCACGCATGTCTTTAAAGGCATCATTGGTTTTATCTGCATTGCTAAAACGGTCTGGCATGATTAAATAAATAGCATCTTCACTACGCACACCTTGTGCAAATTTAGTGCCATTGCCTTCACGTCTATTTAACAAAGCCCAGTCATACACGCTTACCTTACCAGCACTGGTTGCACTAATTTTTACGGTGCCTGCTTTTGCTGTTGGCGCGATGGTTACATCAAGTGCTACATATTTACCATTTGTAAAAGAGTGTGTTTTGGTAAGCGTTACGCCCGGATATTTAACACTAAATGCTGCTTTAGAAAAATTAGGGTCATCGCTTCTTAAAAGCACCTGCACTTTATTTAGTTTCATGCCAACAAACCAGTTGGTAGGATACATGGTTACCGCTTGCGCAAATGCAAAACTTACACTGCAAAGAAGGAATAAAAAAGAAATTATTTTTTTCATGTTTATTGTTTTCAAAATTCAATTAAATTATTTACTGGCGAGTTTTGATGCACCTGGATCATACACAAATAGGACACTCACCGATGCGCAAAGCATTAAAAACCCAGCCAATACAATGGCATAAATAGGTTGTCCACCATAAATATGCTTCACAATCCAACCACCACAAATACCATTTATAATTTGAGGAAGTGTGATAAAGAAATTAAAAATACCCATGTAAATGCCAAGCTTTCCAGCAGGAATAGAGCCCGATAAAATTACATACGGCATAGCTAAAATACTAGCCCACGCAAGACCTACCCCAATCATCGAATAGGTAAGCATAGCCGGATCGGTAATAAAATAAATGGATACAAGGCCAATACCTCCAGCAAACAATGAAAATGCGTGTGTACCCTTTCGTCCTAAAAATTTAGCAACCACCGGCAAGAATAAAGCGTAAATAGCAGCTACTAAATTATAAGTGCCAAACGCAGAGCCTACTTTATTACCAGCTTCGTTGTATGCCACAGATAATACATCGTCGCCAGATAATTTATACACGTGTGTAGCAACCGCATCGGTTGTAAATACCCACATACTAAAAAGTGCAAACCATGAAAAAAATTGAACTAGTCCTAACTGCTTCATGGTGCGTGGCATTTTTTTGAAATCAACTAAAATTTCAGACAAGCCTGCTTTTTTTGTTTCCTCTGTTTGAACGCCATGGTAAGATTCATACTCCGCAGGGGCATATTCTTTAGAAAAAAATACGGTTACCAAAATAGCGATGATAAATACAGCAGCTCCAATGTAAAATGCATATTTAATATTATCTGCAACTCCTGTTGGCCCTGCTTCTTGTGAGAACCCAAGTTTTGCCAACCATCCAGGAAGTTCAGACCCTGCAACAGCGCCAACGCCAATTAAAAATGTTTGTACTGCAAACCCGCTTGTGCTTTGCGCATCCGGTAAATTGTCGGCAACAAGCGCTCTAAACGGTTCCATGGCAACATTAAAAGATGCATCCATGATCATTACAATACCTGCACCAATCCAAAGTGCAGGGATAACAGATGCAACGGCACCTGCATTGGGTAAAAATAAAAGTGCGAGAGATGAAAGTAATGCCCCTACTAAAAAATAAGGTTTCCTTCTTCCAATTCGGTTCCAAGTTCTGTCACTATAGTGACCAATAAGAGGTTGTACAAGCATACCCATAAGTGGTGCTACTATCCAAAACGCAGGTAGCTGATCCACGTCGGCACCAAATGAACGAAGTATTCGGCTAGCGTTTCCATTTTGTAAAGCAAAACCAAATTGAATACCCAAAAAACCAAAACTCATGAAAAAGATTTGACCTAGGGACAACCTTGGTTTGGGTTTAACGCCCGCTAAGGGCGCTGGGCTAGCGGATGAATTTGACATAGCAATCGTATTTAGCAATGTGTAAAAAATACATATCCACTAAAATAGGCAAAAAACCTATCCAAACACCTACTCAACCACAAAACCGTCGGGTAAAATGGCCATTTTTTTAACCACCACAATGCCGTCTTTTACCGCGTACAAAGGATGATCGGTGTTGGCGAGGTGCTTCCCTCCTTTTATGATTACATCGTTACCTATACGGCAGTTTTTGTCAATAATGGCACATTCTATAACACAGCGCTGACCAATCCCTATCAGGGGCTTTCCAGCAGCTGCATTTTCATGTATTTGCTCGAGGGTTTCGTAATAATCATTACCCATTATATATGCGTTGGTAACGGTGGTACCAGTTCCAATTCGGGCCCTAATACCCACCACCGATTGTTCAATAACATCCGCTATAATGATGGAACCTTCTGCAATGATGCTTTTATTTAGTCTGGTGCCACTAATTTTTGCTGGTGGCAACATGCGCGCACGGCTATATACCGTTTTAGCATTGTCAAATAAATTAAATTGTGGCACATCATCGGTTAGGCCAATATTTGCTTCAAAAAATGAATAAATATTTCCAATATCGGTCCAGTAGCCATCGTACTGAAAACTTACTACTTTGTAAGAATCAATTGCCTGCGGCATAATTTCTTTTCCAAAATCGGTGGCATTGGGATACACTTCATTGAGTAAATGATAAAGTGCTTTTTTACTAAAAATATAAATACCCATAGACGCCAAATAATTTTTTCCGGCGGCCTGCATAACAGCACCAGTATCACTTGTCCAATTAGGCAACAAATCCGGAGCAGGTTTTTCTATAAAAGAAGTAATTAAATTTTCATCGTTGGTTTTTAAAATACCAAACTCGGGTGCGTCTCTACTATCTACTGGAATCGTAGCAATTGAAATATCAGCACCTTTTTCAATGTGCGCCTGCCACATTTCACTAAAGTCCATTTGATAGAGTTGATCACCACTTAAAATTAAAATGTAATCGAAATCTAAATTAGAAATATGACGTAGAGATTGACGAACAGCGTCGGCAGTGCCCTGAAACCATCCTGGATTATCGGGGGTTTGCTCGGCGGCTAAAATGTCAACAAAGCCACTACTAAAAGCACTAAAGTGATAGGTGTTTTTGATATGCTTATTAAGCGAAGCAGAGTTAAACTGCGTTAACACAAACATGCGGTTGATATGGCTATTGATACAGTTACTAATAGGGATATCTACAAGTCGGTACTTTCCAGCAATAGGTACTGCAGGCTTGGATCTACTCACTGTTAAAGGGAATAATCGAGACCCAGCACCGCCACCTAAAATAACGGCTAACACAGATTTTGAAATCGTACTCATACGCTTATTTTTTTAGCATAAAATTTTATAATGACTTGTATACATTCGTATAGGACTGCACAGTTTGTTCCCAACTATGATTGATTTGCATCATGCGCTCACGCATCCACAACAAATGTGTTTTATTTTCAAAAACTTCAATCGCTCGTCCAATAGAATCTACAATATCCGTTTCATTGGCATGCGTAAACCTAATACCATACCCATCTGCATCTCCCATATCTACAACCGTATCTAATAGTCCACCTGTACTGCGCACCATGGGTACCGTTCCATAACGCATGGCATAGAGTTGATTTAAACCACAAGGTTCTACCCTTGAAGGCATGAGTAAAAAATCGGCGGCAGCATAGAGCTGATGACTCAAAGATTCATTGTATCCTAAGCTAACTTTAATATTTTTATTTGTATACGCTAGGTTTGTTAAACCGGCTTCTACTGCAGGGTCGCCACTTCCTAAAATCATGTACGAAGCTTTTGCACCATAGGCCCCAACGGCTGTATGGAGCGCAGCTGGCAAAACATCGGCAGCTTTTTCTCCTACTAGCCTTCCAATAAAAACAAAAAGCGGCTTAGTTGCATCCAGTCCAAACTGTTCACAAATATTTTCTTTGTTTTTTTGTTTTCCGCTAGTTACCGTATCAATATCAAAATGAGCGGTTAAATAATTATCAGTTGCAGGATTCCATACCTCATGATCTATTCCATTTAAAATACCTACACACTTATTTTTTTCGGAAGCAATTAATGTTTCGAGCCCATTGGCATGATGCATCAGTTCCTGCATATAACTAGGGCTTACCGTAGTTATTTTGGAGGCGCACTTAATAGCAGCAGCGAGTGGATTAATGCTACCGCCCCAATCCAGTAATCCTTTTTTTGAGAGATCCCATTTGGGTATTAACATAGACTGTGCCCATGGCATCCAGCCCTGATACTGTGCATTATGAATGGTAAGTACGGTTGGTACTGATTTTAAATTTTGATAGTCATAACAGT
>CAMCDT010000022.1:0-23707 GCA_945873615.1 Sediminibacterium ginsengisoli | reverse complement strand
CTGCAAATACGTCTATACTGTAATGAATGTGCTGGATCATTACCAAGATTCCAACTAGAAAAGAGGCGGTTAAAGCAAAGATTTTGTCCCATTTACGTTCTAAACACAAGAAAAACAAAAACATATTGCCCGTATGGCCCGAATAAAAGAGGTCTTTGGTGATAAAAATGCCATTTCTACCATAGGCGATATTAGCGATGGGGTCTTTGAGTACAATAATGCCCACTGGAGGATTTAATGGTAGTAGGCTAATGGTTAAAACCCGGAGTAAACACATTAAAATAAAACCATATGCTACTACTAAAAAAAGCATTGGGTTTTGGTAGATTCTGTAAAATACCAAAAGTACCACGCTCCAGATTATCACAAAAGTAGGGACTGAAACATCCATTGCTGGAATGGCATCAAGTACAAAGTCTTGTAACACCATGCCTTCTCTTTTTTCTATAAAAGCAAAAAAGGTTGGGAGTAATATTAAAATAATAGCTACCAAAAGCAGTGCAATGATGGTTTTATTTCTAAAACGCCGCTCTTGCCAAGCTTTTGACCAGGATATATTTTCTTTTAATAATGCCATCTCACAAATGCTTCAATAGCTGCATATTTAGTTTGACCTAAAGCTGCATACAATTGTGCGGTATTGGCGTTTCGCGTTTCTGCTCTTTGCCAAAATTCGCGCATGTCAGACCCTTGGAATGGAACGCTGTCTTTTTGTGATTGATGTATAAATATCCCAAAACGTTTTTTAATAACTTGGTCAGGACTCATAGGAATGGCCATTTCAATGTCTGCAATATCCCACTCTTGCCAAGCGCCTTTGTACAACCAAACCCAGCAGTCTTTAACCCAAGCGTCACCAGCAGCTTTTAATCGGCGCATGCTTTCAAAAACAACGTCTAGGCAAACTTTATGCGTACCGTGTGGATCTGCTAAATCGCCAGCACAATAAATTTGGTGCGGCTGAATTTTACTTAAGAGTTCCATGGTTTGAAGTACATCTGCTTCACCCATTGGATTCTTTTCTATTTTACCTGTTTCATAAAAAGGTAAATTTTGGAAATGATATTGATGTTCTTTCAAACCAACGTATCTACAGGTTGCTTTTGCTTCACATTGTCTGATAAGACCTTTAATCGCTCTAATTTCTGGAGAATCTAACCCACCTTTTTGTTTAGTCGCAATATAATTTCTTGCAGCTTGTAAAATTTCTTGACTCTTTTTATTATCGATACCAAATAGCTCTTCGAAACCAACAGCAAAATCTAAAAAGCGTGTTACAAACTCGTCAGAAACGGCAATGTTGCCACTGGTTTGATACGCTACATGTACTTCGTTGCCCTGATCATGTAAGCGCATAAACGTTCCACCCATGCTAATGATATCATCATCGGGGTGTGGTGAAAATATCAAACATTTTTTTGGATACGGATTGCTTCTTTCTGGATGCGCCGGAATAACAGCATTGGGTTTACCAGCTGGCCAACCCGTTAAGCTATCCCTCAGCATATAAAATACTTCTAAATTAATTTCGTATGCATCACTTTTTTCTACCAGTAAATCTGCTAAACCGTTTTCGTTGTAGTCTCTGGCAGTTAGGCTTAATACTTCTTTACCTAGTTTTAATGAAAGCTCAATTACAGCGCGCTTCATTAATTTTTTATCCCACACACAGTTGCCTGTTAACCATGGTGATTTTATTCGCGTTAATGATTCAGAAACAGTTGTGTCTACAATAAATGTACAATCAGGGTGTTCTTGTAAAATACTAGCAGGAACCTGATCCGTTACATCGCCTTCTGCAGCCTTAGTAATGATTTCACCTTTGTTGCCAAATGCTAAAAGTAAAATACGCTTCGATTGCATGATAGTGCCAATACCCATCGTAACCGCAAGACGTGGCACTTTCGACAAATGCGAAAACTCGTAAGAGTTTGCAAGTCTAGTATTGTTAGCAAGGTTTACAAGTCTTGTTTTTGAAATGATACTTGAACCGGGTTCGTTAAAACCAATATGTCCATTACCACCAATACCTAAAATTTGTAAATCTATACCACCCGCATTAACGATTGCAGCATCATAATCGGCGCAATATTTTTTAATTTCTTCTTTAGGCCATTTACCACTAGGGATATGGATATTTTTTGGATCTATATCGATGTGGTTAAACAAATGATGATGCATAAAGCTCCAATAGCTTTGTGGTGCATCTTGATCTATTGGAAAATATTCGTCTAAATTAAAACTGATCACATTTTTAAAACTCAGTCCTTCCTCTTTGTGGAGTCTTACAAGCTCTTTGTATAATTTAATAGGAGTAGAGCCCGTTGCTAAACCAAGCACACAAGATTTTCCTTGTGCAGCTTTTTCTTTAATAAGGGAAGCTATTTCCTGTGCAACAAAAGCAGAACCTTCAGCTGGGGAAGGGAAAATTTGGACTGGAACTTTTTCAAATGCGTCTATCATGTCTTTTAGGTATTGCTATAAAAACTAGTTATTCTCTGGGTTAAAATAAGCCTTGCTATAATTGATTTTAAAATTATCGTAACGCTTAAACTCATGTAATAATTTCTTTTCAAAAGCAGGCCAGCTTTTATTTTCTTTAGAAGCCCATAGTACTTCACTTAATGCACTCATGCGTGGGAATACCATGTATTCTGCTTTAGCCGTATTGTTCATGTACTCTGTCCAAACATTAGCTTGAGCGCCAAGTACATATTTATGATCTGCAGGATCCATTTCTTTAGGAAGTGGTTCGTAACTGTATACTTTTTGAATAGTGGTATAACCACCAATTGTTACAGAATCTTCTTTTTTATTTTGTTGGTGGTCAAAATACATCCATCCACCTGGTGTCATAATAACGGTATGCTTTTCTTTAGCTGCCTCAATACCACCTTTTTCACCACGCCAGCTCATTACGGTTGCGTTAGGAGCCAGGCCACCTTCTAAAATTTCATCCCATCCAATAATTTGACGGCCTTTACTGTTTAAGTATTTTTCAATTCTGCCAATAAAGTAGCTCTGTAAACCATGCTCATCTTTTAAGTCTTTTTCTTTGATTAGTTTTTGGCAAAATTCAGATCTTTTCCAAGATTCTTTTGGACACTCATCTCCACCAATATGAATATAGGTAGAAGGAAATAATGCCATTACTTCATCTAGTACATTTTGTAAAAAAGTAAAAGTGTTGTCTGAAGGCACAAATACATCATCAAATACGCCCCATGTTTCTTGTACAATTTTAGTGCCTGGCTTTTTTAAAGCTTCCAGTGTTGCAGCACTATGCATGGTAGGAATGGCTGGTGTTGATTCGTTTGGAAAACAACTAAGCTCCGGATAGGCAGCAATTGCAGCACTTGCATGACCCGGCATTTCAATTTCTGGAATGATGGTTACAAATCTATCAGCAGCGTATTTTACAATCTCTTTGATTTGTGCTTGGGTATAATATCCACCATATCTGGTATTGTTACTTCCTTTACCAGGGTAACGACCAATGATATTTGCATTACGGAAACCACCTACAGTTGTTAATTTCGGATATTTTTTAATTTCAATTCTCCAACCTTGGTCTTCGGTTAAATGCCAGTGAAACGTATTTAATTTATACATGGCAATAAAGTCGATGTACTTTTTTACAAAGTCCATTCCAAAAAAGTGACGGCCTTCGTCTAAATGCATCCCTCTATACACAAATCTTGGTTGATCTTGAATGCTAACAGCAGGAATATTTAAAGTAGCAGATTTTTGAATTGGTAATAATTGAATCAGTGATTGTACACCATAAAATACACCTTCTTCATTAGCGCCTTTAATTGCAACGCCATTACTAGTTGATTCTAGCGTGTACGTTCCTTTAGGTGCATTGCCATTGGTGTTTACTAAGCTAATTGCATTTTTTGCGCTAGTACCCACAGTTACTTTTAATTGAAACCCGTAAAATTCTTGTAAATACTTATTCAAAAAGTTAGCCGCTTTTTGTTGTCCGGCACTTTTAATTTGTAGTGTTGTTTTTGCTGAAATACTAAATGCGCCTTCATTTACTTTTAGGCTTGTAGGCTGCGGAATAATACTCACTTCCTGTGCATTTGCAAACATGCAAACTAAAAGGGTGAGGGCTGTAAATACTTTTTTCATAGGGTATGCAATTATTGATTCTCTAAAATAAAAAAGATTCCTCGTTTTGAGGAATCTTTTAGGCATTAATATTAATATTTTGTCATTATTTGACAGTTGTAAGCTTAATTACGTTGGTAGGTAAGTGGTCTGCAATTGGGGTGCTGCCTGTATTTACCACCACATCGCCTTCTTCTACAAAACCACGCTCTTTTAAGATATTAATTTGATCTGCAACAATATCATCTAAACTTTCTTCTTCGGCGTAGTAAAATGCGCGTACGCCCCAGCTTAAACTTAATTGATTTACCAAGGTTCTTTCTTTGGTAAAAATAAACAATGGCGAAGATGGTCTAAAGCTACTAAGCATAAAACCAGTATAACCACTTTGTGTCATACCCACTAGTGCGTGTGCATTTACGTCTTCAGATATTTTACACGCGTTGTAACAAACGGCGTCACTATAAAATGATGGTGATTGCGGTTGTGGTTTTAAATCGGAAGAGCGGTTGTAACGATATTCTGTTTTTTCAACTTCTCTAATAATCTTACACATGGTTTCAACCACAAGTGCAGGGTGATTACCAGCAGCGGTTTCACCAGAAAGCATTACGGCGTCAGCACCTTCTAATACGGCGTTGGCAACGTCTGTAATTTCACTTCTGTTAGGCTTAACGCGGTCAATCATGCTTTCCATCATTTGGGTAGCAACTATAACCGGCTTGCCTCTATGAATACATTTTCTGATAAGTTCTTTTTGAATAAGTGGAATTCGCTCTACAGGAAGTTCAACACCTAGGTCTCCACGTGCTACCATGATTCCATCAGAAGCTAAAATGATTTCTCTGATATTGGTAAGCGCTTCAGGCATTTCAATTTTAGCAATGATTTTAGACTTGCTTTTATTTTTATCCAAAATGCCTCTAAGCATTTCTATATCGGCTACTCTTTTAACAAAGCTAAGTGCCACCCAGTCTAACTCTTCTTTGATCATGAAATCAAGATCAATAATATCTTTTTCTGTTAAAGCAGGTAAAGAAATTTTTGTATCTGGAAGGTTCAATCCTTTTTTAGAAGAGATAATACCACCAAGGGTTACGGTTACTTTAACGTCGCCATTTGCCTCTACAGATAGTACTTTCACTTCAATTTTACCATCATCAATCATAATGGTATTACCCACCACTACATCACCTGCAAGGTTAGGGTAGGAGACATAAATTTTTTCGTGGGTACCAATGCATTTTTCGTTGGTAAGCGTTAGTACATCGCCCACTTTTGCATCTAGTGCGTTGTCTTTAATTTCACCAACTCTTAATTTAGGCCCTTGTAAGTCACCTAAAATAGCAATATTGTAAGGTTCTGTTTTATTGATGGTACGAATATGGTCGATGATTGTTTTTTTGTCTTCGTGGCTACCATGTGAAAAGTTTAAACGAAAAACGTTTACGCCTGCTTTTACAAGCGCCAATAGCTGATCATATTTATCACAAGCTGGACCTACAGTTGCAACGATTTTTGTGCGGTGATCCATGTGTGCAAGTCCTGCTTGCTTATCCATGTTTCTGTGTAGGTATTTCTCTAAATTTTTTGACATAATCTTTTCTTGCTTAATTGCTTTTATTGCTTATTGGGAGTTTATGATACAAGGTTAACTAGCTAATATTTTTACAATTTTAAACCAGTCTTGTGATATTTTTTGTTTTGCTTTTACCGCGTTGTCAAGTGGGGTGTAATGTACCTTGTTGTTTACAATACCAACCATTACATTGTTACGACCTTCTATTAAACACTCAACAGCATGAAAGCCCATACGGCTTGCTATTAGGCGGTCTAAACAACTAGGTGCACCACCTCTTTGAATATGTCCTAAAATACAAATTCTGATATCGGCGTTTGGTAAACGCTTTTTCATAATCGCTCCAATTTCATTGGCGCCACCTAATTCATCACCCTCTGCCACTACTACTAAATTTACTAATTTTTTACGCTTTTCTTTTTCAGTTAAAGACGCAATCAGTTCTTCAATATCTGTTTTGGTTTCAGGGATCAAAATATTTTCGGCACCAGTAGCAATACCACTATGAAGTGCAATATATCCAGCGTCTCTACCCATAACTTCCACTACAAATAAGCGGTCGTGTGCATCTGCGGTATCTCTAATTTTATCGATAGCTTCTACAGCTGTATTTACGGCGGTATCAAATCCAATGGTAAAATCGGTACCTGCAATGTCTTTATCGATTGTACCTGGTAATCCAATACAAGGGATGTCAAATTCGTTGCTAAATTTTTGCGCACCTTTAAAACTTCCGTCTCCACCAATTACTACAAGTCCATCAATGCCAAACTTTTTAAGATTGTCGTATGCTTTTTGTCGGCCTTCTGGTTCAAAAAAAGCAGCGCTACGAGCTGTTTTTAAAATCGTACCACCACGCTGAATGATGTTGGCCACCGATTTTGAATCCATTTTAAATATATCACCTTCCACCATACCATTATAGCCTCTTACAATACCGTATACTTCGATACCATGGTATAAGGCGGTTCTTACAACGGCCCTCACAGCTGCATTCATACCTGGAGCATCTCCTCCCGAAGTTAATACGCCAATTTTTGTTACTTTTTTAGTAGACATTTTCTCTGCTTTATTGTTGGCCTTAACTAACTGGGCCTCAGTTGTAAATGGGTGTGTCTAACGAACACGAGGTACGAAAATACACAATTGAAAGGTATTATACAATTCATTCATTGATGCGTTAAAATTGTGTAAACTTGTACTATGAAAGTACTCGTAACTGGCGCCAATGGCTTTACTGGACAGCATTTAGTTAAAACCCTTGTTGCTAAAGGCTTTGAGGTGATTGCGACTTCCCGAAACGAGTCTAAATTACCTTCATATAATAATTTAACTTACTATAATTGTGAGCTAACGGATGTTAGGAATGTTGAAAATTTGTTTGATTTAACGAGGCCAGGCGCAGTTATTCACACCGCTGCCATGAGTAAGCCAGACGAGTGTGCCGCTAATCCTGACCTTTGCACAGCCAATAATATTAACGCAACCCAGCATTTATTAGATGCTGCCACCAAAGTGGGTACCAACCATTTTGTATACCTCAGTACCGATTTTATTTTTGGAGAAAACGGCCCGCATGCCGAGGATGACAGTCCTTCGCCACTTAACTTATATGGCGCTTCTAAATTAGAAGCAGAAGCACTCGTTAACGCAGTTTCTATTAAAACCACTATTGTAAGACCGGTATTTATGTACGGACCGGTATGGGAAAACCTACGACCTAGTTTTATTCAGTGGGTGGCTGGTAAATTACAAAAAGCAGAACCTATTAAAGTTGTAACCGATCAGGCGCGCACACCCACGTATATTGGCGATTTATGTTGGGGTATCCAAAAAATTATACAAGACCAAGTAACCGGTGTTTTTCATTTGGCCGGAAAAGATATTATATCGCCATACGATATGGCGGTAGCAGTTGCCAAACATTTAAACCTGCCTTTGGGTTTAATAGAACCTGTAACAGCTAGTACATTTCCAGAACCGGTTAAAAGAGCACAGCGCTCTGGATTAAAAATTGATAAAGCGGTTACAAAACTTGGCTATGCGCCGCACTCATTTGCTGCAGCACTTCAAAAATGTTTTGAATAAAAAAAGTCTCGCACCTATAATAGATGCGAGACTTTTTATGATGTAAGGATATTGTATTAGTAACCCATACCACCCATATCAGGAGCTCCATGAGAATGGCCAGCAGCTGCTTCAGGTTTTGGTTTGTCTGCAATAACACACTCTGTTGTTAACAACATAGCAGCGATAGATGCAGCGTTTTCTAATGCAACACGTGTTACTTTAGTTGGATCAATTACACCTGCTTTAAATAGGTTTTCGTAAACCTCAGTGCGTGCATTGAAACCAAAGTCACCTTTGCCTTCTTTAATTTTTTGTACAACGATAGAACCTTCAATACCGCTATTGATAACGATTTGACGAAGTGGTTCTTCGATTGCTCTTTTTACAATTTGAATACCAGTTGCTTCATCTTCGTTTGCACCTTTTAGTTTTTCTAAACTTTCTACTGCACGGATATAAGCAACACCACCACCAGGTACAATACCTTCTTCAACAGCTGCACGTGTAGCGTGAAGCGCATCGTCTACGCGGTCTTTCTTTTCTTTCATTTCAACTTCTGTAGCAGCACCTACATATAATACGGCAACACCACCACTTAATTTCGCTAAACGCTCTTGTAATTTCTCACGGTCGTAGTCTGAAGTTGTGTTTTCGATTTGTGCTTTAATTTGGTTTACACGAGCAGTGATATCTGCTTTTTTACCTTTACCACCAACAACAACAGTATTGTCTTTGTCGATTGTAACAGAAGATGCTTGACCTAAGTAAGTAAGGTCTGCGTTTTCTAATTTAAAGCCTTGCTCTTCACTGATAACAGTACCAGCAGTTAAGATGGCGATATCTGTTAACATTTCTTTACGACGATCACCAAAACCTGGAGCTTTAACAGCAGCCACTTTAATAGTGCCACGTAATTTATTTACCACAAGTGTAGCTAGTGCTTCACCTTCTAAATCTTCGGCGATGATAACTAAAGGACGACCGCTTTGAGCTACTTTCTCCAAAATATGAAGAATGTCTTTCATTGCAGAAATCTTTTTGTCATAAATTAAGATGTATGGATTTTGAATTTCTGCTTCCATTTTTTCGCTGTTTGTAACGAAGTATGGAGAAATATATCCACGATCAAATTGCATACCTTCTACAACGTCTACAGTTGTATCAGTACCTTTTGCTTCTTCAACAGTAATTACACCTTCTTTGCCTACTTTAGACATAGCAGTTGCAATTAACTTTCCAATTTCACTATCACTGTTTGCAGAAATGGTAGCAACTTGTTCAATTTTTTTAGAATCGTTACCTACCGCTTGAGATTGTGATCTTAAGTTTTCGATTACTTTAGCAACAGCCTTGTCAATACCGCGCTTTAAATCCATTGGATTAGCACCAGCAGCAACGTTTTTTAAACCTTCAGAAATGATAGCTTGTGCTAACACAGTTGCAGTTGTAGTACCATCACCAGCAATATCAGCGGTTTTGCTAGCTACTTCTTTAACCATTTGAGCACCCATGTTTTCGATAGCATCTTCTAGTTCAATTTCTTTCGCTACAGATACACCATCTTTAGTAACAGAAGGAGCGCCAAATTTTTTCTCAATTACCACATTACGACCTTTAGGGCCTAATGTTACTTTAACTGCGTTGGCTAAAGTGTCAACGCCTTTTTTCATTTTATTTCTTGCTTCGATATCGAAGAAAATTTGCTTAGCCATTTGGATAACAATTTAATTTTACGAATGATTATTTTCAGATAAGTTACAATGGTAATTATACGATTGCAAGTAAATCACTTTCACGCATGATAAGTAAGTCTTGACCTTCGATTTGGATTTCTGTACCAGCATATTTGCCATA
The DNA here is from genome assembly GCA_945873615.1 of Sediminibacterium ginsengisoli. Taxonomy (GTDB): domain Bacteria; phylum Bacteroidota; class Bacteroidia; order Chitinophagales; family Chitinophagaceae; genus Sediminibacterium; species Sediminibacterium ginsengisoli_E. The sequence goes on along the minus strand of CAMCDT010000022.1, from coordinate 14,088 downwards.
AAGTACATTGTCACCAACTTTAACTGTCATTGGTTCATCTTTTTTACCAGTACCAACTGCAACAACAACACCACGTTGTGGTTTTTCTTTAGCAGTGTCAGGGATAATGATTCCACCAGCAGTTTTTTCTTCTGCGGCAGCAGCCTTTACAATTACTCTGTCGTGTAAGGGCGTTACGCTTAATTTCTTAGCCATACCGTATTTGTTTTTTAATGTTTGTGTTAAAAAATCTGTTCCTAAACGTGAATCGTTAACCAGAACAGTACCTATTCATCTATTATTATGCCAATGGGTGTGCTAGGTCAAAATTTCAGGGTTTACCCTGTTAGTCTACCTAAAATGGCGAAAGCCTGTCAGAACGGGCAGCAAAGATGCGGTAAGTTTTGGTTTACAAGTGTCAAATTTTCATTTTTAGGCGGTTTGTGGGCAATTTCTTTCTACATTTGCCCACCCAAATAAGTTCTTACCAGATGATAAGTAGAAGAAATATCCGTGTGAAAGTGATGCAGCTCCTCTATATAATAGAAACTGCCGAAGCCGGAGCCAAGCTCCCTAAGCCTGCACAAGTGCTTAAAAAACAGCTAGATCTGAGTAATGAGCTATTCGTATACCTCCTTTATTTTGTTACCGAAGTTGCCCGTTACGCCGAAACCAGTGCGTTTAACCGAGCTGCGCGTAACCTTCCCTCATCTGACGATTTAAACGTAAACACTAAAATTGCGGGTAACTCATTATTATGGGAAATTATAGAAAGTGATACTTTTAAAGAAGCCCTAGAAGTATTTAAGCCAAATAATACCATTTCAAAAGACCTTCTAAAAAAGACTTTTGATGCTTTAACATCCTCTGATATTTATCAGTTGTACACGGCTAGCGACGCTAGAGACAAGGCCAAGGAAAAAGAAATTATCAAGTTTATTTTTACCAACCTCATGCTTCCTAACGAGGCATTTATTGAGCATATCGAAGAAGTGTTTCACAACTGGGATGATGACGCTGATATGATGGAACAGCTGGTATTAAATTATATTCAAAAACCTGCTGGTGTTAACTTGCTAGAAATGGTGGGCTCCGAAAAATGGCAGTTTGCACAAAGCTTACTCGAAACCACTATCGACAAAAAAGAAGTGGCCGCCGAATTAATTAAGCCTAAATTAAAAAACTGGGATGCAGAGCGTATCGCCCTGCTGGATATGATTTTGATGCGTATGGGTGTTTGCGAATTGTTATTTTTTGAGACCATTCCAACCAAAGTAACTATAAATGAGTATATTGATTTAGCAAAGGATTATAGTACCGCACAAAGTGGTCAATTTGTAAACGGAATTTTAGATAATATTCATAAAGAATTAACCGAGTCTGGTAAGATTCAAAAGGTTAATTTTAATGCTTCAAATAACAAAAAAAAATAGAGATGAACAGTTTAAGTTTAGTATTGTTAGCAGGTAATCCACAACAAGGTGGAGGCGGTATGGTACAATTAGTAATGATGGGTGCCATTATTTTAGTTTTCTGGTTATTTATGATTCGCCCGCAAGCTAAAAAAGCAAAAGACCAAAAGAAATTTATTGATAACATGCAAAAGGGTGATCGTATTGTTACCATCGCTGGTATTCATGGTTCTATCAATAAAATCAATGAAGATGGAACGCTTCAATTAGAAGTTAGCCCTGGTAGCTACCTTAAAATTGAAAAGTCTTCTATTAGCATGGATTGGACTTTAGCGATAGCTAAAGCAAATGCTTAAGATTGGAATTACAGGAAGCATTGGTGCCGGAAAATCAACGGTAGCAGGTATTTTTAAAGTACTGGGCGTCCCTGTTTTTGACGCCGATGCCACTGCAAAAAAAATATTAAATTCAGATCCAGTACTTCGCGAACAAGTTATTGCGGCTTTTGGATCAGAAACCTATAAGAACGGGTTGCTAGATAGAAAATATTTAGCAACCCTTGTTTTTAATAACCCAGACCAGCTCGCAAAACTCAATGCCCTGGTGCATCCCGCAACCATCAAAGCGGCTGATGCTTGGGCCAAACGCTGCGAGGAGCAGGGCTCTCCGTACATTGTTAAAGAAGCTGCTTTATTATTTGAAGCTGGAACAAATATTGGGCTCGATTTTATTATTGGTGTTACTGCTCCAGAAGATCTGCGCATAGCAAGGGTGATGGCAAGAGATCATGTTACACGAGAAGAAGTGCTAAAGCGTATGCAAAATCAACTAGACGATACCAAAAAAATGGAGCGTTGTACTATCGTTATAGACAACAACGAAAAAGCATTAATAATTCCGCAGGTATTAGCCCTACATCAACAATTTATTTCTTAATTACTTCTTCAATTACTTTTCCTACAGCACCATTTGGCATTTGTACTTTTAAAAGTGCAGCCAGTGTTACTGCAATATCTGTCATGTAGGTTTCTTTATGTGAGCTTCCTTTATTGATACCATAACCATACCATAATAATGGAATATGCGAATCGTATGGATACCATAAACCATGGGTTGTTCCAGTGTTGCCACCGTCGATATAGCCAGGTTTAAAAATGATTTGAACATCGCCACTTCTGCGCGGATAAAAACCATTCGCAAGCATTTCGCGAAGTGTTTTATTAATAGGCGTTGTCATAATTTCTGAAGTAGGAAAAGCATTGGCCACCGCTTCATTTTTTTTCATGTAACTAGCAATCCAGTTTTTAATAGGAGCATCATCAATTTTTGCAGAATCTAATTTAACATGGTTTAAATGCACTTGATAATTGTACATGCTCACTACTAAATTATCGATACCATATTTTGCTTTTAATTGAGCGTTCATATTTTTTTGAATACCCGCATCATTGACTGCGCCACCTGGTAATTTATTTTCAGTCATAAAGCCTGGAACATGAGCCACAGCATGGTCTGCGGTTAAAAACACCGTGTACTGTCCATTTCCAACTTGCGCATCCAAAAAGGCAAAAAACCTGCCTAATTCTTCGTCAAGTCTAACATAATCATCTACATTTTCCCATGAGTTAGGGCCAAAAGAGTGGCCAATATAATCGGGAGAAGAATAACTTACGGTAAGCATATCCGTGTTGCCAGTTTGTCCTAATTTTTCAGCAACAACAGCTGCTTTCGCCATTTCTGTAGTAAGGGTATTACCGTATGGCGTAGATGAAATTTTACCGTAATCTTTTCCAATATATTTTGATAAATCATAAGGGAATCCTAATGCATCTTTTCCAAAAGGTTTGCCTTCATAATCTTTTTGATCAGCAGTTGCATAATCGGCGTAAGTAGCTGCTGGCAAAGCAGTGTTCCAACCTAATTTATACAAAGAGTCAACTACTTTTCTATTGTTAAATTCATTGACCCAAGTAGGCAATTGATTGGTATAATAAGTACTGGTAATAAAATTACCAGAAGCGCCTTCATACCAATACGCGCCGTTAGCACTATGGCCGGCAGGTAAAATGGCGCCTCTGTCTTTAATTGCGATACCAATCACTTTACTTTTGAAATTGGTAGCAAGTCTTAACTCATCACCAATGGTGGTAGTAAGCATATTACGTGGACTCATTTGACCATCTGCCTCTGTTTTACTACCAACACCTTTTACGGTTTTGTCTTCACTGCAGTAAACATTACGCATCAATTGATTGTCCCACCAAGCGTTGCCTGTTATGCCATGAATGGCAGGAACAGAACCTGTATAAGCACAAGTGTGACCACAAGCGGTTACTGTTGGGGTATAAGGGATAAAATTATTTTCGCAAGAATAACCCTGGCTTAATAACCTGGTTAGTCCTCCATTTGCTTTAAAAAGGGGTCTAAAACGAACCAAATAATCCCAACGCATTTGATCCACTACAATGCCTACCACAAGCTTAGGTCTGGCTACAACAGGGGCTAAACTCCCTTTTTGCGCAGTAGCTGACGTTGTTTTTTGAGCAATAGCGCTATTGCTTAGACAAATTGCAAAAAGGCTTAAAAGGCTAAAAATCAAGTGCTTTTTCATAAGAAATGGGGTATTAAAATGCGTTTTTAACATATTTCAGCGACTAAGGTACACAATGGTGCATAAATCCAACGCTAATTGAGTGCATAAATAGATTAATTTTGCATCAATTTTTATTGATTACCAAAGAAATAATGATAATATATGGCAGACATCTTTGAGAAACTCCTTAAGAACGCTGGACCATTAGGTCAGCACCGTGAAAGAGCACATGGTTACTTTGCTTTCCCTAAGTTGGAAGGTGAAATAGGAAGTAGAATGAAATTTAGAGGTAAAGACATGGTTGTTTGGAGCCTCAATAACTATTTAGGTTTAGCCAATCATCCAGAAATAAGAAAAGCAGATGCGGACGCTGCTGCTGCATTCGGGTTAGCATCTCCAATGGGTGCACGTATGATGAGTGGTAACACCGATCAACACGAACAATTAGAAAGTGAACTTGCTGCGTTTGTTTTTAAACAAGACGCGATACTCATGAACTTTGGATACCAAGGTATCATGAGTACTATTGATGCGATTTGTGGAAGACATGATGTAATTGTGTACGACGCAGAAAGCCATGCTTGTATTATTGATGGTTTACGTTTACACCCTGGCCACCGTTATGTATTTAAGCACAACGACCTTGAAGATTTTGAAAAGCAAATGCAACGTGCTACTGCGCTTATTGAAAAGCAAAAGGCAGGTGGTATTTTGGTAATTACTGAAGGTGTGTTTGGTATGGCTGGTGATCAAGGAAAACTAAAGGAAATTGCTGCATTAAAAGGCAAATATGATTTTAGATTACTAGTTGATGATGCGCATGGTTTTGGTACGCTTGGGAAAACGGGTGCGGGTGCTGGTGAAGCACAAGGTTGTCAAGACGCCATCGATTTATACTTTTCTACATTTGCAAAATCAATGGCTTCTATCGGTGCATTTTTAGCAGGCGATAAAACCATCATCGATTTTATTCGTTACAATATTCGTTCTCAAATTTTTGCAAAGAGTTTACCAATGCCACTTGTAATTGGTAACTTAAAGCGTCTTGAAATGCTTCGCACGATGCCAGAACTTAAAGAAAAGTTATGGAGCAATGCATTAAAATTACAAGCAGGCTTAAAAGAGCGCGGCTTTGATATTGGTAAAACCGATACACCTGTAACACCTGTATACATGAAAGGTGGGGTAGAAGAAGCTACTGCGATGGTAATGGACTTACGCGAAAACTATAAAATATTTTGCTCGATTGTAGTATATCCTGTTATTCCTAAAGGACATATTATTTACCGTTTAATTCCTACAGCAGCGCACACAGACGCTGATATCCAGGAAACACTAATTGCGTTTACTGAAACTAAAGCCAAATTAGATGCTGGGGCTTACAAGGTAGAAGCGATTCCTGATATGGCAGAGAAAAAATAATTGAAAGGCATGTAAAAAGGCCCGCTACAAAGTAGCGGGCCTTTTTAGTTATATACATTGCGACTTTATGCGCAACAATAATTATAAACTTTTGATTAGTTCGTTAGCAAAAGTTACATAGTCTGCATTTTTGCCAGTAGCAATATCAATACATTTTTGTGCACTTGCTTTAGCACTTACTTTATCGCCAAGTGCTTTTTCAATTCTTGCTTTTAAAAGTAACATCCAATACGCTTCTTTATTTGAATCAACAGCTTTTGTAATGTTAACTAAAGCTTTGTTGTAATCCTTATCAAACTCATAATAAAAGTTAGCAGCTGTGTTGTAAGTGTTTGCTTGCACTGCATCGGCAGCTAAAGCTTTTTCTACTTGGGCACGAACGCGGTCTTTAATATTAGTGCTGATAGGAAGGGCTACTTGTACACCAGCCCAAGCCATATGTAGTTCACAAGTTTCTGGAGCAATGTTTGCAAACTGCATGGTAAAAGTTTCTGCAAAGTTTGAAGCTTTTTGTGCTTTTACTTTTACGCGAACAACGTCTTCTGCTTCTTTATATCCGTCCGATCCCCAATTGTTTAGGCCTTTATTAATAATTACGTCCCAAAGTTCTTTACCAGGGATTGCATAAATAACATAGGTGCCCGCTTCTAATTCGGTACCACCAATAGTTACTTTATCGGTAAACTTAATTTTAGTTGCTGCATTAGCACCAAGGCGCCATAAGCTACCAAGAGGGGCTAATTCACTTTTTTCTTTTAATACCGTACGACCTTTAATATTAGGGCGAGAGTATGTTAATTCAATAGCACCCATACCAAAATCTTGGTTAATTTTTTGTGTGGTACTTGGTGCAGGCATTTTAATTTGAGCGCTTGCAAACATGGTTACAAAAGCGGCAGCAATAGTGAGTATTTTTTTCATAGGTAAAACTTTATGTTTTTAGAATAGCAAACCTAACACTATTTTTTAAATGCAGGATGAAACTGTTGAAGGGTATCCCTTAAAAAATCGCGGTTCAGGTGGGTGTAAATTTCAGTGGTGGTAATGCTTTCGTGGCCCAACATTTCTTGAACGGCCCTTAAATCGGCACCGCCCTCCACCAAATGGGTGGCAAAACTATGCCTAAAGGTATGTGGCGAAATCACTTTTGTGATGCCTGCAGTAAGCGCCAGGCTTTTGATAATATAAAATATCATCACCCGGCTTAATGCATTGCCGCGCCTGTTTAAAAACAAAATATCCTGGTTTTTTTCTGAAACAGTCTGGTGCGATCTCACCGTGTCTTTGTAAATTTTAATGCACTTAATGGCGTCGGTTCCAATAGGTACCAGTCTTTCTTTATCGCCTTTACCAATTACCCGGATAAATCCAATGTCTAAATACAAGCAAGAAATTTTAAGCCCTACCAGTTCACTTACACGTAGTCCACAACTATACATGGTTTCTAAAATGGCTTTATTTCTAGTGCCCTCAGGGCTCGATAAATCGATGGCGCCAATAAGCTGTTCTATTTCTTCAAAGCTTAAAGTATCTGGTAATTTTCGTCTGGTTTTTGGGGCTTCGAGTAGGGTAGAAGGATCGATGGTGACAAGCTGTTCTGTAAGCAAGTATTTATAAAAACTTCTGATACCAGATATAATTCTGGCCTGCGTAGTAGCGCCCATACCAAGCTCACCAATCCATTTTACAAAAGCCTGTAAGTCTTTGAGGGTAAGGGATGCAGGATTTTTTTCGTTATTTGTTACTTGTAAATACTGTGTTAGTTTAGTAACGTCATGCAGGTAGGCTTCCACCGAGTGGTCACTCAAAGATTTCTCCAATCGTAAGTATGCTTTATATCCTTTTTTATAGGCTTCCCACATCGGTTAATTATTAATTGCGCAGTGTTTACCGGTTAATTTGGAAATGAAGGTAAGCTAACCGATATTGCGACACCAAATTTATTCAAAGTAAAGTCAAGAAATGCAGGTGAATCTTAAGTCGTTTAAACAGAAGGCGAAAAAACACGAAAAATCTTTTAAAAGTTTCTTATCAAAAATTGGTCGTAAGCCTCCTAAAGATTTAGATAAAAATGCACCTGCTATTGATGCCGAAGTTTGGAAAGAAGTAGACTGTTTAAGTTGTGCCAATTGTTGTAAAAGCATGAGCCCTACATTTACGGCTACCGATATTAAAAGAATTGCAGGACATTTTAATATTTCTCCCAAAGAGTTTAAAGCTACTTGGCTCGAGTATGATGCCAAAGACAATGACTGGGTGAATGTTTCACAGCCTTGTCAGTTTTTAAATTTGAGCACGAACATGTGTTCCATTTATGAGGTAAGACCCGCAGACTGTGCCGGTTTCCCGCATCTAAAAAAGAAAAAATTTGTTGAATACTTACACGTACACAAGCAAAATATATCATACTGCCCAGCCACATTTAAGATGGTTGAAAAAATGATGGAACGCTACTAGAAGTAAACATCCTCAATAAAATATAGGGTAGGTTCTTTGCCTGACTCAAGATTAATGGCTACCACATCAAACTGAATGTTTTTAAAGTTTGGGTGTAGGTAATGATAATGGCAGGCAGCATTTTTTAAATGCCTCATTTTTTTACCTGAAATATGCTGCTCGGGGTGTCCATATTGCAGGCTGGTTCTGGTTTTTACTTCTATAAAATGAAGGGTCTTGTTAATGGCTGCAATAATATCGAGCTCCCAGTGATGGTGTCTCCAATTGACATCTAATATGGTATAGCCCCGTTTTATTAGATAATCAACAGCAAATATTTCCCCCTGTTTTCCTATTTGAAGATTTTGAGACGGCATAGGATTAAAATTGTGGGGTTGTATAACATACGAAGGGATTTTTCGTTTCTATAAAAAAAGGAACATGTCTTTTAAGTATAGCGTTCATAAATTACAAGGTACCGTGCAGCACTATAGCTGGGGTGGTACCACATTTTTGCCTAAGCTATTAAGTATCGAAAACCCAAATCATAAACCCTTTGCAGAGTATTGGTTGGGTATTCATGCTGGTGGGCCTGCAAGTATTGAAGTAAACCAACATGTCGTTTTACTTTCAGATGCCATTGCTACAGATCCAAAAGCGGCATTATCTGAACCAGTATTTAACCATTTTGGGGGTTTGCCATATCTCTTTAAAGTACTGGATGTTAAAGACATGCTTTCTATTCAAGTGCATCCTACCAAGGATTATGCAAAGGTCGCATTTGAAAAGGAAGAAGCTGCAGGCATCTCTTTAAACGCACCAAACCGCAATTATAAAGACACCAATCATAAACCAGAGATTATGCTGGCTATGAGTGAGTTCTGGCTGTTACATGGATTTAAATCTGAAGCCAAAATACTAGAAACGCTAGAAAATATAGCAGAATTTCAGGTATTAGTAACCTTGTACAAATCGGAAGGATTAAAGGGCTTGTACCAGTTTTTGATGGAAATGGAACAGGCGCAGGTGGATAGCCTCTTAAGCCCAGTGGTTAAAAGAGCCCTTAGGAACAAACAGGAGGATAAATTGGACAGAAGCACCCCAGATTGGTGGGTGGCTAAATTGTATGAAAATGCGGCAGGTATATTACCTATTGACAAAGGCGTTTTTTCGATATACCTATTTAATATTGTTTGTGTAATGCCAGGGCAGGGGATTTTTCAGGACGCTGGCGTACCACATGCTTATTTAGAGGGCCAAAATGTGGAGTTAATGGCCAATAGCGACAATGTTTTAAGGGGTGGTCTGACACCTAAGCATATAGACGTTGAAGAGCTCATTCATAATATAAAGTTTGAATCTATTGAGCCAGTCATTATTGAAGGCACAAAGCCGTGCATGGGCGAAAGCGTTTATTCAGCGCCGGTTCAAGATTTTGGTATCGCATCCATTACCCTTGATGGCTCTAATTCCTATAGCTATGAAGCCGAAAGTATGGATATGTTTTTGGTAGTGGAGGGCGGTTGTGTTGTAAACAACCAGATGACTATTAAAACAGGTGAGGCTTTTGTTGTTTTTCCTGGCAATATGTTAAACATACATGCATCGGGTAAAACCCTTATTTATAGAGCATTTGTGCCTTCTTTGGCAGCTTATTCACAACATGAGGAAAATTGATGGTAGTAAGAGTGTTGCGAAGTACCTATTTTTGTTTTTGAAACATTAAATACATGAAAATTTCTAGATCTATAATCGTTGCTTTAGTACTCACAATTGTAGCAAGTGCACTTTACAGAATTATGCCTAACAGACCCATGGGTTTTGCACCTCAAATTGCCATTGCATTATTTAGTGGAGCGCTTTGTGTGAAAAATAAAAAGTGGGCTTTTGCAATGCCACTTGTTTCTATGTTTATTTCAGATTTATTTTTTGAAGTATTGTACATGAACCACTTAACAGACTACCAAGGATTTTATAGTGGTCAGTGGCTTAACTATATTTTAATTGCTGGTCTTGCAGCTTTTGGATTTTTAATTCAAACAAAAAAGATTGCATCAATAAGCCTTGCTTTTTTAGCAGGCCCTACTGCTTATTTTATACTTTCTAATTTTTCTGTTTGGGCTTTTGGTGGCGGATGGAATAGACCTAAAACATTTACTGGTTTAATTCAGTGTTATGTAGATGGTGTACCATTTTACGCGAATAGCATGATCGCTACATTTATTTTTGGAGCAGTGTTGTTTGGTGCGTATAGCTTGCTTGTAAATAGAAAGGCTGCTACTGCATAGTTGTTTTTAAAAGATATTGCTGGGCATTTATTTAAATGCTGTTGTAGCTTTTGAAATTTTATTTAACCCCCATTAAAATTGGTTCAATTGGTTGAAAGTCACACCCTTTATTCTTTTTTTAATTTTGCAGTATTAATTTTTTCTGTCATTGTTTTTTTTGACGTGCTAGTTCAATTTAAGAAGCCACTGCTTCTAAAAACGTATTTTTTAATTTTAGTATTTTGTGTTGGGCTTTATTGCTTTTTAATGTATTTAAACTACATTAATTTGTATGTGCTCCTGTGCTTTCCAGTACTAAAGTTTTTACTATGGGCAAGTATGGCACTTATTTTGTCTCAATTGTATATTGCAAAAAATAAAAAATGGATTTATTATTTGTTGTGTGCTGCAGCAATTGTTCTTATGTACTCTTTGTATGTAGTCTATACGTATTTTAAAACTGAAGATTTTTTTAATAAAGAGTATACCCATAATCCTGTTGCAATATTTACCCAAAAGTTTAGTTTTAAGATCAATTTATTACCGCGCTTAATTTTAGTGTCAATATTTACATTCATTAATACAAGACTTATTTATTTGATTTTTAGAAAATCAGATTCAAAAAACATCTACTATACCAAAATAAAAAATTGGACCAAGGCGTTTTTGATATTGGAATTTATTAGTGTAGCTGTTTTTGCCGTTATGAATTCATTACTACTGTCTTACGAATTTGGTAGTATTATGCTAATATTAATGACCCTTTTTGTATTGCTTATTGTGTTTTATAGACCCCGTTTCATTAACACGCAAAGCTTGAAATTAACGTTATCTAGTAATTTTAAACGTGATGAAGCTTTTGCTTTAACAGATAGCAATTTTTATACCCCCTTTTTTATAGATTATTATTTTTTGAAAGAAGAAGCTACTCTTGAACAATTTTGTAGCCAAAATGGAATAACTGCCAATGATCAGTTCCAAGATCAAATTCTAAAGAACTATAATATGTCTTTTAGTAATCTCGTAAATAAAAATAGAGTCGATTATTTTATTGAACTTGTAAAGTCTCCAAAGTTTAAGCATTATTCCATAGACGCATTAGCGAAAGAAGCTGGATTTAATTCGCGCCATCACCTTTATAAGCCCTTCCGTAAGTTTCATGGAGGCACACCTTCAGATTTTATTGATTCTGTAAATAACTGATAATCAGGGTAACATAATTATTTACCTTATTATTTGTAGAGTTACCTCTATAATTTGCAAGACAAGGCAATACGCGTCAAATTGTGTGTCTAATTTATTGACATACGATTATGAAGCAATTTAATTTCACCTTTAGAAAGGTTTCATTCCTTTCAATGTTTTTTGTTTTGTTGTTTGCTAGTTGCACCAAAGAAGAATCTGTTTCTCCTTTAACACAAAATAAAATTTACTTAACTGGTACAGGCAGTACCCCCACCAAGTGGTATTTAACAAGCTACGTATCTACGGCTACGGTACTTCCGTTAAACTATGCGCAAAAGCGTTATTACAAAACCTTTGGGGCCAATAACCTTTACAAAGACAGCGATGGATTTGTAGGTTCATGGGATATGCCAGGTACGGAGCAGCTTATTGAGCGCTACGTTAACTATCCTTCAGGTTCGCCTGCTACACAGTCTTATCAGATTGTTTCAATCACAGCTACTAATCTCATCATTTTACACGATTATAATGGTACACCAATCACAGCGGTTTACACTGCGGGTAATTAGTTTTGTATTTGTGCTACTATGCTGTAAAGGCCTTAGTGCACAAAACATAAACCCTATCAGCACCGTATTTAGTATTGGTGCTGTTGGTAGTATTGGATCTACCACGCCTAGTTTTTCTGGCCCCGTGGTTATTGATGCTGCTGCCTGTATTAAACTATCTAGTGGGCTAAGCGCGTATAGTGCTACCACGGCTGGCCTTTTTGTAAGCAGTTGCATCGTTCCGGCCTTTACAAATACTCCTTTAAAGCTGATTTGCTATCCTAACCCCGTAACCACAACGTTATGGGTTAAAACGGCTGAGCCTGTTGTAGAAACATCGGCTACGGTAAGTTTAGCACTTGTTGGTGCAGACGGTAAAACAATAGGCGCGTACAACACAAGTATCGCACAACTAAGTGCAGGATATGCCATCAATGTTGCAAATAAAGCAGCAGGTGTATACTATATCCGCTACAAATCAATCACCCAAACAGGTGAACTAAAAATCATTAAAGTTAATTAAGCAATACCCACTAATGACAAAGTTTATGTTAAAGAAATTTATTCAAACAGCGTTACTACTTGTTGTATTATGTACAACCGCAACTACGTATGCCCAAATTGGTCAATCTCCAGAAGGGATTCAGTTCCAAGCTTTAGCCACCGATGCTAATGGACACCCTGCCGCAGGTAGAGTGATCTATGTAAAAGATGCCATTGTTGCAAAAACGGCTACAGGTACTATTGTGTACTCAGAAACATTTAAAGTAACAGCTTCATCTGCTGGTATATTTACCATCGTACTTGGTAAAGGAACGTATGCAAGTGGTGTGAGCAGTATTGCAAATATTGACTGGGCTAACGGACCATTCTTTTTAAACCTAAAAATAGCAGTCGAGCCAACAGTGCCTACTGCAAGTTGGAACGTTAATAACGAATACGTAGACCTAGGTACATCGCAGTTTTGGAGTGTACCGTATGCACTTTATGCAGGTAATGTAAAAGGTGCTGATGGAAAACTAAACACATCAGATACTGCCGCTATGCTTAAACCGTATTTTACGTCGATTAACTTAAAAGCAAATATCGAATCACCAACCTTTACAGGAACGGTATCAGGTATCACCAAAGCTATGGTAGGCCTTGGAAACGTAGACAATACAACTGATTTAAATAAACCAGTATCAACAGCTACACAAGCTGCGCTTGATTTAAAAGCAAACGCAACAGATGTTAATACGGCGCTTGCATTAAAAGCAAACGCTGCTGATGTTACTACTGCGCTTGCATTAAAAGCAAACGCTGCTGAAGTTACAACTTCACTTGATTTAAAAGTTGATAAAGTAACTGGCAAAGCGTTATCTACAAACGACTATACGACTGCAGAAAAAACAAAGCTTGCTGCTATTACTGGAACAAACACTGGTGATCAGGATTTATCTGCACTTGCAGTAGCGGCTGATGTAAGTAGCGCACTCGCACTTAAAGTAAACACTGCAGATGTAAATACTGCACTTGCATTAAAAGAAATGCTTGCTAATAAAAGTAGCAGTGTATCAGCGGATGGAACTTCAAATACAAAATATCCTACTGTAAAGTCTGTTAAAGATTATGTAGATGCGCTAATCGCAGCAATTCCTGCGCCAAGACCTACTGCTTTAGCAACAGATGAATTTGTGGCAAGTGCAGGTCAAACTTCATTCACTTTAAACCATATTCCTTCAAGTAAAGTGAGCATGTTTGTTAATGGGATTCGTATTCCAAATGCAGCGTATAGTTTTTCTGGTACAGCATTAACATTTGATGCAAACAACAATGGTTCACATAGTTTAGTTGCTGGGGATCGTGTGCAATTCGATTATAGTTATTTAGATAACTAATACTCGTTTACGGTTTAGACAACTTATCATTTCAATGAATTTATTTTAGATGAGACATATCATTAGAATTTTTATATTACTTATATTAAGTGCAACTACGTATGCCCAAAATAATTATTATTGGGTAGGAGGTACTGGTAACTGGTCTGATGTTTCAACCCATTGGGCTACTACTTCTGGAGGATCAACATTTCAAACACAGGTTCCACAATCAACCGACAATGTAATTTTTGATGCTAACTCATTTAGTGCAGCAGGTCAAACAGTTACGTTAGATGTTTCTACACCTACGTGTAATAATATGACGTGGACAGGCGTTACAAATAGTCCTTCACTAAATGGTAATAATAATACTTTAAAGATATA
>CAMCDT010000021.1:0-23824 GCA_945873615.1 Sediminibacterium ginsengisoli | reverse complement strand
GGATTTATGTTTTGTGCACTAAGGCCATTACAGCATAGTAGCACAAATACAAAACTAATTACCCGCAGTGTAAACCGCTGTGATTGGTGTACCATTATAATCGTGTAAAATGATGAGATTAGTAGCTGTAATTGAAACAATCTGATAAGACTGTGTGGCAGGCGAACCTGAAGGATAGTTAACGTAGCGCTCAATAAGCTGCTCCGTACCTGGCATATCCCATGAACCTACAAATCCATCGCTGTCTTTGTATAGGTTATTGGCAGCAAAGGTTTTGTAGTAACGCTTTTGGGCATAATTTAACGGAAGCACCGTAGCAGTAGATACGTAGCTTGTTAAGTACCACTTGGTAGGTGTACTGCCCGTGCCGGTTAAGTAAATTTTGTTTTGTGTTAAAGGAGAAACAGATTCTTCCTTTGCGCAAGCAGAAAACAATACAATGAATAAGGAAAGGAATGCAAAAGCTTTGGCCTTAGTTTTTAAGTTCATTTTAAATTGGGATAAATAAATACAATTAAAATAATGAGTGTAAAAACAAAATAACAACCTGTTTACACTTAAGAAAGAATTGTATATGTAATTCTAAAAATTACAATGTCCTTTTTAAAATTACAAGGCAAAAAAAATCGTAATAATATGGTTTTCAATAGTTTAAAAACCTATGAATTGAAGGTAAATCAACGAGAGATTTTAAAAATCGTTCCTTGAAATCCGTTTTGCAAAGTCAGAAGAGGATCTCCCTTGCAATTATTTGTAGAAATAGGGAATGTATATGAGTATGATGCAGCTAGATTAAAAGGATGTGATTATGAACCGCAAAAGCAATAGGAACTTTTGATAAAAACTTCAATAATTGCGTATGATTCAAAAAGTATGATTTTTGACACCTATTTCTAAAACATAAGTCAAAAAACGCAATATTTGACTTATATTTGGTTTAAATGAGTCAAAATGATACCCTTTTTACCATTAAAAATTGATGTTGAAACAAAGACTGTTTTAAAAAAATTAGCTGCTGCGCATCAGCGTCTTGCAGAATTTAAAGGAGTAATCACAAGCATTCCCAATCAAAATATTTTGTTAGAAACGTTAACATTAAGAGAAGCTAAGGAGAGTTCTGCAATTGAAAATATAATAAGCACATTTGCCGAGGTATATCAAAGTAGCGTTTATTCAAATTTGTTTGCATCCCCTGAAGCGAAAGAAGTGCATCTATACGCTGAGGCTTTAAAGCAAGGTTTCAATTTAATACAATCAAGCGGATTACTAACTAATAACCACATTTTGAAAATACAATCAGTAATTGAACAAAATGATGCTGGTTTTAGAAAAGTCCCGGGTACTAAATTATTAAATGAAAAGACTGGTGAAGTTGTGCATATACCACCTCAGGATGCATTAGAGATTGAAAGCTTAATGCAAAATCTAGAAGAGTATATAAACAATGATGATTTAGCTGATATAGATCCATTAATAAAAATGGCAATCATACATCAACAGTTTGAAACGATTCATCCATTTTATGATGGTAATGGGCGTACGGGGAGGATCATTAATATTTTATATTTAGTTAATAAAAAATTATTGGACATTCCTGTACTTTATTTAAGTAGGTATATCATAAATAAGAAAACTGATTATTACGAACATCTTCAAAAAGTAAGAGAAACTGGGAATTGGGAACCTTGGATTTTATTTATTTTGGACGGTGTTGAAAATACGGCTAAGGAGGGAGTTCTTTTAATTAAAGCTATTCATATGGCAATGCAAAAGTATAAACATGAAATAAAAGCAAAGCTTCCAAAACTATATAGTCAGGACTTGTTGAATAACTTATTTAAATACCCTTACACGAAAATTGAATTTATAGAGCGTGATTTATCTGTTAGTAGAAGCACTGCGATTAGATATTTAGAGGAACTAGTGAAGAATGATTTTCTGGAAAAGCAGAAGTTAGGCAGGGAGAGTTATTATGTAAATAAATCACTTATTGGATTATTGAGTCACAAATAATTTGATGGAATTTGTGTGAGCGCGGGACTGCCGTTCTCGCTCTGCTCGAACGTATTCCTCGGGACTGTCGGCTCAATCCTTTCGCCGACTTCCCAAATGGGCACCTTACCCAAGGCCTTTCAAACAAACACTACGTGTTCGTTTGGCTTTTTTGTTCCTCGTCTGTTTACGAAAGCAAGCTTTCGCCACAGCCTCGCAACAAAAAAGCCTCCCATTTGTATGGGAGGCTTTGTAGCCACATTAGGAACCAGTTTGGATGAATTTTCGAGAGATTTAAATGCTATCTTGGAGCTGAAAATTATCAAGTAAGAAATGAGTACTTAATGTTATTTTGGTTAGCTGACATTATAGGATTCATAACCCTGAGGTCCCGGGTTCAAACTTCTATCTATCTAAGGAAGGGGATAATTCGATTATATCTTGAATTATCCCCTTTATTTTGGTGATAATCCATTGATATTGAAAGAATAAGAATAAGATAATCGTTCACCTCTTTGGTTATATAACTATGATTTTTCGGGTAATATAAAACCACCTATCATGTTTATATACATGTAATATTAATTTATTAACAGTTTTTCCATAATTAACTCATAAGGGCATGATAGTATTTAATTTTAGGAGTGAGGAATTTAGTTTATTGCACACACAAACTATTATCCAGTCATACTCCTTTGAGGTTTAAAAACATCCCAAATCATCATAAAAAAAACAATTATGAAAAAGTTCTCATTATGCTTATTTTTTTTAGCATCATTATTTCCACTAAGTAATGTATTTGCACAAGCAAATGTTCTGTCCACAGGAATATCTATTCAAGGCATTGCTCGTGACGAAAATAATTCAGCTCTTGCAAATATTGATGCATTGGGCTTATCATTTAAGATTTACTATTTAGATGGTAGCAATAATGAATTACCAATACTTAACCAAACTGCCAATGTAAAAACAGACAATTTTGGCGTTTTCTCTTATGTTATTACAATTAGTAGTGATTTTTTTACGATAATTTCTAATACTCAAGCCTATCTTAAAGTATCCTCTGGTGATGTTGTTTTTTCTAATGAAAAATTGCAAGCAGTTCCTTATGCTATTCAGGCTCAAAATGGAGTTCCAACGGGTACCATTATGGCTTATGTAGGAACCACTGCGCCAGCTGGTTGGTTAATGTGTAATGGTGCCGCTATTCCTGACAATGTATATCATGCAAAGTTAAGAACATTATTAGGAAGTGCAAATACACCTGATCTAAATGGCATGTTTTTGCGTGGGGCGGGTTCTGGAAATTTATCTAACAGTAATGGTGTTAACAGACCGGGTCCAAATTTAAAACAAGTGCAAGTGGACTCTTATGCAGAGCATAACCACGTTATTAATATAACTACTAATACTACTGGAGACCACAATCACAATAATGGCGCTTTTAATAGCATTCTTTATGAACAAAGTAATAATGGTAATAGTAATACTGGTACAGGGTTTGATCGTTCAGATTGGGAAGCACAAATACGTAACAGTGGCAGAATGGTAAATGCCGGAAATCATAATCATACTGTACAAGGTAATTCTAATTATGCTGGCGGCTCTCAAACACACCCTATTAACTATGGAGTTCATTATATTATCAAAATCTAATTAGTATAATAGTTTTTGTTTCCCAAATACCAATTAAGTTTCACAAAACTTTTACAATGAAAAAAGTTGTTCTACTTATTATCTTTTCATGTAGCATAGGCTCAATATTTGCTCAATTTCAAGAAAAATTAGGCGTAAAAACTGTTATTGGCGCTGCAGCTTCACAAAAAGACAGCCTTAATTTGCAGCTTACGCAAACTAGAAATGGGATAAGTGGAACTTTTACCATAAAAAGTGTAGGCATTCAAGTGGGTTTACCTTACATGGGTGTAAATAATGTGCCACAAACAAATAATCCAACTCAATATTATCTAAAGGACTTGGGGTTCCCTTGGGGGGTTAGGTACCGTTACAATACTTTTTCTGAAGATGCATTTGTTGTATCGAAAGGCTATTATACAGACAAAGTTTCAATTAATTGGGCCATTAAAAATAATTTAAATTTAATTGCTGATTTTGTAATTTATCGTACAACAGATATTGATAGTGATAATCCAGTTTGGGGAAATCCTATTGTAACTTTATCTGCTTCTGCTAGAACATTTGATGATAATAATACGGATGGGGGAAAACTATATAAGTACAAAGTTGTTGCAAGAGGTGTTGAGAACGTACAAAATATTTATTCATCTTACATTATTGGGATTGGATATAGAAATCCAACAGCCGTAATTACAGGTAATGTTAGTTTTACAGCAGGAAATCCAGTAAAAAATGTGCTAATTTCTGCTACACCTACAGGAAGTATATCAGATTTTGGAAGCTCAATAAAAATTCCAGGATCTACTTTTGTGGCTGTTAGCAATTTGCATAAACCACTCAAAGATTCCATTTCTTTACAAGCATGGCTAAGACCCGAAACCAATTTTAATAATGATGAAATAACGCTGTATAAATTATTTAGCAATTTAGATGAAACGCTATCTTTTAAAGTAAAATTATCAGTGGTTAATGCAAGGAATGTAATCACGATAACAGTTGGCAATCATATAATAACATTGAGTGATTTTATTCCAAGTGGCGATTTAGACAATAAAGGGGAAGATCTTTTAATTCCAATTTCAAACATTAATGGTTCGTTTACACATTTTACTGCTGTATTAAGAAATAATAAAGTGCCAGAAATCTATATCAATGGACGTTTAATTTCGGCAAATTATACAACTCAAATCAATAATATTTTAGCTAAAACTGCCCAATCAGGAACAGTGGCACCAACCGCTTTATTTACTAGTACCAATAGGGCTATCAAATTAAATACCGATGCAAATGGATATCCACAAAGTTGGACCCATTTTAACATAGGAGGGGGTAAAACAGCTTACCTCGACGAGCTAAGGGTTTATGAAACAGCCTTGTTGAGTGCTCAAATTCTAACAGATTATCGAAGGTATTTAAAAGGCAACGAATCCTATTTACATACTTATCTTACTGGAAATGAAAATTCTGGCAAATTCGCATACGACCTTTCATCTACAGGATTTAGTTTTCATGGAAATAACGCAAAGTTAGATAACACCACATCATTTAGTAATATCATTCCTACCAATACACAATTAGGAATTTTGGGGGTAACGGACGCTTTTGGAAATTTTGTTATCTCTTCTGTACCTTACTCCGGAAATGGAACATCGTATACACTCGTTCCTTCGCTTGGCAAACACGAGTTTAATCCTAAACAACAACTAGCTTACATTGGTGTAGGTTCTACAGTTATCAACAATGTAAATTTTAAAGATATTTCCTCATTTACATTTAACGGTATTGCGGTATATGATAGTAGAGGCGTTTTTCCTACTACATCAGATCCTGCTATCAAAGGTGATATTAAAGATGATGAATTTTACAACGCTTATATAGTTGGCAATCAGAAATATCAAAAAGGAGAATATTGGGCGTATAAGAATGCTTCCGGTCAAATTGATAGTTTAAGGCGTTATGCAGTTATTCCAGTGGCTGGCGCCTATGTAAATATTGACAATCAGCCAGCTATTGATGCTAATAATGAGCCTATTTTAACAGATATAAACGGACGATTTACCATAGAAGTTCCTATTGGTCAACATGCTATTTCTGTTGCAAAAAGCGGGCATAATTTTTTATATGAAGGTAGGTTCCCAGCCAAAACAAGTGCCAATGTGAATGGACAAATTGTAGTCACAAATACCTATCAAGATTTTTATCAAGACCAAGATGAGCCCATTACTTTTATCGATACCACCAAAGTAACGGTTATTGGAAGAGTTGTAGGTGGACTGGTTGAATCAGAAAAAACGATAGGCTTTGGCGACAAAGGCAAAAAAACATACAGCTACAAAGACGCTGCTGGCGTTAGTAAAACCATTGACTATACCTCTATAAATAATATTGGAGTTTCACAATTGACGCTTGGTTATGTTCCTGTTGGATCAAGCACAGTTACACCAGAATATAAAACCAGCTTTCTAACCAATAAAGAAACTGGCGAATTTCGTGTAAAATTGCTACCACTTTCATACTCACTATCGCAAAATGATTTGACTTTTAAAAGTGGCAAAAATCCGGGTAATAAGCCATTATTAGACCAAGATAAAACAATCAATTTTTTGGCTATTAATGCTTTTAAAACTCCAACTTTTACACAAGGGAATAATACAATTAGTGGAGAACCATATCAGGAAATGCTTAAGTATACGTATATCGCCAATCCTGAATTTAATGTTCAAAGTCAAACCTCTGATACTCAAATTACAGCGGACGGTAAAACATATACTATTGCAGCGAATCAAGTAACGCCAATCTATAGCCAATTTGGAAGTTATAAAATTGAAATTCAAGGAAATGAATCATATTATAATTACGATAGTAGCTCAACAAGCCCTGTTGTGTCAAAGGTTCCAGTTAGTGGAGGCGAGATTATTGCAACAAATAATTTGGCTTTAGAAAATACAGAAACAACGGCAAGGTCATCTACTGATCCAAGTGTGGTTGTTTACTCTTTTAGAGGAGGTATTCCTAATACGGATTCAACTAGTGGTTATAAACGATCAATTAATTTATTGTATAGATTAAATGGAATTGACTATCCATTAACTAATTATAAAACAGAAGGAATACTTTTAGGTGGCGTTTCAGATGGTACACAAACATTTGTTACAGCGGGTCCGCAATTGCCTGATTTTGTATTACGGGATCCATCAGGTTCAAACAGTTCTGCAACAATTACAAAAGGATCTTCATTTACTTTTTCTAAAGAAAGTTCTTATAAATCAAATTCAGGAAATCAAACTGGCGGGACTGTTTCATTAGGTTTTCAATTAAGTGTTGGCGGTTCCATTTTAGGCCCCGTTATAACAACAGATGTAACAAATGATGTTAGTTCTGGGGTGACAATGTCTCAATCTTCGTCTAATGGAACAAGTGTCCAAAATACCTATAGTTTTAATCAGTCCATTTCTACAAGTGATGACCCTAATTGGGTTGGAAGTGATGCAGATTTGTATATTGGTTATTCTGCAAATCAATATTATGGCACCTATAACAATTTAACAACTTCTACAGCTAAAAATAGCTCAGTTCCTATTTCGGTAGTTCCGTTGCCTAATTCTGATACAAATGTTGTTTATCCAAAAATTAATAAAGCAATTTATTTTAATGAGGCGCCTGAAAAAACATTTTTTATATATTCTCAACGAAGTATTATCAATGATCTTATTCCAAAATACGAAGAGTTTGTTAGAAAAATTAATGATGGTTCTTTAACTGAAAATAAGGATGGAGTTCTAAGTAAAAATGCATATTTAAGTTCGATTAATCTTTGGAAAAAAATTATTTTAAATAATGAACTTTCAAAATATTATGCATTCAATAATAGGGATAGTTTAAAAACATCTTTAAATAGTATTATAGACGGTTTAAAAGATCCTGTTACAAATTCCTATTCAAATTCTGCAAAACAGTTAAGGGATTTATTAAATTCAACGTTTTATGAAAATATTTCTTTAGATGCTGGTGTAGGGGCTTTTACAAAGTCTTACCAGATAGATAGACTTAGCGCTACCTCGCTTTCGTATGAATTACAACTAGATAAGTCTATTGGCCTTACTACAGGTGCTGCCCTTAATGAAACTGGATTTCAAATTTCAACAACAACAAGCAATGGTTATGTTCAGGGCAACTCAAGTAATGATCAAAGCGCAAACACTAGCAGCGTTAGCTACACATTAAAGGATTCTGATGCCGGCAACTTGCTAAGTGTAGATGTAATCAATCCTTTTGATGGAAACGGTCCCATATTTATTACAAAAGGTGGCGAAACATCATGCCCTTATGAAGGGCCTGAATTATCTCATTATTACAATCCTAAACATCCAAATGTTACAAATGTTAATGCAACCATTGTTGATCTTTTAGATAATGAAAGAGTGCCGTTATCGGTTGCAACCATGGCTCTAGAAAAACCCGAAATAACAGTTATTTCATCAAATGTAACTGGCGTATTTGATGGCAGAAATGCAGAATTTGTTTTAAAATTACGCAATACAAGTACTGTTAATAAAAATGCAACATTTAAGTTGTTTGTAGATCAGACTACTAACCCAAATAATGCTCTAATAAACATTGAGCCTAATGGAACAATAATCAATATCCCTGCTGGTCAAACGGTTACATACACCATGACTCTAAAAAAGGTAAAGCAGGATCAATTTACTTATAATAATATAAAGGTTTCTCTACAATCTCTTTGTGATGACAATGCGGCAAGTGCTGTTTTGGTTTCTGCGAGTTTTGTACCTGCTTGTTCTCCTGTAACGGTTATGGCACCTTCTAATAATTGGTTACTGAACAGAAATACTGCTTTTGATGGATCCAATACAAAGCCGCTAAATATTTCAATAGGAGATTATAATACTAGTTTTTCTAGTTTTCAAAAAATTAATTTAGAGTACAGACTGCAAGGGACACCCAATTGGACAGGCTTAAGAACCTATTACAAAAATCCAGCTGATACGTCAGCTGCAATAAGAGGGGGTGACGACAATGTAGAATTGATTAGTGGCGATCAATTAAATTACGCATGGGATATAGCGGGATTGGGATTGAGTAACGGTGCTTATGAAATTAGAGCGAGATCAACCTGTTATAACAATACCTTTTTTGAGTCACCCATTATTCAGGGAAGAGTTAGTCTTGATGCCCCTGTAGTTTTTGGCACACCAACTCCCACTAATGGCATATTAGGAATTGGTGATGATATCACTGTTCGCTTTAATAAGCCAGTTAAAACAAATGGAACTGTAACAAAGTTTGAATTTTTAGTGCAACAAAATCAGTTGCCGGTTCGTCATGAAGTATCTCTTGCATTTAGCGGAATTAGTAATACGGCAACTATTAGTAAGCCTTATATTACTACTGGAGATTTTAGTATTGAATTTTGGATGAAAAACTTGAGTTCAAGTGGAACTTCCATTCTCATGAGTCAATCTGGAGGATTAAAAATTGAGTTAATCAATAATGTTTTAAAATACACCTTGGGTGGTCAAAGTATTACTAGTACTATTTTAAAAGATGGTAATTTTAATCATTATACCCTTTCTTATAATGCCTCGATTCCAAAATTAAGCATCATCGAAAATGATAAGGAGTTAACTGCAACTACAATCCCAAATCCAATCACAACGCTAAATTTTACCAATTCAAATCCACTTATAATTGGAGGTAGCACATTTATTGGTAACATACATGATCTAAGAATTTGGGCTAAACCAATTTCAAGAGATCAGTCGGTTGCCAATATGAATGTTTCCTTATCGGGCAGCGAGAGCGGCATTGTTGGATTTTGGCCAATGAATGAAGGTAATGGATCTACTGCTAAGGATTTAGCTAGGTTCAAGAGTTTGGATATTGCAAATGCCAATTGGGATATATTCCCTAAAGGGACTGCCTATAATTTTTCGGGAGGGAATTATCTTACCACCAATGGCAATACTTTTTCAAAAGTGATTATTTCAAAGGAAATGGACGCAACTGTTACATTTTGGATGAAAACAGAACAGTCCAATGCAACAATAATGTCAAATGGGAAAGGTGATAGTACTGACATTGTCGAAAGTAATCAGTACCGCAATAAGTGGGCTTTTAATACGAATGCTAGTGGTGGATTAGAATTGGTAGCAGAGGGAAAGACATATTCATTTGGAAATATAAAAATTAATGATAATAGTTGGCATCACGTTGCAGTAAGTTTAACTCGATTTGGTGGATTGCAGCTTTATTTAGATGGCATTCAAATGGGCTCATACACAACTAGCAATATAGGTGGATTAGCTTCTAGTGTTTTATTTATTGGAGCTCGAGGTAGCGCTGGCGCAACAAGTAATAGTATTGACAGATTTTTTGTTGGTCAAGTTGATGAACTTTGTATTTGGAATATGGCTAGAACAGCAGATCAAATAAAAGGGGATATGTTCTTTGAATCAAATTACACAACTAATGGATTATTATTTTATTCAAACTTCAATAAGCCAGATGTTGCTAATTCTAATGGGCCTAAATATTACTATCCTCAGGATGCATTCAATCAGGTAAGTGATTATGCTTTGTTAAATGGACAAGCACTCGATTTTACAGCTATTACACCAGCTATAAAGCCATTTCGTCCTACAGAATCTATTGTAATAAATCCAGTGATTAATAATGATCAAATTGTATTAGTTCCTGCTATTGCAAATTGGGCAAGTGTTGAAGGCAAGGTAGCTTACATAACAGTATCTAACTTGAACGATATGTATGATAATCGCCAACTATCACCAGTTACTTGGAGCGCGTTTATCAACAAAAATCCAGTCAAAATGTATGTAGAAGGGCAAGGTGATATTGCTAATTTTATAAAAACAACTGATTCAAGTTTAACATTTCAAATTACCATAGCGAATCAGGGAGGATTGCCTCAACCTTATTCATTTAATGTACCAAGTTGGTTAAAACTTTCTTCAAATTCTGGTATTTTAGATCCCAACAAGTCTACTACCATCACGGCTACAGTTGATATGGATTTGGCGCCAGGTGCATATAATAATATCATTTCATTGACTACTAATTATGGACTTGATAAAAAAGTACAACTGAATTTAAGGGTACTGGTAAAAGAACCTAATTTAAATTTTAATCCAGCAAATTTTACTGAGTCAATGAATATCATTGGAAAAATGAAATTAGAGGGATCTTTTTCAAATGATATCTACGATAAGATATACGCTGTTGGGCCAGGTTTAGGTGGATTAGAAGTGCGAGGTAAAGCAAGTTTAACATATGATCGACAGTTGAATACCTATTATGTATATCTAACCGTATACAGCAATGTTACGAGTGGAGAAAATATCAGTTTCTTTATTTGGGATGCATCGCAAGGGAATTTTTTAGAAGCTACATTAGATAGTGCTATTAGTATTCCTTTTGTTGCAGATAGAATAATAGGCAATTTTACCAATCCTGCTATTTTCGAAAACACCAATGTGGCAGGGCATATAATTTCCTTAAATCCAGGTTGGACTTGGGTTTCCTTTAATGTGAATGATCCTCGATTTGCTAATTTAAATGCATTAACTACTGGAGCAAACTTAAGTACCTCAGATTTAATCCTGTCCAATGCGCCAGCTTTATTTGATTCTTACCAATTTTATGAGGCGGGGTCTCCAAACAATGGATGGTCTGGTGGGATTTCATCTAATGGGGGCATTACAAACAATAAAATGTACAAGTTTAAACTTGCTAAACCAAATGAGTTTAAATTAAAAGGGGTTCCTGCCGATTTAAATACTTGGTCATTTAATTTACAATCAGGCTGGAACTGGTTGCCATTTGTTGCTAATAAAAACATACCATTAGGAGATGCGCTAGCTAATTTAAATCCGTCTGATGGCGATTTGATAAAATCTCAAAATCTATTTTCTATTTATAGTAGCACTGCA
Organism: Sediminibacterium ginsengisoli; assembly: GCA_945873615.1. Lineage (GTDB taxonomy): Bacteria > Bacteroidota > Bacteroidia > Chitinophagales > Chitinophagaceae > Sediminibacterium > Sediminibacterium ginsengisoli_E. The sequence goes on along the minus strand of CAMCDT010000021.1, from coordinate 12,227 downwards.
CGCGCATGGAAAGGTTCATTAACGTATCTACATCAGTCCGAGGGGTATATGATCAATGTTGCAAAAGCGCAAACCTTTACTTATCCATCATATCTGAATAGAATTAACTATTCTTTGCCATACATTCAGATTATTGGCGAACAAAAAGTAATAGTAAATGGCAGTAGTGATGCTAATACTGTTGTCATGAATAACGATGTCAAATCTTCTCCTTCAATTACTGCTGATTATTCCAAATTTGCTAGTAATATGAATGCTGTGGTGAAGCTACCTGAAGGATTTAATGAGTTGTATTTTTATAATGATGCTGGTGAATTAAGAGGTAATTCAAAGACTATAAAAGTAGAGGGGAAAGACCTCGCATTTATAACTATACATGGAGATAAGCCCGAACAGTTAACTGCTTCTATTGGATCTAATAATACAAAACAAGCCACCAATAAATCATTTAATTTCACTTCTGATGCTATTTTGGGAAGTATTGCTCGTCCAATTATTATTGAATTACCTAAAAATGAGATAAGCATTTATCCTAATCCATTCCAAGAAGAATTAAAAGTAGCAATTAATAGTAAGGAGAAAGGTGAAGCGAAAGTTACCATTTACAATTTGGCAACTAGTCAAACCTATTATAATAATGTTTTCAAAGTGAATGCTGGAGCCAACATATTTAAATTAAGGCCAAATGTTCCAGCAGGCTCTTATGTTGTAAATGTTAAAATTGGGGAGCTTGTACATTATAATAAAGTCATAAAAATTAATTAAAATGAGCATTAAAAAAATCGTCTTATTTTTTATCTCTTTATTGGCATTATCTTCTTCTTTGTTGTCACAAGCTCCAAGTTGGAAAGTAAATGAGCCGGATTATCAGCATACGATGACTTTTGTGGCAAAGCTAAATATGGATGGGGCCCAATTAAACGGCCAAAATGATATGGTAGGGGCATTTGTTGGAACAACTTGTAGAGGAGTAAGCAAACCCACTTATGTAGCTAGTTCAAAATCTTATTATGCCTACTTAACTGTTTTTTCAAACAGTTCAGGAGAAACAATCACTTTTCAATTGTACAATAGTTCAAATAACAAAACCCTGAAAGTGAGTAAGACAATTAAGTTTGTTGCGAACCAACATTTAGGTAATTTATTTCAGTCATACAGTATTGCTGCGCCAACACTCAATGATAAGGCAGACATACTAACTTTTGATTTTTTAAATATCAAAAGTATATCTTCAAGTGTAGTCCCAGGTTCCGTAAAAATTAAAATTTCAGAAAGTTTCCCATTAAATAGTTTGACACCTGTATTTACATTAAGTAAAGGGGCAAATCTTTTGAAAAATAGAATCATACAAAGTACAGGGTCTATAGCTACAACTTTTACTTCTGCCGTAAATTATGAAGTGTTATCTGAAGACGAGTCAGCGTTAAGTAATTACACAGTCAATGTAAGCCATGTGCAAGACCCTCCCTTATTTTATAAAAAAGACGCAGTTTGCAGTACGCTAGGTGCCATTAAAGTGGTTTCTAAAAGGGAAGGGGCTGATGTGAAATTAACTTTAAATGGAAAATTAGTTGAAACTAAACCAATTTCAAATGGCGAATCCATTTTTTTAAACTTAGTGACCGGTACTTACGTGGCCACTATTGAAAACGATTATAAAGTAATCATTATAAATCTGAAAGTTAAATAATATTTTAAAACTCAATTGTTATGAAAGTGTATTTTAAAATTTTAGTTTTAGTAGTCGTATTGTTTTTCTTTGCTGGATGCAAGAAACAAGCCCCCTGCCTAGCTGTACAAGGAGATTGGGAATTGGTAAACTAATAACTCCCTTCTAATAGATTAACTATTTATTTCATGAGTTAGCTAAATAGCCCACTCGGTGTATTCAGCACCACTTCGTTTCGCCGACTTCCATTGCTACGCCACGGGACTGCCGTTCTCGCTCTGCTCGAACGTCTTCCTCGGTGGGTACCTTACCCAAAGCCTTTCAAACAAACACTACGTGTTCGTTTGGCTTTTTTGTTCCTCGTCTGTTTACGAAAGCAAGCTTTCGCCACAGCCTTGAAACAAAAAAGCCTCCCATTTGCATGGGAGGCTTTGTAGAGCGTACGGGAATCGAACCCGTATTACCAGGATGAAAACCTGAGGTCCTAACCGTTAGACGAACGCTCCGGGACCAAATGTGTCATTCGGGACGCAAAAATAAGGGGTGAAGGTTTCTCGCCCAAATTTTTCTCATTTATATTTTAAAAAAAAGGGGCTATTTCTGCTATTCGGCGTAAATTTGCATCTTCTTTACGTTTTTATACAATTAAACAAGCAATCAAATGAGTACAGTTAAAGTAGCAATCAATGGATTTGGTCGTATTGGCCGCCTAGTTTTCCGTCAGATATATAACATGGATGGTATCGAAATCGTTGCCATTAATGACCTTACAAGCCCGCAGGTACTTGCACACTTATTAAAGTATGATAGTGCACAAGGTCGTTTTGACGCTACGGTAACAGCAAGTGAAGATGCAATCACTGTAAATGGTGAGTCTGTAAAAATATATGCACAGCGTGATCCAGCGCAAATTCCTTGGGGAGCGCATGGTGTAGACGTTGTAATTGAGTCTACTGGATTTTTTACCGATAAAGAAAAAGCAGCTGCGCACATTACAGCAGGTGCTAAGCGTGTAGTAATTTCTGCACCAGCTACTGGCGAAATGAAAACTGTTGTATTTAATGTAAACCATGATATTTTAGATGGTTCAGAAACCATTATTTCTGGAGCTTCTTGTACTACTAACTGTTTAGCTCCAATGGCTAAAGTGTTAGATGATAACTTTGGCATCGTGGCTGGTATCATGACAACCATTCATGCGTATACCAACGACCAAAACACCCTAGATGCACCGCATCCTAAAGGTGATTTACGCAGAGCACGTGCAGCAGCACAAAACATTGTGCCTAATAGCACTGGTGCTGCAAAAGCAATTGGTCTTGTTCTACCTAATTTAAAAGGTAAATTAGATGGTTCTGCACAACGCGTTCCTACTATCACAGGTTCTTTAACAGAATTAACTTCTGTATTAAATAAAAAAGTTACTGCCGAAGAAGTAAATGCAGCGATGAAAAAAGCTTCTGACGAATCATTTGGTTATACCGAAGACGAATTAGTAAGCACCGATATTATTGGTATTTCTTACGGTTCATTATTTGATGCAACTCAAACAAAAGTAATGACACAAGGTGATGTGCAGCTTGTTAAAACAGTAAGCTGGTACGATAACGAAATGAGTTATGTAAGCCAATTGGTACGTACCGTTAAATATTTTGCAGGCTTAATATCTAAATAATTATGAGCCAATTTTCTAGTCATTCATTTGCAGGTCAAAAAGCGTTAATCCGTGTCGATTTTAATGTTCCATTAGACGACGCGTATAACATTACCGATGACACGCGCATGCGTGCCACTATCCCTACTATTCAAAAGATAATTAAGGATGGTGGATCTGTCATATTAATGAGCCATTTGGGTCGTCCAAAAGATGGTCCTACGCCTAAATATTCTTTAATTCATATTGTGGGTCATTTGTCTACACTACTTGGTGTAGAAGTTCAATTTGCAAACGATTGTATTGGAGAGGAAGCGGTCAATAAAGCGGCTGCACTAGAGGCAGGGCAGGTGTTATTACTAGAAAATTTGCGTTTTTATAAAGAAGAAGAAAAGGGCGACGAGGCTTTTGCACAAAAGCTAAGCACCCTTGGAGATGTATATGTAAACGATGCATTTGGTACTGCGCACCGCGCACACGCTTCTACAGCTGTGATAGCGCAGTTTTTTGCACCAGGCAGTAAAATGTTTGGCCTTGTAATGAATGCCGAAGTAGCCAGTGCCGAAAAAGTTTTACATGATTCAGAAAAACCTTTCACCGCAATTATTGGCGGCGCTAAAGTGTCTGATAAAATTTTAATTATTGAAAATTTATTAGACCGTGCCACAGATATTATTATTGGTGGTGGTATGGCGTATACATTTTTTAAGGCTCAGGGTGGAACCATCGGAACTTCTATTTGCGAAGACGATCGTATGCCTTTAGCACTCGAAATTTTAGCTAAAGCAAAAGCAAAGGGCGTTAACATTCACCTCCCTGTAGATAATATTATTACCACCGAATTTTCTAATACCACCGAGCGAAAAAACTGCGAGAGCATGTCTATTCCGGACGGATGGATGGGCCTTGACATTGGCGAAGCTACACGTGCCAAATTTGCAGCCGTTATAGAAAGCAGTAAAACCATTTTATGGAACGGCCCCATGGGCGTTTTTGAAATGGAAAATTACCAGGCTGGAACCAAAGCTATTGCTGAAGCCGTTGCAGCTGCTACCGCTAAAGGCGCATTTTCTTTAGTAGGAGGCGGAGACAGCGTTGCTGCCGTAAACATCTTTGGCTTTACAGACAAGGTAAGCTACGTTTCTACGGGCGGAGGCGCTATGCTGGAGTACTTTGAAGGCAAAGTTTTACCAGGTATTGCTGCCATAACTGCGTAGCATCCTTAATTTCTGTTAAATTGTGATAAACGGCAAGCCCAAATATTTGGGGTGGCATACTATTTGCTTACTTTGCTATATAAAATAAAAAACAAACAAAATGAGTACAAAAAATTTAACCCTTATTGTAATTGCCGCCCTTGTATTATTATTAGGTGGATGCGGTTGTAACGGTTATAACGGATTGGTAAAATTAGATGAAGCAGTAAAAAACACTTGGGCGAATGTTGAAAGTGATTATCAGCGCCGTTCCGATCTTATTCCAAACTTAGTAAACACCGTAAAAGGCGAAGCTAATTTTGAGCAAACAACATTACAAAATGTAATTAGTGCAAGAGCAAGTGCTACCCAAGTAAAATTGGATGCTAATGATTTGTCTCCAGAAAAAATTCAACAATACCAAGCAGCGCAAGGTCAATTAACACAAGCGTTGGGTAAGTTATTAATGGTTACAGAAAACTATCCTAACCTACGTGCCAACGACGCCTTTAGAGGTTTGCAAGCGCAGTTAGAAGGTACTGAAAACCGTATTAAAGTTGCACGTAACGACTTTAATGCTGCTGTAGCTGCATACAATATTAAAGCGCGTACATTCCCTAACAATATTTTTGCGGGCATGTTTGGCTTTAAAACTAAAGAAGGATTTAAGGCAGAAGCTGGTTCAGAAAAAGCACCAGAAGTTAAATTCTAATTTAAAGTTTAATCAGCTTCATGTTTAACCTATTCTCTAAAAAGCCACAGTCCTATTTTACGGAGCCAGAACAGGCACGTATTGTAGAAGCCATTAAAAACGCAGAAATGCGCACAAGTGGCGAGGTCCGAATTTACATCGAAAACAAATGTAGGTTCATGAACCCCGTTCATCGTGCACAAGAAATGTTTTATAAAATGGGTATGCAGGAAACTGCTGCTAAAAATGCAGTACTTGTTTATGTGGCTATCAAAGACAAGCAACTCGCTGTTTTTGGAGATGCAGGTATTCATGAAAAAGTAGGCTCCGCTTTTTGGGAAGCCGAAGTACAAAAAATGTTAGAGGCCTACAAGCAGTCTCATTACGCCGAGGGTTTAGCAAATATGATTACAGCAATAGGGGAAGCGCTCAAGCAGCATTTCCCCTATGACGCTGCAACCGATAAAAACGAATTATCTGACAATATTGTTTTTGGATAATTGCCAGGCTATCTGCACATGAAAAAATTAATCACGCTTTTATTGTTTGCTTTTTTTGCGCAATTGTCATTTGCACAAAATATTTTGCCGCGTCCTAATCCACCAAAATTAGTAAACGATGTGGCGGGTGTTTTGTCACCTGAGCAGCGCGAAATTCTAGAGCAAAAATTGGTGGCACTCGATGATAGTAGTTCCAATCAAATAGCTGTTGTATTAATTCCAACCCTCGATGGTTACCCCATAGAAGAATATGCCAATAAATTATTTAGAGAATGGGGCATTGGCCATAAAGGCACCAACAATGGCGTACTTATTATTGCGGCTATCAATGACCGTAAAGTTCGTATCGAGGTTGGTTATGGCCTAGAAGGCGCAATACCAGACATTACAGCATCTGATATTTACAACAACGAAATTGTTCCTGCTTTTAAAGAGCAAAATTATTTTAGAGGACTAGACAATGCTATCAATGCTTTAAGTAAAGCAGCCGTTGGAGAATACAAAATTAAAAAAGAGAAAAAAAAGAAGTCTAAAGGGAAACCTTTATTTACTTTTTTAGGCATGCTTATCTTTATTTTACTCGTTGTTGCAGGTGGCGGCGGTAGAGGCGGCGGAGGCTCAATGTCGCGTCGTGGATATTCCGATGTTGCTACTGGTATGCTATTAGGATCTTTACTAGGTGGTGGTAGAAGCAGTGGAGGTGGATTTGGCGATAGCGGCGGCGGAGGCTTTGGTGGATTTGGTGGAGGAAGCAGCGGTGGCGGTGGTGCTGGCGGTGGCTGGTAATTTCAAATAATCTCAGTTAAAAATAATCACATGAAAAAAACAATCTTAGCGGCTGCTTTATTTGCAGTAGCATTTACAACAAATTCGCAAGCACCCAAACTGCCTGCAGGCACAAAATTTAAAGTAGTAACAGAATCAAACAATATCACCAGCATGTCTATGATGGGACAAGATATTGAACTATCTAATGGTTCTAAATTGTATCAAAATTTTGAACTTAAATCAGTATCTGGTGCTAGTTATCATTTAGCTACTGCCATTACTAGAATTGCTGGTTCGGTAAGTGCAATGGGTAACGAGCAAAGTTTTGATTCGGAAGATGCAAGTTTAAAATCTAATCCGATGATGGCGGAGCAGTTAAAAGTGCTGAATAAGCAAATAGACTATACCATCGAAAATGGAAAAGTAATAAACTCTGTAAGTGCAGCGGGTTCTGAAGTTTTAAATGCTTTACTAGCGCAAAACAATGGCACTTCTGATCAAGCAAAATATTTTTTAACCCTTCCTGCTGCTTTAATTAAGGCGTCGCATCAGTGGAGCGTTGTTGATAATAAGCCTGAAGCAGCTACTCAGTCTTTATTTGTGATTGCAGAAGTAACTGCTACAGATATTAGTGTAAATGTTTTAACCAACGTTAAACTTTCAAATACACTCAATCAAAATGGAATGGAAATCAAGCAAAATACGCAAGGCACTATTAAATTAAAGCGTATTTACGATGCTAAAACAGGTATGTTAAAATCTGAAACTGGCACTGGTGGCCTAAAAGGAACGATGAACGTTATGGGGCAGGATGCACCTATCGACTTAAAAATAACAACAAAATCAAGTGTAGTACCTATGTAATTAGGTACCACACTTGAAAGTATATTTTAATTTTTTGGAGCGGGTAGTTTTGTTGATACAAAATTAGCCGCTTCTTTATTTCCAGCCTTTTCTAAGCTAGTTACAAGCCCTGTAAGACCTTTGTTGATCATTGGAGAGATCTGCGGTTTGTAAGCCTCAGGAATTGATTCTCTAAAGTCTACAATAGAAGTAACGCCCTCTTTAATTTTTACTACATCATTTGTTTTGCCTAAAAAGAAAGCAATTTGTGTAGTCATCTGAATTTTTTCCATGGTTAAGCCCATTTTGTTAAAGCTGCTCATGATAAAATCATAAGAACTAGCGTCGCCAAAACGGATACTGTTTTCAATTAACGTAGCATTTAATCTTCCTTTAGAAGGTTGCTTATTAAGTAACACAGTCATTTTTTTACCAGCAGCACTATCAATATCCGTAAGCGCTCTTAATGCAGCTCCTGCCACGGTGTAGCTAGAATCATAACAAGCACTCGCAAATAAATCAGCTAGCTTCTCGCTACGCTGCATGCCTAAATAATCAATAGCAGCGGCTCTAGCTATGCGTGAAGGATCTTTTTTAGCTATTTCAATAGACTTATTAATAACAACTGCATCAGAAGCTAATCTTGTAAATGCATTAATTGCAAAAGTTCTTATTCTAAATGAAGTATCTGATAAGGCAGCTAATAATACTTTTCTGCCCAGTTCGCTTTTTGCATTGTCAATGTCATACATAAAGGCAACAGCTTCTCTTCTGTCCAAAAAGTTACCAGCATGCAAGTACTGGTGCGCATAGGCTTCCAGTGTTTTGGTATCCTTTTTTTCTGCCAATAAAATTTTATCAGCGTCCACATTAATATTGTCTGGTTTTGCGGCAACTGTAAAATTAAATGTGTCTACTTTATTTTCGGCCCAAACCATATGGCGTGTTTTTGCATCACCATTCCATACATCAATATTGATAGGGAGTTTAAATACTTTATCACCCTTTTGCGTTTGTGCAACAATTACAGATGCAGTGCGTGTAGCATCGTTATAGTCATAACTAATTTCTAATTTAGGATGACCGCTTCCAAAATACCACTGGTTAAAATACCAGTTAAGGTCTTTACCTGATACTTCTTCAAATGCCATTCTTAATTTGTGTGCACTACCGTTACCAAATTTGTTGGCACTTAAATATTTGTTGAGTGCTGTAAAAAAGGCGTCGTCGCCAATATAATTACGCAGCATGTGTAAGATGCGTCCGCCTTTATTGTAGCTAACTGCGTCAAACATGTCCTCTTTATCGTTGTAATTAAAACGAACAAGGTCTTTATTTTGAGACCCACTAAATAAGTAGCCCTGCATTTCATTATAATGTTCAAATAAGGCTTCGTCTTTACCTAGTTTGTGCTCCCACCATAATAGTTGGCTATAATTAGCAAAGCTTTCATTAACAGTTAAGTTACTCCAGCTCTCTGCGGTAACATAATCGCCAAACCACTGATGAAATAATTCGTGTGCAATGGTTGATTCCCAACTGTTGCCATCCACTAATTCGCGAGCATCTTGTTGTGCGCTTTCTTGGTGAAGGGTAGCCGTTGTATTTTCCATTGCGCCGCTCACATAATCACGAGCAGTCATTTGTGCATATTTAGCCCAAGGGTAGTCTACACCTAGTTTTTTAGAGAAAAACGCCATCATAGCAGGGGTTTCACCAAATATTTTGCGTGCTACTTTTTCATAATCTTTTTCTACATAGTAACTTACTTCTTTGCCTTTGTAGGTATCTTTTACAACGGCGTAATCACCCATGCCTATAAAAAATAAATAAGGCGCGTGTGGTTGTTTCATTTCCCAAGTATCTGTTCTAGTACCGTCACTATTTTTAACTTGACTGGTTAATAAACCATTGGATAAACTCACAAACTTCGCAGGTACTTTTAATCTAAATGTTTGGGTAGATTTTTGATTGGGCTTATCAATTGTTGGAACCCATACCGATGTTCCTTCTGTTTCACCTTGGGTCCAAACCTGTGTAGGCTTGTTTTTTTCGGTACCCATTGGATTGATAAAATATAAACCTTTAGCATCTGTGATAGCTGCGCTACCAGTGCCTTTGTAGTCGTTAGGTTTAGCCGTGTAACTAATATATATAGTGTACTTTTCGTTTTTTACATAGCTTTTATCGAGCTGTACGTTCAGCGTCATGCCATCGTTTGTAAATTTCAATGGCGTGTTTTTGCCATTCTTCACAACCGCTACTTCTTTAACGTCCATACCTTTTGCATCGAGTACTAAATTATTTGTAGGGTAGTGGTGTGGGTGTAATGTAAGTTTTACTTTACCTACAAGCCAGGCGTTTGTAAAATCAAAACTGGCATCTAGTTCTGTGTGTACTAGATCGTTTGTTTTGGTAGCAGTGGCCTGATACACTTCTTTTTTTACAGGTGTTGCCGGTTTGTTTTGAGCTTGAACGCTTATTGCAATTGCAAAAAGTAAGCAGCTCATGATTCCTATTTTTTTCATATCTATTTATTGAGTCGTAAAGATAGTAGACTGCAATTATTGCTAGATACTCATTTATTATGAGCGGTAGATTTTAACTTTCTTATTAGAATGAATTAGATTTGAGCCCATAATAGCACGCAATGGCAAGGTATTTTATAGAAGTGGGGTATGAGGGAACGTCCTTTTGTGGCTTCCAAATACAGGATGGGCAGGAAACGGTCCAGTCTGTGGTGGCTGCTGCTTTGCAGACGGTGCTTAAAGAACCTACTGCACTAACCGGATCTTCTCGTACCGATGCGGGCGTGCACGCCAAGCAAAACTTTTTTCATTTTGATACGGAGCAAGTTATAACGGGTAAGCATATATATAGTATGAATGCCATATTGCCGCCAACCGTTGTAGTTAATAACATATATGCGGTAGCACCAGAAGCCCATGCGCGTTTTGATGCACTTTCCAGAACCTACACTTATACGGTTACCACAAAAAAAGATCCTTTTTTAATTGATAAAGCCTGGCATTTCCCTTTCCCGGTATCTCTAGAAACCTTGCAGGCCATGGCTTTGGAGCTTCCAAATCATCAAGATTTTGAAGCATTTTCAAAAAAAAATGCGGGCAATAAAACAAATATTTGTGCCATCGAAATCTCTAATTGGCAAACCATTAGCCCTTCTGCATTCACTTATACCGTAAAATCAAATCGCTTTTTAAGGGGCATGGTGCGTGGTTTAGTAGGAACGATGCTCCGAATAGCTAGGCAATCTGCCAATACAAAGGAGGCCGTTGAAGCCTTTAAAACAGTGATTTTATCAAAAGATCCTAGTTTATGCGATTTTAGTACCCCCGCTAAAGGCCTTGTTTTGGAAATAGTTGCCTATCCGGCGCCAGTCCTAAAACAGCCCATTTAGGTTCAAAATGAGCGAGTTACGCACTACAATCTATTTATTTTAAAATTATTTTGCTTCTGTAACCCTTGTCTGGCTTGCATTTGAACAAAATCTATTGAAAATCAATGCAAAAAGATTTGGCAGAAAGAAATTCACCCTTATCTTTGCAACCCGCTTTGAAAAAAGAGGGGGTTCTTTGAGACAAGTTTTACAGATAAAGGCAGAAAAAATTCCAAGTTTTTTCCAAAAAAATTTGGTGGCTCAAAAATGAGTCCTATCTTCGCCGCCCGTTCAACAAAAACGGGAGTTCTTGTAAAAGCAGCGAAAGGGGTTTAACGAATTTTTCTAGTATTTATTTTATATAAATTTTGCTAGTTCAAAATAACCTCTTATCTTTGCCCTCCGTTTGAAAAAAACGGGTTTTCTCAAGTAGTTCTTAATTTGAATTTTTAGGTCAAAAACATCCAGTAAAAAACTAAATTTTTTACAAATATTTTTGGCCAGTAAAATATCGGCCCTTACCTTTGCACCCCCAATAAAATGGGAAAGGCTTAAGTAAAGCCAAAAGATCTTTGAAAGTTTGGAAGTAACAGCACAATAAAACATAATTACAAATTAGTTTTCTTGTAAGGTTTAAGTAATCAAAAAAAATAACAAAACATATCCGACGTTAATTTCGATTAATTTGAGATTATAGTCAGATCAAACAACATTTACAATGGAGAGTTTGATCATGGCTCAGGATGAACGCTAGCGGCAAGCTTAATACATGCAAGTCGTGGGGCAGCATGAAGTAGCAATACTTTGATGGCGACCGGCAAACGGGTGCGGAACACGTACACAACCTTCCGATAAGTGGGGAATAGCCCAGAGAAATTTGGATTAATACCCCGTAACATTGCGATGTGGCATCACATTGCAATTATAGCTTCGGCGCTTATTGATGGGTGTGCGTATGATTAGATAGTTGGCGGGGTAACGGCCCACCAAGTCTACGATCATTAGCTGATGTGAGAGCATGATCAGCCACACGGGCACTGAGACACGGGCCCGACTCCTACGGGAGGCAGCAGTAAGGAATATTGGTCAATGGACGAAAGTCTGAACCAGCTATGCCGCGTGAAGGATTAAGGTCCTCTGGATTGTAAACTTCTTTTATATGGGACGAAAAAAGGTCTTTCTAGATCACTTGACGGTACCATATGAATAAGCACCGGCTAACTCCGTGCCAGCAGCCGCGGTAATACGGAGGGTGCAAGCGTTATCCGGATTCACTGGGTTTAAAGGGTGCGTAGGCGGGCAGGTAAGTCAGTGGTGAAATCCTGGAGCTCAACTCCAGAACTGCCATTGATACTATCTGTCTTGAATATTGTGGAGGTAAGCGGAATATGTCATGTAGCGGTGAAATGCTTAGATATGACATAGAACACCCATTGCGAAGGCAGCTTACTACGCATATATTGACGCTGAGGCACGAAAGCGTGGGGATCAAACAGGATTAGATACCCT
>CAMCDT010000020.1:0-25926 GCA_945873615.1 Sediminibacterium ginsengisoli | reverse complement strand
TCTAACAGCACCAGCACCATCGTTTGCAGTTGAAAAACTAACTTCTACAGTAGATCCAGAAACAGAACCCTGAGCGTTGGTAACAGTTACATTTGTACCAGTTGCAGCATAAGTTGCAGTTAATTTTGAATCATAAGATACAGTGAAAGCTACTTTACCAGTTTGACCAGCAGTAACTGTAGTTACAGTAGCTGGAGCAGTAACGATTGGATTAGCATAAGTTACAACAGGCTCATCTTTTTTACAAGAGCTTAGAAGAAGAACAGCACCGAAAGCGGTGGTTAAAATTAGGTTTTTCATGATATTTTTGATTAGGACACAAATATCTAAACCCTATATTAACTAATTGTTAACCCAACATAAACTTAATGTTAACAATAGGCCTATGTGCTAAATGCTTAAGCTATGAAAGCCTCACAACCTGATCATACAGGTGATGTATAAGGCCATCCACCAGGCCTATTTTAGGCACATAAATAGCGTCAATATTGGCCCATTTCATAACCTGTATATAAATGAGTAGGGCCGGAACAATGACATCAGCACGGTCTTCTTTGAGGCCGTACATATGCATTCGGTCTTCTAAACTAACACTAGAAAGTTCTTTATAGTAGTCTTTGAGCAGATCCAAACTAAGGGGTTTCCCCTCCTTGGTTTTGCTCATAGCTAATATTTTTGTAATATTTCCACCACTTCCTATGGCGATAGATGGAAGGGCGCTTTTAATGTTCTTTTTAACATACTCCTTCATGTAATCCCAAGTTTCTTCGTCTATTTGGTCTTTTAGAATCCGAATGGTTCCAATATTAAAAGACTCCTTAGAAACCAAGGCTCCATTGGCAAAAAAAGTAAGCTCGGTACTACCACCGCCCACATCAATGTATAAATAAGAGTGATCCGAATCCAAATTTTCGGCCACATGGTTTTCATATATAAAAGAAGCCTCTTCCTGTCCAGAAATCACTTTAATTTCAATACCTGTTTCAAGCTTTACTTTTCTAATAATGTCTTTGCTGTTTCTAGCATCTCGCATGGCACTGGTAGCACATGCATAAACATGTTTAATTTGATAGGCTTCCAACAAATGCTTGTATGCCTTTAAGGTTTGCATCAGCATTTTAACCTTGGCCTTAGATATTTCACCGGTTTCAAACACATCAAAGCCAAGCCTGAGTGGTACGCGCACCAAATTTATTTTATTAAAAACGGGTTCCTGCTTTGGCTGTTTGGTCACTTCACTAATTAATAGTCGGGCGGCATTACTTCCAATATCAATGGCGGCTAACTTCACTATTTACGGTTCGTTTTCTGTTGGAGGTATAAATAAGTCTCGATTTGAGAGCGTATCTTTTTTCTAGAACCCAAAGGTACATAGTTATTTAATAAGGCGCTATCTAGTACCCTTGCCTTAACATTATCCTGTAACTGAATGTGGATAATATCCTGTAATTCCTTTTTAATGGTAGGATCAAGTATTGGTACTGCTGCTTCTACGCGGTGATCAATATTACGCACCATCCAGTCAGCACTAGATATAAATACTTTTTCATTCCCTCCATTACTAAATATCATCACACGGGCATGTTCTAAATACTCATCTACAATACTGATGGCACGCGGCTTTGCATTAAATTTTTTATGATCTACTAAGGCGCAAAAAATACCTCGCACAATCATATTAATAGTAACACCTGCAACGGCTGCATCATTTAATTTTTTAATTAAATCTACGTCACTAAGTGAATTTAATTTAATGGTGATGGCAGCAGGCTTTTTAGCTTTTGCATTTTTAATTTCTTGGTTAATTAAAGCTAGAATCGTTGGTCGCATAGAAATAGGCGACACCACAAGCGTTTTGCAGCGCTCTAATGGGCCGTATCCTTTTTCGGGATGCTCTAAAAACTGAAATATTTTATTAATGTCCGCCATGATGTTTCGGTTGCTGGTAAGTAAGCAATGATCACCATAAACGCGCGCCGTTTTTTCATGTAAATTACCGGTACTTACAAAACCATATTGTACCGTTCTATTTTTTTCACGTTTTTTAATCACGCAAACTTTGGCGTGAACTTTCATGTTTTGTACGCCAAATAATACAGTAATACCTTCCTGCTCCAATACATCTTTCCATTCTAAATTGGCTTCTTCATCAAACCGGGCCTTTACTTCAAGCATAACCGTAACTGCCTTTCCGTTACGAGCTGCATTAATTAGTGCATTGATTACTTTAGAAGCGGGCGCCAAACGGTAAGCAGTTATCTTAATAGAAAGCACATCCGGATCCATCGCACTTTCTCTGAGTAGGTCAATTACCGAATTAAAACTATGGTAAGGAAAATGTAGCATCACATCTTTTTGTAACACCACATCCGTTACACGCAAACTTTTAACTAAATCAGGATGGGTTAAAGAAGCTTTACGGATACTTTTTTCCATTTCCAAATCTGGAAAATCCATAAAGTGTCTAAAATTATGAATACGACCGCCGGGTATAATATTACTTTTTTGATTGAGCTGCAAACGTCTAATTAAATAGTCGAGTAAACCCGCATCCATTTCTCTATCGTACACAAAACGTACCGGCTTTCCCTTGCGTCTATTTTTTAATCCCTTTTCAAGTTTTTCTATGAGATTACTCGTTAAACCATTGTCTACATCAATTTCGGCGTCTTTGGTAATTTTAAAAATAGCTGACTCGAAATAATCATAATCGAAATAAGAAAATATAATTGGTAAATTAAACCTGATAATATCTTCTAGTAATATAATTTGATGGCCGCCGGTTTTAGTAGGAAGCTCTACAAAGCGCCCCACCACCGACACAGGTACTTCAATTAATGCATACTTACTTTTATACGCACTATTTTTTTTACGCATTACAATGCCTAAATAAATACTCTTGTCTCTCAAATAGGGCATTTGCGCAATAGACTCTACCATTAAGGGTATTACATTACCGCGTACTTGTGTGTCAAAAAAGTTTTTTACAAAAACTTGTTGCTCTTTTGATAAATGAGTTTCATCTATTAGCGTGATATTTTCTTTTTTAAGGTCTTTAACAATGTTTTTCCAAATACGGTTAAACTCATTTTGCTGCTCCAGTACAATCGTTTGTATTTCATCTAAAATACTTTGCGAGTGCTCCTCTAAATGCATGTCAAGCTTTTTACCCTTGCCTGTAAATTCAATCATTCGCTTAAGTGTAGCAACACGTACTCTAAAAAACTCGTCGAGGTTATTAGAAAAGATTCCTAAAAAACGTATACGCTCTTTTAAGGGCACCGTGGGGTCGTTGGCTTCTTGCAACACCCTTCCATTAAAACTCAACCAACTTAAATCTCGAGGTATATAAGAATACTTAGGCATAAATCATTACAATTTGTGGTACGCGATATTACAAAACAAGGCAGGTATCTGAACGAAGCCTCTTTCAAAGTTACAATTTGTTAACATAGGCGTAAAGATTTGTTCATATTAGAGTTATTACTTTGACAAACTACCCTAATGGAAAAAAGAGACATTGACGTTCTCGTACTTAGTGATTTACACCTCGGCACATTTGGTTGCCACGCTCAAGAAATAGTTACTTATTTAAAAAGCGTTAATCCTAAAGTACTGGTATTAAATGGCGATATCATTGATATCTGGCAGTTTAAGAAACATTATTTTCCGGCTGCACACATGCAGGTAATCAAACAAATTTTTAGCTTACTAAGCAAAGGCACAAAAGTATATTATATAACGGGCAATCATGACGAAGCCCTTCGCCGCTATACCGACCTTGAAATGGGTGGCTTTACCCTTACCGACAAAGTAGTACTGGATTTGAATGGTAAAAAAACCTGGATTTTTCATGGTGATATTTTTGATGCCACTACTAAAGGAAGTGCCAAAATTATTGCAAAGCTTGGTGGACACGGTTACGACCTTTTAATTATGCTCAATAGTGCCATTAACTGGGCCCTTAAACTAATGGGTAAAGAAAAAATGAGCTTTAGCAAAAAGGTAAAAAATAGCGTTAAAAAAGCAGTGTCTTGGATTGGAAATTTTGAGCAAACAGCCGCAGAGCTTGCTATAGAGCAAGGTTACGATTATGTTATTTGTGGTCATATTCATCAGCCTCAAAAAAGAATGGTAACCAATGAGCACGGATCAGTAATGTATTTGAATAGTGGCGATTGGATCGAAAATTTAACCGCACTAGAATACGTTAACGGCGAATGGGATATTCACCAATACAACGAAAAAGAACAAGCTGCCAAAGTGGTGCCTATATTAAGTACAGAAAATAAACTACCAGAACTAAACGTACTTACAAAAGACGTAGCCTTATTTATCAATAGTTTAATAGCGCAGTAAATGAAAATATTTTACGCAGTTCAAGCAACAGGCAATGGCCATATTAGTAGGGCGGTAGAACTATTACCCTATCTACAACAGTATGGACAAGTAGATGTTTTTTTGAGTGGCGAAAACAGTCATTTACCTACCAGTTTGCCAGTAAAATATAAAAGCAGAGGCGTTTCTTTATTTTATGGAAACAGAGGTGGTCTCAACTATTTTAAAATGTGGCAAAAGTTTTCTATCAAAAGAATTTGGAAAGAAGCCAAAGCTTTACCAGTAGAAGACTATGATATTGTGATCAACGATTTTGAATGCATCACTTCACTAGCATGCAAACTAAAAAATAAACCAAGCATTCAATTTGGACACCAAGCAAGCTTTAAAAGTAGTGCAGCCCCTCGTCCACAAAAAAAAGAATGGATTGGTGAATGGATTTTACAAAATTATGGCACGGCAACTGCTTACTTTGGCCTTCATTTTAAAGCCTATGACAACGGTATTTTTAACCCTGTTATTAAAGCGGATATCATAGCTGCCAAACCAGTTAATAACGGGCATGTAACGGTTTATTTATCGCATTATTCTAAAAAAGTAATTACCAACCAATTACATAAAGCACCAGGCATTAGGTTTGAAGTTTTTACCAAAGAAGTAAAAACAGAAACCATCGAAAAAAATATTAGGTTCATGCCTATTTCAAACGAAGGCTTTACAAAAAGCATGATTGAAAGCGCAGGCGTTATTACAGGTGCTGGATTTGAAACCCCAGCAGAGGCCCTGTACTTAGGCAAAAAATTACTATGCCTTCCTATTAGAGGACAATACGAACAACTATGCAACGCAGCCGCCCTCGAAGAGTTAGGTGTACCTGTGGTTGCTAAAATGCATGCTACCTTTTTTGTAGATATTGCAAAATGGTATGACCTACCTGCCCCAACTCCGTTGACACTTGAGTATAGTACCTACCAACTGGTACAAATGGTGATTGAAAAAGCAAAAGCTTTACAACCAACACAAAATCAGGTGGATGAAATGGATGGATCAAACAGCTTTGCCCTGTAAAAAATCTCTAAACCAATAGCCCGAATTTTTTACGGTACGTAATTGTGTTTCAAAATCTGTGTGCACAAGACCAAACCTTGTACTGTAACCATAAGCCCATTCAAAATTATCGGTAAGCGTCCAGGCGTAATAGCCTCCAATATTGACGCCTTCTATTTTGGCTTGTAATACAGCACCTAAATATGCGCGAAAATAATCGATACGCTCTTGATCGTTTACAACTCCATTATGCAAGTGATCTTTAAAACAAGCGCCGCCTTCTGTTACCATAATTTGCTTGACGCCCTCATAACTACCAAACCTTTTTAGCATATCGTAAAAACTGTTTGGATCTATCTCCCAGCCTATTGCAGTATGTGGCATTTTTCTTTGTTTAGCACTTACTTCGGAGGCGGAAACATAGGGTATTAAAGGATTGTGCTTGATAGTGACAGAAAAATAATTTTGAAGTCCGATGTAGTCAAAATCAAATTTTAATTTATCAATAAAGCGCCAAGCCGTTGTGGCAATATGCAACTTATCTAAAAAATCAAATTGATCCATTTGCGGAAATCCCATACCTAATGTAGGTTCTATAAACAAACGGTTTAAGAGTGCATCGGCTCTATTTGCGGCCGCAATATCTTTATCGCTATTCGTATAAGGCTTGGTTTCTGAAATAGAAAAACTAGTGCCTATAATAGCCTGCGGGCAGTGTTCCCTAATAATTCTGCCACCTTCTGCGGTGCAATAAGCAGCATTAAAAATAGCTGGAAAAGCGTTTGTACTGCCCATTTTTCCGGGCGCGTGCATCCCAATCATATATCCAAGTGCCGTAAAAGCAAATGGCTCATTCATCACAATCCACTGCTTTACTTTTTTACCATAATGCGCCGTTAGTAGCGTTACATATTTAGAAAACCACTTGATCATATCTCTACTAGTCCATCCTCCTTGTAACTCCAGGGCATGGGGTAAATCCCAGTGGTAAATAGTAACAACAGGTTCTAAACCATTTGCAACACATTCATCAATAACGTTGTGGTAAAAAGCAATCCCTAATTTATTAACCTTTCCAATACCATCCGGTAGTACCCTACTCCACGCAATAGAAAATCTAAAAACAGAAAAGCCAAGCGCTTTGGCAAGTAAAATATCGTCTTTGTAACGGTGGTAAAAATCGGCTGCAACAGTAGGTCTCGCCCCACCTTTAATGGTATTTCTTTTGCGTGCAAAAACATCCCATACAGACAAACCCTTTCCATCCTCAAAAGCAGCACCTTCATTTTGCGGAGCAGCCATGCCAACTCCCCATTTAAAATCAGGCCCAAAATCAGCGGCAGTAAATGTTTTTTTGTGCAAGTTTTTTAGATTTTATCTATCAACTCTAATAAATCATCCAACACAGCAGTAGGATTTGCGACAGCAATTTGATCTCTAGTTTGAGCGCCTGTAGTAACACCAAAAGTTTTACCACAACCCGCATTTTTACCTTCTTCAATATCAATGGCTGAATCACCCACTTTAACAACAGTTAGCGGGTCTTGAATATTAAAGTGCTGTATCGCAAATTCAATCATATCGGGCGCTGGACGGTTATTAGACACATCTGACGCGGTAACGAGTAAATCGATATCTTCTCCAATTGTCCAATTTAGCTTTTGTAACAAACTAGTAGCTGTTGCCCTATTGTATCCTGTATTTAAAACAACTTTAATTTCTTGTTTTTTAAGCAGCGCAAAAACAGTTTCGGCATTAGAACAAGGTGTTACATCCAAATTTGCATATGCGTCAGCTAACAACACTACAAACTGCTCATAAATGGCATTGGCATTTATACCTTCTGCATGTGCGGCAAGTAAAATATCTTTAATGGCTTGTAATTTTTCTTTACCGGCGCCATGCAGTAGCACATCCTCAAGTGTTACATCAACACCTGCACTAACAATGGCAGCCTGCAATGTTTTATACACCACATTGTTTTCATCAACTGTGGTACCTGCCATATCAAAAACAACCATAGAAGTTAGCATACAAACTATTTTAAAGTATTAGCAATATAAGGCGCAAAGGCTTCAATCGGATCTGTTTGCATGGTAGGATCTTTAGCCAAGTCGTCCCAAGTTCTTAATAGCACTGCTTCTTTATAATTTTCATATTTTTCAAATTCAGCAGCTTCTTCGGCGTTCATAATGCCACCCTGCAAAGCCAAACTTTGACGTGACGGCTCACTTAAAGTGTTGTAATAACCAGCGTCTACAAAACATAAATATCTTTTAGCCTGAACATGTAATTTTGCAGGCTCCACCACTTCTTTAATAAAATATTTTTCTAAAAACATAGCTGCCAGCTCTTCATGCAAATCATCTACGCCAAAATCTGGGGCATCGTCCGGTAGTGCATGCAGTAAATGCCCAATATCGTGTAATAAACTTGCTGTAATGAGCGCATCGGAAGCATTGTTCTTTCTTGCATACGTAGCAGCCTGTAATGCATGCTCCATTTGAGTTACAGCCTCTCCGCCATACAAAGAGTGCCCTTTTTCATTGAATAAATCAACAATTTTTTGTACCATAGTTTATAATTTTTCAATCATTTCTTCGGCAAAGCCAAATGACATTGTCATACCATGCCCTCCAATACCGTTTAATATATAAATACCAGACTCTATCTCTAAAAACAAATCAGTATCACCATTTTTCATGGTTGGATAAATACCGTTCCAACTTTGCGTAATACGCCAATCATCTATATGCATCATTTTTTTGAGGTAATCCAAAATGAGTTGATTTTGATAATGATTATCAAATGGATCAAAATCTAATCCATATTCGTGGGTATCGCCAACTGTTAACTCACCATTTGCATTTTGTGATACCATTACATGAATACCATGTTTTACATATTCAGATAATTCAGCGTCAATGCGAGCCTTTAAAATAGGCAGTGTAGACGCTACTGCAAAACTTTTATAATGAAGTAACGAAAGCCCACCACATACAGATGTGCCAATTTTAAAATCAGGTTTCTCATGCACAAAACGCATCATTTGTAAACGGCTTTTTGTGATGGGTAATCCTGCAAAAACTGATGGATACAATGTTTCAAAATCTGATCCAGAGCATATACATATTACATCAGCCTCATAACTTTTATCAAAGGAAGCTACTTTATGTTTTGATACCTGCGTTATGGCCGTTCCCCAAATAAATTGTACCCCGTAGGTTTCTGTTAGATACGCAGGTAACCCTTTAATGGCAGCTCTTGGATCAATAATAACCTCATCATCACTATATAGTCCACCAATTAATTTTCGCTGATTGATGCCATTAAAACGTTCATTAATTTCTTGTGGATTAACAAGCGAAACAGGTCTTCCATTAGAAGCAAAAACAGTTTGCATTTCCTCCAAAACTGCTTGTTCATCGTCATGATAGGCTAAATGAATACTACCACAAGGGTTGTAAGACATATGCATACCCTTTAAACATTCCAACCAAATTTCTTTAGATCTTTTTGCACGGTTGTACAAAAGTCCATCTGGCTGTCCAACAGGCCATAACATGCCAAAATTTCTGATAGAAGCGCCAATGGCCTCTTGCGTTTTATCAATAACGGTAACTTGATATCCTTTTAATGCGAGCGCCCTAGCAGTTGCTAATCCAACAATGCCTGCGCCAACTACAACCGCTTTATTTTGTGTTTGCATAAGAAAAAAAATAGTAACTCAATATAGTAAAAAAAGCGAAGTCTTTTCAGACTTCGCTATAAACGATTGCTTGCCAAAATCATTTTTATGTAACCAAACCAATGAGCGATTATTTAATGATCCACATTAACGTGTTGATATCATCAGCACCCTGTCTTGCAACAGCTGCTGCGCGAGCAGATTTGTTCAATGCCTGCTCTGACAAAGGGTAAATAAACCTAACAGGTACTCTATTACCATTTAAATTATCAACACCAGGGATAATAGCTGGCATTCTTGTTCTTCTCCAATCAAACCAAGATTCTAGCCCATTAAAAAATAATGAAATCCATTTTTGATACGCTATTTTTTCAAGTTTTTCTTGATTGGTTCCAGTATACGCAACCTGTGGTTGTGTAAAATATGTGGATGCTGGTATTACATTAATTCCGTAAGACGCAGGAACCATTTCTTTATAGTAATCGAAATTTGAAGTCATACCATTTGTATAAAATGTTTCTGCAGTAGTAGAAGATGTTACCAAACCTCTTTCAACAGCTTCTGCTAAAATAAATTGCAACTCAGAATAGTTCATGATAATGCCTTTAGCAACATTTGGTAGCGGTGGGGTTTGACCCTGATCATTGCAAACCAAACAACCATAAGAATAACCTATTCGTGATACACCCTGAGGACCAGAATTATAATTTAATGCAGCTACATCCCCTAAGCCATTTGGAATACCCTCTATTTTAGGGCTTCCAGCAGCCACAGATTTTTGTGATGGACGACCAAATACATTTAATCGAGGATCATTTGTGGCATTCAATCTATCACTGAGTGTTTTACTAACTCTAATTTCATCAATTGACCCTACCCTAGAACTATACAACGGCCATTGGTTTGCTGGAACATCTGCTAAATATTTTAATTCAGCGTTGTCTGCATTTGAAGTCATTAAAGGATACAGTGTACTATTACCTATAATTTCTTGCATACTTGCTTTAACGTCTAATTTTTTTGACAAACGCATCAGCATTCTTAACCTAAGTGAATTTGCTAATTTTTTCCATTTTGCAACAGACCCGTTAAATAAGATATCACCAGAGATAGCTTCGTTTGATGTACCTAAAATTTCATTGGCTTTTTTTAGATCTGCCAAAAGGCCACTGTAAACTGAATCTTGTGAATCATATTTAGGTGAATAATTAGCCCCTGACTTTGCCTTAACCGCTTGAGAATAAGGAATGTCACCATAGGCATCCGTAGCTAAAGAATAAAGCCAACTTTTTAAAATTAGGGCAACACCTAAATAATTATTTTGTACAGCCGTACCTTTTGAAGAAAGCTCAATAATATTTTCAACGTTACGCATATTACCATACACATTATTCCAGATTCCATTTTTTTCACCCCACAAATAACGATCCTCATTTACGAACTGAATTTTAGCAGTATACTGTGCAAGTAAATTTCCTGTACCCCAAGCCTGGCTTACCTGCTCATTAACAGCACTTTTTATAATACCTGAAAGTAATAAGTTAGGTGTTACACTTGTTGGCACGTTTGGATTTGTATTGATTTCTTCAAAATCTTTTGTACAAGAACTAAGCGCAAGCACCAAGAGTGAAGAGAGTAATAATTTTATATTTTTCATACTATAATTTTTAAGAAATTAAAATTTGAGGCTAAGGTTCACACCAAAACTTCTTGAAGAAGGAATTGACATATGTTCGATACCTGGCAATGCAGTACCACCAGTAAATGACATCACTTCAGGATCAACGTGAGGTACATCAGACCAAACAGCTAAATTTCTTCCAACTAAAC
This sequence comes from Sediminibacterium ginsengisoli, assembly GCA_945873615.1. Taxonomy (GTDB): domain Bacteria; phylum Bacteroidota; class Bacteroidia; order Chitinophagales; family Chitinophagaceae; genus Sediminibacterium; species Sediminibacterium ginsengisoli_E. Next base: position 15,023 of record CAMCDT010000020.1, on the reverse strand, counting down.
TAATGGATGCTCCTTTAAATGGACCTTTCTTAAGCATGCTTTGTGGTAAGTTGTATCCAATTTGCAACTCACGTAATTTTGCAAACGAAGCGTCAAACATTACGCCTTCAGCAATATTTCTACCAGAAGTATATGCTGTATGCCACTCTCTCGCAGTTCTCTTAATATCATTAGGCACAAATTGACCATTCACAACTTTCACACCCTGACCAATTACGCCATTTCCTGGTTTAGATAAATCATAACCATCCGCTCTTCCTTCCAATGTTTCAATAATAATTCCACCTTCACGTCCAACTGTTTGGGTATGCGAATAAATTTCTCCTCCAACTCGTACATCAAATAAGAAACTCAATTTGAAATTCTTATATAGGAAAGTATTATTAATACCTGCCAACCAATCTGGATTATAATTACCAAGCTTAATTCTATCAGTAGTTCTAATGGGTCTTCCATTATCAAAAACCATTTGCCCTACAAATTTGCCAGAAGCATCATAAAAATTACCTGCAGGATTTGTATTTTGAACACGCGCATAACCAATTCCATACATATCACCCATACGCTCACCAACCCTTGCTTCAATACTTACACTTCTACTAGCCATTACTAAGTTGTTTAGGCCATCTGATAAACGAACAACCTTACTTCTGTTGGTTGAAAAGTTCAAATCAACCATCCATTTAAGACCATTTACCTTGCCATCAATAGGTACTAGATTTAACATTGCTTCAAAACCGTAGTTCTTGATAAGACCTGCATTGATAGATCTCGTACTATATCCAGAAGTAAGTGACAATGGAATATTAATGATCTGATTTTTAGTGTTACTAGAATAAAAAGTTAGGTCTAAACCAACGCGCTTTTTAAACATTTTTAATTCAGCGCCAATTTCAAATGCAGTACTAATTTCAGGCTTCAATGACAAGTTAGCCAACCTGTCTGTTTCACCATAAATTTGAGCTGTTCCAAAGGCAGTACTTGGATTGTACGCCTGTGTAAATGTAAATGGATCGGTATCGTTACCTACTTGTGCAACACTACCTCTAACTTTTGCAAAGTCAATACTTTTTGGTAGTTGAATCATATCACTTACAATAGCACTAAGTGCTGCAGAAGAATAAAAGAAAGAATTTTTTTCAGATCCTAAAGCTTTTAGCTCTTCTGGAAGTGTTAAAGCACTACTCCAATCGTTACGTCCAGTAAGTTCTAAAAATAAATAATTTTTATATCCAACCTGAGCAGAACTATACAAGCTATTTACTTTTTTTGTAGCCACTGTTTGAGAAACATCTACAGGCACTCTATTATTTGTAATTTTATAAATACCAGGAATATTTAATTGCCCAGCATTTACTTCGTTATAATTACTTTTCTGATTTGTTTGGTTACCTCCAAATGTTGCAGTTAAACTAAAATCAGTATTGATTTTTTTATCTGCAGAAAATAAGAAATCGCTATTTCTTTCTTCAGTTGTAACTCTTGCTTCACGATATTGTCCAAAAGGAAATCTTTGAGTACTAAATCCTCTTTTGTATGCCCTAATTTCAGAAGAATAATCTGTAGCAGAACGCAATTGAAGATTTAACCATTTTGTAAACTCATATTTAAGTGTAACATTACCAATGATCTTATCTAATTCTTGTCCATTGGTGTTCTCATATACAGTTAAATATGGATTGTCATGATAATTATAATTCCATCCAAATTGCTTTAGACCATCTAAACCTGGCTGCCACATGCGTTTCATATCATCTATTTTAACAGATCTTGGAAACCAACTCGTAAATAAATACATGATATTTTCAGTACCATAACTGATAGAAGGTCTATTCCCACTATTGCTTTTGATATAGGAAACAAAAGCTCTTGCAGTAAACTTATCCGTTAAATTATAACCGCCACTAAATGAAACGGTATTTCTCTTTAAATCGGTATTAGGAACAATCCCAGTTTGATCAAGGTTTGTATAAGACAACCTAAAATCACCTTCACTATTACCACCAACAATTGCCACGTTATTGGTAACTGTTCTGCCTGTTTCAAAGAAATTAGCAACACCATCAATATCTGGTAACCAAGGTGTAGGTGTAATAATACTTCCAACTGGTGCATTTAAATCACCGCCTAAAAAAGGGATACGTTGACCATTAAGTGTTCGTGGAGAATTAAATTGAGGATATGATTGACCTGTAAAAGCTGGTCCCCAACCTTCATCTACACCATCAGTTATTCCACCACCAGCACCATTTCTAAACTCAAAAGGACCACCATTGCCATTTCCTTGTCCGTATTTATTTTGAAATTCAGGTAATTTTAAAGCAGTTTCAAAAGTAATATTGGTATTTAGTTCGATACCAAGTCCTTTACTGTTTTTTCCTGATTTTGTTTTAATAACGATAACACCATTGGCTGCTCTTGAACCATAAAGCGCAGATGCAGCAGGCCCCTTTAAAACATTTATACTTTCGATATCGTCAGGATTAACAAATCCAGCACCATTACCAAAATCAACTTCCATATTACCTCTTCCATTTGCTCCTACAATAGAATTACTTATAGGAACACCATCAATAACATACAAAGGCTGATTTTTATTTAAATCCACTGAACGCTCGCCTCTAATCGTAACTCGTGCAGATCCACCAATACCAGAATTACCGCCAACAACGGTTACACCGGCTACTTTACCTGCCAATTGACTAGCGATGTTTGATTCTCTAGCTACTGTTAAATTATCACCTTTTAGTTCTTGTGAAGCGTATCCTAATTTCTTTTTTTCTTTTTTCACACCAAGTGCTGTAACAACTACGTCTTCTAAATTATCTGTAGAGGCTACTAGTTTGATATCTAAAGAAGCGCCATTAACAGAAACAGTATAGGTTTGATAGCCTACATAGGTTACAGTAACTTTAGTTCCTTTTTCTGCTTTAATAGTGTAAGAACCATTGGCTGCAGAAAGTACTTTTTGACTACCATTATCAATAGTAGCGCCTTCGATAGCTTTTGAACTAACAGCATCGATAATTTTACCAGTAACTGTAAGGGTTTGTGCTTTAGACTGAAATGCAAGACACAATAATGTGCATGCCATTAGCAGTAAGCGAAAGGGATTTCTTTTTGATTGCTTCATAAACAGGGTTTTAGTTTTCTTTTCGGACTACAAAACTATTTGCGCAGTATAAAGGAATTGTTACTAGAAGGTTATGCTAATGTGATACTTTATAACCTAGTTTTTGTTTACAATTTGGTAATACTTAAAAGTGATTATTACAGAAAAGAAGACGCACATTACCTGATTATTTGATTTTTTGTATACATTGTAAAATGAACAAATCAAGATTTGCATTTTTTGATAGTAATAGCATGGAACTTCAGCTCAGTGAAGTGGAGATACCCGCGCTACTTGAGGGAGAAATTCTCGTTAATGTTTCTTATACAACACTTTGTAAATCAGATATTCTTACATACACTGGAAAACGTCAAGAAAAAAATCCAACCATTTTAGGTCATGAAATTTGCGGTACCATTGTAGCATTTGGCAAAAACGCACCAACCCTAGATTGCAGAAATACAAAACTTGAAATTGGCGACTTAATTACATGGGCAATATTTGCAAGTGACCCTTCAGACAGTATGTCTATGAGGGGTATCCCTCAAAAAGCGTCTGGTCTTTTTAAATATGGACATGAACAAATAACAGCCTCCAATCATTTACATGGAGGACTCAGTGAATTTATTATTTTAAGGCCTCATACACCTATAATAAAACCCTTAGCAAAAATTCCATTGCCGGTTGTTACCATTATTAATTGTGCCGTAGCCACAGCAGCGGGCGCCATTCGAATAGCAGAAAATATAGAAGGAAAAAATATTTTGATTGCTGGCACAGGCATGCTTGGCGTTATTGCATGCGCCATGGCAAAAAGTAGAGGTGCAAAAAATGTAATTGCCGTAGATATAGATTCAGATAGGCTTTTGATGAGTACTTCTTTTGGCGCAACGCATACCATACATTTAGATACGATTGTAAGTATGCAAAAATTTTCGAATTGGCTAGCTATCAATAAAATTAGTATCGATTGTTTTATTGATTTTAGTGGAGAGCCAACCACTATAGATTTAATCCTGAATCAATTATCGGTGGGTGGTATGGCCGTATTTATAGGATCTACCTATCCTCAGCAAAACATTACACTCAACGCAGAAACCATTGTGCGCAATATTTGGACTATCAAAGGCTTACACAATTACAATCAACAAGACCTTATCGAAGCCGTAAATTTTATAGAGCAGGAATATCAAAATTATCCATTAGGCACTTTAATAAAGGGTGGATTTACTTTAGATAGTTGCGCCTTAGCTTTTGAATACGCCATCAAAGAACATCCTTACCGTGTAGGTATATCAATTAAATAAATAATTAGTGCAACAAGAAAATAAAAAATCATTTTTGTCAAAAGCTTCTCCTGCAGTATTTATACTTTTTTGCAGTGCTGCCGCTTTTTTAATATACTGCAGTATGTACGCTTTTAGAAAGCCTTTTACAGCGGGAACGTATAAGGGTCTCTCGTTATTTAGTATTGATTATAAGGTAGCATTAATTATTTTACAACTTATTGGTTATGCTATTTCAAAATTCATTGGTATTAAATTTATTGCAGAATTAGCGCCCAATAAAAGAGTTTCAACGCTCATAATACTCATGGCTTTGGCACTTTTGTCATTGCTAGGGTTTGGATTAGTTCCATTCCCATATAATGCAATATTTATGTTACTAAATGGACTTCCACTTGGTTTAATTTGGGGTGTTGTATTTAGTTTTTTAGAGGGTCGAAAATTTACAGAAATTTTAGGTGCATTTATGGCAAGCTCCTTTATGATTGCATCTGGTATTGTAAAATCAATTGGACTTTTTTTAATTCAACAATTTGATATAACTGAAACTTGGATGCCATTTTTTGCTGCAATGGTTTTTATACCAGTATTAATTATTGGAATTTGGATGTTAAGTATTATTCCTGCGCCAAACGAAGAAGATATTGCATTAAGATCGGAACGAATACCCATGGATAAAGCCAACAGAGCAAGATTTTTTAAACTATTTTGGCCTGGCATAATATTAGTTGTTGCAATTTATGTGGGACTAACAGTATTTAGAGACTTACGCGACAACTTTGCCGTAGAGCTTTGGACAGAACTTGGTTACTTAAACACACCCTGGATACTTGTTTTTGCGGAAATCCCTATTGCAATACTTGTGCTTATAATTATTGGCTCCATGATTCTCTTAAAAAACAATAAAAAAGCTTTTTATTTATCTATAACACTTTGTATCCTATCAGGAATTGGTTTTCTGATTAGTACCTATTTATTTAGTAGCAAACAATTCAATCCCATATTTTGGATGATATTGATGGGCTTTTTAATGTACCTGCCCTATCTAATATTTCATACCATTTTGTTTGAAAGATGGATTGCATTTTTTAAATACAAAGGGAACTTAGGTTACTTGATGTATATGTCCGATTCAATTGGATACTTCGGGAGCGTTATGGTATTACTTTACAAAAATTATGGCATCAAAGGATTTAGTTGGTTGCCATTTTTTACCAATACTAGTTGGCTAGTAGGAATTATAATAATCCTACTAGGGGCTGGTGCATTACTTTACTTCAGAAAAAAAGAAAAAGTGATCCTTACAAATTAATTAATGATCCAATAAAGAAACGCCTTCTAATGCCTCGGCTACAGTTTTAGGTAATTTGATATTTAAAAAGCTAGCAATAGTTGGAAAAATATCAACAACAGCCGTTCTATTTTCAAACGCGTGATGATTTGGACGGCGGTTGATTACTAGCCAGGTATTACGCTCTGCATCAGACTGTCCGCCATGATTTTTTCCAGTTTGAGCATCTCTGCCATGATCAGTAGTGATGATAACAAGCCACTCTTCGTTAAAATTTTTTTCACGGTAATTTATGGCTGCCATAAGTTTTTGAATTTGCTTGTCAAGCATTGAAATGGCCGTATCTAGCTCCGGACTCTTACCGTAGCGGTGCCCCATATCATCGGTGTATTCTAAATAAACCCAAGATAAATCAGGTGCGCTGTCTTTAATAATATGTGCAGCTTCAGCCACCACTTTTTCATCAATCAAATGAATGTAATATGCATTTTTATCGTGCTTGAACTGGATAGTGTCTAACTCGTAACCGTCTCGATGGTAATCTACGTGTAAATAATTTGTTTGCGCTAGCCCATCTCCTACTAACTTAGTTCTGTTATCAAGCCATGTACTAAATATCCCAATTTTTTTTGCAGGATACTGATCTTTAAATACTTTAAAAATAGTAGGGTAATTATAATTGGGGTTTTTAATAGCATTGTCTACTACACCATGCTTATTGGTCCAAGTGCCTGTTAATAGTGAGTTGTAGCCAACCGCTGAAATAGTTGGTGACTGGGTTACGCCACCCTTTTCTCCACCTACATAGCAAGGTAAATACGCGCCATTAGCTATAATAGCGTCAAAACTAGGCTTGGTTGCTTTTTCTAATTCAGAGGCAGGAATGCCATCAGCGATAATAAATAAAACCTTTTTATTTTGTGCAGATGCAAATTGAATTGAACACAAGAGCACTATAATGATCCGAACCATATCAATTTTTATAACCCTAAGATAAGGATTCCTCCACTGTAATGGTAGACCATTTGTTTTTCTCTACTATCCAGTCAGAAGTATGTTTCTCAATATTCGATAAAATTTTCCAAGCTAATTCCATTTGTTCTTTAGTTGGAGAAGTACTAACATAATCTGGATTACGTATAACGGATGCAATAATTTCACCATTCAGTAAATAAGCACGTTCATTAAATATTTTTCCAATCACATGATCTTTTTTTCCAAAAAAACAATCCCCAATGATAATTCCTATTACCTTTTGTTTGGTCGGGTCTAAAATCATCATGTTTTCGATATAGGCAACAGCAGCACCCTCTTTGTTCAATAATGTATACATAGTATGATAATAGTAATTGGTGATTCCAATCCTGTAAATCTGCAGCTTCTTGTTTAATTTACGACCGGGGTAATATTATTAAAATGTAAACAAATTGTTACGCCTTAGCATAAGCATCTATCATAAATAGCGCAGTATCAGCAAAGTCTTTGCCTTTATTCATTTTATCAAGTGCAGCACGCTCGTAGGCGAGCTCTTCGGTTTGGGTAGTTAAAACGCCAAAAATCAGCGGAATAGAAGCTTGTGTAGACAGTATAGCCATACCCTCAGTTACATACTGACAAACATATTCGTAATGATCCGTATCGCCTTTAATGACAGCGCCAATTACAATGATGGCATCATATTTGTTAGTGTCCATTAATTTTTTAGAATAACCCACAAGCTCAACAGCTCCGGGGCATTGTAGGAGTTCAAAAGGAATTTGCGTAGCATTTAACTGGTTAACGCAACCCTGCGTAAGTAAATCTGTTATTTCAATATTAAAAGTGGCTTGTACTACTGCAATCATTACTTATAATTTAATGTGGTGTTGTCCAATATTTATTTTTGCATCGATATACGCTTTGTTGTATTCATTAACTGAAGCATTTATGTGATATATTGTAAATGCAATGCCCGCCGCTTTTACAGCTTCTTCTTTTGCTGGATTGTTTGTTATCAGGGTAATAGAAGTATATCCTAGTATTTTTAAAATAGAAATAGCATCATCGTAATTACGCGCATCAAGCGGAAGCCCTAACTTTTCGTTGGCCTCATAGGTATTTAACCCCTGCTCTTGTAAATGATAGGCTTTAATTTTATTAGAGATGCCAATACCTCTTCCTTCTTGATTTTTTAAATAAACAACAGCGCCATTTTTATTTTGTACAATGAGCGCAAGGGCCGCGTGTAATTGATCTTGACAGTCGCAACGCAAACTTCCAAAAATATCACCAGTAGCACATTCGGAGTGAATACGCACCATTGGAATGATACCTTCTTCTTCATTCGCTTGAAGCACATAATGCTCCACCAAACTATCCGGGTTTTTAAAAACCTTGATGGTAAAATTGCCAAATTTTGTAGGCAGTTGCGCTTCCGAAATAAGTTCCATGTTATTGTATCTTTTTTCGGTAATCAATTAATTGCTGAATCGTAATAATAGGAAGTTGATGCTGATTTGCAAATTCAAACAATCCATCTCGGCGCATCATATTCCCATCTGTATCCATAATTTCACAAATGATAGCAGCTGCAGGCTGATGAGTAAGTAAGCACAAATCAACACTCGCTTCTGTATGACCTGGTCTTATTAATACACCACCTTCTTTGGCAACCACCGGAAATAAATGTCCAGGTTTAATAAAATCGTTTGGTGTACTTGTATCACTAGCAATATGCGCAGCAGTTATAGAACGCTCTTTTGCAGAAATACCTGTGGTAATACCAAATGCTGGTGTAGCATCTATAGAATCATGAAACGCAGTACTAAAAGGATCTTTAGCATTGCTAGGTACAGGATGTAAATCTAATTTTTGTGCAATACTTTTTGATATGGCAATACATACAAGACCGCGTGCATGTGTAGCGCAAAAATTAACTTTAGCAGGCGTAGATTGTGCAGCACTAAAAACAATATCGCCTTCATTTTCTCTACTCTCATCATCCACAACCACAAGTAGGCCACCATTTGTAAAATGAGCTAATGCAATATCTATAGAACTAAAGGATTGATTCATAATTATTTTGATAACAACTTTTCGGTGTATTTGGCTAAAATATCAAATTCAATATTGACACGGTCTCCAATTTGTAATGCACTTAAATTGGTTTTTTCTAGTGTGATAGGAATGATACATAGTTCTAACAAATGCTCATCCGTTTTGTTGACTGTTAAGCTCACACCGTTAATGGTTATAGATCCTTTATAAACAACATATTTTGAAAAAGAAGCATCAAAAGCGATTGTTACAAACCAAGCGGTATCGGTCACCACAATATTTTGTACAAGTGCCGTATCATCTACATGACCCAAAACATGATGTCCGCCTAAAAAACTAGTAGGTTGTAATGGAAGTTCAATATTAACCTTGCTGCCCTTTGTGTAGTGCTTAATAATGGTTTTAGCAATAGACTCCGTAGAAACAAAAAATGACATAGTATCATTATGGATCGCTATCACCGATAAACATGCCCCATCTACAGCAACGCTATCACCCAGTTTAACACGGGCTGTGGTAGAAGCGCTCGTTACCGCAAGGGTCCAGCCCGTTTCCTGCACTTCGATGCTTGAAATAATAGCAGATTCAACAATTCCAGTAAACATGGACTGATTTCTTTAATTTTGAGGTGCAAAGATAAGCGATGACAACATTAGAACACTTAATCGAAGCATTAAGTTTAGCCAAAAAAGCCAAAAGAAAAGATATTAAAGGGAATCCCTTTGTTGGCGCTATTGTTGTAGATGAAAAAGGTGCCATTATTGGGTCTGGCTACCACCAAAAATGGGGCGAAAAGCATGCCGAGGTGTTTGCCATTGAAGAGGCACAGCGTGCTGGCAATAGCCTTCAAAACTGCAGTTTATATGTAACCCTCGAGCCCTGCTCGCATCATGGAAAAACACCTCCTTGCACCGATTTGATTTTAAAATCAGGCATTAATAAAGTAATAGTAGGTTCTTTGGATCCTAACCCAAACGTAAGCGGCTTTTCGTTATTGCAACAAAATGGGGTTGACATTTCACTACTTGAAACTCCAGAAGCCATTTCTTTAAATAAAATATTTTTTACCAATCAAAAAAGCAATAAACCTTTTGTGCGCCTTAAAATGGCGGCAACATTAGATGGTAAAATTGCCGATTATACAGATACTTCTAAATGGATTACCAACGAAACTAGCAGAACTTATTTACACGCACATATAAGAACAGAGGTGGACGCTATAATATCCACTGCAAAAACCGTTATCCAAGATCAGGCAACTTTAAATATCAGAATACCTAATACACAAAGCGCCGAGCTTAACGCAGTCATTATTGATAAAACGGGCGCTATGCTTGAGCCTGTACAAGCTTCGCATCCAATATTTTATAGTAGAATTCAAACAAAAGTTTTTGTTGTAACAGCGCCAGGGGCTTATGCTGCGGGCAAACCACTACCTGCAAATACAGAAATTATTGAAACGCCATTTAACACAAATGGTGAAATAGATTTGGATACACTAGGCAAACAACTATTGCAAAAAGGCTTGTATAGTGTTTTGGTAGAAGCAGGTGCAATGTTTAGTTCTTATGTATTATCTAAAAATTGGGTGAATGAACTTGACTATTTTATAGGAAGTAAATTATTATTAGATGCTAATGCAAAATCAGGATTAGATATTGCTACGAGCACACCACTGCAAAACGCGGCACCACTTACCTTATTAGAATCGATGTCTTTTGAAAATGACATGTATTTGCATTACGCAATAGAAGCATTGTAAAAAACACCAACATTTTTTGTTTGCATAATTGCGTTGTCAAATAAAAGTAGTGCAGTATTAGCCATACAAGTAGTTTCGTAATCTTCCATACTAAAAATGTCAAGCACAGCTGCATTTTTTATCAAATCTGTAATAGCCAAACGCCCTTCTAGTAAGCCTTCTGTGGTTTTTACAACGCCAACGTATTTGCTAACAATATTTTGGATTGCTGTTCTATCGAGTTTTATAACAGCGTATTTGTTTTGAGTGTTTGCTTGATTTTGATATGGTTCTGCCGTAAAATTTTGCTGCTTACATGCATCCACAATTTGATCTGCTGCAAATTTAGCAAAGGCAAGTCCTTCTAGTAATGAATTAGAGGCAAGCCTATTGGCACCATGAAGCCCCGTACACGCACATTCGCCAATGGCATATAAATGTGGAACAGTAGATTCACCAAATTCATTTACTTCAATACCACCGCAACTATAATGCTGCGTTGGAACAATAGGTATATAATCAGTGGCAATATCAATGTCTGCTAATTCTTTAACACTGGCTTTAATAGAAGGAAAATGTGAATCCAATATGACAGGATCTATACCCGTTGCATCTAAATACATATGATGCGCATTTTCGTTTTGCATTTCAGCAACAATTGCGCGCGATACAATATCACGTGGAGCCAATGAGCCACGCTTGTCATAACGAGGCATAAAATTTTCACCGGCATGGTTACGAAGTACTGCCCCTGCTCCTCTTAATGCTTCTGTAATTAAATAAACACTTGCATTTTTTGAATATAACCCTGTTGGATGAAACTGAATAAAACTCAAGTCTTGTATACGGGCTCCTAAACTATGTGCTATATAAATTCCATCACCAGTTGCAATATCCGTATTGGTAGTTTGTGCATATAACTGCCCAACCCCACCAGTTGCCAGCACCACAAAATGAGTGGTATAGGTGGTACATGTTTTTGTTTTTAAATGATAAGTATCTACTTCAAATAAATGTTCCGAAATTTTTTTTATCCCCATTACAAAAACATGCTCCTGTAAATAAACAGAGGGTTCTGCGTCAGTATTATTTTGAAGCGTTTGCTGTAACGCCTTGCCCGTATAATCTTTAACATGCCAAATGCGCGCCTGACTGTGGCCACCTTCCTGTGCTAAATCAATTTGCTCCTGACTGTTACTATCAAAAGGCATCCCCATTTTTAGTAATTCCTGCATTAAAGAAGGACCCTGCTCCACCACTTTTCTAACAATAGATTCAGTGTTGGTGTAACCACCGGCAATCATGGTATCGGAAATATGCGCTTCAAAAGAATCAGCATTTGGTATACTAGATGTATCAACAGCTGCAATGCCGCCTTGTGCCCAACTGGTATTGGTATTGGACATATCCGACTTTGCAAATAAAGCGATGCTTAATTTTTTATTAGAGTGCGTAGCTGATGTATTGGATCCCGCAGCTTCTTGCGCCTTTTTGTAGTAGTACAAAAAAGATAAGCCGGCCACGCCCGAGCCAATAACAATGGTATCAAAATGTTTGGACTCCATTACGATACCGTTAGCATATTATTTAAAGCGCGCAAAGCACGTTCATGCACAGATGATGGAATGGTAATTTCAGGAACCTCGTAATAGAGCGCATTATAAATTTTTTCGAGGCTATTCATTTTCATGTACGGACACTCAGAACATGCGCAGCTATTGGATTCTAGGGCAGGTGCTGGAATAATTTTTTTATGCGGCACCGCCTGTTTCATTTTATAGAGTATACCCGCTTCTGTAGCTACAATAAACTCGTTGTGTTCCGATACTGTTACAAATTCAATGAGTGCTTTGGTAGAACCAATAAAAGAAGCTTTATCCAATATGCCTGGTAAGCACTCTGGATGTGCAATTAAAACAGCATTTGGATTGTCTATTTGTAACTTTTGTAATTTTTCTTGAGAGATATTTACGTGCACAATACAAGCACCATCCCAAAGCAAGAGTTCTCTACCCGTAACTTTTTGAACATACAAACCCAAGTTTTTGTCGGGTGCAAAAATTATTTTTTTATCTTTTGGGATAGCATTTACCACATCCACCGCATTTGACGAAGTGCATATATAATCACTCTCTGCTTTAATTTCAGCAGAGCAGTTGATATAACTTACTACAACAGCATCTGGATGCTCTTTTTTAAAAGCCACAAAAGCATCAAGTGGCGTAGCGTCTGCTAATGAACATCCTGCATGTAAATCAGGTATTAAAACTTTAGCTGCGGGGTTTAAAATTTTAGCCGTTTCTGCCATAAAATGCACCCCACAAAAAACAATCATTTTAGTATTAATTTCTTTAGATATTTTAGCAAGGGCATAACTATCTCCAATATGATCAGCAATTTTTTGGATATCTTCTGAAACATAATAATGCGCCAAAATGGTTGCATTTTTTTCTTTTTTGAGCGCCAATATCGCGTCCACTAAATTTACATTTGTTGGTACAGACCTACTCAAATACCCGACTTTATTTACTTCTTCCTCAAATAACATTTATACTATTTTTAATGATATATCAATGGATCTAACCTGGTGGGTTAATGCACCCACCGAAATACAATCGATGCCGGAAATTAAGTATAGCTTAATATTATCAAGCGTAATACCCCCCGAAATTTCTAATTTTTTATCTGGCGCCATACTGTCACGGTAAAGGATGTATTTTTCTAGCAACGCAGGGGTGTGATTGTCGATTAAAACACGGTTTACAATCTTGTGTTGAATAGCTACTAAAAATTCCTGTTCATTCTGCACTTCTATAATAACAGGGATGCTAGAATTTTGTTGACTGCAGTACTCCATACAGTTGTCTAACGCTTGTAAAATGCCTCCAGCCGCTTTAATATGATTGTCTTTAATTAAAATTTGATCGTCGAGACCAAACCTATGATTAACACCACCACCTATTGCCACTGCCCACTTTTCTGGGAGTCTAAAATTGGGTGTTGTTTTGCGGGTATCGTAAATGGCAATATTTGAGCCCTTAGCCAAGTCCACAAATTGTTTGGTTACAGTGGCAATACCACTCATGCGCTGCATAGAGTTTAATAGAATTCTTTCGGCCTTAAGTATGCTTGATAATTTACCAGCTATTTGACCAATGCAAACCGGCGCATCCTCAATAACCTCCCCATCATGATGGGTAAAATGTATTTGCAATGACGGATCTACGCAATTACAAATTTCGATAGCTAGTGACACGCCAGCTAGGGTGCAATTTTCTTTAACATAACAGTTTGCCAAACCAACGGCATCATTGTTAAAACTAGATAATGTGGTAACATCACCATCACCAACATCTTCTTGTAATGCAAGTGTAATAAATGCCCGTATAGCTTCCGGATTATGATAACTACGATCTGTCATTGATTATTTTTGATCCAAAATTTTAATGGTTGCTTTTTCTAAACTAGATAGCACAGAGGATAGTGCAAATGGCGTGCGCTGAAAGAAAAATACAGTAATTAATTTTCTGGTAGGATCCACCATATAAGCGGTATTAAAGGCGCCACCCCAAAAATAACTTCCTACTGATGCCTGATTTACAACCTGTCCTTTATTACTGGTTAACCCAACGCCTAAACCAAAATTATTTAGAGAAGGAAAACCTTCAAAAATAAATGTTTTAGTTCCCAACTGATTCGTGGTTAAAGAATCGATTAAATTTTTACTTAGTATTTTTTTATTTTTTACTGTACCGCCGTTTAGCAAACAACTCAAAAATTTGGCATAGTCGTGTGTTGTTGAAACAAGTCCTCCAATAGCAGAAAAATAGCTGCTATTTTGTTGCAAAGGATAATTGGCGTCAAACACAGCAGGATCAACGGTAGCAAGGGTTATATCCGAAGATTTGTAGTACAATTCTACAAGTCTCGACGCTTTATTTTTGGGTAGATAAAAATAAGTGTCCTTCATTTGTAAAGGATCAAAAATATTTTTGTTGAGATAGACTTCTAATGACAGTCCGGATACTTTTTCTATTAGTGCACCAATCACATTGGTACTAAGCCCATAACTAAACCGTTCGCCGGGCTGATGCATAAGTGGCATTTGAGCTATTTGCTCCACTTCACTAGCAAGGGTTTTAAAATTGTTATTTAAAGACTTATCGAGGTTAAACTTTTTAAATAATGCAGCATACTTTGGGAATTCGTCGCTAGAACTAATACCCGACTGATGTGTAAGCAAATCTCTAATTGTAATGGGCCTTTGTAAAGGAACAAGTACCATTTGTTCTGGAGTGCCAGACACTACTTTTTGATTCTGAAATGCTGGAAAGTAGTTTTGAATGGGGTCGTCTAATTGAATAAGACCTCTTTCTACAAGTTGCAAACAAGCTACTGATACAATCGCTTTTGTTTGAGAAGCAATCCTGAAAATAGACTGGGGAGTCATAGGCGTTTTTTGCGCCAAATTGGCAACACCAAATGCCTTATCGTACAAAACCACGCCGTCTTTAATAATTAAACCAACAGCACCTGCGGTGTTATGCTTTTGTATTT
>CAMCDT010000019.1:0-31732 GCA_945873615.1 Sediminibacterium ginsengisoli | reverse complement strand
GGGGGTGTTAATTTTGAACCCTACAAAGCCAAATTATTTGAAAGCATTGGTAGAAAAATTGACACCGTCGAACTCTTTCCTGCAAGTGAAGGATTTTTTGCTTTTCAAAATACGCAAACCGAATCTGGATTATTATTAAATACCAATAGTGGTATCTTTTTTGAATTTATTCCTGCCGATGAAATTTTTGCTGAAAACCCTACAAGGCTTTGTTTACAACAGGTTGAGCTGGGTAAAAATTATGCACTCATCATCAATAGTAATGCTGGACTTTGGGGATATAATATTGGCGACACGGTAAAATTTGTAAGTCTAGACCCCTATAAAATTGTAGTAACTGGTCGTATTAAACATTTTATTTCTGCATTTGGCGAACACGTTATTGGTGAAGAAGTTGAGTCGGCACTGTTACAAGTAACCGCTCAAACAAATACAAGTGTTACCGAATTTACCGTGGCACCATTTGTGGCTGGGGTAGATGCTAACGGAAAAAGTTACCACGAATGGTTTATTGCATTTGAAAAAGCACCTTCTAATATGGCAGATTTTGCTGCCCATTTAGACAGTGCCATGCGCCAACAAAATGTATATTATGACGACCTAATAAAAGGAGCCATTTTAGAGCCTTTAAAAATAAGACCCCTTCAAAAAGATGCATTTGTGCAGTACATGCGATCTATAGGTAAATTAGGGGGGCAAAATAAAGTGCCAAGGCTCAGTAATGACCGGGTTTTAGCAGATGCACTTTCAAACTACCTAGCCCCCGTATTGTAGTTTAATTTTATCTTATCTTGTGGCAGTAAAAAAAGAGGGTTGGAAATACCCATATAAAAAATGAGTAGTCAAAAAAGGATCGCCATATTCGGCTCTACAGGTTCCATAGGAACGCAAGCACTTGAAGTGATTGCAGCCAACCCAACTTTATTTAGTGCCGAAGTATTAACGGCTCAAAATAACGATACCCTACTAATTGAACAAGCATTAGCGTTTAACCCTAATGTGGTGGTTATTGGGGACGAAAAAAAATACCTAACGGTAAAAGAAGCACTTGCAAAAACAGATATTAAAGTTTTTGCAGGCGAGCAGGCACTTGTTGAAGTAGCGGCGCTAGATTGTTACGATATGATGCTTGCGGCCATTGTAGGTTATGCAGGATTAAAACCAACTTTAAAAGCCATTTCATGTGGTAAACCCATTGCGCTTGCGAATAAAGAAACTCTTGTGGTAGCAGGTGATATTGTGATGCAAATGGCGATGGAAAAAAGAGTCCCAATTATTCCCGTAGACTCTGAGCACTCTGCTATCTTTCAATGTTTAGTAGGAGAAGGACGCAATAAAATTGAACGCATTATTTTAACGGCGAGCGGCGGACCATTTTTAGGTAAAAAACCTAATTTTTTGGTGAACGTAAAACGCGATCATGCATTACAACATCCTAACTGGAGCATGGGTGCAAAAATTAGCGTAGACTCGGCAACCCTTATGAATAAAGGGCTTGAAATGATTGAAGCCAAGTGGTTGTTTAATTTGCAGCCTTCACAAATTGAAGTGGTGATTCATCCGCAAAGTATTATTCATAGCATGGTGCAATTTGATGATGGTAGTATCAAAGGGCAAATGGGCCTACCGGATATGAAACTTCCTATTCAGTATGCACTTGCTTTTCCGCAGCGTATAGAAAATAATTTTCCACGCTACGATTTTAGAAAGCCAAACACGTTAACCTTTGACGAGCCGGATACCAAAACCTTTAGAAATTTAGCATTGGCAATAGATGCCTTACACAAAGGTGGTAACCTGCCTTGTATTTTAAATGCGGCCAATGAAATTGCTGTGTATGCATTTTTAAGAAACAGAATTGGATTTTTGGATATGACAGAAGTGGTTGAACAAACCATGCAAAAAATGCCTTTCATCGAAAAGCCAACCCTCGAAGAGTATTTTGAAAGTGATGGCGAAGCAAGAAGTTTTGCAGCGTCACTTATTCATTTGTAAAAAGTTTTTCAATATATATTTATGACATTATTAATGATAGATTGGTTAAGCGTTGGTGTTAAAGCCGGACAGTTTATTTTGTCTTTTTCAATTTTAGTAACCCTGCATGAGCTCGGGCATTTTATTCCTGCCAAATTATTTAACTGTAGGGTAGATAAGTTTTATTTATTCTTTGATCCTTGGTTTAGTATTTGGAAAAAGAAAAAAGGTGAAACCGAATATGGTATTGGATGGGTCCCATTTGGTGGCTATGTAAAAATTGCCGGCATGATTGATGAGAGCATGGATAAAGAGCAAATGAATAAGCCCCCAGAGCCACATGAGTTTAGATCTAAGCCAGCTTGGCAGCGTTTGATTATTATGATTGGAGGGGTACTTGTAAACGTTATACTTGCTATTATTATTTTTATAGGGATTACCTGGGTATGGGGTGAAGAATATTTACCCGTTAAAAATTTAAAAAATGGAGTTGTTGCCGATTCGTTGGCAAAATCAATAGGCATTAAAGATGGTGATAATGTGGTTGGTATTGACGGTAAACCGCTCGAAGCGTTTGGAACACTTGAAGCTGAAATGGTTTTAGGTGACGCTAAAGTTTTACAAGTAACCAGAAACGATAGTGCATTTGATTTGCAAGTACCGGAAGGATTTACCAAAAAACTTGCCAAAGTGGCTAACGAAACATCACTTGTGATGCCACGCTATCCAGCCATTGTAGATTCAGTGTCAAGTACTGCTGTATTTACAAAAGACGCACTTATAAAAAATGACCAAATCATCGCATTCAATAATAAACCGTTTTTATATTATCACGAGTTTGATCAATTAAAAAAAGGATACGAAGATTCTATTGTGAGTTTAACAGTGCTTCGTGGTACTGATACCGTGGATGTTCGCGTTAAAGTAAACGAAAAAGGAAAGCTTGGATTTTTTGGAAAAAATCCACTTGTATTATTTGGAACCAACACAAAAACCTATGGCTTTTTTGAATCTATTCCAGTAGGTTTTACAAAAACTTGGGAAACGCTTGACCGTTATGTTACGGGCATCAAACAAATATTTACGGGCAAAGTGGCCGCTAGCGATTCGTTGGGTAGTGTAATTAGTATTGGGAATACCTTTCCGGGTACTTGGGATTGGGAACGTTTTTGGACTTTAACAGGTATATTTTCTATCATACTTGCTTTTATGAATATTTTACCTATCCCGGCACTTGATGGGGGACATGCACTCTTTACGCTCTATGAAATGATCACCAAACGTAAACCTTCCGATAAGTTTATGGAATACGCACAAATGGTGGGAATGGTGCTTTTATTAAGTTTAATGGTGTACGCTTTAGGTCTCGACTTTTGGAGATTATTCAAATAAGTCTATAAATAGTGTTACCTTTGCTGTTGGCTTTTTGCTATCCGCAGGCTATGGGGTCGTACTGGTTTTGACAGCATAGGTTATTGTTGGTGTAAGCATGCAGTGCGTTGTGTAATTAGCACTTCAATCTGAATACTCAAACTTCAAATGGCAATACTCAGTATGCCATGGCTGCTTAATCAGTGATTAAGTAACCATTTGGGCCGCCGCACAGGTTCGCTTATTTCCATGTGCCGCCGCCGACTCAAAACAAAATAAGGTGCTGCAATAGAAGGCTGTGACTATTGCTCAAGACTATCCAGCTAAGCGTTAGGTTGGTTTGTTCGTTCCCGGCCTTTCGTCTACAATGAATATCGAAATAAGCATGTAGAAAGCTAATGGTTACGATGTTTGGACAGGGGTTCGACTCCCCTCGACTCCACAAAAAAGCCACCTCATTTTGGTGGCTTTTTTATTGAAACAATTTTATTCTTGTTTCTTAAATTTTCGACAATTTTTATTTTGCCAGTTGGTATGCTGAACATTTGGCATTTATCATCAAATAGCTATCGAAATGTTATTTATATATTATTGTTTGTTTATCAAATAGTTAAGAAGTAGTAACTAAGAATTACATGATTTGTTTCAGTCTAGATTCGCACCTCAATATCAAATGCGTTTAAAACTAAATTATGAAAAACTATTTATTAACAAATGCAATCCGTCTTACAGTCTGTAAATCAAACTGCTGCAAAAGCGGCTTATGAAAAGGGAGTTAAGGCTTCTATTGAGCAAGTAGGCGCAGTAATGCCAGTTGATTATTTTACCAATACTAAAGCTGCCTACAATGGCACACTTGAGAGAATTATGTTGCAGAAATATTTCACGCTATTTTTCACTGATTTCCAGCAGTGGTTTGAATATCGTAGAACAGGATTCCCTGTAATGCCTAAAACGGCCGGTATGTTAAACAATCAAATTATGCCAGTACGTTATCGATATCCACCTGCAGTTCAAAGTACGAATACGGAAAACTATAATTTAGCGGTAGCTGCAATGGGCGGTGATAATGTTAATATTAAGGTTTGGTGGGAAAAATAGTAAATGCGAAATTTATTTATGAAAAGGAGAAACTTTTTAAGAAATATTGGTTTTGCAGGAGGTGTATTTGCATTGCCATCTACTATGTCGGAAGCCAAGGGAGCCACCTTCGAAAATGATAATGAACTCGTAATCAGTGGGCATGTACTCTGTGCAGGAAAAGGTATTGAGGGCGTTGTGGTAACAGATGGAGTTCAGGTGTTAAAAACCAATCAAAATGGGGCTTATCGGTTTTCGGTAAAGGAAAATGCTGATTTTGTTTACATTAGCTCGCCCGCAGGTTATGCATTTGATCATTCAAATTTCATCGCTAATTTTTATATATCTGTAAAAGGGAAGCGTGGAATCCTGAATCATGATTTTGTATTAACAAAATTAAACTCCAATGATCTGAGACATAATTTTGTAGTTTGGGCAGATACTCAAATGATATCTGTTTCAGATTGTGATCAATTAAAAGCCACAACTGTTCCAGATTTTAAAAAATTGATTCAGCAATATCCAGATAATACATTATTCCACGGTATTGGCTGTGGAGATTTAGTTTGGGACAAGCTTGATTTTTTTAAAGATTACAAAGAAGCTATTGCAATGACTGGTGTTCCTTTCTATAACGTAATAGGAAATCATGATTTAGATTTGAGTTCAAGAACAGATGATTATTCTGCAGAAACTTTTAAGCAGCAATTTGGTCCAACATACTTCTCTTATAATAGAGGCGCTATTCATTATGTAGTATTAGATGATGTATTCTTTTTAGGAGCTGCAAAAAAGTATATTGGTTACATCAGTGAACAACAGTTGGCATGGCTAGAGAAAGATTTGCAAATGGTTGAGCATGGAACAACGATTGTTTTGAGTTTGCATATTCCAACATATACAGGAGCTCAAACAAGAAATAAAGATAAAGATGAAGATAATTTAGGTGGAACTGTTTCAAACAGAAAAAAATTATATTCATTATTAGCGCCTTATAAAGTTCATATCATGTCCGGGCACACTCATTTCAATGAATCTTGGGAAGATGGAAATATAATGGAGCATAACCATGGTACAGTATGTGGTGCTTGGTGGACAGGTCCTATATGTAAAGATGGGACGCCAAGAGGATATGGAGTTTATGAAGTGAATGGGAGTGACATCAAATGGTTTTACAAGAGTACCGGAATGGAAAACAATCATCAGTTGCGTATTTATCAAAAAGGATATGCTAAAGATTTTCCTAATGAAATTGCTATAAATATTTGGAACTGGGATTTAAAATGGAAAGTTGAATGGTATGAGAATGGTGTGTTAATGGGTATGCCTCAACAGCGTATAGCAAAAGATCCATGGGCTGTTGAGTTATACGAAGGACCCAATCTTCCAAAGAAACATAAGTTTGTTGAGCCTTCTTTAACGGAGCACTTGTTTTTCATAACGCCATCGGTTAATGCTAAAACTATCAAAGTTAAAGCAACAGATAGGTTTGGAAATGTTTATGAAGAAGAAGTTAAAATAAGTTGATTTCTTTGGTTTGGAATCAATAAAGGGCGCCGTTAATAACGGTGCCCTTGTCAATTAGAGGGGATAGTTTTGTGTATCAAGCCGAGATTACTTAAAGATTACCGGTGTATCTTTAAGTTAATTATATTTGATATCCAATAAATAAATACCCATATGAAAAAGATACAAACCTTGATGGCTGCTTTTAAGGCCAATTACAAAAAAATGACCCTGCTTTTTGTAGGTAGCTTATTAATTATTGCTGGGGCTTCTGCGTTTAACTTAAAATCTGACAATCCGGATGGTATTGTAGGAGTTTGGAAAACAGGTGAAGGAACAGCAATGGTGCGCATTTACAAAAATGGCGATAAGTACCAGGGTAAAATTGTTTGGTTAAAAGAACCCAATGATCCAGAAACAGGAAAGCCTAAGGTTGATAAAAATCATCCAGACGAAGCTTCTAAAACACGTTCTATTTTAGGCCTTGTAAATATTTGGGGTTTTAATTACAAAGGTGAAAATGTTTGGGACGGTGGTAATATTTATGATCCTAAAAATGGCAACACCTATTCTTGCACCATGAAATTGCAAAACGCCAACTCACTTGAAGTAAGAGGTTATATTGGTGTTTCGATTATTGGAAGAACAGATACTTGGACTAAACAAGTATTAAGGTGATACAAAGTTAAATCCAATATTAAAATATAAAGGATTGCCCAACCTGCTTTGGAAGTAGCGTTGGGCTTCTTTTTTCCCATTTTTTACATTCATAACTTCAAAACGGTAGTTGTAACGCATGCCAGCCTCTGCGTGGAACCATACAAAGCCGCTTAGTTTTTTATCCCACATTACTTTAGGCTTAAATTCGCCTCTTTGAATAAATACCGATCCGTTTAAACTATTTGATAGCGGCATCCAAAACTGGTTGCCTTCTAATTCAAATCCTGCTTGTAACATATTGAATGTAGAAAAGTTATAACGCATGAATCCCCTGGCAGGTAATAAGAGTTCCATACCCCATTTGTCGTTGAAGGTCTTATTCCAAAATAAAACAGGTACATGAATAAGTTGACCTGCGCGGTAAGTGCGGGCGATACCCGTACCAATCATATTTTTCTCTGATTTTTTCCAGCCGTAAATAAATGTTCCACTTAATGTAAGGGCATCTTTGTTGATAGCGCTTGTGTTATGAAACACTCCATTAATATCTGCACTTGCTTGAATGATTATGAAATTCTTTTCGTTAAGTGGTTTAAAAATATTGGTATTGATTCCTGCACTTGATAGATTATGGTCATTAAGTGTAGAAGCAAATTGGTTGGTTCCTGGCTTTTCAATTTCAAATTTGCTGCCCCAATAATTGGCACCTAACTGCCAAATAATTTTGTTGTTAGAAATAACAGGAATATTTACTTGAGCCTTAAATGATGATAACTGATTAACATGAAAATCTTGCATAGCAGGTAACATGCCCCCCAGTGGCACACCAGGCATAATAAAAGCGTTGAATCTTTCAAAACCAAGGCTGATAATTTTTTGTGGAGTTTGATTTAATACTTTTGGCGTACAATAGCGTTTAACACCATCAGCTTCTCCAAACTTGCTATAATCAAAATTATCTGTGGTGTCAACTTGTGCCATTGTGGTGTTGGCAATGAGTAAAAACGCGCCTAGTAAAATCTTATGCATGGTATAAATATTTTATATAAAATTAACAACAAAATGAATAACGAAAATCAATGGTTTTATCTAACAACCACAACTTCGTTGTAAGGGACTCTAAACCTTGGACCCCATATACCCGGTTCAGTACCTTTGCCCACCGCAATAATCATGTTTATTTCTGCACCAGCTGATAAGCCAAGCGCACGCTTAACACGTATAGCATCAAAGCCTTCCATTGGGCATGATTCAAAACCTTCGGCGGCAATGGATAACATAAATGTTTGAGCGGCTAGTGCACAAGATTTATGTACCGTAACGCGTTGATCTGCATCTCCGCCAAAACGCATAAACGGTTTGCGAAGGCCCATAAAAAAGCAGAGCGCTCTTCTAATAAGTGTTGTGATACCAAAAATATCAGAGCGGTAGGCTAGGGGCATTAGTTTGCCATAATAATCCAGTCCTCTTTTTTGAGCGGTATTAGGCTCACCATTAATACCTTCTTTTATTTTATTGTAGTTCCAGGCGGCTCTTTGTTTCCAAAGGTCTTTTCTGGTAACAAAAACCACCAATTGTTTTGAAGTTCTGGCCGCATTTTGATCGAGACATAGCGCCGTAAAAGATTCTTTTAAAACGGGATCTTTGATCCATTGGAACTCCCATAATTGCATATTGCTGCTGTTAGGAGAAAGAATGCTTCTTTCTAAACTTCTAACGATTACATCGTCAGGTACTTCGATGTTGGCATCAAATTTTCGGTTAGAACGTCTGCGTTGTATGATTTCTTCAAAACTACTGCTTAATGACATGGTATGGATTTACGATTTATAGAATTGTAAATATCGTTAGATTTTGGGTATTAAAGATATATTTGTACCTCAAAACAATCAAGAAGCGCAATGGTTCAACTTCCTACACGTCAGGCAAACAATTTTGATTTGTTGCGTATTTTATTTGCTTGGTTTGTGATTGTATCCCATTCTTATGTTTTAAATGGGGATGGAGCCACCGATCCTTTATTTGAAATGACCCAACAAACGTTTTTATTTTCATTTATTGGCGTAAAAGGTTTTTTTATTATCAGTGGTTATTTGATTTTCAAAAGCATGGTGGTGAGCACTTCTATTTTTGAATACTTAGTTAAAAGGGTGCTTCGCATATTTCCGGCGTTGGCGGTTGTTTTACTTGTAACACTTGCAGCGGTTTATTTTATTTACCCTAATAATATGCCGCCGTTTTTTTCCAACAAAGAAGTGTATGCTTATTTTTTAGGAAATATCATTTTGTTTAAACCTCACTTTTTTATATCCGGAGTTTTTGCGGGCCTCCCATCATCTGCCATCAATGGATCTTTATGGACCATCGAATATGAGTTTTTCTTTTACCTATTTATTTTGTTGTTCTTTTTTTTTAGGTCCAATAAAAAAATATTGAAAGCCTTACTAGTTATTGTTGTTGCGCTTTTTTTAATGATACGTTTGGCCTTTTATGACTGGACCGTTAAAACACATTTTTTTATTCCACTCGAACCTCTTTTTGATTTGGGGCCTTATTTTTTAATGGGTTCTTTACTCAGTTGTTTTGATTTTGATACGATGCCTGCTAAAAATGCACTTGCCGCTGTTTTGAGTTTGGTACTTGTGGCCTCGGTGTATTTTAAAGTTGGACATACGGTTGTTTATTTTACGCTTCCATTTTTAGTGATTTATGTAGGCAAGCAAACGTCAAAGCTGGCTTCTTGGGTGCATACGACTATGGGTGATCCTTCTTATGGCATTTACCTCTATGCATTTCCACTACAGCAACTGATTATTTATTGGTACCGCCCGTCTACGCTTGTATTGTTTGTTGCAAGTACCATTGGGGCATTTATTTTTGGTTATCTCTCATGGATATTTATCGAAAAAAAGGCATTGGCCCTCAAGCAGTATTTTTTACAGGTACGTCATAAATAGGTAGCACACAATACAAATCAATAAAATAATGGCAAATGCTGCAATCGTCCACGGATCAGTGTCTAATAATTTGCGTTTCTTTTTCTTGTCATTTTTTTGTGCCAGCGCCCTAACTGTTTTTTTAAGTGCCTTGTTATATGCAGCAAGTTGAGCTTTATTTTTGAATGCAGTAAGTCCTTCTATAGCAGCTTCAACATCTGCTGACTGCAGCATCATTTTTTCAATTTCATGCTGTTCGTCTGGTGTTGCAGTGCCTGATAAATATTTTTCCAATACCTGCTCATTCACGGAAACGTCCTTTTCTAATATGTCTAAAAGATCATTCATCTTGCAAGCGCTTTTCAATTAATAACTTTAAATTCCTTTTTCCATTTTGAATATGACTTTTAACTTCAAGTAGGGTATATCCTGTAATGGATGCAACGTTTTGATAGCTGTTTTTTTGGATGTAAAATAGCGTAACACATTTTTGTTGTGCCTCATTTAGTAAGGGAAGCATTTGTTCTAGTAAAGATGCTAGTTGTTCTTTTTGTATGGCCTCCATTTTGTCTGTTTCCGAACTGGGCACTTGTTCTAAATTACTTGCATCCACCATTTTGTTTTGTTGCCTTAAAAGCACGAGACAATGATTTTTGCAAATCATGTACAGCCAGCTTTTTAAATAGGTAACCTTGTATTTTTCCAATTCAAGAATGGCTTTTAAAAAGACTTGCTGCACGGCGTCTTTGGCCGCCTCTTCGTCTTTTAAATATTTCATACATAGGCCCAGTAGTAAATACGTATGTCTTTCTAGTGCAAGTCCAATCCAGAACGAATCTCTGCTCTCATAGTAGCGTTCAAGCAAATTTTGGGTGGTAATATGTGAATATTTCAAATCCTGCACGTCTTAAAAATACTTCTTTTTAAAGAGATACTACAATCTACAAATTCCATAACTTACCATAAATTTTAAAGTATGGCAGAAGTGATTTGTGTGGTTCCATTGGCACCCTTAAGAGCAGAGGGTTCACATAGGGCAGAAATGGTTTCTCAAATATTATTTGGAGAAACAGGTGTGATCATAAGTGAAACCAAAGATTTTTATCATATTCAATTACATCAAGATGGCTATGAAGGCTGGTGTCAGAAATTGCAATTGCAATTGGTTGCAGATGACGCAAAGGTTACTATAACCGGATATACGCCTAGTTGGATCAATAGTGCGGTTTTTAATGGCCAACCCATTCAACTCCCGCTTGGCACACCTATTGTTTCTTATGCAAGTTCAGATTTTGAATTTAGCTATACAGGCCCTAAGTGGGATATTGCAAACAACGCGGTTAATCCAGATACACTTGAAAATCTTGCCAAACAATTTTTAGGTACTGCTTATTTGTGGGGAGGCAGGTCTGTATTTGGTATTGACTGTAGTGGCTTTGTACAAATGGTATTTAAATTATTAAATGTTCGCCTACCTCGTGATGCATACCAGCAAGCCGAAATGGGAGCGGCCATAGATTTTTTAGCCGAAGCAAAACTTGGAGATTTGGCTTTTTTTGACAACGAGCATGGAAAAATTACCCATGTAGGTATTTTATTATCACCGCATCAAATTATTCATGCTTCTGCTGTTGTAAGAATCGATCCTATCGATCAAGCAGGCATTGTTAGTAGCACAACAGGATTTCGTACGCATCAACTACGAACTATCCGAAGGATTGCTTTATAATTTTGAATAAAATGCATGAAAAAAGCAGCACTTGTGCTGCTTTTTTTTATAGTAAGGTTTCAATTACACATCCATTACATTAAGTCCATAGCTTTTGCAAAATAGGTAACGGTACCAGGTAACGCTAACCAAAAGAATTCACGGTATACGACTAGTAAAGTAATCATTACAGCTAACCAGAAAAAACAGATAGCCCAGTATTTTGCAGTTGATTTATTTGCTTCCATGTAAATAATTTTTGCAAAGATAAGGGCCGGTTTTCATTTAGCCAACAAATATCCTATGGCTGTTGCGGCAACACCGAGGGCTAATGTTCCAAGGGTATACACCATAAAACTGCCATAAAGCTGTTGTTGTAATAGTTCAAGGTTTTCCCATGCAAACGCCGAAAATGTGGTAAATCCACCACATATACCAGTTGCTAAAAATAGGCGAAGGGAGGGGCTTATTTGACCTTTTATAGAGAGTCCCATCATGATGCCCATAATTAGTGCCCCCAAAATATTTACCACACCTGTGGCATATGGGAATGTTGCTGATTTAATCAGCAGTCCAAAAATATACCTAGCCACTGCGCCAAGCATACCGCCTAGTCCAACCCAAATCATGTTTTTTAAGTCCATGCTAATTCATTTAATCCTTTACAGCGGCTACCAGCCATTTACCTTCTGTTTTTTCTATTTCTATTTGACGAGGCTTTTTGTCTAACGAATATTGAAAGTTCATACGGGTATGCAAGCTGTCCTCGTCTGTTATGTCTAAAATAATGATGGAAGCCTGTCTATAACTTGATCTGCCTTCTTTATCAAGGGCTCTGTAAGTTTTTTCGGTGGTAGCTGTTTGTGACTTCATGGTTTGAGTGGTAGCAGCATACGCTACCGCTTTTTCAAAATCGCCTTGCAAACAAGCTTCTAAATAGTTACGGCCCGCATCTATAGAACTGCTTGCAGGAGGGAAGTTTTTGGTAGGGCTAGAACAACCAATAATTACGGCTAATAGCAATGTCGATACGCTTTTCATGGAATAAAAATACAATTTTACTACTTGATTTTAACAATCATTTTACTAATAGTTGTTAGGTTGTCAATATAAAATGCTACCTTTGCACCAGAATTGAACAACAACCCTAATCACACCTATCTGCTCTTGTAGCACTTGATTTTTTAAGGTTTACTCTACGATTTCAGGCCCTAGGCCAGCCATTTGAATTTACTTGTTCAATTTAACGACTCAAATTTTAAATATATATACAATGAACAGTAATGCTATGCCTGCTATCGTACAAATCGATACAGACAACCTAAAAAAGTTAACAACAGAAGTAAAAGAAACAGTGGCAGACACCGTAATTGGTGTAAACAATGCACAAACACGTAAATCTTTTGGAATCACAGATTTGTGGGCTATCAGAAAAAATGCAAAGCCTACAAGGGCTGGATCTAATAGAAACTTCTAAAAAAATAAAAAGGGCCTCATGCAAATGATGCCCTTTTTATTTGATGGTCTTATTTAATAATGACAGTGCCAATTTTTTTGGTAATTTCTCTTTCAATGTCTTTGAGGTGTTTGTGTAATTCTATCAGCCTCATTTGTTCTTCAAAACCGGCATTTTCCATGTCAATTTGGTTTTGATCAAACATCTTTTTAATTTTTCGAAGTTTAAAATAGTTGACACTCATTGTTACGTCTTCCATTGAAGTGTCTCTATTAACT
Source organism: Sediminibacterium ginsengisoli (assembly GCA_945873615.1). GTDB lineage: Bacteria > Bacteroidota > Bacteroidia > Chitinophagales > Chitinophagaceae > Sediminibacterium > Sediminibacterium ginsengisoli_E. The sequence goes on along the minus strand of CAMCDT010000019.1, from coordinate 18,763 downwards.
ATATTCATGCCTTCTAAAATGGTATCCCATTTTAAACTTAATTCATGTGGTGAGACGGTTAGGTTTACTACTAGGTCTCTAATATTTTCATCGTCGTGGTAGAGTAAGGTTTTGGAGGTAGGCTCCATTCCCTTGTCATACCAGCTTTTATAAATCTGATAGAGTTTTAAATACTGCTCATTGTCAAAATCAAACTGCTCCAACTCTTCATATATATGATCGGCCATCGTTTTATTGTCATCAAATTTTAAAAGGCCGTAATCGAGTAGCACGCGAATTAAATTCTTTTCATAAATGTCATCCTGGTTAATAAGGGCTGCGCCTTCATCAAAACCTGTTTCCTGACTGCCTTCTAATATTTGCTGCGCTTCTTCGAAAGGCATTTTCTTTTCTTGCTTAACTAAAATGTCACGCTTAAATTTATTGACAAGATTGGTAAGTCCCGTTTCATCAATGCGAAGAAGGCTAGCACACTTTCTGATATAATCTTGCTGCTTTGTAAAATCTTCGGCCTTATTTATTTTACTCAGTGTTTCTGCTATTTGATTAACAACAGTACTTTTTTTACTTACATCTCCGCCAGCTTCTTGAAGCATGACTTCAAGCTGAAATAGTATAAAGTCTTTTTTAGCAGTAGCTACAAATTCTTTAAATGCGGTGGTGCCTACCTTGTTTACGTAACTATCTGGATCCTCGTTATCTGGTATGAGCACGAGTCTTACATTGAGGCCTTCTTCTAGTGCCATGTCAAGCCCACGGAGCGCTGCTTTTACGCCCGCGCTATCGCCATCATAAATAATGGTAAGGTTTTGGGTATATTTTTTTATTAAACGTAGTTGCTCGGTAGTAAGTGATGTGCCACCACTCGCTACCACGTTTTCGATGCCAGCTTGGTGTAGGCTTACAACGTCGGTGTAACCTTCTACAAGTAAACACTCGTCTGCTTTATCGATGGCCATTCTGGCAAAGTAGGAACCGTATAAAATTTTACTTTTACTGTATACTTCGTTTTCGGGGGTATTGATGTATTTAGGGCCTCTATCTGATTTCCCAATAACCCGCGCACCAAATCCAATTACTTTTCCTGTATTTCCATGTATGGGAAAAATAATTCTGCCTCTATAATTGTCTACAAGTTCATCGCCGTTTCTGTTTGCAACAAGTCCTGTTTTTGGAAGGAGCGCTGGATTAAATTGATTGGCTAATAATGCAGATGTAAGTGCAGTTCTATTTTCTGGATTGTAACCAATCTGAAATTTTTCGATGATCTCTTTTCTAAATCCTCGTTCTTGTAAATAGGAGAGCGCTATACTTTTTCCTTCCTCCGATTCTAGTAATTGTTCACTAAAAAACTTTTGCGCAAAATGATTGATCGCATATATGCTATCAGAAGTTTGAACAAGAATTTTTTGTTCGGGTGAAGTTTCTGTTTCTTCAATTTCAATATTGTATCTAGCAGCGAGCCATCTTAATGCTTCTACATAACTATACTTTTCGTGCTCCATTAAAAAAGTAATGGAGTTCCCACTTTTACCACAACCAAAACATTTGTAAATTTCTTTTACAGGAGATACCGTAAAGGATGGAGATTTTTCGTTGTGAAAGGGACAGTTGCCTAAGTAATTGGTACCACGTTTTTTGAGTTTCACAAACTCACCTACAATATCAATAATATCGATACGGCTCGTAATTTGTTGTATGGTATTTGGCGAAATCATTAAGGTCACGAAGTTAATAGAACCGAATCAATTATGGTTTATTAACAATTTTAAATATAAAATAATTATAATATGTTAAAAATAAATCCTTTGAAAACAAGGAATTGCTTAAAAATATCCGCTACTTACTAAATTTTATCATGAACCGATGTTAATAACATTAATTTTTATTGATATAACTGATTGAAATATGCCCAAGAAATTTTAACATTGTGTTGATTATTGCGGTGTTTACATGAAAACGTAACGCTATGGTAATCAATTATTGTTCATAGAAACCAAAAACTAGTATGAGAAAAATTGCTTCCTTGATGAAAGTAGTTACATTACTACTTCTCATTTTCTCGTTACCATCTATGGCTCAGAGTCAAAATGTCTCTGGTAAAGTTTTAGATGCCGACAAAAAAACACCTCTACAAGGTGTAACTGTAAAAGTGCTAGGTACTACATCTACCACACAGTCAAATGAAAAAGGTGAGTTCACCATTAAAGCAAATAAGGGTCAAACCTTATTGGTAAGTTACATTGGTTATGATGGCCAGCGTGTATCTGTAAATGGTGCAACAGTATCCGTTTCTTTGCGCCCTTCTGTATCAGAACTTGAAGAAGTGACTGTTGCGATGGACATTAAGAAAAAGCCAAGAGATCTTGGTTACTCTGCGCAAACTGTAAAAGGTGATGAAGTAAAAGAAACACAACGTGAAAACTTTTTAAATGGATTACAAGGTAGAATTGCGGGTGCAACAATTACTGCAACATCTGGTGTTCCGGGTGCATCCTCTTCCATCGTATTAAGAGGTTTTAACTCTATGTCTTTGAACAACCAACCTTTATTTGTGGTGGATGGTATCATTATTGAAAATGATGCGATCAACGCCGCGGAAACTGTTCCTGGTGCTGCTGGTCAAAACAATACTTCTAACGACTTTACAAATCGTATTGCCGATATAAACCCTAACGATATTGAAAGCGTTACCGTTCTTAAAGGGCCTGAAGCAACTGTATTATATGGTAGCTCTGCTAGTAATGGTGCGATCATTATTACTACTAAAAAAGCAAAAATTACAGCTGGGAAAAAATTGAACGTTAACTACGATAATAGTTTCCGTTTTCAATCTCTTCAAAATATTCCATCTGTGTATACAGGATTCCAACAAGGTTCTAATGGTATTGCAAGTACTGGAACTTTTGCATCGTTTGGTCCTGCAATGACTGCAGATATTCCTGTTTATGATAACGTAGGTAACTTCTTTAACAACTCGGTTGGTACAACACATAATTTAAGTGCTGATTTTGGAACGGCTAAGTCTAGCTACCGTGCAAGTGGTTCTTATTATGATCAAACAGGGGTTGTGCCAAATACAAGATTAACACGTACCAATTTTAGAATCACGAATACTACTAAAATCACCAAAAATTTAGAAATATCTCCATCTATTGCATACAGTAATAGTATCAACGATAAAGCAATGAAAGGTGCAGGTGGATATTTACTAAATCTATTTATGTGGCCTGTTACAGATAATGCAGTAAATTATTTATTGCCAAACGGTAACAAGCGTTATTTGATAGCAAATAACAATGCTGCTGACGAAGCATTTTTAGGTACTGTTTCAGAAACGGATAATCCTTTTTTTGCTGTTAACAGAAATGAATCACAGGATAAAACCAACAACTACACGGTTAACTTATCTATCAACTACAATCCTTTAAAGTGGTTGACCCTTGCAGGTCGTTTTGGTTACAATGCATATGAAACTTCTGGTTTCCAATTCCGAGATCCTGAATCTGCATCTCAATCTTCAATGGCTAACAAAGGTCAATTGGATAACTATTGGGTAAAAGCAGGCAACTACAACCACACGATTACTGCAACTGCTAAAAGAACTTTTGGCAAATTTAATGCGCGTGTTACAGTAGGTACAAGATGGGCCGAAAATAGATTACAACGTTTTGGTATTTCTGGTACACAAGATAGTATCAGAAGTTTTGATAGTTCTGCAACAGGTGTTGCCACTAGATCTCGTTTAAGTAGAACCACTTTATATGGTAACAATCAGTGGAACGAAGTGAAATCTATGCAAATTGCTGGTTTTACAGAAGCTACCCTTAGTTACAATAACCTCATTTTCTTGACGGGTTCTATGGCTTTCGAATCTTCATCAGTACTTCCTAAAGCAAATAGAAATTACTCGTATCCTGGTGGAAACATCAGTATCATCATGAGTGATATCTTCCCTAATTTAAAAGGCGGTGTACTTAGCTATTGGAAAATTAGAAGTTCACTAGCACAAACAGCAAGGCTACCAAATGCCTATGCTAACCAGTCTAACTTTGTGCCAACAATGACAAGCGCTTTAACCCCACCAACAAGCCCTAGTGGACTTATTAACGTTCCATTACAATATTCTTTTTACAATGCAAACCCTTACTTACGTCCTGAGCGTCAGCAAACCTATGAAGTAGGTACTGAATTCAGAATGTTTGGTGATGTGTTAACATTTGATGCGGCATACTATAACACACTAGCCCTTGATCAAATTGCACAAGGTTTTAGAGCTTCTTATGGTACTGGATTTGTACTTAACACAGCTAACAATTCTAGCGTTCGTAACCAAGGGGTGGAACTTTCAATTGGTGTAAAACTGGTTCGCAAAAAAGACTTTGATTGGAATATCCAATTCAACGTAAACCATATGTGGAATAAAGTACTTGCAATCCCAATGCCTATTGATATTGCAGGTGCCGATTATTATGATGCATCTACCTGGTTGTATTCGAATGCAAGAGGTGGATTAAGACCTGGTTACTCAACTGGTACCATTACTAGTTTTGGTTATAGAAGACAAGATTTATCTCCAACTGGACCTAATGGTGTACCATCTAACAATGGCGAAATTGTAATTTCACCTACTACTGGTTTACCATTAAATGACGGTAGATTTAGAGTAAGAGGTGATCGTACTGTTGGCTTAAGTGTTGGTACAATTAACCGTATCCGTTACAAAAATCTAAGCTTGTCATTTTTATGGGATTTAAGACTAGGTGGTGATGTTTACAATGCAACGGGTATGTATTTAACTACCCTTGGTAAATCTTCTAAAACTGCAGATCGCTTAACGCCAAGAGTAATATCTGGTGTTCTACAAGATGGTTTAGAAAATACGGCTAATCCAACCCGTAATAATATTTCAGTAACACCATACTATAATAACACGTATTACAACTCAAGCAATATGCCTGAAGAAGATTACATGGAGCGAAATATTAAAGCATTCCGTTTACGTGATATTTCTTTGAGTTATGTTATTCCATCAAAAGCGTTAGTGAACAATGCTGCAAAAGGAATGGATAACCCTGGTTTACTTGATTTTGTAAATTTCAAATCACTTAGTTTGTTTGTAACACTCAATGATTTATTCCTATTTACAAATTATTCTGGTGCTGATCCTTCTGCGAACGGCGGTAACGCTTCACTTAGAGGAGTAGGTGCAGTAGGTTTCGATTATGGAAACATTGCTGCTCCACTTAGCTTCAATGCTGGATTAAGAGTAGGATTTTAACTTGTAAAAAAAATGATTATGAAAAATAAAAAGCACATACATTATTTTATTGCAGTAACACTAGCATTGGTTGGTATAGCCAATTTGCAGTCATGCAGTAAAAAATTAGACGATGCTTACTTAAACCCTAACAACCCTGTTGAAGGGGCTATAGAAGCCATATTACCTAACGTTATTAATCAAATGACATCTACAGCTGCGCCTCCAACAGGTGGTGGTGGTGGATCTTATGGTCCTGTAACGGATGCAGTTAATTTAGCTAAATACATTCAGTGGTGGCATACGAACTCTACAAATAACGTGTATGATCAAATGGGTGGTGTTTTTGCAACCGCCTCTGATATAACAGGAAATGTTTGGGCGATGCATTATTATGGAATTGGCCCCAATGCTAAATACATTATTTCAAGAGGTACTGAACAAAAGAAATGGGATTATGTAGGCGTTGCTACAGCCATTTTTGCTTGGAGTTGGTTGGTTACCACTGAGCAGTATGGTGAGGTGATTATGCGTCAAGCATTTGATACCGAGCGCCAACAATTTGATTATGATAGCCAATCAGATGTGTATGATTCTGTAAGGGTGATGTGCGATAATGCAATTGCATTATTAAATAGAACCGATGGAGCAGTAAGTGCTACCAACCTAAAATATGGTGATAACTATTTTTATGGTGGTGACGTAAATAAATGGAAAAAGTTTGTGTATGCGGTTAAGGCTAAAACCTTTGCGCACTTGAGTAACAAGTCTTTTTACACACACAGTTTTGCTGATTCTGTTATTAAATATTCTGATTTGTCAATTACATCGAATGCAGACAACGCTGTTCAAAAATGGGTGGGTGGAAATTTTAGTGGAACCAATAACTATTTTGGACCATACCGTAATAACATTGCTACACTTCGTCAGTCGTCTTATATAGCAAATTTGTTAACAGGTGTAAATACTGAATCTCCATTTACAGGTGTTTTTGATCCTCGTACGCCATATTTGATTAATGAAAATCCAAATGGCACTTTCAAAGGTGTTCAGCCTGGATTGGGCGCTACTGGTTTAGGTACTGCAGATCAGCCTAAAAACTTTTGGAGGGCACCTTATTCCTCTACGGCGGCAGGCGCAGATTCTGGTCGTTATATATTCAATAACCTAGCTCCATTTCCGCTCATAACCGCTTCAGAAGTGTTATTTACAAAAGCAGAAGCTGCATTACGTAAAGGAGATAAGGCAATGGCGTTGGCTGCTTACAAAAAGGCTATTGAATTAAATTTTGAAATGCTTACTACACAGTATCAGTCACGTATTCCATGGGCAAGTTTAATTACGCCAACTTCTCAAGCAGCATACTTGAACAATCCAAAAGTAATGCCTGCAGATGCTAGTGGGTTAACAATTTCTCATATTATGCTTCAAAAGTACATTGCACTTTATGGGTATGGATTTAGTGAAACGTGGACAGATATGCGCAGGTTTCACTATTTAGATATAGATCCTGCTACCGGTAAACAAGTATATGCAGGGTTTAATTTGCCAACAACTCTTCATATATATAATGCTGGCAAAGTGCCTTACAGATGTAGACCAAGATACAATTCAGAGTATTTATACAATATTCCTGCATTACAAAAAATTGGTGCTTTGGCATCGGATTACCATACCAAAGAACAGTGGTTTACTCAACCATAATCTTAATGTAAAAATTGTAAGAGATGAAAAAAATAATGAATTATACACTGGCTTTGGTTGCCATATTTGTATTTGCTTCATGTAAAAAAAATACAGGGGTTACCAATCAGCCTTATGATACTTATGGCACGCCTGCCAACAAGGGCCAATTAAAAGTGAACCTAGCGTTTGCTTATCCGGTAGATTATAACAATCTGCGAATTAAATTAAATGGAGCATATGTGAGTAATTTATTGCAATCACGTACGCCTTTTCCTGGCGGTGGGTACAATACGCGTGGTAGTAACTTTGCACTTTACATGAGTGTGCCTTTAGGAAGCAATGCAGTTTCTATTGTAATGCCTAAGTTTGGTACCAATACGGATTCTGTAGTTTTGTTTTCAACAAACATAACATTGCCAGACAATTCGCCACATACCTTGCATATTGCCGACACAGCTTCCAATATGAAGTCGGTATTGGTTAAAAACAACATAACCAATATAGCTTATGGAATATGTAGATTTAATTTTATAAACCTGATGCCTAATGCAGGTGCTGTAGATTTATATTTAAACGGTGTTTTAATGAAGTCTAACATAGCATATTTAGCTACTTCTGGTGCAATGGATATTCCAGTTGGTATCAATGCTCCTGGATTTGTTTCTGGTACTACAACTACTTGGGCTGTTCGAAGAACCGGTTCAACCGCAACTTCTGCAGCACTTGTTAGCTATGCTAGTGCAAACGGACTACAAAGTGGCGTTGCCCTTACAGGATTTTGTATGGGTTACGCAGGCTTAACTGGCGCCAGACTTCCTTATTTGTCACTAACGCTTGATAAGAATCAATAATCTTTTGTTATGCATTAAAACAGGGCGAAAAATATTATTTTTCGCCCTGTTTTTTTTAACAAAGTTTGCGTTAATTGTTTCGTAAATTTGTAATCATGAATGCTAAAAATTTCTTGATTGGTGTACTCTTGTTTTTTGCGCCATTTGTAGTTTCTTCTCAAGTATTAGATTCAATGCTTGCTATTTACAAAGAAAATTACCAGCAAGAAAAAGTACATATTCATTTTGACAAAGGGCTTTACGCAAAAGGCGAAACCATTTGGGGTAAAGCGTATATTTTAGCAGGTGATGCGCTTTCCGATTATAGCAGAAATTTTTACGCAGATTGGTATGATGATGCAGGGCAACTTATCAAACACACTGTGCACCCCATTTTTGAATCTTCAGCAAAACTTCAATTTGAAATTCCGCAAAATTATAAAGGAGGTCGAATTCGTTTAAAAGCATACACAAGATGGATGCTTAATTTTGACCCTGCCTTTATTTTCACCAAAGACATTACAGTACAAGGTTCCGATTCGTTAGTAGGTACAAAAAAATTAGACCCCGTTTATAAACTGCAATTTTTTCCAGAAGGAGGACAACTTATTACAGGCCTTCAGGCTCAAGTTGGTTTTTTATCTGTGAATCAAAACGGCGATCCTGCGCCCATAAAAGGAGCTATTTTTAATCGTAAAATGGTTTTAATTGATTCTATTGAATCGGTGCATGATGGTATGGGTATTTTTAACTTTACGCCAGAAAAGGACGAGTCTTATAATTGTATTTGGGTAGACGCATTAGGGAATGTACATAGCACTGTTATTCCAACTGCAAAATCGGATGGTATTGTTATGCAAGCGCAATTGCAGGATGATAAAGCTAAAGTTGTTATTCAACGCCTTGGTATAACTGCACAAAACTTTTTACAACTTCATGTAGTAGCATCTATGAATCAGCGCATGGTGTATACTTCTACTATTCAATTACAAACAAAAAAATCGGCAGCGCTTGCCATGCAAACCGATAGTTTGCCTACCGGTGTTTTACAAATTACTGTTTTTGATGCAAACTGGGTGCCAATTGCTGAGCGGGTTTTATTTATCAATAATAACTTACATGCATTTTATCCTTCGGTAAAAATGTTTACGCCTCGTTTAAGTAAACGTGCTAAAAACACAATCGATATTGTGGTGGAGGATACGCTGCTAAGTAACTTGTCTGTGTCTGTAACAGATATCAATGCGGTACAAGACAATTCAAATAATATTTTTTCGAACCTGCTTTTACAGGGTGATATCAAAGGTAATATTCCAAATGCTGCCCAGTATTTTTCAAGTACCGATTCAGATATGCCAGCAAAGCTTGATTTAGTAATGCTTACACATGGGTGGCGTAAATACAACTGGGAAGAAATGATTAAAGGAAAGCTACCCAATTTAAAATACCAAATGGATAGTGATTATTTGCAAATTAGAGGTGCGGTATATAATGGCACAACCTTTGATAATAAATTAGTAAAAAGTATTACCATGGTGCTGCAATCTAAAGATAGCAGTAAGCAGTATTTTTTTGCACCCATAAACCCTGATGCAAGCTTTAGTCAGCGCGGCATTATATTTTTTGATACAGTACGAGTTTTTTATAAAATCAATGGTGATAAAAAAGTAGCGCCTACTACAGTGGCTAATTTTAGTTATAGTTTACCCACTGTTATGTACCCTACACAAATTCAATTGTATCATTTTGCAAAACCAGATACAACGGGGCTTTCTTATCTAATGTATATGGAAGCGCAGGCAAAAAAAATTAAAAAAGCGTTTGATTCAGTAGTCGTTTTAAAAGAAGTAGTTGTGCAATCAAAAGCAAAGTCTGCAATTGATATACTAGATGAAAAATACACATCTGGTTTATTTTCTTCTAGAGATAGTTATGCATTTGATGTACAAAACGATGGCCATGCAACCGGCGCAATTAATGTATTTCAGTACTTACAAAATTTAATTCCGGGTATGACTATGTCTCTTCCTATACTTGGTGCTAATGGTGCGGAAGATGCAAATAGCAACAATGTTCCCGGATTAAATTGGCGCGATGGCACTCCCGATATTTTCTTAAACGAAATGTTATCTGACGCAGAGCAAACCATGGGTATTCAAATGAGCGATATTGCTTACATCAAAGTTTTTCGTCCACCATTTATGGGATCTTCTGGTTCTGGTCCATCAGGCGCCATTGCTATTTATACAAAAAAGCCTACCGATTTGAAAAATGAAAGTTTAAAAGGGTTGAGTAACGCCATTTTAACTGGATATACCAATTACAAAGAATTTTATAGTCCTAATTATTTGAAAGCACCTACTAAAGTACCTGATGTAAGAACTACGCTTTATTGGAATCCTTATGTGCTTACTGACAAAAAAATCAAATTGGTTAAGCTTGATTTTTACAATAATGATGTTACCACAAAATTTAGGATTGTTGTAGAAGGGATGAATGCTTCCGGTAAATTAACCAGAATAGAAAAAATTATACAGTAAGGATTTTCTTATTCTTCTTCCTTATCAAATTCAAAATCGTCGCTATCTAGCAACTCACGTTCAATTTCTTCCATCATTACAATGTCAGAAGCTTCACTTACAGTGGGGGTAAGGTTAAGCACTTCTAAAAAGCCAAGTTCGTCAAAAGCGTTTTCAAGTTTTGGTGATAGGCAGCAAATGACAAATGAGGCGCTTTTATCATAAAATGCCTGTTGTAAATCTGTTAAGATTTGACACGCGGTAGGATCTATATCTGTAACGTTTTCTAGATTTAGTACCATATTTTTTAATGGCGATTCTAGACATTTATTGCAAATAACCTCGATTTCTGCTGCTATAATGGCAGTAATTGTGGTTCCGGCCGGTGTTAAAAGCTGGTATTTTTCTTTGGTATCAATTTTGAACTCCATAGGATATGCGTGAAGTTAGTAAATGTGGATAATCCACACACAACTTCGCTCAAAAATATTCGTTATAATTGTATAAATCCAATTTTCGTTATGGATAATAATTTTTCGGCACAAGTAAAAGAGATCATTTCCTATAGTAGGGAGGAGGCATTAAGGTTAGGAAACGACTTTATAGGTACAGAGCATTTATTGCTTGGACTTATAAGGGATGAGGAAAATACGGCCATTAAGGTGCTAAAGCAGCTTAATGTAGACCTGTATGAGCTCCGTAAAGAGATTGAGCTAGCTGTTAAGGATAAGACCGGCAAAAACATTGCCAATATCAATAGTTTGCCCTTAACCAAGCAGGCCGAAAAAGTAATTCGTGTTACTGTATTGGAAGCCAAGGCCCTCAAAAGTCCGCTTGTAGAAACAGAACACTTAATGTTAAGTATTCTCAAAAACAAAGAAAATATTGCCACTCAAATACTGGGTCAATTTGATATCGATTATGATTTGTTTAGAACCGAGCTAGGTATGGTGGGTAGTTCAAGCCCTCAAAACGATTTCCCGGAAGACAATGACAACGACGATGATTTTGATGAAGAAAAAAGAGGTGGCGGATTTAGTCAGCCTAAAGCGGCCAAGTCTCCGGCTGGGGCAAAAAGCAAAACACCTGTACTAGATAATTTTGGTAGAGACATTACCAAACTTGCTGAGGTAGGAAATTTAGATCCTATTGTTGGACGTGAAGCAGAAATTGAACGTGTGAGCCAGATCTTAAGTCGCCGTAAAAAAAATAATCCTATTTTAATTGGCGAGCCTGGTGTGGGTAAAACAGCCATAGTAGAAGGCCTAGCGCTCCGAATTGTACAGCGCAAAGTAAGCCGCGTATTATTTGACAAGCGTGTAATATCATTAGACCTAGCAGCACTTGTTGCAGGCACTAAGTACCGTGGTCAATTTGAAGAGCGAATGAAAGCCATCATGAATGAGCTTGAAAAAAACAGAGACGTTATTTTATTTATTGATGAAATACATACCATTGTTGGTGCTGGTGGCGCGAGTGGATCACTGGATGCTTCTAACATTGTAAAACCTGCACTTGCGAGAGGAGAGCTCCAATGTATTGGCGCTTCTACACTTGACGAATACCGCATGCACATCGAAAAAGATGGCGCACTCGATAGACGCTTCCAAAAAGTATTGATTGAGCCACCTAGTGTGGATGATACCATTGTTATCTTAAACAATATCAAATCTAAATACGAAGATTTCCATAACGTTACCTATGGCGATGATGCTATTGAGGCTTGTGTAAAATTAAGCGACCGTTATATGACGGACCGTTTACTTCCGGACAAAGCCATTGATGTATTAGATGAAGTAGGTGCAAGGGTGCACTTAAAAAATATCAATGTTCCTGAAACTATTGTGGAACTTGAAAAAGAAATTGAAGCCGTTAAAAACGAAAAAAATAAAGTGGTAAAAAGTCAGCGTTTTGAAGAAGCGGCTGCACTTAGAGACACAGAAAAAAAATTAGGAGAATCTTTGGAGCAAGCAAAGTCTGCTTGGGAAGAAGAGAGCAAAAACAAGCGTTATCCTATTTCTGAAGAAAATATTGCCGAAGTAGTGAGCATGATGACAGGCATTCCTGTTAAACGTATGGTACAAGCAGAAACAGACAAGCTGCGCCGTATGAATGAAGAAATGAAAGGCATGGTTGTTGGACAGGATGAAGCTATTTTAAAAGTGGTGAAAGCCATTCAGCGAAATAGAGTAGGATTAAAAGATCCAAAAAAGCCAATTGGAACATTTATATTTTTAGGACCTACTGGAGTTGGTAAAACTGAACTAGCGCGTGCACTAGCCCGCAATATGTTTGAGTCCGACGATGCACTGATTCGTATTGATATGAGTGAGTACATGGAAAAGTTTACCGTGAGCCGATTGATTGGCGCGCCTCCAGGCTATGTAGGATATGAAGAGGGTGGACAGTTAACTGAAAAAGTTAGGCGCAAACCTTACTGTGTTATTTTACTAGACGAAATTGAAAAAGCGCATCCAGATATTTACAATATTTTATTGCAGGTATTGGATGACGGTCAATTAACGGATGGCCTTGGTCGAAAAATTGATTTCAAAAACACACTCATCATTATGACTTCTAATATTGGCGTACGTCAATTAAAAGAGTTTGGTGATGGTGTAGGTTTTGCTACTGCTACGCGTATTCAAAACGCCGAAGAAAACAACAAAGCGGTTATTGAAAAAGCGTTAAAGCGTACTTTCTCTCCAGAGTTTTTAAACCGTATTGATGATGTGGTGGTGTTTAATTCTTTAACCAAAGAAAACATTTTCAACATCATAGATATTTTAATGAAGGGTGTAGAAAAACGTTTACAAAACCTTGGCTTTAGTTTAGAATTAACAGAAGCTGCTAAAGATTTTATTGCAGATAAAGGATACGATGTGCAGTATGGTGCAAGGCCATTACACAGAGCCATTCAAAAATATTTGGAAGACCCTCTAGCAGAAGAAATTTTAAACTTTACCATTACTGCAGGAGATACACTGATTGCGGACCTCGATAAAGAAGCAGGTAAAATTGTATTTACTTTTCGCAAAAAAGTAACCGAAGACGAAAGCGCAAAAGTAGAATAGATATTAGTAGTAGATGGGGGGATTATTCTCCCCATCTGTAACTGTCCTGCTTGAGTCCAGCTAAATCAATAACACGGTCTACCACGGTTGCAGCCGCCTGCTCAATCGTAGTAGGTCTGCTGTAAAACGATGGAGTTGCTGGGCAAATGATGCCGCCTGCTAGCGTTACCGTTTCCATGTTTTTGATATGAATAAGGTTATACGGCGTTTCGCGCACCATTAAAATAAGCTTTCTTCTTTCTTTTAAAACCACATCTGCGGCGCGGGTAATTAAATCGTCGCTAATGCCGGCTGCAATGCGCCCTAAGGTGCCCATGCTGCATGGAGCTACAATCATGGTGTTATATCCCGCCGATCCAGAGGCAAAGGGGGCGTTAAAGTCAAACTTTTCGTAGTACTTAAATGGGTAGTTGTTAAAGTCAGTGTTCCCTAGTTCCGTTTCCCAAACTTCTTTGGCGTTCTTGCTCATGACAATGCCCACCTGTGCAACTTGGGTGTTTAAAGCAGCTAATTTATCCAATAAAACCTTGGCATAAATAGAACCGCTGGCTCCAGTAATTGCAATGACAATTTTGTGTTGCATGGGCATCTTTTGTAGAATAACAAAAGTAGGCCTAAAAAGTTAAACTTATTTGTACATGAGCTCGTAGTACTCCTTGGCCATACGGTTGGCGTCAAACTGCACCTGTACATCACGCATACCATTTTGAATCACTTGGCGCCAACTGTCATAGTTGTCGTAATACATAGGGATGATTTGCTCTTCCAAAATTTCGTATAGCTTGTTTAGGTCGTAATCGTCCTGCTCGTGTTGATGCATATTTTCGTAATCGGCCTTAGGAACCACAAACCCATTGTTACCATGGTTGATGAATTCTGGGATCCATCCATCATCTGTAGAAAAGTTAACTGCACCATTCATGGCAGCAGTCATACCACTCGTACCTGAGGCTTCGCGCGGAACGCGCGGATTATTGAGCCAAATATCAGATGCCTGTTTAAGGCGCTTACTTAATCCTAATTCGTAGCCAATTAATACCGCTACATTTTTATAGTTCTTGCTAATTTGAACAAGGTCGTTAAATTCAGAAATAGCAGGGTAGTCTACTGGGTAAGGTTTACCAGCCCAAATAATTTGAATAGGGTATTTGCTATTAGATAATAATTTTTCAAAACGCTCCATGTCGTAAGTGAGCATGCTAGCACGTTTGTATCCGGCAAATCTGCGCGCCCAAACAATAGTTAATACATTTGGATCAAACTTTTTACCTGTTTGATCGGCAACAATTTCGAACGCTCTTTTTTTGAGGTGCTTTTTGCGGTCATCAAAAATAAACTCATCGTTTGCATCCATGGCTTTATAAAGCTGCTTGTCTGCCCAGTATTGCCAGTTTTGTGCATTGGTGATAGATATAATTGGGCAAATGCCTTCATGATGTTTCCACATTTCTCTGCTTACATGACCATGCAATGCAGATACGCCATTTGCTTTTCTTGCAAATTTAAATGCGGCGAGTGAGTGGTTGAATAAATCATCGGTGATACCGGTTAATTTGCGCACTTCGTCGATGCTAAGGCCGCAGAAATAACTCATTCGATGACACAGGTACATGTCATGTTTTTCGTTACCTGCTTCTTCGGGGGTATGGGTTGTAAATACCAGTTTCTCTCTTACTTTTTCTACGCTCTTATATTTATTGAGTAAATAAAAGGCAGCAGAAATTCCGTGCGCTTCATTTAAATGATACACATCAGGATTAAATCCTAGTTCATCAATTAATTTAGCACCGCCCACGCCTAGTAAAATAAACTGTGCCACTTTTGTAGCAACGTTTGCATCATAGAGGCGGTGTGTAATGGTTTGAGAGATATAATCGTTTTCAGGTAAATCAGTACTTAATAAAAATAGGGGTGCACTTTTAAATGTTTCTGGGTTGAGGTAATAGGCTTTAACCCAAACTGGATGTTCATGAATTAGAATTTGAAATTTGATACCAGTGTCTTCTAAAAAACTGTACATCTTTTCCATGAAAGTTACCTGTAAGGTTTGGTCTTGGTTACGCGCTTGATCGTAGTAGCCGTATTTCCATAAGATACCTACACCAACCATGTTTTGACGAAGTTCGTATGCACTGCGAAGGTGCGAGCCTGCCAAAAAGCCAAGTCCACCACTGTAAATTTTAAGCGGTTGGTGAATCGCAAATTCCATTGAAAAATAGGCCGCTTTTTTGCTGTATTCTTCGGCAGGTTGATACGGTAATTGAAAATTCGTAAAAGACATAAAAGGCAGTTTAAGTGCTTAAATAGGGTCGCAATATAGGGGAAATATTTAAAATGTACTTTGTACACATTAAATTGTGGGTAAACAGTATTATTTCAGCTTTTTTTTGCTTTTTAAAGGCTTTTTTCTGGTAAAACTGTCGTCAAAAAAGCATTTAATGCCCCGGTGGTTCCCGCAGGTCCCTTGTTCTTTAACCCGAACGGTATTTCCAGAAAATGAGAAATCAATAATACAAGGGTCACCATTTTGCGTGAATTGACCAGCAGTAGGTGAAGAAAGAGTGAGTGTCCCTTTTAATTCTCCAATACAATCAGCGTTGTTTTTTTCAAAATGAATGAAAAACAAATAGGTTTTGGCGTCTTTACCATCTCTAATGGAGATAAAGTTTTTTTCATTTCTTTTATAGTCACCACTTAGTTTAGCAAGGCTTGGTAATGTATCAAGTGGATTGATGATCTCGTTGTTTTGTGGTGTTTCGTTGCTATCATTTACGACAATCATAAATCCTGCACCTGCATTAAATATCCATCCCGATCTAGAAAATTTAAGTTCCTTATCTTTTGAATAGGTTTCTTTACTAATTACAAAAGTGGGCTCTTTATTGATCGATACAGAGCGTGCATACGCGTCATTATTTTCGTTATTGAGTAGTTCTTTGTTTCCTAAATACTTTAATTTTTGATCGGTAACGTATACAAAAAGCTTGGCCGTTTTTTTACTTTTTACAAGGATCAAAAAGTATTTTTCTGTTTCTTTTTCTATCACACCCACCGGATAAATCGTTTCCTTTTTTTCATTGGTTACCATTTGTTGCACCGCCGAATCAGGTATAAATTGTAGAAGTGCTTTTACCCCAATTTTTAAGGTATCTGCTTTTTTTACAAAATTGGTATCCGAGGTCTTGTAGTTACCTTTAATAGGTGCAAAGGCTTTTACATAATCGCTTGGTTTGATGGTTGTTTCACCAGAAAGGTCGATGGCTTTATCAGCACATCCCCATAAAAGGGAGAGGAGGCAAATGGTCAACAACTTATTCATACCCATAAAATTATATAAAATAATGGCTTAATGTTCAGGTAGGTTTAGAACTTTGCGATTAAGAACCAACTATTGCATAAATTTGTTTTGAAACAGTCTTTAAACCAAACAATTAATGGTCCCACAAAACCCTTCTCTAAGCGAAGTACATGAGTCGATAGACACCACGCTTCCCCGCAAAGGATGGCGCCGTATACTCGCTTATTTTGGGCCAGCTTATTTGGTGAGTGTAGGTTATATGGATCCGGGTAATTGGGCCACCGATTTACAAGGGGGTGCACAGTTTGGATACCAACTTATTTGGGTTTTGTTGCTCAGCAATATCATGGCACTTTTACTACAAAGTTTAAGTGCACGTTTGGGTATTGTGCGCAGACGCGATTTGGCGCAGGCCAATAGAGAAACCTATCCGGCTGCCGTTAATTTTTGCCTATATATTTTAGCTGAAATAGCCATTGCCGCCACTGATTTAGCTGAAGTAGTAGGGATGGCCATTGGGCTTCATTTGTTAACGGGCCTTCCGCTTATATGGGGCGTAGCTATTACCGTTGTAGACACCTTTTTATTTTTACTATTACAGCGTTATGGCATCCGTAAAATGGAAGCCTTTATTTTAGCACTTGTTGCTACTATTGGCGTTTCTTTTTTTATTGAAATTTTAATTGCGGATCCTAATTTAGCAGAAGTAGCGACTGGATTTATCCCAACGCCGTTAACAGACGCGTCTTTATATATTGCTGTTGGTATTATTGGTGCGACTGTGATGCCACATAATTTGTATTTGCATTCGGCACTGGTACAAACTAGAAAAATTGGGGCCGATCATAAAAGTATTAAGCGCGCACTCAAGTATAATTTTATTGACAGTTTGGTAGCGCTCAATGCTGCGTTTTTTGTAAATGCTGCCATACTCGTTTTAGCGGCTACTGTTTTTTTTAAAACGGGTAATACAGAGGTAGCCCGTATTGAAGATGCGCACCGCTTATTGCAACCCTTACTTGGAACACATTTAGCACCTATATTATTTGCAGTAGCGCTCATTGCGGCTGGGCAAAGTTCTACAGTAACAGGGACGCTTGCTGGGCAAATAGTGATGGAAGGCTATTTGCAAATTCGTTTAAATCCATGGTTGCGCCGCCTACTTACGCGCCTTATTGCCATTGGACCCGCGGTATTTATTATTGGTATTTATGGCGAAGGAAAAGTAGATGATTTACTTGTATTTAGTCAGGTACTTTTAAGTGTACAACTTGGATTTGCAGTGATACCGCTTATTCATTTTGTAAGCGATAAAGAAAAGATGGGTGATTATGTGATAAAAAAATGGGTGCAAATTGCCGCATGGTTGATTGCGCTGATTCTAGTAATACTCAATGGTCAGCTGGTTGTAAATGCAACGCTCGATTTTATGAATAGTGATGCAACACTTTTGGCCAAACTTGCTGTTGGACTATTGTTACTTGGTTTTGTGGTACTCTTTTTGATCATGACTTTTTATCCGGTCTTTAAAAAGAAACAGATTCCTGTATCAAACATGCATGGCGATATTGTAGCGTTAGATAATTTAACCATAAAGCCTACACAAAAAATTGGTATTGCACTTGATTTTACCCTCGCCGACGAAAAATTAATTGCGCATGCTTTGGCGCAAGGGCAGCAGGGTAGTAACTATGTTTTAATACATGTGGTGGAATCGGTATCAGCGCATTATTTAGGTGCCGCTAGTGATGACGAAGAAACCAGATTAGATCAAGAAAGACTATCGGAATATCAGCGGCAACTCGAACAAAAAGGGTATCAAGTTAGCACGGCCCTGGGCTTTAAAAATAGGACAACTGCCATTGTTAAAATTGTAGCCGACAATAAGGTGGATATGCTGGTAATGGGCGCCCACGGTCATAAGGGTATCAAAGACTATATTTTTGGTGAAACCATCGAATCTGTGAGGCATAAATTAAGCATTCCGGTATTAATTGTGAACGTTTAATGCCCTAGAAATCACTACCTTTGTGGCCTTAAAAATCAAAATTGTAAACCATGGCACAAAAAATTAAAGTGGCTAATCCAGTTGTTGA
>CAMCDT010000018.1:0-32681 GCA_945873615.1 Sediminibacterium ginsengisoli | reverse complement strand
CCCTTAAATAAAGCAACATGAAAAAAATGCATTTCTTTTTGTTGTTGATTTTATGCGCTGAGGTAGGGGCGCAAGAGCTATATGTTTATACTGAACCGGCAAGTAATATGCCTGCTAATTCATTTGCTATTAAACAGAGCGCTAAATTTTTTGATCAGGGCGCATCATCTAGTACAAGACATGCTACAGAGCTTATGTTTGGTGCAAGTAAAAACTTAATGATTCATGGATCCGCAACCTATGGCGCACTTAACAATACACCCTTTGGTCTTGAAAGTATCAGGGCTTATGGTAAGTATCGTTTTTTTAGTGCAGATGGAATGTATAGTCATTTTAGAATGGCTGCTTTTGCAGAAATAGCCCATAGCAATACAAAACCTATGTACCAAGAAATCAATTTGCAAGGGGATCAATCTGGTAATCAAGTTGGTTTAGTTTTTACACAACTATTGCATAAGTTAGCGATATCCTCTACCATTGGTTATGCAAGCATTAATGGAGATAGCAAAGTGCATCAACTTTTAATGGGTAACAAAGCTTCAGCGATCAATTATTCATTGTCTTTTGGGTATCTAATATTACCCAAAAAATACACGAGTTACGATCAAACCAACTTTAATATTTACGCTGAGCTACTCGGTCAATCTATTCCTGGAACGGGTAAAAGTTACCTTGATTTAGCGCCTAGCATGCAGCTTATTTTTAAAAGTAAACTCAAGCTTAATCTGGCATACCGCTATAATTTACAGTCTAGTATGAGTCGTATGGCACAAACAAGCTGGATGCTTGGAGGCGAATGGCTGTTTTTGAATGCCTTTAAAAAGTAAAGACTGTATAATATTTGAACACTTTTTTTATATATTTAATAATTTTTTTTAATGAAATTAGAAAATTCGTTTAAGAAGGCTGTACTTCTTTTATCTGCATTAATGGTATTTATAATTTCTAACGCACAAATTTCTATACGATTAGAAGAGGCTATTGATAGCGCACTTCATAATAATATCAATTTTCTTGCAAATAATTTAGACATTGATTATGCAAAGAAAATGCAAAAAACGAATCCGGATTTTGATAAAACATTTTTAGATTTTGGTTTTGGACAGATTAATGGTTTTCAAAATGATAATCGTTTTGGCGCTTCTCAAACTTTTCATTTTCCAAATGTATATAAAAAGCAAGCTTCTGTTAATACTTCTGCTGTTCAATTAGCAGAAACAAGTAATTTGGTTGAGAAAGAAGAACTAATTTATCTTGTTAAGCAGCAGTATTATTCACTCCTTGTTTTGAACGAGCAGATAGTATTATTAGAATCAGCAGACAGCATATATTCTTCATTTTATAAGCAATCAAAATCTAGGGTAGATTCTGGTTTATCTGATGCGCTTGAATTAAGTACAGTAGAAAATCAGTTAATGCAAATGCATCAAAAATTATCAATTGTTCGTGAAACAAAAAAGGTGTTATTGGCAAAATTTCAACGGACGATTCAAACTACTTTAAATCATATACCTATTGGAGATTCGATTATTTATAAATTAAATTTTTCACCTTCATTGGTTAGTAATACGGTGTCTCCAAAGTTATTAGTATTACAATCAGAAGAATCATTGTTAAAGAATTCAACCGCATTAGAAAAAAGTTTGTTAGCGCCATCATTTTCTGTGGGTTACAGTAGTATGACAGTCAAAGGGTGGCAAAGTATATCAATAACTCAAGACAAGTATTTTGGTGCATTAGACAGATTTGGCTCCGTTAATATAGGTCTTTTTGTTCCCCTTTTTGCTCATTCACAAAAAGCACGTATTGGAGCTAGTGAAATATTAGTAAAGCAAAAAAAGTTGGAGACCTTGTCCTTTAAACAAGAATTAGACGATCAATATAAAAGTACACTCTCGGATTTTTTAATTCAAAAACAAATTCTAGGTGAGTTTATGAGTAAAGGATTGCCAGGCGCAACACT
This sequence comes from Sediminibacterium ginsengisoli, assembly GCA_945873615.1. Classification (GTDB taxonomy): domain Bacteria; phylum Bacteroidota; class Bacteroidia; order Chitinophagales; family Chitinophagaceae; genus Sediminibacterium; species Sediminibacterium ginsengisoli_E. Next base: position 30,718 of record CAMCDT010000018.1, on the reverse strand, counting down.
TATTTTACAAACTGCATCACAAAAATTTAAACATGGTAAAATTACTTATTTGGATTGGATTGGTTATACGAATCAAGTTATACAAACTAATGCAGATTATTTAAATGCTGTTCTGCGGTATAATGAAGACGTTTTTGAATTAGAGAAATTAAATACACGATATTAAATAATAAGGATCATTTATAAACCTGCATGCAATCGGTTAGGTATTTTTTACAACATTTGCAAAATCAACCTGATCTTGAACGTTGTAAAAACCTGCAATCTTTTGTATCACTGCTTCTACAACTGCGTCTGGACAACTAGCGCCACTGGTGATAAGTATCTTTACCTCGCTTTGTTCAGGTAAATAATTGTCAAGTGCTTGTAGTTCTTTGGTGTTCCAGTTTCTATGTTCAATAGCTGATTTTGAAAGGAGTCTGTCCGGACCGTCAATAAAATAGGTGGGTAGTTTTTGTTCGCAAAGCTCTACTAGGTGCGATGAGTTGCTGCTATTATATCCTCCAATAACAATGGCCAAATTGGCCTTGGTATCAAGCATGCCTTTAACAGCCGTTTGGTTGTCGCTTGTTGCATAACAAAGGGTGTCTCTTGTATCTGCAAAACGAGTAGCAATACTTTCGTCCGTTAATTGATAGTGTTTTTTGATGGTCTCTTTTAAGTATTCTGAAATAGCTTGCGTGTCTGATGCTAATTGTGTTGTTTGGTTGACAACACCAATTTTTGCTAAATCTTTGTTGATATCAAAATTAGGTGAGTAGCGGCCTTCAAACTCTTTATAAAACCCTTCAGCTTCTTTTTCGCCAGTTATATATTTTGCAAGTGCAATGGTTTCTTCCATGTCATTTACTACAACTGTTGGGGTATGATAGGAAGCATGAGAAAAGGTAGCCCTAGTTTCTTCGTGTTTGGGCTTACCATGTACAATTATACTGTATCCTTTTTGTGCAATCTGTTCACTTCTATTCCAAACTTTTTCTACAAATGGACAAGTGGTATTGTATTTTTCTGTTACAATTCCTTTGGCTGCTAGCGTAGCTTCCATGTCGAGTGTTGTGCCAAATGCGGGGATGATAACAATATCTTCATTTGTTAATGTATCGATCGGAATTAATGTTTTACCATTGGTGTCTTGTAAAAACATGACACCTCTTGCAAGTAAATCTTCATTTACTTGCGGATTATGAATCATTTCGCTGAGTAAGAAAATTCTTTTACCCGGGTTTTCATCGATGGTTCTAAAAGCAATTTCAATGGCATTTTCTACGCCATAGCAAAACCCAAAATGTCTAGCTAAATAAATATGAACATTCCCAAGCTTCAATAAAGTTGGGGTAAAATCTTTTTTAAGCTTATCCTCGTCTTTTCGGTACTGTTTAATAGCACTTATAAGAGGGCTTCTATAGCCAGTAGGAACGTTAAACTGCTTCATAATACAAAGATAAGGGCATCTGTGAACCTGAAATAACAATCTGGGGTAAACTTAGGCCGCTGAGTGTTACCTTTGCGCCATGCATTATGTATCTGTAGAGGGGCTCACTAAAAGTTACGGGATTAACCCGCTTTTCAATAATATTTCCTTTAATATCAATGAGGGGGACAAAATTGCCCTTATTGCGCGCAACGGGGTAGGGAAGTCTACACTTTTAAAAATCTTGGCGGGTCAAGAAACGCCCGATAGTGGCAAGTTTTGGATCAATAAAGAGGTGACTGTCGCCCTTTTTGAACAAGACCCCATTTTTGATGAGGATAAAACGATTGTAGAAAATATATTCAAAGCCAATCATCCAATCATTAAAGCCATTCAAAAATATGAACTGGCTATGGAGGCCGAAGATGGGATGCTTATTTCTGATAGCATCATGGAAATGGACGATTTGGGTGCCTGGGATTTTGAGGCTAAGGTCAAACAAATTTTAGGCAAATTAAATATTCATCACCTACAAAAAAAGGTAAATGAATTAAGTGGTGGTCAGCGCAAAAGAGTAGCGCTTGCAAAAACGCTGATTGATATTGGCTTTGAGCATCAGCATACCCTACTTATGATGGATGAACCTACCAACCATTTAGATGTAGAAATGATTGAGTGGTTAGAGCATTATTTAAATGGTGAAAATATTACGCTATTACTTGTAACGCACGACCGTTATTTTTTGGACGCTGTATGTGATGAAATTTGGGAGCTTGAAAGAGAAAACATGTATGTATACAAAGGCGATTATGAATCATACATGGAAAAAAAAGCAGCGCGTATAGAAAGTGAGCAGGCAAGTATTGATAAGGCTAGAAACCAATACCGCAAAGAGTTAGAGTGGATGCGTAAGCAACCTAAAGCACGTACTACTAAAAGCAAGAGCAGGCAAGATAATTTTTATGAGGTAGAAGCCAGGGCCAAGCAAAAAATTGAAGACGCGCAGTTACAGTTGGAAGCAAAAATGAGTAGGCTTGGGGGTAAAATTGTTGAATTAAAAAAGGTCAATAAATCATACGGCGAACTAGAAATATTAAAAGGCTTTGATTACACTTTTTCGAAAGGAGAAAGAGTAGGCGTGGTTGGTAAAAATGGAATAGGAAAGTCTACCTTCTTAAATATTATTCAGGAGCTTGAAACGCCCACAAGTGGTAAAGTAAATGTTGGTGATACGGTTGTGTTTGGTAATTTTTCTCAAACAGGCCTCGATGTTAAGCAGGATTTTAGAGTAATTGAATATGTAAAATCTTTTGCCGAAAGTTTTCCTTTGGCAAAGGGTGGAAGCATCAGTGCGGCTCAGTTTTTAGAGTTGTTTTTATTCCCTCCTGACAAACAGTACACCTATTTGTCGTCATTAAGTGGAGGCGAAAAAAAGAGACTGCATTTGTTAACCATCTTATTTAGAAACCCTAACTTTTTAATTCTAGATGAGCCTACCAATGACCTTGACCTACCTACGCTTGCCGTACTAGAAAGTTTTTTAACGGAGTATCAGGGTTGTGTAATGATTGTATCCCACGACCGTTATTTTATGGACCGTTTAGTAGATCACTTATTTGTTTTTGAAGGTGGTGGTTTTGTAAGGGATTTCCCAGGCAACTATACCCAGTACCGGATCTGGCTTAAAGAACAGGAAACGGCCAAGGCAAATGGAACGAACAGTCCTGCCAAAGTACCTACCACAATTGAGCCTGCTGCACCTGTGGTTCCTGCTACTCCAAAAAAGAAAATGACTTTTAAAGAAAAGCATGAGTTTGAAAAGCTAGAAAAAGAGATGCCCGTATTGGAAGCCGAAAAAGTAAAATTAACGGCGCAAATGAGTAACGAAAATTTGAATTACGATCAAATTACTACGCTAGCAGAGGCGCTTACAAAAGTTACACAGTCTTTGGAAGAAATGGAACTACGCTGGCTGGCATTAAGTGAGATGGCTGAGTAGTGATAGAAGAAGGATTCATTTGCTGATAAATGTGTACGAGGGTTTCTATGGCATTTTTGCCAGTTTCTCCCATGTCTTTACTAAAATCATTGACGTATAAATCTATGTGTTGGCGCATGACGGCTTCGCTCATTTCCTCCGCATGACAACTTACATATTCACTAATTGCAGGGTAATTATTAAATGCGTATTCCACACTTTTAGCAATCAGTTGGTCTACCTGCCCCATAATGGGCTTAGATATTCGGTTGCTAGCCACAATGCCACCTAAGGCAATTGGACTTTTTGTTTTTGTTTCCCACTCCGCACCTAAATCCGTTATTTTATATAGCCCTTTTTGTGCGTAGGTGAATCTGTTTTCGTGAATAATCACGCCAGCGTCTACCTCGCCCGATAAAACGGCTGCTTCTATTTCATTAAATACAAAAAACGATATGTTTTTAGCATTTGGGTAAACATAAGAGAATAATAAATAGGCAGTTGTGTTTTTGCCTGGGACGGCTATGCGTAATTCGTTTACATCACCAGCTGTAATATTTTCGTTTTTGCTAATTAACAGTGGGCCAACACCATTGCCCATCGCGCCACCACTGTTTAAAAGGGTGTGCGTGTTAAGCAAAAGAGGGAGTACGCCGTAACTAATTTTTGAAAAATCCAACCTATCTTCCAGTGCAAAATTATTTAGGGATTGAACGTCTTCTAGGTGAACGTCAAAATCTAAACCCTCAGTATCAATTTTTTTATTAACGAGTGCGTCAAAAATAAAAGTATCGTTTGGACAGGGCGAAAAACCAAGACTTAATTTCATGACACTATTTTTTTAAACCATTTTCTAGGGTGGCTAAATAGGTGAGTACGTATGCTTCTAACTGCTCAATAGATTCTTTAAGTTTCCATTTTGCTTTATTTCTTTCTCCAACATAATTTGATATAGCCCTTATCTGAATAAATGGAGTTTTGGTAAGAACGCCAACATAGTGCAGCGCAGCCCCTTCCATACTTTCTAAAACGGGGTTATGGGCAGCTATAATTTCTTTGATTCGTTTAGGCGAGGTTGTAATTTCATTGATGGTAACCGCTGCTACCATTTCTGTTTTTAAAACATTGAGTGACCTAATAGCAAGGTTCGTTATTTTTCTTTTTTTAAATGGCGCTTCATTCTCTTTTAATAATTGGCTTTCAAATAAATCTTTGAAAATTCCATTTTCGCGAACGCCTAAATCGGCAATAGATTCTGATGCCACCACCATTACTTTTCCTAGGGGTTCTGTTTTAATATATGAGCCGGCAATCCCCATTTGAATGATTAAATCAGGTTGGTGTGTGGTAACAAGTTGCGTAAGCTTAACCCCAGAGGCGAGCATGCCTATGCCGGTTGCATGAAAGCTCAATTTGATTTTGCTTTTTTTAAATAGTTGGCTTGCTTTTTTGGCAGCACCAGCCATTTCTAAGTTAGTGGCAGCTGTTATAATTACCCGCATAGAGTACAAAAATACTCCGATTCTGCCTACCTTTGCCAAAATATTGGTCAGATGGTTTATTTAACAAGACAAGAACATTTTAATGCAGCCCATAAATTATACAATCCTAATTGGTCGAATGAGCAAAACAATGCCGTATTTGGTGTTTGCGCCAACGAAAATTGGCATGGCCACAACTATGATTTGTATGTTACAGTAAAGGGTAATCCAGATCCGGAAACAGGGTTCGTGTACGACGTTAAAAAGTTAAGCCAGTTAATTAAAAGCCAGGCGGTAGACAAATTAGACCATAAAAACCTCAACCTAGATGTTGATTTTATGGCGGGTAAACTATGCAGCACCGAAAATTTGGCCATTGCTATTTGGGAGCAGCTAGCGCCTCATTTGCCTAGTTCTGTTGAGCTTCATTGCATAAAACTCTATGAAACACCCCGTATTTACGTCGAATATTTTGGTAAATAGGGTCATTTTCACTTTTTTTAAGGTCATTCTAAACAAATTTACTAGCGTCTTGTTATTATCTTTGACGTCAGGTTCTTTTGTTAATGTATAACGCAAAAGGCAGGGCCACTTGATCAGCACACTTCTGAAACAGTGCCTAGCCATTAACAAAATACTTACTTGATTTAATTATTTTTTATGTGGGTGTAAGTGTACGTCCCAAAAAACAAGATCCCAAAGCTTTAGCAATGGATAAACATAAAGTATCTGTTTTTAGAAAGGAGCATTTTAATGCCGCGCACAGGTTACACAACCCTGCATGGACTCCCGAAAAAAACAACGAAATATTTGGTCTTTGCAACAACCCCAATTTTCATGGCCACAACTATGAACTCATTGTTCAGGTTACTGGGTACCCAGATCCTGAAACGGGTTATGTTATAGATACCAAAAAATTAAGTGATCTTATTAAACTTGAAGTGCTCGCTAGGTTTGATCATAAAAACTTAAACCTTGACACTACATTTTTTGCAACACTGAATCCAACTGCCGAAAATATTGCAGTGGTGATTTACGAACTTTTAAGAGCAAAAATTAATTCAACATTAGATTTAAAAATCAGATTATATGAAACAGAACGAAACTTTGTCGAATATCCATCTTAAGGATGGTAAGATTATTCTTACAGAAGAGGAAATTGATGCGGCAGGAGACAACCATATCAGTACTTCTGTGGATACGCCTATGCGCGCAGGTGCATTTGATCAATCAGAAGATGAAAAAATTGCTGCAATCGAAGAGAGGTTCGCAGAAATCATGGACATACTAGGCCTTGATCTAACAGATGATAGTTTGCGCGGGACGCCAAAACGTGTAGCAAAAATGTATGTCAAAGAAATCTTTAATGGTTTAAATCCGGCCAACAAACCAAAGATGGCTCTCTTTGAAAATAAGTATAAGTACAATGAAATGCTGGTAGAAAAAAACATTTCATTTTACAGTAATTGTGAGCATCACTTTGTTCCTATCATGGGTAAGGCGCATATCGCATACATTAGCAACGGCACTGTAGTTGGCTTGAGTAAATTAAACCGCCTTGTAGATTATTTTGCTAAACGCCCACAAGTGCAAGAGCGCTTAACTATGCAAATTGCCAAAGAATTACAAAAAGACTTAGGCACAGATGATGTGGCCGTTTTAATCGATGCAAAGCATTTATGCGTAGCAAGTAGAGGCGTTGAAGATGATACTTCATCTACGGTTACTGCTTTTTATGGTGGTAAGTTTAAAGATGAAAAAGTAAGAGAAGAGTTTTTACGTTATTTGGGTTTGAATACACAGTTTTAAGTACTCATTTATTTTTTAAACCCCGACATTAAAAGTGTCGGGGTTTTTTATTTACTTTGGGTCCTAAATCATAACCTATGAGTAGTCACGCGTATGTATTTCCAGGTCAAGGTTCTCAATTTATTGGAATGGGAAAGGCTTTGTATGAAAATAATGCTGTAGCCAAAGAATTATTTGACAGGGCTAATACAATATTAGGTTTTGATATTAGTGAAGTGATGTTTAATGGCACCGACGAAGCACTAAAGCAAACAAATGTAACGCAGCCTGCTGTTTTCTTACATTCTGTTATTGCTTACAAAACCCTGGAGCACGGCACACCTGATATGGTTGCTGGACATTCGTTGGGTGAATTTTCGGCACTGGTGGCCAATGGTGTGTTGGAGTTTGAAGACGCATTAAAGCTCGTAAGTATTAGAGCGGCTGCTATGCAAAAAGCATGTGAATTGGTGCCTTCTACGATGGCTGCGGTATTAGCGCTCGCTGATGATGTGGTGGCTCAAATTTGCGCAGAAGTAATGGCTGAAACAAATGAAGTGGTGGTAGCCGCAAATTATAATTGTCCTGGTCAACTAGTAATTAGTGGATCTGTAAAAGGCATTGAAATAGCATGTGAAAGAATGAAAGCTGCAGGAGCAAAGCGTGCACTGATACTTCCCGTAGGAGGTGCTTTTCATAGTCCATTAATGGCGCCCGCTCGTGAAGAATTAGCGGCAGCCATCGAAGCAACAAATTTTGCAACTCCAATTTGCCCGGTATATCAAAACGTAGTGGCTGCAGCCGTTACAGATCCTGCCGCTATCAAGCAAAATTTAATCAATCAATTAACGGGTGCTGTACAATGGACGCAAACAGTAGAGCAAATGGTTGCTGATGGTGCTACACATTTTACGGAAGTAGGTCCGGGCAAAGTATTACAAGGTCTTGTACAAAAAGTATACAAAGAAGCGGTTGTAAACGGATTAAGTTAGTTGTAATTTATATATCTAATATGCCATTGATCCACTCTGGATCGAGGTTGGCTTTGTATTTTTTATAAAAGTTAATGGCAGGCTCATTCCATTCGAGTACTTGCCATACCATTCTTGAAAAACCTTTGTCTTTTGTTTCCTGTACAATTCTGTCAAATAGTAATTTGCCAATTCCTTTGCCACGCATTTTTTCGGTTACAATAAAATCTTCGAGATAAAGGCATTGCCCTTTCCAAGTACTGTATCTAATGTAATACAATGCAAAGCCTACAATAGTGTTATCGGTTTCTGCTACAAAGGCCCACCATACCGGGTTTTCACCAAAACCACTTTGTTCAAAGTGTGAAAGTGTAACGGTTACTTCGTCTGGTGCTTTTTCATAAACGGCTAGTTCCTGAATAAGGCCAAGCATACTTGGGCAATCTTCTATTGTAGCGCGTCTTATTGTTGTTTGCATGTTTCTTTTTTCTGAAAATAAAATTATCCTAGGGCTTGTGTTAAATCGGCAAGTAGGTCTTCGATATTTTCGATACCTACACTCATTCTGATAAGGCCATCTGTAATGCCGTATTTAGCTCTTTCTTCGGGGCTCACGCCGTAATGGCTCATACTTGCTGGGTGCGACACGAGTGTGTCTACAGTGCCTAATGAAATAGCACGTACGCAAACTTGTAAAGCGTCAATAAATTTTTTACCTGCCTCAATACCACCTTTTAATTCAAAGCTCATTACAGCACCCGGATGTTTCATTTGCTTTTTTGCAATTTCATAATCGGGGTGGGACTTAAGCCCATTATAATTTACTTTTAAAATGGAAGGATGTTTTTCTAAAAACTCTGCAATAGTTTGTGCGTTGCTACAATGCCTGTCCATGCGCAGTTCCAGCGTTTTCATGCCTTGACCTAATAAAAAAGCATCAAACGGATTTGCATTTCCTCCAAGGAGTACATGCCATTTCCAAACCGTGGTATTCATTTTTTCTACGTCGCTTCCCAGAAGTACACCGCCAATAGCAGAGCCATGACCGTTTAAAAATTTTGTGGTAGAATGAAAAACATAATCTACACCATATGTAAATGGTTGTTGTAAATAAGGGCTTGCAAAAGTATTGTCTACACTTACGAGGCGCTTGTGTTTTTTAGCAATAGTAGTAACTGCTTCAATATCTACGCACTGGATGGTAGGGTTAGCAGGGGTTTCAATATGTACTAGTTTAATATGACTATTGCTGGCAAGTGCATTTTCTACTGCATTAGTATCACGCATGTCAACAATAAGTATAGTAACGCCCATCGCAGCTACTACTTTATGTAATAGTTCGTAAGTGCCTCCATATAAAGAGTAATGTGAAAGAACGGCATCGCCCGTTTTTAACTCGCTCATAAAAAGCGTAGTCATTGCGGCTTGTCCACTTGCGTGTAAAAGGGCACGAAGTTCAAGAGGTTCTCCGTTTTTATTTTTTAATCCAAAAGCTTCTAATGCTTCAATTGTTTTTTCTGCGGCAGTAAATGTAGGGTTCCCCCAACGGCTATATACCCTTGTTTTATCCTTACCAGCAAAGCGGTTCATGCCTTCTTCGGTATTATCAAAAGTAAAGGTTGAAGTAGCAAAAATGGGTGTTATGTGTGCATCTTCTGCATTGTGATGTCCTGCAGCGTGCATGGCCACCGAGCTAATACCAGTTAAAGGAACTTTGTTTTTCATGTATTATTTTTTTGAATCGTAACCCCAAGTTAATAGTGTTGCTCCCCAAGTAAATCCACCACCAAAAGCGGCTAGTACAATGTTGTCACCTTTTTTTAATTGTGATTCCCAATCCCATAAACAAAGGGGTAATGTGGCAGCTGTTGTGTTGCCATATTTTTGGATATTGATCATCACTTTTTCTTTGTCGAGCCCCATGCGGTTTGCAGTTGCATCAATGATGCGCAGGTTTGCTTGGTGTGGCACGAGCCATGCAATATCGTCACCAGTCAGCCCATTGCGTTCTAATAATTCAGCACTAACATCGGCCATGCCTTTTACAGCAAACTTGAAAACAGCCTGTCCTTCTTGGTAGGCAAAATGTTCTTTGTTTAAAACGGTTTCGGCAGATGCAGGTTTTAAGGAACCGCCCGCTTTCATGTGTAAATAATGTCTACCGCTACCATCGCTTTTTAAAATGCTGTCTTTAACACCAATGCTTTCATCTTCTGTGGCTTCTAATAAAACAGCGCCAGCGCCATCTCCAAAAATGATACAGGTTGCTCTGTCAGTGTAATCTACAATAGCGCTCATTTTATCTACACCTACAACAATTACTTTTTTGAATCGACCACTCTCTATGTACATTGCACCTGTGGTAAGCGCAAATAAAAAGCCACTACAAGCGGCGCTCATATCATAACCCCAGGCGTTTGTAGCACCAATTTTATCGCAAATGATATTCGCAGTAGCTGGAAATACCATATCGGGGGTTACTGTCGCGCAAATTAGACAGTCTATTTCGGTAGGGTCTATATTCTTTTTTCTTAATATTTCTTGAACGGCAGGAACAGCCATATCGGAACTCCCTTTGCCTTCTCCTTTTAAGATTCTTCGTTCTTCGATACCAGTTCTGGATCTGATCCATTCATCATTGGTTTCCACCATTTTTTCGAGGTCAAAATTGGTCAATTTGTCTTCTGGAACGTAGCCTCCTACGGCTGTAATTGTTGCTCTTTTTTGCTGCATATTGGATTTTCTTAAAATCTTCTAATTTTTCGTGTAAAGATAGGCCCAATTGTATCGTTTTTTACGCCTATTTTTACAGTTCTATTATGATCGCATTTGTAAGAGGAAAATACGCAATTAAGACACCCGCCAGAGTGGTTGTAGACGTTAATGGGGTAGGTTACGACCTTCAAATTAGCTTGAACACCTTTAGTGCCATTGGAGATGCTGCTGAGGGTCAATTGTATACCTATTTGCATATCACAGAAAACGCGCAAACCTTGTTTGGTTTTGCAGATGGAGCCGAAAAAGAACTCTTTTTGCAGCTAATCAGCGTTTCTGGGGTAGGTGCTTCAACCGCACGTATGATGCTATCAGGCCTTCGCCCTGATGAAATTACCAGGGCTATTGTGCAGGGTAATACCAAGCAATTAGAGGCAATTAAGGGCATTGGCAAGAAGTCCGCAGAGCGTTTGGTGCTCGAATTAAGGGATAAATTAGGAAAACAGCATCAAGACGCTCCTTTTGGAGGGGGTTTTGTATCTTCGCCAGATAACGATGCCGTTCAGGCTTTAGTGGCCCTAGGGATAGGAAAACCACTTGCAGAACAGGCCGTTAAAAAAACAACAGTAGCATTGGGTGCCGACGCACCACTTGAAGATGTTATTAAAACAGCTTTAAAAAACCTATAGACTATCGATCAAAACGCTACTTTATTAATCTTACTTTTTTGAGTCGGTATCGTCAATATTTATTTGGCTATTTTTTGTTGTTCAACTTACTGTTCTGCTCGGTTCAGTATTTGCATGCACAAACAAAAACGGGTCTTCGATATCCTATTAAGGATCGAAGGGCTGCCGCAATTGTAGCACCTAGTAAAAATCCATATGATATTAGGGATACCACACTTATTAAAAAGTCGGTGGTTTTTGATCCAATTACCAGACAGTATAAAGTAGTTGAAACCATCAACGGAAAATTATACCGTACGCCTAGTTATATCGATTTTGATACCTATGTTAAACTGCAAGCCAAAGAAGATGAAAAAGAGTATTTTAAAAAGCGGGCAGATGCATTAACGGCGCTCAATAAAAAAGTAGCACGCCCGCCCATGCAGGTTTACGATAAATTGTTTGATCGAATTTTTGGCGTGAGTGATATGTTGGGTAGCGCAGGTGGTCAAATAAAACAAATTACGGATCAAGCCAAACAAATAGGGGATCAGCTTGGTAACTTAAAGGATCAATTAAAAAATACGGCAGATGGACTGGCAGCCAATAAATTAAATGTCGACATTAAGCCTACCGGCGATGTAACCATTATGGCTGGCTATCAAGGGCAAAATATTAAAAACCCAACACTTCCGGAAAGAGCCAGAAAAAATGGCGGCTTTGATTTTGACATGAACACTAATTTAAGTGTGAATGCAAATATTGGCGATAAATTAAAATTCCCCATTAACTATAATACCCTTGCTAATTTAAATTTTGACAATCAGATCAAGCTCGATTATAAGGGCATGGATGATGAGCTTTTAAAAAGTATTGAAGCAGGAAATATTTCATTTCAATCGAGAGGCACTTTAATTCCGTCGGCTCAAAATTTATTTGGTGTTAAAACGCAGTTGCAATTTGGAAAATTATTTGTTACTGCGGCGCTCGCTAACCAACGATCTACCAGACAATCAGTAGCGTTACAGGGAGGTGCATCTATGTTAACTTTTGAAAAAAAGTTAGATGACTACGAAGAAAACAGACACTTTTTATTAGGCCAATATTTTAAAAATAATTTTAACAAGGCCATGAAAAATTTACCTGTTGTAAATACGCAGGTACAAATTCAGCGTATTGAAGTTTGGGTTACCAACCGCACTGGTGCTACTACCGAAGCGAGGGACATTGTTGGTCTTATGGACTTAGGCGAGCCTAAGCCATATAATACTGGGGCAATAGCAGCTACAGCGGTTGGCGCACTTCCGTTTAATGGTGCCAATAATTTATACACTGGACTTGTAAGCAATCCAAGTAGCAGGAACCCTGCAGTTATTAATAGTTTACTATTGTCTAAAGGACTTAGACCCGTTGATGATTATGAAAAAACGTTTGCCCGTAAATTAAATACCACCGAATATACTTTCAATCCTCAAATTGGATTTTTATCCATCAATACGCAGTTGCAAGCAGATGAAGTGCTCGCCGTAGCATATCAATACACCTACAATGGTCGTGTGTATCAAGTGGGTGAATTTTCGCAAGACGTAGCACTTGATTCTAGCAAGGGCGTGCAAAAAGTTTTGTTTTTAAAATTATTAAAAGCAACTTCTCAACGAATCGAACTTCCTATTTGGGATTGGATGATGAAAAACGTATACTCACTTGACGTTTTTGGCGGTATCCAGCGCGAAGATTTTAAACTTAATATTTTATACGAAGAGCCAAGCGGTGGTCTTAAAAGATATTTACCAGAAACATCAAAAGCTGCAGAAGGATTTCCATTACTTAAAATTTTAAATCTAGATAGGCTCAACAACCGAAATGATCCGCAGCCAGATGGTGTATTTGATTTTGTGGATGGATTTACGGTACTGCAGCAAACGGGTAAAATTATATTTCCGGTACTAGAACCATTTGGTAATGACCTTGACACCCTTGCGTTTACGGGTATGCCTACGGCGGTCAAGCAAAAATATATTTATTATCAACTCTACGATTCTATTAAGGCGATTGCACAAACCTATGCAAACCTAAACCGCTTTGTAATGCAAGGGCAAGTAAAAAGTGGTGGCGGCGGGTCCGAGATTCAACTCAATACTTTTAATATTCCGCCAGGTTCGGTGCGCGTTACGGCGGGCGGCCAACAATTAAGAGAAGGCCTCGATTATAGTGTCGATTATAATTTAGGAAGCATTAAAATTTTAAATGCTGCCATATTAAGTTCCAATGTTCCAGTGAGTGTTTCTTTTGAAAACAATACCGGCTTTGGTATGCAAACAAGAGGCTTTAGTGGACTTCGTTTAGATTATATCGCCAATAAAAAATTTAGTGTAAGTGCAACATCGGTTAGATTAGGTGAGCGTCCATTTTTTACTAAAATGAATTATGGTGATGATCCTATTCGGAACACGATGTACGGATTGGATTTTAGTTATAAATCGGAACTGCCTTCTGTAACAAGGCTTTTAAATAGACTTCCCTTTTATTCCACAAAAGCTAAGTCTAGTATTAATGCATATGGGGAAGGCGCGTTTTTAAAGCCCGGGCATCCACCGCAAATTGGTTCTGGAGGACAAGGACTTATTTTTATTGATGACTTTGAAGGTACAAGAACCAATATTGATTTAAGATTTCCATTTGTGGCATGGACACTTGCTTCTACCCCGCAAGGCAATCCTAAATTTCCTGAAGCAGGATTAACAGATTCTATCGATTATAATTTCAATCGTGCCAAATTAGCTTGGTATAATATTGAACCTAATTTACAAGATAAAAACAGCAGCAACAATCCGCTTAGGCGAAATTTAGCGGAGCTCAGTGATCCAAGGGTACGTCAAGTATTTACCAATGAATTATTTCCGCAGCGAACTACCAATATTACCGATGTTCAAACGGCAACATTAGACCTTGCGTATTATCCCAAAGAAAAAGGTCCTTATAATTATGAAACAAAAACTGCGCAAATAGGAGCCGACGGTAAATTTAGAAACCCTGCAGCTAAGTGGGGTGGTATAATGCGAGCCATTGATCAAACAGATTTTGAAACGGGTAATATCGAATACTTTGAAATTTGGATGCAAGATCCTTTTATCATGACGCCCAATAGTAGAGGCGGAAAAATATTACTCAACCTTGGTAATATTAGTGAAGACATTTTAAAAGATGGAAAACGTTTTTATGAAAATGGCATGAACACGCCTAAAGTGCCTGCTCAAGTAGATAGCAGTAACACTTGGGGTAAAACGCCCGTGAATCCCATTCAAATTACGCAGGCGTTTAGTAACGATCCTGATGATAGGCCATACCAAGATGTGGGTTTTGATGGACTCGATGACAATGCAGAAAAGGTTAAAAAGAATTATATATTACAAAAGTTAGCCAATAATTTTGGAACATCATCTTTGGTGTACCAAAAAGCACTCGTTGATCCTGCAGGTGATAATTATAAGTGGTACCGCGATAATAGTTTTGACGCGGCAGGTACGGGTATATTAGGCAGGTATAAAAATCATAACAATCCACAAGGTAATTCGCCCATTGCATCTAATAGTGTATTTACACCGGCTGCAACACTCTATCCCGATAATGAAGACTTAAATAGAGACAATACCCTCAATGAAACAGAAGCGTATTATGAGTACGAAGTGTCTTTGAAGCCAGGTATGGCTGTTGGTGTTACGCCATATATAACAGATAAAAGAACGCTATCTGTAAATGCAGCAGATGGAACAGTGAAAACAGAAAATTGGTTTTTGTTCCGCATTCCAATTAGGGGCTTTACCCGAAAAGTTGGTAACATGACTGATTTTAAATCCATTCGATTTGCCCGCTTATACCTTACTGATTTTGAAGATTCTGTAGTAGTGCGTATGGCAAGAATGGATTTGGTACGAAACCAGTGGCGCCAGTTTAATTTTAAACTAGATACAACTGGTTCCTATCAACCCATACCAGTAAATAGTGGTGTCACTTTTAATACACTCGCTGTTAATCTGGAAGAAAATAGTAGTCGCCAACCGGTCAATTATTTAATGCCTCCTGGTGTGGAGCGTGTTCAGTTACTGAGTAATAACGGCGTAAACCTGCAACAAAATGAGCAGGCCATGAGTATGCAAATTAGAGACTTAACTTCTGGTGATTCGCGCGCTGTGTTTAAAACGATTCCTTTTGATTTTAGGCAATTTGGTAGACTCTCTATGTATTTACATGCCGAGTCGGTTCCTGGATTAAGGCCTGTTTTAGACGATGAGTTATATGCAGTAGTAAGGCTTGGTCAAGACTTTTTGAATAATTATTACGAAATTAAAATTCCTTTAAAAGTAACGAGACCTGGCAATTATCCAAAAGGGCAAGAAGATAAAATATGGCCAGCCCTTAACAATCTTGATTTGTCTTTGCGTTCTTTAATTGATTTGAAACAACGAAGAAATAGTAAAGGATTATCTGTTACCAATATTTATAGGGAAACGCTTGGTAATAAAATAGTTTCGGTACAAGGAAATCCAAATTTGGGCGAAGTGCGTGGAATATTAATTGGCGTTGAAAATAAATATTTGCCGGATGGTCCTATAATTAGTGCCGAAGTATGGGCCAACGAATTAAGGTTATCCGAAATGGATGAACAAGGAGGATGGTCAGCACTTGGTAGGGTTGATATGGTATTAGCCGATTTAGGTACTTTGTCGGTGTCTGCAAATACACACTCAGTAGGATTTGGAACGATTGAGCAGCGTGTAAATGAAAGAGCTAAAGAAAATATGACGCAGTTTGATGTGGCGGCTAATATCGAAGCAGGTAAACTACTGCCTAAAAAGGCGAATGTATCACTACCGGTATATGCAAGTATTAATAGAACAGTTTTTACGCCAGCATTTGATCCATACGATAAAGACATTCGTTTTAAAGACCAGTTAAGTAGAGCAGCCGCTGACAAGAGAGATTCTATGAAGCAAGCTGCCATGGATCAGACAACTATTAAAACCATCAACTTTACCAATGTAAAAGTGTTGCCAAGTGAAAAAACGACACTTATTAGTCTTAGTAATTTTGATTTAAATTATTCCTACACACAAACGGCACAAAGTAGCCCTATTGTTGACGAAAATAAAGTAACCAAACAAAGAGGTGGACTTGGATATACCTATAATGCACAGCCTTCATTTAAGTATCCATTTAAAAAAGTTATCAAAACCAATACGCCTTGGTTGTCACTGATTAAAGATTTTAACCTCAACTTAAAGCCAAGCCTACTTAGTTTTAGAGCGGATGTGCAGCGTCAGTTTGGACAATTTATTCCTCGCATCGTAAATACGCGTGATAGTAAAGTTGAAAGAGTGGATACTACTTACGACAAGTATTTTACGTTTGACCGTTTTTATAATTTACGTTGGGATGTGTCAAATTCGGTAAATCTTGATTTTTCTGCAACCAATAATGCGCGCATTGATGAGCCTTTTGGTAGAATAGATACGCGCGCCAAAAAAGATAGTGTTCAGCAAAACTTTTTAAAAGGGGGTAGAAATACCTTGTATCAACAAAAAGCTGCGATATCTTATACTGTTCCACTTAATAAATTTCCACTCACAGATTGGATTACAGCAAGGTATACCTATGCTACCAGTTACAACTGGATTGGAGCAAGTAGGCTTGCTTACGAGCTTGGCAATACCATCGAAAATTCGCAAGAAAATAACATCAGTGTGCCATTTAATTTTGCGAGCCTGTATGCGAAATCTAAATTTTTACGCGCACTCGATAATATACCGCCGCCAAAAGTAAAAGGCAATACCATTTCGAGTAAAGCAACGCCAGAACAATTATTAGGAACAGTACTACTTAGTAAAAAAGAATCGCTACAAGGTTTGGTGGGTGATAAACGAAAAGTAGCTTTAAAAAAGTGGAAGACCTTAAAAAAGGACCAGCGTATTGCTGCTAAAATGCTTAGGGCAAATGAAATGCCAGAACTTAATGGTGCCACCAGGTTTTCGGGCAAACTCTTAACTATGGTTAAAAATCTATCTGTTAATTACGCAGCCAACTACCGAAGTAGGGTGCCAGGTTTTACAGATAGTACACAGTTGTTGGGACAAAACTTTAATTCTTTAGCCCCAGGACTAGATTATGCTTTTGGAAAACAACCAGACACTACATGGCTTAATCAAAAAGCGGCACAAGGTCTACTATCAAGGGATCCAGGGTTTAACTTTTTGTACAGGCAAAGTTTTGAGCAGCGACTAAACATTACTGCACAGGTAGAACCCATTAGAGAATTACTCATTGATCTTAATCTAGAAAAAACATTTACTAAAGATTATTCGCAGTTGTTTAAAGACACACTCGGCGCTGGTAGGATGGAGCATTTAAACCCGCTTGCTACTGGTGGATTTAGTGTGTCTTATATTTCATTCAAAACAATTTTTGAAGGATATACGCCTAACGAAATTTCTAGCACTTTTAAAACCTTCCAAGACAACCGTTTAATTGTATCTAAGCGTGTAGCTGCAGCTAACCCTTATTGGCAAACACTTCCAGCTTCTCAAAAGTTCACGCCTGATGGTTATGCTAGAGGGTATGGCAGGTATTCTCAAGATGTTTTGGTGCCCGCATTTTTAGCCGCCTATGCAGGAACTGATCCAAACACGGCGCCACTTATCAAACAGTCTAATGCCAAAGTAAGTTCTAATCCGTTTGCTGGTATTATACCTAGACCTAATTGGAGGGTTACGTATACGGGGCTCACAAAAATTCCAGCTCTCGCCGAGAAATTTAATAATATCTCTTTTTCACATAGCTACAAGGGCAACTTGAGCATGAATAGTTTTAATAGTGCTCTGCTGTATCAAGATCCATTTAGACTTGGAGGTCCTTCATTTATGGATACTGTGAGTGGTAATTATATTCCATTTTTCTTGGTACCTAATATTACCATGCAAGAAAATTTTGAACCACTTATTGGTATAGACTTTACCACCAATAAGCAGCTGAATATGCACTTCGAATACCGTAAGGGTAGACAACTTAGTTTAAGCTTAGTCGATTATCAATTGAGTGAATCTAGAAGTACGGAGTGGGTGTTTGGTTTTAGCCTTCGTACGCAGGGGCTTAACTTGCCGTTTACCATTCCGGGCATGAAAAATGCAAAGCTGGTAAATGACCTTACTATTAAAGTTGATTTATCCATGCGTGATATTTCCAATAGCAATAGCAGGCTCGATCAAACCAATGCATATGGTACGGGCGGACAAAAAGAAATTACGATACAGCCGTCTATAGACTATGTATTAAATAGCAGGGTCAATCTTCAGTTCTTCTTTGACCAGCGCCGGGTACAGCCATATATTTCAACGGCTGCGCCTTCTACAACTACAAGAGCCGGTGTTAAAGTAAGGGTATCGTTAGCGCAGTAATTAAGCTTTTAATTATTTTTAAAAGCCCATTTCCACATTTCTTTCCAGGTTACTTTTTTACCGTACATTAAAATACCTGTTCTGTAAATTTTTGCTGCTACCCAAGTAGTTCCTAAAAATCCAAGTACTAGTAAAGCCATGCTAGCAATTAGTTGCACCACGGTAACTCCGTCCGGAACGCCATGCGCCACCCTTGCCATCATTACAATAGGAGAGGTTAAAGGAAACAAGCTACCAAATATAGCCAGTGTGCTATTAGGGTCATTCACTGCTTTGGTCATAATAACCATTGCAAAAATGATAGGCATCATAATAGGTAGTAATAAACTTTGTGCGTCTTGTGGGTCCTCATTAACTGCACTACCTACTGCTGCAAAAAGTGCTGCATACATGAAATAGCCGCCTAAAAAGTAAAACACAAAGCATCCGATAATAAGCGTGAAATTAATTTCGGCAAGTCCTGCCATAATACCTTGTAATGCACCTGATTCTTTTACTGCTGTTGCAGCGCCCATAGCACCTGGTTGAATAGGAGCCGATTGCATCTGTGCGGCCACGTCAGGGAATAAAACAGGGATTAAAAGTTGTAATCCAAACACGAGTACTATCCATATAATAAACTGAATTAAACCCACGGCGCCAATGCCAAATATTTTACCCAGCATTAACTCAAATGGTTTAACGCTGCTTACGATTACTTCAGCTATACGACTTACTTTTTCTTCCATCACGCCACGCATAACCATAGTGCCGTACACAAATAAAATGATGTAAATTAAAAAGCCTGCAATCATGCCCACCGCGTAGCTAATGCCCACTTTTGTTTCATTGTCTTTTTTACCGTCATTGGTGGTAAAGCTAATTGCATTGTT
Source organism: Sediminibacterium ginsengisoli (assembly GCA_945873615.1). GTDB lineage: Bacteria > Bacteroidota > Bacteroidia > Chitinophagales > Chitinophagaceae > Sediminibacterium > Sediminibacterium ginsengisoli_E. The sequence continues at coordinate 11,386 of CAMCDT010000018.1, read as the reverse complement.
TTCAAGCCTTGCACTGTCTAGTTGCCCTTTTGAAATATTAAGCGCGAGTAATTTCTTTTCTTCTAGTGCGTTATTAATTCTGTTTTCAATTTTTTCTCTGGTCATTAAACCAAGTGCCTTACTAGATCTAAAAGCGATTTGAGGTTCGCCGCTTTGTAAATTGTATCCATTTGGAATAAATAAGTAAGCGTCGTATTCTTGATTGTTTAATTTTTTATTGAGAGCAGCGGTATCTGCATTTATAAAACTAAAAATAACTTCTGTGCTTTTTTTGTCATCAATTTTTCCGTTAAATAATTTTGACTGGTCGCTAACAGCTACCTTAAAATTATCGGTTGTTTTAACCTGGAAATAAATCATGAGGGCGTAGAAGCCAAAAATCAAAATAGGAAGTCCAATGGTACTTAAAAGAAAGGTTTTCTTTTGAACCCTTGTTTTAAATTCTCTGCTCGCAACTAAATATATCTTATTCATGTGTGTGTAAATTAATTGTTTTGAAAAGCTCGGGTAGTGGCTTTGCTGCCTTCTACTAAATGGATAAATATGTCATTGAGAGAAGGTAGGATTTCATTAAAGCGTTCAATTAAAACGTCTTGCTGTAATAAATAATTAAGCACGTGGTTGCTTGTGTATCCTTCGTTAATTTTTACAATGAGCTGTTGCTTTTCTTGGTGTTCAATGGTAAAAATAGGGCTAACAAGTTCTGTTGGTTGTCCCTTAAACTGCACATTAAATTTATTTTCTTTGAATTTTTGTTTAACGTCCGTTACAGTGCCGTCCAGTATTTTCTTGCCTAAGTTCATGAGTATGATATGGTCACAAATTTCTTCCACTTGTTCCATGCGGTGGGTCGAAAATATAATGGTGCTGCCTCTTTGCGCCAGCCCATAAATTTCATCCTTAATTAAATTCGCATTTAATGGATCTAGTCCGCTAAATGGTTCATCTAGTATAATGAGTTTAGGTTCGTGTAATACGGTGGTAACAAATTGTAGTTTCTGACTCATCCCTTTACTTAGGTCTTCTACTTTTTTATTCCACCAGCTCTCCATTTCAAATTTCTTGAACCAGTATTTTATTTTCTCTAAAGATTCTGATTTGCTGAGCCCTTTTAATTGAGCTAGGTACATCGCTTGCTCTCCAATTTTCATCTTTTTGTACAAGCCTCTTTCTTCGGGCATGTAACCAATATGCACAAAATCGTTTTTTGGGTCAAAGGGTTTGCCATCAAATAGTAAATCACCACTATCGGGGTAAAAAATACCCGTTATCATACGGAGTAAGGTTGTTTTACCGGCACCATTAGGGCCAAGTAAGCCAAAAATGCTTCCTTGTTTGATAGAAAAACTTACATCATCCACCGCTTTTTGAGTGGCGTAGTGTTTTTGAAGGTTCTTTAACTCTAAAATATTATGCATGGGGTTAAACTTTGAATATTAAAATTATGAATTACAGGGTCAAGCGCCTTTATTTTTTAGGTAAGGTATATTTTAATGACAAGCGGTTGTCAAAAATCTTACTTTAGTGGGCGTAAATACACCTGAATTATGAAATTAACGCGGAGTCTTATTGTATCAGCAGTTCTAGTTGGCATTTTAATTATTGGTAGCAGTTGGGGTTTTTTAGTACATAAAACCATTCATCAGTTAGCGGTTTATGAGTTGCCAGCGCCTCTGCAATCGTTTTTTTACACCCATATCGACAAGGTAGTAGCTGACGCTGTAAGACCCGATCAGCGCAGAAATTCAGATCCTACAGAAGCTACCAAGCACTTTATTGATTTAGAAATGTTTGGCCCTGACGCTGTAAATAAAATGCCAGAAGAGTGGAGTAAAGCGGTTGCTATATTTAGTAAAGATTCACTTATAAAATATGGTTATGTGCCGTATCATATTATTTACATGCAGTCTAAATTAACAGAGGCCTTTAAACAAAAAAACAAAGACAGTATTTTATTTTACGCTGCCGATTTAGGACACTATATTGGAGATGCGCACGTGCCACTACATACCACCGTTAATTACGATGGTCAATTAACGGGACAAAAGGGTATGCATAATTTATGGGAATCTACAGTGCCTGATATTCAAATGGCTCAGTACAATTTATACACGAACCATAAAGCCACTTATTTAACTTCTCCGCAAACTGCTATTTGGGTTGCCGTACGTAAAGGTTTTGGTATGATTGATCATATGCTTGAAACAGAACGTACTGTTTCTAAAAACTTTACAGAAGCGGATAAGTTTGAAATGAAAATGTGGTACGGAAAAGAAACAAAAGCATACACGCTTGCCTTTGCAAAAGCATACGGTATCGCTTTAAAAAATACAGTGAATGAAAGACTTATTGAGTCTGCTAATTTAATTGCTGATTTTTGGTATACTGCCTGGGTAGATGCGGGCAAACCGGATTTGTCTTCTTTTGAAAACACTTCTTTAGCGCAAGACTTACAAAAAGAGCTTGGTGCGTATCAGCAAAATGCGCTGGTTAAAGATGGCTTTTTACGTGCTTTAAAAAGATAGCATCAATAACGCGTTCGCCATCCATGGCAGCGCTTACAATGCCGCCTGCATAACCAGCGCCTTCGCCGCAAGGGTATAAGTTGCTAATGTCTGGATGCATAAGTGTATCAGCATCTCTAGGGATTCTTACTGGAGAGGATGTTCTGCTTTCTGTGGCTACTACCTGCGCTTCATTGGTATAATACCCTTTCATTTTTTTGCCAAAAACAACAAATGCGTCCTGTAAATTTTTTCGAATAAAATTGGGTAAAACGTTTTCTAAATTATGCGCAGATAATCCGGGTAGGTAACTGCAACTAGCCAGCGTAGTAGATGTTTTATTAGTAGAAAAATCTACCATTCGGTTGGCGGGCGCTACAAATTTTCCACCTCCTGCATCAAAAGATTTTTTCTCCACCATGGCCTGAAAATAAAGGAGTAGCAGAGGGTCGTTTTCCAGTGCATTTATTTGCGCCATTGGAAACATGGATTCCAATAATTTTTTATGACTCGCCTCTTTAAAATAATCGAGGGCATCTTGTTTTTGTACCTCTACTACCATGCCACTATTGGCATAAGGATTATTTCTTTTGCTTGGGCTCCAACCGTTTACCACCAACTGCCCAGCACTTGTAGCTGCAGGTGCGATAATGCCACCTGGGCACATGCAAAAACTAAATACGCCTTTGCCATGCACTTGCTCTACAAGTCCGTAAGAGGCAGGAGGTAAGTACTCGTCTCTTAAAATGCAATGGTATTGAACCCTATCTATAATTTCTTGAGGATGTTCTATTCTTACACCTAGCGCAAAAGGCTTGGCTTCGATGGTTATTTTTTTACGGTTTAAGAGTTCAAAAATATCATTTGCAGAATGGCCCGTAGCAAGCACTACAGCGTCTCCTATAATAGTATTGCCATGTTGTGTTTGCACTGATTTGATCACTCCATTTTCTACATTAAAGTCCACCATTTTTTGCTCAAATTCTATAATGCCACCAGCATCCAAAATTTGGGTACGCATGGCCTGAATGATTTGAGGAAGCTTGTTGGTGCCAATATGCGGATGCGCGTTGTAGAGGATTTGTTCTTCGGCGCCATGTTGTACGAGTAATTGAAGAATGCGGTTGATGTCGCCACGCTTGTTACTTCTAGTATATAATTTACCATCTGAATAAGTACCTGCGCCGCCTTCTCCAAAACAATAGTTACTTTCTGGATTGACAACCCCTTCTTTATTCAGTGCGGCTAAATCCCGTCGGCGCGCCCTAACTTCTTTACCTCTCTCTATAATATGTGGTTTAATGCCAAGTTCTAGGCATTTTAAGGCCGCAAATAGCCCCGCTGGACCCGCACCTACTATAATGACCTTGTTTTTGGCATTTGCAACGTCTATGAAGCTAATAGGGGCAAGGGTTCTGGGCGTAAACGGCTCGTCAATAAATGCATGTAAAGTAAGGTTGATCCATACTTGTTTACTGCTTCTAGCGTCTATCGATTTTTTTATAATATGAAAGCCTGTAACGGATGCAATGCTATGCCCGCCTGCATTTGCTACAAACTGCTTTAAAATTGCAGGATCTGCAGCCTCTGAAGGTGTAACTTTTAATTGTACTTGCTTTTGCATTAGAAAGGAAGGTCGTCTACCGCGTCTTGGGTAGGTGGCATGTCAAAATATTCGTTGGCATTAGCGTTGTCTTGGCCAATTTTGACCCCTTCCATGCGCCATGCGTCCAAATTTGTAATAAAATTTTCTTTACCCTCTTTTACCCACTTGGTTCCCTTGATATTGAACTGAACACGTACGTCATCCCCTAGATTGTACTTGTCGGGCATGGCTGTCTTGTCCTGAACACATTGAAATTTTATGTAATTAGTAATACTACGACCTCCAATGTCTTCGGTCTTTTCAATTACAAATTCCCTGGTTTTAAAGGTCTCTGTACGCTGAACAATATCAAATTTTGCAACCAATTTTCCTGTAATCTCGTAAGACATAGTGGTATATTTTTTAGGATTCAAAAGTAGGTTTTTAGGGCTTAAAAACGGATAAAATCCGAACACTGGTTTGTAATGGGGAAAAGAATGAAATAAAAAATTTTTTTTTCAACATAAAGTATACATATTCGCAGTCCCGTAACACTTTTTGAAAGCTGTCAAATTCGTTAGAATTATTGTTGAAAAAAGGATATATTGAGGACCTGAAAAGAATACGTTAACCTAATTATAAATTGTTCGTAATTGTATGGCTAAAAGTGCTGAATTAGTTTGGAGCAGTTGTCTGAAGATCATAAAAGATATTGTCGAGTGGCAGCATTTTAAAACATGGTTCGAACCTATTAACCCAGTTGAGTTAAAAGGGAACGTATTGTTAATCCAAGTTCCAAGTCAATTCTTCTTCGAGTACCTCGAAGAACATTACGTGAATTTATTAGCCAAAACATTAAAGCGTGAGTTAGGTAAAGAGGCGAGATTAGAATATAGAATTATGGTGGATAGCGGAAACAGCAACAGCCGTAGCGGCTCGATGGATGTTCCTGCTAGCAACATGAAAACATATAACAATAACGAAATGAATTTCCCGCTGGTGATTGATAATCCAGTTAAAAATCCATTTGTTATTCCAGGTCTTAAAAAAATGCAAATTGATCCGCAGCTAAACCAGCTGTATACTTTCGAATCTTTTATAGAGGGTGATTGTAACAGAGTGGCACGCAGAGCGGGTAAAACAGTTGCAGAAAAACCGGGGGCCAATTCATTCAATCCACTTGTGATCTATGGTGGAGTAGGCCTTGGTAAAACACATTTAGCACAAGCTATTGGTAACGAAGTAAAGCGTACGCATCCTGGTAAAGTGGTGTTGTATGTGAGCAGTGAAAAGTTCATCAATCAGTTCCAAGACCATAGCCGCAACAATGCCATCAACGATTTTATTCACTTCTATCAACTGATAGACGTGCTTATTATAGACGACGTTCAATTCTTTAGTCGTGCCGAAAAAAGCCAAGATGCATTTTTTGCCATCTTTAACCACCTTCACCAAAGCGGTAAGCAATTAGTACTTACATCTGATAAATCTCCTAAAGATTTAGACGGTATGCAAGAGCGCTTATTAAGCAGGTTTAGATGGGGTTTAAGTGCTGACTTACAAGTGCCAGACTACGAAACCCGTATCGAAATCTTGGAAAAGAAGATGAAGAACGATGGTCTTGACATGCCTAAAGAAGTGGTGAAATATGTTGCTTACAACATTAACACCAACGTTCGTGAATTAGAAGGTGCACTTATTTCTTTATTAGCACAATCTTCTTTGAATAAGAAAGAAATTGATGTTGAACTAGCAAAAAAAGTGCTTCGCAATTTTGTTAAAACGAGCAGTAAAGAAATCACCATCGACGCCATTCAAAAAATGGTTTGTGAGTATTTCGATGTTCCTTACGATAAATTATTACAAAAGACACGTAAGCGTGAAATTGTACAAGCGCGTCAAATTACCATGTACCTCGCTAAAGCTTTCACCAAAAATTCACTCAAAACTATTGGAGAGCATTTTGGTGGTCGTGACCATACCACGGTAATTCACTCTTGCCAAACGGTAAAAGATCTGATGGATACGGATTCGATCTTCAGAGAAAACGTAATGGAGCTCACACAAAAAGTTCAATTGGCTGCGATGTAAGCCTTGATTATTAAGAGAATCGTACTTTTTATAAAATATTTTAATAAAACGCTTAAAACTCAATATTTTAAGCGTTTTATTTTTGGGAATTAAGACGCATCACCTTATTTTTGCAACCCTCTCCAAAAAGGGAGTAAGGACGGTGAGGTGGATGAGTGGCTGAAATCAGTAGTTTGCTAAACTGCCGTACGGGTTAAACTGTACCGCGGGTTCGAATCCCGCCCTCACCGCACTATAAAAAAGTGGCAAACTACAAAATCGGGAAGTGGCGCAGGCCGGTAGCGCATCTGGTTTGGGACCAGGGGGTCGCAGGTTCGAATCCTGTCTTCCCGACAACCACAAATAAAGCCTCAGCGAAAGCTGAGGCTTTTGTGTGTTACGAATGAAGGAATCAAGCCCTGCTTGAATTCCTGAAAGAGTAAGACACAAAACGGTTGACATTTGCGAAGCAAATGGAATTATTTGTGGTTATCATACCCCACCCAGGATGCCGGAACGTAGTGACGGCAATCCTTTTAATAAAAACATTATGAAACTAACCGAAGACCAAGCGTTTGAGCAAATCGATTTTCAGGTTCAGCCATTTACCATTGGCGAATATGAAAACTGCAGTTTTATAAAGTGCAGTTTTATTGGCATCGATTTGAGCGGATCTATTTTTATCAATTGCACATTCACAGATTGTGATATGAGTGTTGTTAAAGTAAATCAGGTTGTTTTTAATGACACGCATTTTGTTGGGTGCAAACTCATTGGTATTTTATTTGATTCATGCAAAGAGTATGGATTGGGCGTTTCTTTTAATAACTGCAATATTGATAATGCATCTTTTTACGGAACTAAAATTAAAGGCTTGCGTTTTGTAAAGTCTTCACTCAAATCAGTGGATTTTTCAAACGCCGATTTAAACACAGCCGTATTTGATGATTGTGATTTGCTAGATGCAAAATTTGACAATTCTACCCTTGAAAAAGTAGACTTTACAACTTCTTACAACTATACTATTGATATGGATGCAAACCGAGTTAAAAAGTCGAAACATTCGGTACAAGGGGCCATGGGACTTTTACATAAATACGACCTAATCATTAAATTATAGCGCTAACTTCGTGCTCTCATGACATTCAACGATTTAAATTTAAATACAGCGCTATTTTCGGCTCTTGATGACCTTGGTTATACAACACCTACCACTATTCAGCAAAAAGTGTTTTCTGTGGCCATGTCTGGTAAAGACGTTTGCGGTATTGCACAAACGGGTACGGGTAAAACAATTGCCTATCTACTCCCTTGTCTCCGTCAGTGGAAATTTGATAAAAATAAAGATCCTCAAATATTAATTGTTGTTCCAACTAGAGAGCTTGTAGCACAGGTTGTTGAAACCATCAATAAGTTGTCGAGTTATATGAGTTTGGTGGCGATAGGGGTTTATGGAGGTGTTAATATTAATACGCAGCAAATTGAAGTAGAAAAAGGAGCTGATGTAATTGTGGCAACGCCTGGAAGGCTCTATGATTTAGCCATGAATGGTGCTTTTAAAACCAAGTACATTAAAAAACTGGTGATTGATGAAATGGATGAAATGCTCAACTTAGGCTTTCGTACTCAGCTCAAAAATATCATGGATTTGCTTCCACAAAAAAGACAAAATCTTTTATTTTCTGCAACCATTACACCAGAAGTAACAGCGCTGATGGATACATTTTTTAATGCACCAGAAATTATTGAAGCTGCACCTGCTGGGACACCACTTGAAAATATTGAACAACAATTATATCAGGTTCCTAATTTTAATACCAAAGTAAATTTGCTCACTCATTTAATTACGGGAGATGCAAGTATGCAAAAGGTTTTAATTTTTGCAGCTACTAAAAAATTAGCAGATCAGATGTTTGAATCTGTTGCTTCAAAGTTTGAAGGAAGGGTAGGTGTAATACACTCTAATAAAGAACAAAATCACCGTTTTAATACCGTTAGACTATTTAAAGAAGGTGTCTATCAGTTTTTGATTGCAACCGACATTGTAGCGAGAGGTATTGACATCGCAGAAGTAACGCACGTTATCAATTTTGACACACCCGATGTTCCGGAAAACTATATTCACCGCATTGGTAGAACGGGAAGATTTGATAAAAAGGGTATTGCTATTACCTTTTCAACACCCAAAGAAGCACCATTATTAGAAGCCATCGAATCGCTGATGCAATACCAGGTTCCGGTAGTTGAAATCCCTACCGATGTTGAAATTTCTACTGTATTAACAGAAGATGAAATTCCTAAAGTAATCATGAAGGAAATCTCTCAGAAAGTTAAAAAAGTGGTGAGCACTGCGGGTCCTGCCTTTCATGAAAAATCTGCAAAAAACAGCAAGTCAAATGTAAAATCGAGCAGAAGGGATGTGATGCAAAAAAAATATAAGAAGCCTATCAAAAGAGGGGCCAAGAAAAAATAACCCTAATTTTACTCCATAATTAGAAACCCTTGGATGCACCTGTATTATTAGTTACGCCACCTTTTACGCAGCTTAATACGCCGTATCCGGCTACTGCTTATTTAAAAGGTTTTTTTAATACTAAAAATATTAAAAGTGAGCAAGCAGACCTCGGTATAGAAGTAACGCTGGCTATTTTTTGTAAAGAGGGTTTGGTTCAATTATTTACAGCTATTGAGGCGTCACATACTGGCTCATTTAATGCAAATTGTGCGCGGATTGTTTCACTTAAAGAACGCTACATTAATACTATTGATAGTGTTATTTTGTTTTTACAAGGCAAACAACCTACACTTGCCCATTTAATTGCTACTCGACAATTTTTACCAGAGGCCAGTGCTTTTGATCAAATGGATGATTTGCATTTTGCATTTGGTAGCATGGGTAAACAGGATAAGGCCAAGCATATTGCTACCATGTATCTAGAAGACTTAGGTAATTTAATTAAAGATACCATTGATCCTTATTTTGGATTTAGTAGATACGCCGAAAGTTTAGGAAGGTCAGCTAATAGTTTTGATGAATTGTATGCAGCACTAAATGCGCCAGCAACTTATATCGATACGATATTACTACAAATAGTAGAGCAGTATATCACAAATGTTGCTCCTTCACTTGTTTGTTTGTCTGTTCCTTTTCCAGGAAATTTATATACTTCACTAAGGTGTGGGCAGTATATAAAAAATAAGTATCCATCTATCAAAGTGGCCATGGGTGGTGGTTTTGCGAATACCGAGCTCCGCTCATTGTCAGACCCACGTGTGTTTGAGTTTTATGATTTTATTACACTTGATGATGGGGAAGCGCCGCTTGAAGTATTAATCAATCATTTAGATGGTAAGATATCTGCGCAGGAATTAAAGCGTTGTTTTACACTTGTAGATGGTAAAGTACAATACATCAATAATTCTATTTGGCCAGATTATAAACAAGCAAATGTTGGTACGCCCGATTATTCGGGACTCTTACTAGATAAATATATTTCTGCAATAGAAGTAGTGAATCCCATGCATAGTTTGTGGAGTGATGGACGCTGGAATAAGTTAACCATGGCGCATGGTTGCTATTGGGGTAAATGCACTTTTTGTGATATCTCACTAGATTATATAAAAACTTACGAACCTGTTACTGCATCATTACTGGTGGATAGGATGGAAACACTGATAGCACAAACAGGTCAAACAGGATTTCATTTTGTTGATGAAGCTGCGCCACCATCTTTAATGAAAGCGCTTTCGATAGAAATTATACGCAGAAAATTAGTGGTGAGTTGGTGGGCAAACGTGAGGTTCGAAAAAAGCTTTACCCGCGATTTATGTCAGTTATTAAAATCGGCGGGATGTATTGCCGTGAGTGGTGGTCTAGAAGTAGCATCAGATAGACTTTTGGCATTAATTGATAAAGGTATTACAGTAGCGCAGGTGGCAAAAGTTAGCCAGCATTTTTCAGAAGCTGGCATTATGGTGCATGCGTATTTGATGTATGGATTTCCTACACAATCTGATCAAGAAACCATTGATTCACTAGAAATGGTACGTCAAATGTTTGAAACAGGTGTGTTGCAATCAGCGTTTTGGCATTTGTTTACCATGACAGCGCATAGTCCGGTTGGTTTAGATCCTGATAAGTATAAAGTGATCAAGCAAACCAATGAAATTGGAACTTTTGCAAACAATGATATTGTACATATAGATCCTACAGGTGCTGATCATGAAATATATGGATACGGATTAAAAAAGGCATTACTCAATTATATGCATGGTGCCTGTTTTGATTTTCCATTACATAAATGGTTTGATTTTAAAACACCTAAAACCTCTATTGCACCTGATTATATTGCCACTGCACTTGCAACGCCCGATTATAATAGTGCCACCAATTATAGAGTTATATGGTTAGGTGGAACGCCAGAAACCAGTATTGTTCAGCGTTCTAAAAAAGGCAATCAGTGGGAAGAAATGAATTTTCTTTTTCAAACCAATAAAGTGCCTTTAAATATTGCGATAGATCCAGCTCAAGGGAAGTGGTTACTTGAAATACTTACAGCTTTAACTATTGGCGTAAATTCAGGTATGACCTATGCAGCCGTTAAAGAAAGTTATGAAGCTGCGGGCCTCGAAGATTTTGAACTTTTCTGGGATAATAAACCGGTTACAACTCTTTATAAGGCAGGGCTGTTAAGGGTTTAATTTTTTTACTTATTTTAAGATCGTAACAGAACCTGTTATTATTTTTCGTCCATTTTTAGGATTGATAATATAGTAGTAAGTCCCTATTGGTAGAGGGCTTCCGTTGTATTGTCCATTCCAAGCTTTATCGTACCCAGTTGATTTAAACACGGGCTGTCCGTATCTATTGTATACATCAATGGTAGCACCTGGGTAGCTTTCTAGGTATTTAATTTCCCAGTTGTCATTTATGCCATCCCCATTTGGAGAAAAGGCATTGGGTACTTCTGGTGCGAGTAATAGTTTTATAAAAACATCATCGGTTACCATGCAACCACCTTCTCCTGTAAGCTCTAGTATATAAGTAACATCTGCTAGTGGCGTGGTGCGTGGTACAGCAGCGGTATCACTATTTAAATACAGTGCGGGCTTCCATAAATACGTAAGGTTGTTACCAAACACAAATGTGGGTCTAATAAGCGCGGTACCTCCTTCTAGTATTTTAAAATCAGGCCCTAAATTTAGGTGCGGATACGGGAAAGATGTT
>CAMCDT010000017.1:0-36926 GCA_945873615.1 Sediminibacterium ginsengisoli | reverse complement strand
TGTATCAATAAAATACAACATTCCATTTTGCGTCAGTACATTTTCGTCATGAAGGTCTTCTAGAATTAAATTAAGTTCCTCATTATAGTAGTCATGGTTCTTTTTGTTTAAAAAGCCATTATTTTCTAAAAAAGATTTTACAAAATTTAAATCTGTTTTTTCATTTGCCTTTACAAAGGGCTGTTCAACCACAGCGTATAAAACGTCTAAATTTTTGTAAAATCCCAATAGCTTATATGCTGTATCAGGGAAAAATAAATTGTTTAGTAGTAGGTTGTGAAAATAATCTACCCAGCTTGCGTAATAAATGGAATCATTTAATTTTAAAACACTTGTACCATCTTTCAAGAAAACCTTTTGTTCGGCACCTTCTGATACGTATAGGTCAATATTGATATTTTCTACCCAAAGTTTATTGTCTTCTGCAAATTGAATTAGGCTCTTTGTTTCTTCTTCTTTGTGCTGCTGTTGGTCTTTAACCATTGAGCTTGTTCCTTGGCTTCTTTTAAGGTAACTGCAGGTTGTTTGGATAAGATGATGGTGCTTAACTTGGCTCTTTCCTGAAAGGATATTTTGTATGTCATCTTTCATGCAGTATTTAGTTAGGTAAAGTTAACTAATTATTTCATTTATTGTGTTTGAGCAATTTTCTTGACATAATATGCCTTTAATTGTGGTCAAAATCATTGATTTTTAGCGGAAACAGGACTGCCGGCTCAATTCTTTCGCCGTCTTCCCTATACTTCTGCGAGGGGCGTACCCAAACCCTCAGGACTGCCGTTTTTCACTTCGTTCAAAACGTCTTCCTAACGGGTGGGTTTACCCAAACCCTTTCAACAAAATGCTACGCATTTCGTTGGGTTTTTATCCATGTCCGCGTTTGTGAGCAAGCTCACACCGCTTCCATAAATAAAAACCCTGTCACTTTCGTGACAGGGTTTGTGCCCAGAACAGGAATCGAACCTGCACTACCTTGCGATAACCAGATTTTGAGTCTAGCGCGTCTACCAGTTCCGCCATCTGGGCCTTTGTATTAGGCGGGGTGCAATATTACAAGATTCTGTGTTTTTTGCCAAAAGAAACCCATAGAAACAGCCATAAACCATAACAATTGCGGCTTATTGGAGCTCATCTGCAATGCGGTCTAGGTATTTCTTTTTAAAATAATAGTCTTTTACTGGCAGCATTGCTTCTTTTTGGGTAATACCCATTTGATAACCTTCCAGCAGCCCTTTAATAGGTTCGTAAATATCATCTTCTAATTGTTTAAGTTGTACGCGTAAAGCGTCTTTTTGCGTATCGTCCGTTACTTCCATTACCTGCTCGTTTAAATCCATGACCTCCATTAAAAAATGGGGTGGGAGTTGGTAGTTTTCGTTAACGCTTAAGAGTTCGTTAATTTCTAAAATATAGGGTAGTACAAGCGCCGGATCTTTTAATACTTGTAGCGCTTTATTGGCCATCGATGATTGTGCGAGGGCTTCGGCCTGCTCGTCGGGGCTGGCGTTTGCAAAAAAATCAGGGTGAAACTTTTTTTGCAGCATCAAATACTTTTTTGAAACCACCGCAGGGTCTGGGAAAAAGCTTACTGGTATTTCAAAAAGTTCAAAATAATTCATAGACATTAAAATTACAACTCCTTTATAAATACAAGTAATAATCTTTTAAATAGGCTATAAACGCAGGTGTGTAACTCTCGTTTTCTTTAATTACAATCGACGTTTCTGAGGCGGCCACCATAAAGGAAGTTTTACTAAATATATACATCACCCTAAACGGAGTATGATTGGGGGTTTGCTGTACCACTGCTTTATGCGTTACGGTAAAGCCATGTGACTGTGCAAGGCCCTCAACTTCATTAGCTCGTGCAAATGGTAACAGTAACGAAAAACTGCCCAGAGGTTCCAGTAAATCATTTACACAAGTAAATAAATTTTGTAAGGTAAGTGTCGTGCTATGCATGGCCTGATTTTTTAGGGCATGCTCACTTTTTAAATCGTTTTCAAAAAAAGGGGGATTGGAAATAATGTGCTGGTATTTTTTTCCACCATAGTTTTTTATATCGGCGTTATGCACCTGAATATTAAAAGTGGTTGCGGCAGCATTTTGTGCGGCCTGCGCGGCAGCAGCAGGATCTAATTCTACAGCGTCAATAACCGCGCTAGGTATTTTTTGTGCAAGCTGTAAAGACAATAAACCAGTGCCCGTGCCAATATCTAAAATACTAGTAGGCGGGTTATTTATTAATTGATGCGAGGCCCAGGCGCCAAACAGGCACGCGTCTGTACATACCTTTAGTGCGCAGTCCGATTGCTGAACTGTAAATTGTTTAAACGCAAAATAGTTGTTGGACATCTGTTACGATGCTTAGTCTGCAAAGCTTGCAGCTATGTACTCACTATTTAAGCGCGCAATATTGGTGATTGAAATTTCTTTAGGGCAAGTAGCTTCACAAGCACCAGTGTTGGTACATGAACCAAAACCTTCTTTGTCCATTTGTGCTACCATGTTTTGTACCCTTGTAGTACGCTCTGGTGCACCTTGTGGTAATAAGGCGAGGTGAGAAACTTTTGCACTTAAAAATAGCATAGCAGAACTGTTTTTACAAGCTGCTACACAAGCGCCACAACCAATACACATCGCTGCTGCAAATGCATCATCTGCTTTTTGCTTTTCGATAGGTAAGGTGTTACCGTCTACGGCATTACCGGTGTTAACGCTAACGTAACCACCTGCCTGAATAATTCTGTCAAAGGCAGAACGATCTACCATCAAATCTTTGATAACTGGAAACGCGTCGGCTCTCCATGGTTCTACTACAATTGTATCACCATCTTTAAAAGCACGCATGTGTAATTGACAAGTTGTATTAGCTTGCCAAGGACCATGTGGTTTACCATTAATATACATAGAGCATGAACCACAAATACCTTCTCTACAATCATGGTCAAAAGCAACCGGACTTTCTCCGTCTTTGATTAATTGTTCGTTGAGTACGTCAAACATTTCTAAGAAACTCATTTCAGAAGAAATATTTTCTACGCGGTACATTTTAAAAGTACCTTTTGTGTTTTTATTTTTTTGTCTCCAAACTTTAAGGTTCAGATTCATATTGTAATGTTCCATTGCAAGAAATTTGAAAAGTTGATAGATCGTTTGCTAATGATTATTTGTAGTTACGTTGTGAAGGTTTAATCACTTCGTACTTTAATTCTTCTTTATGAAGTTCCCAATTGTGTTCGCCTTTAAACTCCCAAGAAGCAACATACATGAAGTTCTCATCGTCTCTCAAAGCTTCTCCATCTTCTGTTTGATATTCTTCTCTGAAGTGACCACCACAACTTTCGTTACGGTTAAGTGCATCGATACACATGAGTTCACCTAGTTCAATAAAGTCGGCAACGCGGTTGGCTTTATCAAGTTCCGGATTCATTTCATTGATTTCTCCAGGAATTCTTACGTCGCTCCAGAATTCTTTTTTAAGCGCTTGCACTTCTGCAATCGCTTGCTTTAATCCTTCTGCGTTACGCGCCATACCACATTTGTCCCAAATAATTTTTCCTAAACGCTTGTGGAAGCTTTCTACAGTTTGCGTTCCTTTAATGCTCATTAATTTTTCAATTCTAGCAAGCACCTCTTTTTCAGCTTCTTCAAATGCTGGGTGATTGGTATCAACACCTTTGCTATAAATTTCGTCTGCTAAATAATTACCAATGGTGTAAGGGATAACAAAATATCCATCTGCTAAACCTTGCATAAGTGCACTTGCACCAAGGCGGTTAGCACCGTGCTCACTAAAGTTAGCTTCACCTAATGCATATAAACCAGGTACTGTAGTTTGTAATTCATAATCTACCCAAAGGCCACCCATGGTGTAGTGTACAGCAGGGTAGATACGCATTGGAACCTCGTAAGGATCTTCACCAGTAATTTTTGCATACATGTCAAATAGGTTGCCATACTTTTCTTTTACAACCTCTTTACCCATTGCAATGATCGCTTCTTGGCTTACATTTTCTAGACCTTGTTTACCCGCTTCAATTTTACCATAACGCAAAATCGCTGCAGCGTAATCTAAGTAAACAGCTTGCTTTGAAGTACCCACACCATAACCTGCATCACATCTTTCTTTGGCAGCTCTTGATGCTACGTCACGTGGTACAAGGTTACCAAATGCAGGATATCTGCGCTCTAAATAATAATCTCTTTCTTCTTCAGGAATTTCTACCGCTTTGCGCGTTTCATTTAAATTTTTAGGCACCCAAATACGTCCATCATTTCTGAGTGACTCAGACATCAACGTTAGTTTAGATTGATGATCGCCACTAACAGGAATACAGGTAGGGTGAATTTGTGTGAAGCAAGGGTTGCTAAATAATGCACCCTGACGGTGTGCTTTCCATGCAGCCGTTACGTTAGAACCCATGGCGTTGGTAGACAAATAAAATACGTTACCATAACCACCAGTACATAATAATACCGCATGACCAAAATGCTTTTCTAAATTACCAGACACTAAATCACGTGCAATAATACCTCTTGCTTTACCATCAATTTTTACTACTTCTAGCATTTCATGACGGCTGTACATTTTTACATTGCCAAGTGCCACCTGACGCTCTAAAGCTTGGTACGCACCAATCAGTAATTGCTGACCTGTTTGGCCCGCCGCATAAAACGTACGTTGTACTTGTGTACCACCAAAACTACGGTTGCTTAATAGTCCACCATATTCACGTGCAAATGGAACACCTTGTGCAACGCACTGATCAATAATATTAACACTCACTTCTGCAAGGCGGTGAACGTTTGCTTCGCGCGCACGGTAGTCACCACCTTTAATAGTGTCGTAGAATAATCTGAAAACGCTATCACCATCGTTCTGATAGTTTTTAGCAGCATTGATACCACCTTGCGCAGCAATAGAGTGCGCACGACGTGGAGAATCCTGAAAACAAAATGCTTTAACCTTGTAGCCAAGTTCTCCTAAAGAGGCAGCAGCAGATGCACCAGCTAAACCGGTACCTACAACAATCACTTCTAGTTTACGTTTATTGGCCGGGTTAACAAGTTTACAATGTCCCTTGTAATCTTCCCATTTTTTTTCAAGGTTGCCGGCAGGTATTTTTGAATTAAGCATATGCTTAGAAATTTAAATTGAGTGATAATTATTTGATCCAACCAAAATAAAAACTGAGTGGCATCAGTGCAAATAATAAAGGCACGATGATAGAAAAGCCTACGCCCACCGAGTTGATGAGTCCACTAATTTTTTTATTGTGAATGCCAATGGTTTTAAAGGCACTTTGGAATCCATGTAATAAGTGATACGCTAAAGAACCACACGCTAATACATAAAGCGCAACAATAAGTGTATTGCCTACAAAAACATTTCTCATTTCGGCATATAAGTTATGGTGCATAACACCATTGTACTCTACTTCTGCAAGTGCCTGAACACTACCTATACCACCAAGTCTACTAGGCGTCCAAAAATGATAAATGTGCATCACTAAAAACATAAGTAGGAGTGTGCCTAGTATTGCCATACTTCTGCTATACCATTTACTTCCATCAGCATATGCTACAGCATAACCAACACTTCTTTTTTTACGATTCTCTAGCGTTAATAAATAACCCTGAAAAATGTGCAAGAAGAAACCAGCAAAAAGGCCAATCTCTAAAATTCTAGGAAGCACATTGCTACCCATAAAATGCGCAGCTTTGTTAAACATTTGCCCCTGATCGGCAGGATCATAAGCGGCTGCCCAAATGCAAGCATTGAGTCCTACATGCACAATTAAAAAGAGCACCAGAAAAATTCCAGTAAAACCCATCACCAATTTTTTGCCAACCGATGATGTAAAGACTTGTTTCCAGGTCATAATGAACGTTTTGTGTTTTTTAAAATCGGTGCAAAAATAGCACAGGAAACGATGCCTTTCTATAATCGAGCAACTTTTTTCGCAGGACTAATACACATCTTTAAACAGTATAATCGCCGTTTACATAAAAAGAGCCCCCATTAACCATTAAGAACTGTATTTTTGGACCATGTTTAAGTTATTCGGGATATTATGGAATAGTTTTAGAATGGCTGTTCAGGAACTTAGGGTTAATAAGCTCCGTACATTCCTTTCTTTGTTTGGAATTACCATTGGTATTTTTTGCATTATTGGCGTATTAGCCACTGTAGATAGTTTAGAACGCAAAGTTCAAAACGATATTAAAGCTTTTGGTAACAATACCATCTATATCGACAAATGGAGTTATTCCGGTGGCCCCGATTATCCTTGGTGGAAATTTGTAAAACGTCCGGTGCCCAAAATTGAGGAAATGCGTTTTGTAAAAGCAAAATGTGACCTTGCTGCCAACACTTCTTTTTTTAGTTCTACAAACGTAAATGCAAGTTATAAAGACAACATATTAAGTAACGTAAGTTTGTATGGTATCACCGAAGATTTCAACAACATACAAACCCTAGAAATCGCTGCTGGACGCTATTTGAACGAATCTGAGTTTACTAGAGGAACAACGTCAACAGTTATAGGAAGTTTAGTTGCCGACGAATTATATGGCGGCCCTCAAAAAGCGGTAGGCAAGCAAATTACCTACAACGGAAAGCATTTAAATATTGTAGGTGTTATTAAAAAGCAGGGTCAAAGTTTTATTGGCGGCTTTAATTTTGATGAATGTTTAATTACAACATACCGTTATTTTTCGGGTGTATACAATCCAGATATTGCTAGTCCATTTATTATGGTGCAGGGTAAGCCGGGTGTTTCTTCTGCTGCATTAGCCGAAGAGTTGCGTGGCGTAATGCGTCAACTACGCAGGTTGAGCCCTAGTGCCGAAGATAATTTTTCTTGTAACGATGTGGCCCAGTTTAGTGAAGTTGTGGGTGGCTTTTTTGGTAAAGTAACCGCTGGTGGATGGGCTATTGCAGGCTTAAGTTTAATTGTAGGTGCTTTTGGTGTGGCTAATATTATGTTTGTAACGGTGCGTGAAAGAACCAGTCAAATTGGTCTTAAAAAAGCCCTAGGAGCAAAACGCCGTACTATTTTAACAGAGTTTTTATTAGAAAGTGCGTTCCTGTGTATTCTAGGCGGCCTCTTTGGATTGTTACTGGTTTGGTTACTCGCCATGGGGTTAAGTGCCGTGCTACCATTCCCTATATTTATCGCACCTAATATTGTATTTTTGGCCCTAAGCATTTGTATTATTTTGGGAATCGTATCTGGTATTATTCCAGCATCTATTGCTGCAAAAATGGATCCGGTGGTTGCCATTAGAACCAAATAATTAGAACCAGTATTTATGGCGGTAACCATTTTAGCTATCGAATCTTCTTGTGACGAAACATCTGCATCTGTATGTATAGATGGAGCTATTTTATCCAACTTTATTGCCAACCAAACCGTGCATGAATCCTTTGGTGGTGTTGTGCCAGAACTTGCGAGTAGGGCACACATGCAAAATATTGTTCCCGTTGTAGATACGGCTTTACAAAAAGCATTTCCTGAAACTCTTACAAGTGCAGAGCGCCTTCAAAAGCTTGATGCCATTGCGTTTACGCAGGCTCCTGGTTTAATAGGAAGTTTGCTCGTAGGCGCGCAGTTTGCAAAATCATTATCACTTAGTTTACAAAAACCACTCATTGCTGTGCATCATATGCAGGCGCATGTGCTGGCTAATTTAATTCCGGAACACCGTCCAAGTTTTCCATTTTTATGTTTAACGGTTAGTGGTGGTCATACGCAAATTGTACTGGCTAATAGTCCAACCAATCTTCAAATTATTGGTGAGACCATCGACGATGCAGCGGGCGAGGCTTTTGATAAATCAGCAAAATTATTGGGACTTCCTTACCCGGGTGGACCATTAATAGATAAGTATGCAAAAGAGGGCAATCCAACCGCATTTAAATTTGCAGAACCTCAAATTCCAGAACTCAATTTTAGCTTTAGCGGACTTAAAACATCCATCTTATATTTTTTACAAAAGCAGGAGCCTGGTTTTATAGAAGCCAATTTAAACGATTTATGTGCCTCCGTTCAGCACTCTATTGTTACTATTTTAATTAAAAAGCTACAAAAAGCTGTGGTGCAAACCGGTGTTAAGCAGGTATGTATTGCTGGTGGCGTAAGCGCCAATAGTGGCCTTCGAAACGCGCTAGTAGAAGCCGGTAAAAAGCACGGCTGGGAGCCTTTTGTGCCTCCATTCGAATACTGTACAGACAACGCTGGTATGATTGCTATAACTGCTTATTATCAGTATTTAGCGGGCCAGTTTACAAGTTTGGACGCGAGCCCTAGTGCGCGGGCAGTTTGGACTTAAAACGCCACGCTGTAGTTTGACTCCATTTTTTGCCCAATTATTTTAGCGGATTTATTGCAGCTTTAATTGTAATTTTGCGCCCTCAAACCCTGATTCATCTTATGATTAGTGCTAGAAATATTACCCTCGCTTACGGTAAGCGTGTACTTTTTGACGAAGTAAATATCAATTTCATTAAAGGGAATTGTTATGGCGTTATTGGTGCCAATGGTGCTGGTAAGTCTACTTTTTTAAAAATCCTTAGTGGAGAAATTGAACCCAACAAAGGAACCGTGGATATTACGCCAGGTGAGCGTATGAGCTTTTTAAAGCAAAACCAATTTGAATTTGATACCTGTACGGTATTAAATACCGTGCTTATGGGCCACAAAAAAATGTGGGAAATCATGCACGAGCGTGAAGCCATTTATGCCAAAGCAGATTTTTCGGAAGAAGATGGTTTAAGAGCAGGAGAGTTGGAAGGAGAGTTTGGTGAAATGGGTGGTTACACTGCAGAAAGTGACGCCGCAACACTACTCAGTAGCCTTGGTATTAAAGATGATATGCACGCAAGTGCCATGCAAGATATTCCGTCTAATATGAAAGTGCGTGTGCTTTTAGCGCAAGCATTATTTGGTAACCCAGATATATTATTACTAGATGAACCTACCAACGGTCTAGACATTGAAACGATTGGTTGGTTAGAAAACTTTTTAGCAGAATACGAAAACATTGTACTGGTTGTAAGTCACGACAGACACTTCTTAGACACAGTGTGTACGCACGTTGCAGACGTTGACCGTGCAAAAATTAAAACCTTTACTGGTAACTATACTTTCTGGTACGAGTCTTCTCAATTAATGAGTAGACAAGTAAATGATAAGAATAAAAAAGTAGAAGAGAAGCGTCAAGCGCTTATCGATTTCATTGCCCGATTCTCTGCCAATGCTTCTAAAAGTAAGCAAGCAACTTCTAGAAAAAAGGCTTTGGAAAAATTAACGATCGAAGAAATT
The DNA here is from genome assembly GCA_945873615.1 of Sediminibacterium ginsengisoli. Taxonomy (GTDB): domain Bacteria; phylum Bacteroidota; class Bacteroidia; order Chitinophagales; family Chitinophagaceae; genus Sediminibacterium; species Sediminibacterium ginsengisoli_E. The sequence continues at coordinate 27,597 of CAMCDT010000017.1, read as the reverse complement.
GAACCTTCAAACCGTAAATATCCTGGTATCATTTTCCAGCCACTTAGAGAAGTTGGAAACCAGATTTTGAACGTGGAGAATTTGAAAAAAACGGTGGATGGTAGAACCCTTTTTGATAAAGTAACTTTTAGCGTTAACAAAAACGAGAAAATTGCTTTCATTAGTAAGGACCCATCTGCGGTTACGCATTTCTTTGATGCAATCAATGAAATTACGGTTCCGGATGCTGGTAAGTTTGAGTGGGGTACGACCATCACTAAAGCATATTTACCCGTAGAAAATGGGGAATTTTTTACGGAAGGTTTAACCCTTATGGACTGGTTAAGACAATACGTACCTGCGCACGTAACAGACGCTGATGAGCCGTTTATTAGGGGCTTTTTAGGGAAGATGTTGTTTAGTGGTGACGATATCATGAAAAAAACGAATGTATTAAGTGGAGGAGAAAAAGTACGTTGTATGGTAAGCCGTATGATGCTTCAAAATCCAAACCTTATAGTGCTCGATCAGCCAACCAATCACCTCGACCTAGAAAGTATCCAAAGTTTTAACGAAGGATGTATCAGTTTCCCAGGTGTGGTACTCTTAACTTCTCACGATCATACGTTTATGCAAACTGTGGCAACTCGTATCATTGAGTTGACGCCAAAAGGCATTATTGATCGTTTAATGACTTTTGATGAGTACATGGAAGACAAGCGCGTGCAAGAATTGAGGACAGAGATGTATAGCTAAGTAGTTGAAAATGAATAAAATAGGGTGTATATAACCCGCAACAGATAAATTAATTAAAAAAAGGGATTTTAGTATTGGTAATTTGAAGCATTTCCTTACCTTTGCCGTCCCGAAAAAAATAGAGTCATGGCAAGAGTATGTCAAGTTACAGGTAAAAAGCCGATTGTTGGAAATAGTGTTTCACACTCTAACATCAAAACAAAGCGTCGTTTCTTACCTAATTTACAGAAAAAGCGTTTCTTTTTCGCTGAAGAAGACCGTTGGGTTTACCTAAAGGTGTCAACTGATGCATTAAGAACGATTAACAAAAATGGTTTAGCTTCCGTAATCAAAGAATTGAGATTAAAGGGAACTAAAATCTAATTTACAATAACAAAGTAAACGACCAATACAATGGCAAGAAAAGGCAATAGAGTACAGGTTATTTTGGAGTGTACAGAGCACAAGGCTACAGGTCTTGCTGGTACAAGCCGTTATATCACTGTAAAAAACAAAAAAAATACGCCTGAGCGTATGGAGTTAAAGAAATTTAACCCAATCATGAAAAAAGTAACTGTTCATAAAGAAATTAAATAGTCATGGCAAAAGCTGCATCGAAAAACGCGAAAGTAAAAGATCTTAAGGCTTCTGCAGAAGCTAAAAACTGGACTAAAGTTATTAAGGCTGTAAGAAGCCCTAAAACTGGTGCCTATACTTTTAAAGAAAACATTGTTCACAAAGACAAAGTGACTGATTTCTTAAAAGAGAAATAGTTTCAATACTTAAACTTATTCATAAAGCTTTCTCCTCATCGGGAAGGCTTTTTGTATTTTTACACCTCAAATTAGTACTATGGGATTTTTAGGAAAGCTTTTTGGAATCAAAGAGAAGGAGAGTTTAGACCAGGGTTTACAACAAACCAAGGAAGGCTTCTTTGCTAAAATCACAAAAGCCATTGCGGGCAAGAGTACCGTTGATGACGAAGTATTAGATAACCTCGAAGAAGCACTTATTGGCGCCGACGTTGGAATGGAAACCACCATTCAAATTATTGAAAGGATAGAAAAAAGGGTAAAGCAGGACAAATACCTGAATACTAATGAGTTAAACGCTTTACTTCAACAAGAAATTGAAGCTATTTTAGTAGACGCCCCTGAGCCTGAATACAAAGACTTTACCATTCCGGCCGGCAAAAAGCCCTATGTGATTTTAGTGGTTGGCGTTAATGGGGTAGGTAAAACGACCACCATTGGCAAGCTAGCCAACAATTATAAAAAGGCAGGCAACCAGGTAGTACTTGGAGCTGCAGATACATTTAGAGCAGCCGCTACCGAGCAGCTTACTATTTGGAGTGAGCGCGTAGGAGTTCCAATTGTTAAGCAAACCATGGGTGCCGATCCTAGCGCCGTAGCTTTTGATACCGTAACAAGCGCCGTTTCTAAAAATGCCGATGTGGTAATTATTGATACCGCAGGTCGATTACACAACAAGCTCCACCTTATGGATGAGCTGGGCAAAATTAAGCGCGTTATTCAAAAAGTAATACCGGGTGCCCCACACGAGGTAATGCTGGTGCTAGATGGTTCGACAGGTCAAAATGCCCTCGAACAAGCCAAGCAGTTTACTGCTACCACCGAGGTTACGGCTTTATCCATTACCAAATTAGATGGTACGGCAAAAGGCGGGGTAGTGTTAGCCATTGCCAACCAGTTTAAAATTCCGGTAAAATATATAGGGGTAGGCGAAAAAATTGATGACCTCATCATCTTTGATAAGCACGAATTTGTGGACAGCCTATTTAAAGGTGTAACGAACAGCTAATCCACCCCAACCGCCTTCAAAATACGTGTAGCCCACCAAATTAAATGAGGGCTGCCAGTCAAAACTAACGGCTAATGGCGCATTAGGTATTTTATAGTCTAAACCTAATACTCCGTCTACGCCAATGGCAAATACAGCCGTGCTAGGCGGGTTTCTGAGCCTCCAACTACTATTCCATAGGCCAAAGTGGCCTCCACCACCCACATACCACTGTAAGCCCTCTGCATTAGGAATGGGCATATGCTTTTCATATAAACCCGTTAATCTAAAGCCGTCTTCATTAAAATAAGCCAGTAATTCTTTGGCCACAGATTCGGTCTTATACTGCTTATAGGTAATAGCTCCAGGGTATACTTTAACACCAATCGATTGAAGGATAGGTTTTGAAGATTGAGCACCCGCGGCAAAAGCGGCGATTAAAAGACATGCGGTAAAAAGTAGTTTTTTCATAAAGGGGGTTTGAAAATACCCTACAAAAATAAATATGAATTACTGAAAGAATAGTTAAGGTTGCTCTTTAATAATTATTTAGGTTTGTAGTATGCATGATTTTAAAGAATTGGTGGCCGAATTTGGAACCCGTTTTGGGGTGGCGCAATTTCCGGCGGCCCCTGCAAGCCTTTATGAGCCTGGCGAATATTTTTTAAGTATTGGTGGTAAAAGAATTAGACCTATCCTTTGTGTGCTAGGCAACGAGCTTTTTAGTGAAATCACCGAAGACGCCTGGTCCCTTGCTACAGCGATTGAGCTATTCCACAATTTCACCCTCATTCATGACGATATGATGGACGCTGCAGCACTTAGGCGCGGCATGCAAACCGTGCATACAAAATATGGTGACAATACGGCTTTATTAACTGGTGATGTAATGCTTATTAGAGCCTACGAAAAATTACAAACCATTAATCCTGCACATTTACCTAAAATATTAAGTCTCTTTAATACCACTGCAAGAGAAGTGTGCGAAGGCCAGCAGCTGGATATGGATTTTGAAAAAATGCCATCGGTTACACTAGACGCATACATACATATGATTACCCTTAAAACATCGGTGCTTCTTGCTGCGAGTTTAGAAATGGGTGCCATACTTGGAGGTGCCACACCAGGCAATTGTAAACACTTATATGAGTTTGGAAAAAACCTGGGTATTGCCTTTCAAATTCAGGACGATTATTTAGACGCTTTTGGCGATCCTGAAAAATTTGGTAAAGAAGTAGGTGGCGATATCAGACAAAATAAAAAAACCTTTTTACTACTGCACGCATTAGAAGTAGCAACACCTGATCAGCGCGCCAAGCTAGATACCTTACTTGCAAGTAATGGTCCGGAAAAAGTGCCGCAGGTATTGGAATTATTTAAAGCTTGTAATGTAGACGCGTGGGCCATCGAGTTAAAAGAAAAATATTTACAAATGGCACTAGCCAATTTAGAAGATATTGCTGTTACCAGTTCCCGAAAGTCGGCTCTTTTATCGCTTGCTAATTATTTAATGCAACGTGAAAATTAATTTACATTTTATTACGCATACTAAACGCAATTAATAGCGCATGTCAAATTCTTTATTTAGAAAAAAATCAATCGCAAAAATTAATTCAGACGCTGCTGCTGCAGATGGGCATGGCGCTGGACTTAAAAAAGTATTAGGCGTAAAGGATTTAACTTTTATGGGTATTGCTGCCGTTATTGGGGCAGGTATATTTTCTACCATTGGTACCGCTGCCTTTAATGGTGGTCCGGGCATTTCATTATTATTTGTAATTACTGCCATCACATGCGGGTTTAGTGCACTTTGCTACGCCGAGTTTGCAAGTAGGGTGCCTATTGCAGGGAGTGCGTATACATATGCCTACGTTTCATTTGGTGAAGTAGTGGCATGGATTATTGGTTGGGCGCTAATTTTAGAATATGCCATTGGAAATATTGTGGTGGCCATTAGTTGGAGTGGTTATTTTAATAATTTACTAGAAGGATTTAATATTCATTTACCAGGATGGCTTGCTACCAACACAACCAACGCACAAAGTGGTTACGATGAAGCGGTAAAAGCAATGGCCGGAGGTGCAACACTGGAAAGTTTGGGTAGGCATGCCAAAACGGGTTACGATGCTATTGTTAACGCACCGGTAATTGGCGGTATCAAACTGATTTTAAATATTCCTGCTTTTATAATTGTAATGCTAATTACAGCACTTGCGTATGTAGGCATTAAAGAGAGTAAAAAAACTACTAATTACATGGTAATTTTTAAAATTGCCGTTATCATTTTTGTAATTGTGATGGGCTTCTTTTACGTAGACACAAAAAACTGGGATCCATTTTTACCAAACGGATTTACAGGTGTGCTTGCGGGCGTGTCTGCAGTGTTTTACGCTTACATTGGTTTTGATGCCATTTCAACCACCGCCGAAGAATGTAAAAATCCACAACGTGATTTACCGCGCGGCATGATCTATTCCTTAATTATTTGTACGGTCCTGTATATCTTAATTGCACTTGTATTAACCGGCATGGTAAATTATAGTGAGTTAAAAGTAGATGATCCTTTAGCTTACGTGTTTCAAAAATTAAATCTCAATAAAATCGGGTATTTGATTTCGGTGAGTGCCGTTGTGGCAACCACCAGTGTGTTACTCGTGTTTCAACTTGGTCAACCACGTATTTGGATGAGCATGAGTAGAGATGGACTATTGCCTAAAAAGTTTGCACAAGTGCATCCTAAATTTGGTACGCCTTCTTTTGCAACTATAGTTACTGGTTTACTTGTAGGTATTCCATCTTTATTTGTAGCAAGTTCTACCATGACTGATTTAACAAGTATTGGAACACTCTTTGCATTTGTACTTGTTTGTTTTGGCGTACTTGTATTACCGCGCATGGCTAAAGAAGCGGGTAGTTCTGCATTTAGACTTCCATATTTAAACGGGCAATTTATTATCCCCGCCATAGTAGCTGTTTTTGTTTATTTTTCTATGGGTAGAATTTCAGATGTGTTTAGCAATTATAAAACCGAAGGGTTTCAAGAAATTTTATTTTTACTCTTTATTTTTATTGCCATCGTTACAGGGTTATTAAGTTTTGTGCGAAAGTATTCAGTCATACCAGTAGTAGGTGCACTCTGCTGCCTCTATTTAATGATTGAAATACCCGCCATTAGTTGGTTGTGGTTTTTTGTATGGATGGGCATTGGTTTAACCATTTACTTCTTTTATAGTAGACGTAGAAGTAAACTCGCAGCATAACAATGAAGTATCAGATAGGTGACGAAATATTGGTGTTGCATAGCAACGAAGAAGGAAAAGTGGTTGATTTTATCAACGACAAAATGGTGATGATTGAAGTTCGCGGGGTAAAGTTTCCTGCTTACATGGATCAAATTGATTTTCCTTATTTTAAGCGCTTCACCCAAAAAAAAATAGTTGAAGATCAAAAGCCGCTCAAGCAGTTTATTGATCAAATACCACAAGAAAAACCAAAGCCTACAGGTATTAAAGAAGAAACCGGTGTTTGGTTAACCCTAATTCCAAAATTTGGGCTCGACGATTTTAACGATGAAATTGTTTCTTCATTTAAAGTACATCTGGTAAACAATATGGCTACTGCTTATGTTTTTCAGTACAAGCAGTATTTATCTTCTAGTTTAAATTTTGAATTGGAATCTACCATTCAACCTTTTCATGATTTTTATTTACATGACCTAGCGTTTGAAGCCATAAACGATACGCCTAATTTTAGTGTAGACTTTTCACTACTTCAAAAAGTAAAGTACAAACCCGCGCATTTCGAAACCGCCCTTAAATTAAAACCAAAGCAGGTTTTTAATGCCATCGAAAAACTCAAGGAAAACAATGAGCCTACACTCAGCTATTTGTTATTTGATGCTTACCCCGACGAAGCGGTGGTAGAAACTTTTGATATCTCTAAATTATCGGCGGCCGGATTTAAAGTATATGACGCTAAAAAAATAAAGGAAAATTTACCGGCGCCCCGAACAGTGATAGACCTTCATATAGAAAAGCTCACCAATAGTTATTTGCACCTCTCCAATACCGAAATTATGGGTATTCAGTTAAGTGAATTTGACAAATGGTTTGACCTAGCGGTTGCACATAAACTGCCATCATTTATTGTAATCCATGGGGTGGGTGAAGGCGTTTTAAGAGACGAATTACACAGTATTTTAAAGACCAAAAGAGAGGTCAAACACTTTATCAATCAATACGATACACGCTTTGGCTACGGGGCCACCGAGATATTCTTTAAATAAAGGTTATCTTTGCAGCTCCATAAGCCCGAACCATCGAGGTGCTTAGGCACTTAGGAAAGTCCGGACAGCATAGGGCAACCCACCGGTTAAGCGCCGGCCGTTTATATGGTAGCATATAAATGAGAGATAGTGCCACAGAAAATAACTTCCGTTTTGCAAAAAGCGGACACAGGTGAAAATGTGAGGTAAGAGCTCACAGCTTTTGTTGGTAACAACAAAGGAGGGTAAACCTTGGGTGTTGTAATGCCATGTATAGGAATCTTTGAAAGCGGCTCGTTTGATTCCAATTTATTGGAAGGATTCCAGGGTAGGCAGCAAGATTGTGTTAGTAATAGCACAACTAGATAAATGATGGTTTAGAAACAGAATCCGGCTTACGAGGCTTATGGTTTTTTATTTTGAAACAATTGATTTGATATGACACAAGAGCAGATTAAGAGTATGAGAGACCGAGTGACGGTTTTGAGGAGGTTTCTTTGACGTCGATAATAGAAACTATAAAGTAGATACCGACAAACAACTTTCATTGTCTCCTGGCTTTTGGGATGATAACACCCGTGCTACAGCCATCATGAAAGAAATTAAAGTCAATGAATATTGGCTTAAGCTATACAAAGCCGTGGAGGCAAGTGTAGAAGATTTTGCCATCTTATTTGATTTTTGGAAAGCAGGTGACGCCACCGAAGAGGAAACCAAAGAGGCGCATGCTCATGCCATTCAACATTTAGAAGACGCAGAATTTAAGAGTACCCTCAATAAGCCGGAAGATGAATTAACGGCGATCCTACAAATTAATCCGGGTGCAGGCGGAACAGAAAGCCAAGACTGGGCCGAAATGCTATTACGCATGTACCGTATGTATGGCGAAAAGCAGGGATGGAAAGTAACAGAAATAGATTTTCAGGCAGGTGATGGCGCCGGTATTAAAAGTGCCACACTTCAATTTGAAGGTGAATTTGCGTACGGTTTTTTAAAAGCAGAAAGTGGGGTGCACCGCCTAGTTCGTATATCTCCCTTTGATAGCAATGCCCGAAGGCATACTTCATTTGCCTCTGTATATGTATATCCATTAATAGACGATACAATCGAAATTACCGTTAACCCTTCCGATTTGGAATGGGCATTTTATAGAAGTGGTGGTAGTGGAGGTCAGAATGTAAACAAAGTAGAAACAGCGGTACGTTTAAAGCACATTCCAAGTGGTTTTATTGTCGAGTGTCAGCAGGCACGTACACAGGGTGAAAACAGAGAACTCGCACTTAAAATGCTAAAGTCTCGTTTATATGAAGAAGAACTTCGCAAAAGGCAGGAAGCCCTGAATGCCACCAATGCCAACAAGAAAAAGATAGAGTGGGGAAGTCAAATAAGGAGCTATGTGTTTCATCCCTACAAAATGATTAAAGATCACCGCACCGATTTTGAAGTAGGTAATGTGGGTCCCGTAATGGACGGTGAAATCGATGGATTTATTAAGGCATATTTAATGATGCTAACAGAAGATGCCAAATAGCTAATCAATTTATAATTAATACTTTAACTTAGATACTCAATTTGTATTATGGTAACATTTTTATTAGTAATTTTTGTAATTGGATACGCAGCAATTACCCTAGAGCACAGTATCAAAATTAATAAAACTGCAACAGCACTTATTACCGCAGTGCTTTGTTGGACGCTTATCGTACTTAATGCGGATAATAAAGAAGTAGTAGTAGAATCACTCACCCATCATTTAAGCGCTATTAGTGAAATTGTTTTCTTTTTACTAGGCGCCATGACTATTGTTGAATTAATTGATGCGCATGATGGATTTCAAAATATTTCTGAAGCTATAAAAACCACTAATAAAACAAAGCTTATTTGGCTTATTGCTATCATTACTTTTTTCTTATCGGCAGTTCTTGATAATCTTACATCAACAATTGTAATGATTTCCATTTTAAATAAGTTGGTTCAGGACAAAAAAGTAAAGTGGTTACTGCTAGGCCTTGTTATCATTGCATCAAATGCCGGTGGTGCATGGAGTCCAATAGGTGATGTTACTACAACTATGCTATGGATTGGCGGCCAAATAACCCCTTTAAATATCATAAAACAAGTTTTTCTTGCTAGTTTGGTTAGTATGGTAGTTCCAGCACTTATCATTAACTATTTAATTAAAGGGCCCATTACTTTAAAGCCAATTGTTGAAAATAATTTAAATTTTAATTCAGATCCATTTGAGAGAAATCTTATTTTTTATGTAGGTATTGGCTGCTTACTTTTTGTCCCTATTTTTAAAACCTTTACCCATTTACCACCATATATGGGTATGTTACTAAGTTTAGGCGTAATATGGGTAGTTACTGAAGTGTTACACAAGAAAAAAGAAGATGATGAAAAAGGTGTTTTGTCCGTGAATCACGCTATCCGAAAAATAGACACGCCTAGTATTTTATTTTTCTTTGGGATCCTTATGGCAATTGCCTCTCTCGAATATGTGGATGTATTACCACAAATGGCAGCATTTTTGGATAGCAGTATTGGCGATATCAATCTTGTAGCGATCGCTATTGGATTATTATCTGCTGTGTTTGATAACGTGCCACTCGTGGCTGCCTTGCAAAGTATGTATTCATTAGAGCAGTATCCACAAGATCATTATTTTTGGGAGCTATTGGCATACACCGCAGGAACAGGAGGCTCATGCTTGATTATAGGATCAGCGGCTGGTGTAGCTGTGATGGGAATTGAAAAAATAGATTTTTTCTGGTACCTCAAAAAAGTAAGTTGGATTGCGCTGATAGGATTTTTAGCTGGTGCTGCCGTATTTATGTTGCAGCATGCTTACTTGAAATAATTAATTTCCCGTTAGAATGTCAAATTTACTTTTTGGCCTTAAATTGTCTTGCCAGTTAAAGCTTTTAAGTTTGAGATCGTCGTGATTGGTTTTCCCGCGCATGGGAAGTAGGCCACCTTCTAAATTATTTATAAATTTTACGCGCTTGGGTTTACCATCTGTAAAGTTAATTTCAATTAAGTCGCAACTATTTTTATTGACACCCACAAAACCTTTTTGTTCGTCCTGGGCGTAGTAAATATTTTCGGCGCTTCCTTTGGCGGTTAAAAAATGGACTTGTCCAGTAGAATCAAAAATAGCATCAATGCTATTACCTCTTACTTGGTTGAAATAATTGCTACTATCTACTTTACTAATGCTTAATGCATTTTCAAAAACGTATAAGCGCTCCGGTTTTTTGTTTTTCAAAAATAAATAAATGGTATCCCCGCTAATTTGATTTTCCTGTGCCCAAATAATAGGATTGTTAAATAGTCTAAACACAGAGTCTGATCCAGAAAAAAACAAACTATCACCAACTGCTTGTAACGAGTCGGAAAATATTTTTACGTTATTGTATGCTTCAAAATATTTTAATGTACTATCAACAGGTGGAGTAGATGCATTTTTTGCAGTACCCTTTTTAATAGGTGACTTTGTAGCTGTTGCAACTTTAATGGTGTCATTAAGAACGCCTTTTTTAATGCTTGTATCTTCAGTAACTGGCCTTATGTCCGGTATCTTTTTTGTTTTAAGTAAGTCAATAACACGACCCGAAAACAAAGTATCTGCGGTAATAAAAATACTATCAGCCCCTTGCTTAATAATAAGGAGTGGTATTTGGGTAGCCATAATGGTACTCCTTTTATTATTGGTTTTGATGTTGTTGGCAATCATATCAAAACCCTGCTCTTTGTTTTTACTTCTATACACAGCGTTACCCCTAAATTCACTGAGTCCATTAAGGCTGTCAATGGCTATTTCGTCGGCGGTAATGCTAAACGTAGAGTCTTCAATGATAGAACGCTTGTATAAGTTGGCAATTTTTCTTTTTATGTCATAAAACCCTTCACGCGTTTTAATGGTGAGGCCTTTTTTATCTTTAATAACGGTTGGGCTTATAAAAGTAGAAACTTCGGTACTTGTATTGTATTGAAGACTATCCGTTTTTATGGTACCATCCGGTTGAACGAGTAATACATTTTTGTAGAAGTAAATGTCTTTGGTATCCCCATAGTAATTTCCTTCGGTACTGGTAAGGGTTGTTTTTTTATTGACCACTTTACCCCCGTATAAGTATGTGCCTAATTTTAAGTTAACATCGTAGGTTAGGTTTTCGGTAGTTAGGGTACTTTTTTTATCAGTTAACCTTACTTTATTTGTTAGTAAAGCCTTTTTATCGACACCCATATACCTTAAATACTGTGCATAAATATGAATACTATCAGAATCGTTTATGTGAACATTGCCAAATGATTCGAGTGTATTGGCAACAGGGTTAATAATGGCGCTATCTGCGTAAAAAAGGGTTTTGCCTTGTCTTACTTTTACATTTCCAGCATAGGAAACCAATTGATTTGAATCCGTCTTTTGTAGGTATTGTTTATCTGCCGCTAATATATACAAAAAGTTTTCTTGTGTAATAACATTGGGCTTAATCGTGTCCTTGGGCTTGTTCACCTCCTTAGGCTTGCCGGGTTGGGCATGCGTGGCAATGGCAAGCAGCACAAAACATATGGAAAAGTATCGTTTAAGCACGGCAGCCATTATTGTTTGTTGGAGCTAGCTGTATCTACAATAGGTGCTAGCAGTGGACCGCTTTTTTCTTTTTTACCAAAAACAGAAAACTGAACATATCTTTTTGGATGAACACGAAGGTCGTCTAATAATATATTAGCACTCTTTAGGCTATTGTTTAAATTATTGTAGAGTGTTTTGTCGTTGATGAGTTTACCTAAACTACCTTCGTCGCTGGCTGCTTTTTTAACCAGCACATTTAAATTATCGATGGCCGTTTTTAAATTACCAATCGTACCTGAAATATCAGCACTGGCTAATTTATTGGTTGTTTTTTCTAAATTAGATAGGGTAGCAGCTACTTCTTTGTTATGGTCTGCTAGATTTTTTGTAACGCTATTGATATTGTTTACAGAGCTACTGATGGCGCCTGATTGTTTGTCTAGCATTTGCTCTATGGAAGCTGCTGATACAATTAAGCTAGCCGTAGTTGTATTGATATTAGCAATCGCTTCTTGTAAATTATTTTTTGTATTGGGGTCAAAAATTCGGTTGATATTTTTTAAAACACTATCAAGTGATTGCACGGTAACTTTTATTTGATCTGTTACTGGCTCTAGTTTATTCATAGCTTCGTCAAAAAGACCAATAGAGCTTCTAGTAGCGATGGTGTCTTGGGGTTTTAAAAAGTTGGTATTGGTTCCAAGTTTTATAACAATGCTTGGGGTTCCTAGTGGGTTGTCTTTAATACTTGCTACCGAATTTGCTGGAATTTTGTAGTCCTCATTAAGCTTAATGGTCACAAGTATGGAGTGCAAATTAAAGTCGGTGTTTTCGATATCAATAACACTGCCTACTTGAAAGCCGTTCACATAAACCGGATTTGAGACCATGAGGCCTTTGGTATCTGCGTATTTTGCAAAAATATAATTACCCGTTTTAAATAATGTTTTACCCTTTAAAAAATTAAAGCCTAGAATTAAAACTGTAATTGAAATTGCTGTAAGTGCTCCAACTTTTGACTCGTTCGAAATCTTCATGTAACAAAATTAAGGTTTATTGGCGCCCACACCTATCTGATTCTCCAACGATTTTTTATAAATCCGAACTGATTTGGTGATCACGTCACATATTTCTAATTGGCCTTGCTCACTATTCAGGTAGTCCTCCTCGTCGGGGTTTGAAATAAAGCCAGTTTCTACAAGCACTGCTGGCATGCTTACGGCTTGTAATACCCAAATTCCTTTTTTACGCTGTTGTGCTTGTCTACTAACCCTACCAAGTTTTTGAAACTCTTCTTCAATGGTAAGGGCTAGTTTGGCGCTACGTTGAAAATATTGTTGCGCCATAATACTGGCTAGCATTTGTTTGGTAGGGTCGTTGGCGTCTGTTTGTTTGCGCGCTTCTAAAATTTTTAGTGAAACACTATCTAAGTATTCATCTACACTTTCTCCAGCTGCAGCTACACGTTCATCCGTTTTGTCAACACCAAAAATAAAGGTTTCGGTACCTATTGCAGCACTTGGTACGCGTGTAATTTTATATTGAGGAACTCTCTTTTTTATTTTATTTCCTTTTTTTCCTTTTACAGTTATTGTTTTGTATCCTACCACTTCTCTAATAGTTTTTGATCCCGCCGAGTTTACGTGGATACAAATGAATAAATCACCTTTTAAGCGGTTGGCGATATCGGCCTTTTCAATTACAGAGTTAAAAACGTCTGTTTTACGAGTCATTAATATTTCAACATCTGGAAGTGTTTGTTTTAATTGAACCTCCAATTTTAAGGCTATAGCCAGTGAAATGTCCTTTTCTGTAGAATACCTACCTCTCGCTCCAATATCTGATCCACCATGTCCAGCATCTATAATAATTCTTTTAAGGGCTTGTTTTTGAATTGTCGCTGGAGTTTTGGCGGTTGTTGGCGATTTGCTTGTTGTTGGATCTGGTGCAGCAAATACCTGAAAACTCAAAAAAATTGAACCTATAAGGGCAGCGATTCTTCTTATCTTCATATCAATTCGTTAAAGGATTTTAGATATAAGTCATTTTACACCTTTCATACACTATTTTTGCATAGTGAATAGAAGCAAACGACGTAAAAATAACGTAAAAACCGCTCCCGCTATTGTTATGGGCATAGTTTTGCTTTTATTAACATTTCAGTGGGAATCTAGGGCCTTTTTAAGGCAAAATGCTCCTTTATTTGTTGATACGCTTGTAAAAAAGGTCGATACCCTTTTAAAAAAGCCAGATTCTCTAGTTAAATCCATCGATACACTCAAATTATCAAAAGATTCTATAGATGCACCCATCGATTATAATGCCTCCGATTCTGGTATTTTAATAGTGGATACTAGGGAGTTTTTTCTCTACGGAAAGGCTAAAACAAATTACCAAGATCTAAAAATTGAGGCTGCAACCATCAGGTACAACCAGCAGTCTAAAATGGTAAAAGCATACGGAAGTACCGATTCTACTGGTAAATTGGATAGTAAGCCGGTATTTTTACAAGGCGAGATGAAATCGATTAGTGATACCATATCCTTTAATATGGAATCGGGGAAGGGGTTAACAAAGAATACTTTTTTTCAGGAAGGGGAAATTTTTGTGAACGCCCTGTCATTAAAAAAAATGAGTGACAGCGTAGTATATGCTAAAAAAGCTCGTTTTACTACTTGTAATTTAGACACGCCGCATTTTGCCTTTAGAACCGGCCGCATGAAAATCATCAATAACAAATTGGGTATTTCTGGGCCTACTTTTCCGGAGTTTGAAGGTGTTCCTATGCCTATTGGTATTCCGTTTGGCATATTCCCTCTAAATAGAGGGCGTCATTCAGGAATATTGGCTCCAGCATTTACAGCTTCCGAAGATTTTGGTTTAGGACTTGAAGGACTCGGATATTATAAAGTCATTAACGACTATCTTGATTTTACTACAAGAGCCAATATATATTCATATGGTGGTTGGAACGTAAATCTGAATTCAAAATATATTAAGCGCTATGCGTTTACGGGTGGATTTAACCTTACCCTCCAAAATACAAAAACCTTAAATCGATTTGGGGGCACTGGTGATGAATTTAACGAGAGTAAGTCTTTTATGCTTAACTGGAGCCATAGTAGAGATAATCGGGCAAGACCTGGTACAAGTTTTTCTGCAAATGTAAATTTTGGTAGCTCTAGGTTTAATAGATTATTACTTAATAATCCTATGCAAAACTTTCAGAATCAATTAAGTTCCTCTATCAGTTATTCAAAAGATTGGAGAGGTAAATACAATTTATCGGTAAACGCTAATCACAACCAAAACAATAATTTACGACTCGTTAATTTACAACTTCCTACTGTCAATTTTAACGTGGTAACACTTTATCCTTTTCAATCTAAAGAGCAAATTGGCGCGGGTAAATGGTATGAAAAAATTGGTATAGGCTATAGTGGTAATATTCAAAATCAATTGTCTTTTTACGATACCGCATTTAATTTTAAAAGACTCCTAGATACTGCACAGTGGGGCGCCGTTCATAATATTCCAATATCGATGTCGCTACCTGCACTAGGGCCTGTAACCATCAGCCCTAGTATATCTTATGAAGAGCGCTGGTATGGACAACGTTTTATTAGGAGCTGGAATTCAGTAAATAAAAAAGTAGATACCGTTAAATATAGAGGGATTAATACCGCGCGTCAAATGAGTTTTGGTATTAGTGCCGCTACCCGAATTTTTGGTACCTATACTTTTGGAAAAAATAGTAATATCAAAGGGATACGTCACGAAATTAGACCTACAATTTCTATGAACTATCAGCCCGACATGGCGGCTGCATACCATTACACAACACAAATTGATACCACAGGCCGTACCTACCGTTTCTCACAATACGAAGGTGGAATTATTGGTTCTTTTTCGGAAGGCAGGTTTGGCGGTATTGGATTTGGTGTAGATAATTTGTTGGAAATGAAAGTGCGTGATAAGTCCGACACTACAGCTAAAGACAAAAAAGTAAAGCTCATAGAAGGTTTTGGTTTTTCATCATCATATAATATGCTCGCAGATAGTTTTAAACTTGGAAACTTTAATTTGTATGCGCGTAGTACACTATTTGAAAAAGTAAATATCAATGCAAGTGCTACACTCGATCCGTACAATGTAGACAGCATGGGTTACCGTTTAAAAACCTACGCCTTTGATCCAAAAGCATTAAAATTTGGTCGTATTACCAGTGGTAGCATTGCCATTTCTACCTCATTTTCAAGTAAGTCAAAAGATGGTAAAACAGAAAAAGATAGAGAAATACCTATCGATCCTTTTTTAACGCCGGATGAGCAACAACGTCAATTGCAATTTGCAAAATCCAATCCTGCCGAGTTTACAGATTTTAATATTCCTTGGACATTGTCTTTCTCTTATTCTTTATCATTTAGTAAACAACTCAAGCCCGATTATAGTGGATTTGAAACAAGAACTTTTTCAAGTTTAAACTTTAATGGTGATTTTAGTTTGAGTGAAAAATGGAAAGTAGGTGGAAGTGGTTACTACGATGTATCAATGGGAGGGCTTCAACAATTTAGTATGTTTATTTCTAGAGAAATGCACTGTTGGCAAATGTCCATTAATGTGATGCCTGTTGGTATTTTTAGATCATTTAATATTACCGTAAATCCTAAATCAGGGATCTTAAGAGATTTGAAAATCAATAGAAGTAGGGTGTTCTCAAATTCTACCTTCTAATAATTGTTGATTACTGGCGTAATAGTTCCACATCAGTTCAAACACTTCTTCCTTTACTTCCTTACTTGTTTTTCCTTCAACGGATACAGGTGGTAAAAAATGCATTTCAATTTTTCCGGGCATTAAACAAAAGCTTGGATTTGGAGGAAGTATATTTTTTGAATTAAATAGAATAGTAGGTAATATTCTTTTTTGGGTATCAACTGCGAGTCTAAATGCACCATCGTAAAAACTTTTGAGTGGGTCACCCGTTCTGTTGCGCGTTCCTTCTGGATAAATAAGCATGTCTAGGCCTACAGCTAAAATACTTTTCATCTCTTCATAACTTTTTCTTCTGCTTTGGTCACTTCTGCGGTCTACTAAAACGCTTCCAAATTTATATACCCATCCAAAAATAGGCACTTTAGAGAAACTAACTTTAGCAATGGTTTTGTTGGCTCTTGGCATAAAGGGGGTGCTTACCGGAACATCCATTAAAGAGTTGTGGTTGCATACCACCACATAGTTTTCGCCTTTTACAAAATGATGGGCGCCCTTAATTTTGATACGGCATCCTATAAAAAATAAGAAAAATCGCATCCAAATTTGGGTCACTTTTCTGTGCAGAATAGCAACATGTGGTTCAGATAAAAAAAAGCAGGGCAGTAAAAAAAAGACGGCTACAAGCATAGAGTTTGCAAAAATAATGATGGCCCATACGGCTAAAATTCTTCCAGCAATAAATTGAATCGTTGAAATTTTTTTTATGGGTTCACTCATAATATTAATTTAAATATGCCAGTCTATTACTTGAAGTCCTTGCTTTGCAAGTAATTCATTTGTTTTACTAAAATGTTTGCAACCAAAAAAACCTTTGTCTGCACTAAAAGGAGATGGGTGCGCCGCTTTTAAAACAAAATGTTTGGTTTCATCAATTAACACTTGCTTTTGTTCTGCGAACTTACCCCACAATAAAAATACAATCCCTTTTTTTTCGTCTGATATTTTTCTGATAACAGCGTCGGTAAAATGCATCCAACCAATTTTTGCATGACTAGCAGGTTCGTTTTCACGAACGGTAAGTACTGCATTTAATAAAAGTACGCCTTGTTTAGCCCACGGGGTTAGGTCTCCATTTGTAGGTATGGGTAATCCAATATCTGTTTTTAATTCTTTAAATATATTAACGAGTGAGGGTGGTGGTTTAACGCCCTTTGGTACAGAAAAGCTTAATCCCATAGCCTGACCGCTTCCGTGGTAGGGGTCTTGGCCTAGTATAACCACTTTGACATCGTTAAACGGCGTTTGATTGAATGCATTAAAAATAGCATTGCCCGCAGGAAAAATATTTGCCCCCGTAGCAAGTTCTGTTTTTATATGAGCTGCTGTTTGTAAAAAGTACGTTGATTTAAAAACAGTACTCAACACTTCTTTCCAAGACGCTTCAATTTTTACTTCCATAATCATTTAGTATAAAATACTAACACTGCCTGCAAATGCTTGATGCTTGCTTGATAATTTAATAACGTAATAATAAACCCCTACAGGTAAAGTTGTTTGATTTTTTGATTTGCCATCCCAGTTTTTTCCATACCCGTTTGAGGTAAATACTTGTTGCCCCGTTCTATTAAATACACTAACCGTACAATTCGGATAATAATCTAGTAATGGTATGCTCCAGGTGTCATTGACACCATCACTATTTGGTGTAAATGCATTGGGTGGAATAACTTCTGCGTCATTAACAACAGCGTTAATGGTTTGCACCATGGCGCATCCAATAGGCGTGGTTGCTTTTATAAAATATTTTCCAGTAGCTACAATTCTTTTGGGTTGCAGTAGTGGAGCCGTACACAAAGAGTCTTGCCAATAACTATACACCCAATTATTAGATGGAGGTGGAATGGTTGTAAGATCTATGGTGACCGGTATTTTTACGGGTGCTGGTTGTGTAACCGAATAATTGGGATAATCATTAATGGTAACACTTGCTTTTCTTACAACACTACATCCGGCAGGTGCGGTAAATTTGATAAAATAATTGGTGCTGCTTGTAAAGCGGTGATTGTTACTTAAGCTTTGTGTAGCTGTGCTATCTAAAAAGTAACTAATGCTTGCGCTAGCGTCACTGCC
Organism: Sediminibacterium ginsengisoli; assembly: GCA_945873615.1. GTDB lineage: Bacteria > Bacteroidota > Bacteroidia > Chitinophagales > Chitinophagaceae > Sediminibacterium > Sediminibacterium ginsengisoli_E. Next base: position 9,394 of record CAMCDT010000017.1, on the reverse strand, counting down.
TTTGGTGGGGCTTATGCTGTCCAGCGGAATGCTACCGCAGGCCATGTAATTGGAAACAGATGTATTAGGAGGCGCACTAATGCTAGTGTTTATGGGTACTATATTACTGCATCCAAAAGGGCTTGTGCCTAAAACAAAATAGTTGCCTGTTTGTGCAATTTTTGTTGGATTGGATAGTGGCGTTTTTGCAAGTGCATCTTGCCAATAAGAATATTTTAAATTAGGGTCATTGCCATTTGTATAACTAGTATCCATTAAATTAATGGTTTCTGGAATACAGGCAGCAGCAGGTTGTTTTATACTTATAACAGGGTTAGGATGTATGATTACAGATAAAGGTTTGGTATCTGCACAGCCAGCGCTATTGGTAGCTTTTACATAAATCATACCTGATTGACCAATTGTTTTTGGAGAAGTTACATAGTCGCCACTAGTAGGGCTATTAAAATAACTCAGTTTTAATCCGGGGCTACTACCTGCTGTAACCAAACTGTCTGTAACATCAGCACCATTGCTTTGGCATGCAACAACGCTGTCTGCTAATTTAAATACATAAGGATCTAATGATTTTACAATGGTGGTATACAACGTATCTAGGCAACCTTGATTGGGGTATGGTGTAATTACAAGTGCGAGTCTGGTTTTTGGTGGTGGTGCAGGTGTGATGGTTAGTACAACATCAGTTCCTAATAACTTAGAAAAATCATCGGTGTACCATTTGTAATCAGCAAAGCCATAAGGTGCTGTTAGGTTGAGGCCTGTAATATTGGTACAAAAAACATTACCTGTTACCGGTGTGGTGCAATTGTCATTCACATCTAAATAGGCATAACCAAAATGACCACCTCTCGAACAATCGTTGGTAGTAAATTCGAGCCTTAAGGTTTTACCCTGATATCCAGGAAGTTTTAAAGTAATAGGGGCCCATTCTTTGTAGAAGACTGTTCTTTTAACGGTTGATTCTTTAAAGCCTGGTAAGTTGGGTGCCGAAATAAATTCGAACGCACCACAGGTTTCATATTTGTTATCGGTAACATTAAAAACCTTGACCATAAATTTTGGTTGTTCCCAATCTTGATGGCCAGCAGGGTTTTCAAATACAACCGCGTAATTATAGATGATACTATAATCACCCTCCGTAGAAGGGACTGTAAAAGTGTAGGAAACCCCTTGTGCCTCTGCTTGGGTTTGGTCGTTTCCAAGTTTTAATGAATACCCGCTACCATTGGGGCAACTGGTAGGAAAGCCACCATAATAGTCTTTGGCGGTAGTACCTGGAAAGTTGGTGATAATGGTATGTTTGCCGTCTTGCGGGCTTCCTAGTATCATATTTAAGGCACCATTGGAGCGAGCAATAGAACCGTCAAAAGCGTCCCAACTACCTAAATTTCCATTTTCGAAGCCAATATTAGGTGGGCAGCCCTGACCTAATACCTGAAATACCCCCATAAATAGAGATAAACAACTCAATAATAAGTAGGTACGGGCGGTTAACATACCTTGTAAATGTCGGGAAAATAAATGGCAATTGGTAAGGAAATGGCATGAAAAAGCCCCAAAAATAGGTGTTTGGGGCTTTGTGAACCGGATTGGATTCGAACCAATGACCTACTGCTTAGAAGGCAGTTGCTCTATCCAGCTGAGCTACCGGTCCTTAATAGAGTGGCGCAAAATAAAGAAAAAATGGCCATAATTTCAAAAGAATTCATGGTATTCCTAAGGAGCCCAATTAGTTGTGTCCGTTTTTTTAAAAGTCTTTACTTTGCATCAAACGAATGCTTGTGAGTTACAATTATTTGCCATTAGACCAAAAATGGCTCCATTTTAGCCAGGTAAAAAATTTATTAACGCATGATCAGGATGTGTCCATCACTTTTGATGCGCATGATCAAATAATCAAATGCCGCGCTTTTTTGGATCAAAAAATGGCCCAAAAAGATAAAAATTATTACGGCATTAACACGGGTTTTGGTTTTTTACAAAACATTACCATCGACGATTCTCAGATAGAGCAACTCCAATATAATTTAATTGTTTCACATGCCTGCGGACTTGGTGAGCAGGTGCCGGAGCCCATTGTGAAACTCATGCTCATGCTAAAAATTAAGTCGTTGAGTTATGGGTATAGTGGCGTGCAAATTGATACGGTTAAACGTTTGTTGGAAATGTATAACAACAGGGTGCTTCCTGTTATATTTACACAAGGTTCCCTTGGCGCTTCTGGTGATTTATCGCCATTGAGTCATTTGAGTTTACCACTTTTAGGACTTGGAGAAGTAACCATTGATGGCGTAAAACATAGTACAGCAAGTATTATGGACCGCTATAATTGGAGTCCTATAAAATTACAAAGTAAAGAAGGGTTGGCGCTTATTAACGGCACTCAATTTATGAGTGCTTATGGTATGTATTGTTTACAAAAAGCTGAGCATTTAATTGAAATGGCGCATTTGGTTGCTGCACTTTCTTTTGATGCTTTTAATTGTACTACAGAGCCTTTGAACCCGCAAATACATAGCATTCGGGCACATGAAGGTCAGGTGCTTACTGCAAAAAAAATGCGTGATTATTTAGCAGGTAGTAGCATCGCTAATGATCCCAATAAACAAATACAAGATCCATATTCGTTTAGATGTATACCTCAGGTGCATGGTGCTACCATTGGCGCTTTTAATCATGTGCTTGATATTTTTATGCGTGAAATAAATTCGGTAACGGACAACCCCAATGTTTTTCCTGACGAAGATTTAATTGTGAGTGGTGGCAATTTTCATGGACAACCACTTGCTATTTCACTCGATTATTTAGCCATTGCCATGAGTGAGCTAGCTAATATTTCGGAGCGCAGAACTTATCAGTTATTAAGTGGTCAGCGAGGCCTTCCTTTATTTTTAGTAAAAGACCCAGGGCTTCATTCTGGATTTATGATTCCGCAGTATACTGCAGCAGGCATTGTCAGTGAAAACAAACAACTTTGTACGCCGGCATCTGTAGATAGTATTTCGTCATCTAATAACCAAGAAGACCATGTAAGCATGGGTGCCAACGCAGCAACAAAATGTCTTCGTGTGATTGATAATGTAGAAAAAGTACTCGCCATAGAATTATTAAGTGCGGCACAAGCACTTGAATTTAGAAGGCCCGCTAAAAGCTCGGAACCAGTCGAAAAACTTGTAGCAACACTCCGTGAAAAAGTATCTTTTGTGGCTGTAGACAGGCTCATGCACCCCGATATGGTAACGGCTACTCAAATTATAGCTTCATACGCCTTATAGCGTAGATTTTAGCGTAACTTTGTAGGGTAAAAACTGATACATGTCTGAAGAAAAGAGTTTGAATTTTATAGAAGAAATTGTAGAAGCAGATTTAGCGGCTGGCAAATACCAGTCGATCGTAACGCGTTTTCCGCCAGAGCCCAATGGTTATTTACATATTGGCCACGCTAAAAGTATTTGTTTGAATTTTGGCTTGGCTCAAAAATATGGCGGAAAAACCAATTTGCGTTTTGATGATACCAACCCTGTTACAGAAGAAACAGAATACGTAGAGAGTATTAAAAACGATGTTACATGGCTTGGTTTTAATTGGGCAGAAGAATTATACGCTTCTAATTATTTTGATCAAATACATGGCTTTGCCGTTCGCTTAATTGAAATGGGACTTGCTTATGTAGATGATAGTACCAGCGAAGAAATTGCTACCCAAAAAGGGACACCTACACAGGCAGGTACTCCAAATGATTATAGGAGCAGAACCGTAGCCGAAAATTTGCAACTTTTTGAAGACATGCGCCTTGGTAAATACGCCGATGGCGAAAAAGTATTACGCGCTAAAATTGATTTAGCAAGTAGTAACATGCTAATGCGTGACCCTATTATTTATAGAATTAAACACGCGCATCACCATAGAACAGGTAACAAATGGTGCATTTATCCGATGTACGATTTTGCGCATGGACAAAGTGATGCCATCGAAAATATTACACACTCAGTTTGTACGCTAGAGTTTATTCCACACAGAGAACTGTACAACTGGTTTATAGAAAAGCTATCGATATTTCCATCTAAGCAATACGAGTTTGCGCGTTTAAACATGACCTATACAGTTATGAGTAAGCGTAAATTATTACAACTGGTGCAAGAAAACCACGTAACAGGTTGGGATGATCCACGCATGTCTACCATTTCTGGTATGCGCCGTAGAGGTTACCCTGCAGCGGCTATCAGAGAATTTTGCGACCGTATTGGTATCGCAAAACGTGATAACTTAATCGATATTAGTTTACTTGAATTTTGTGTGCGTGAAGATTTAAATAAAACGGCCGTGCGCCGCATGGTGGTTTTTGATCCCTTAAAAGTGATCATCACTAACTACACAGGTGAGGGTGAAATACTTCATTCAGAAAATAATCCAGAAGATCCAAATGGAGGTACACGAGAAGTGCCGTTTAGCAAAGAAATTTTTGTGGAGCGTGACGACTTTATGGAAGAGCCTTCAAAAAAATACTTTAGACTAGCACCTGGTCAAATGGTGCGTTTAAAAAGTGCGTACATTATTAAGTGCGACGATTTTGTAAAAGATGCCAACGGCAATGTAACAGAACTTCACTGCTCGTATATCCCTGAAAGTAAGAGTGGTTCAGATACATCTGGTATTCATGTTAAAGGAACACTTCACTGGGTAAGTGCTGCGCATGCTATACCTGCTGAGGTTCGTTTATACGACCGTTTATTTAATGTAGAAGATGTTGCTGCTGCCGAAGGTGATTTTAAAGTTTATATCAACACAGATTCTTTAACGGTTGTGCCGCATGCCTACGCAGAGCCTGCATTATTAAATGACAGCATGGGCGTTGGTTTTCAATTTTTGCGCAAAGGATATTTTTGTGCCGATAAAGATAGCACCCCAACAAAACTGGTATTTAATAGAACGGTAGGATTAAAAGATACTTGGGCTAAAGAAGTAAAAAAAGGAGCATAGCATATGCACTTGCAAGCTAGGTTTAATAAACACTGGGCTCAAACCTTTCCTCAATTTAGTAAGGATGGCCATTTTGTGCTTGCTGTTAGTGGTGGTGCTGATAGTGTTGTGCTTGCGCACTTGTTAAAAGGTGCTGGCATCAATTTTGAAATAGCCCACTGCAATTTTAAACTAAGAGGAGCGGAGAGTGATAGGGATGAAGCCTTTGTAAAAAACCTAGCCGTTACTTTAGATGTTCCATTTTCTTGTAAGCATTTTGATACAGAGGTGTATGCTACTGCGCATAAAATATCTATTCAGGAAGCAGCCAGAGTTTTGCGTTATGCATGGTTTGCTACTTTTAATACTGTTGTAATTACAGCACATCACGCCAATGATAATATTGAAACGGTATTCATGCATTTTTGCAGAGGTACGGGTATCGCCGGTTTAACGGGCATAGAGCCCTATAAAGTAAATGAGCGCTTATTACGCCCGCTACTTATTTTTCACAAACAAGAAATTATTGACTACGCCAAAGAAGTGGGTATTGCATTTGTTGAAGACAGTTCTAATGCGAGTGATAAATATACCCGTAACTTTTTTAGGCATCAAATATTGCCAGCTGTGCAGGAAGTATATCCGCAGGCTGAACATAATATTTTGCATACCATTAAGCATTTAAGAGAAGTATCGGAAGTGTATAAAGCGGCCATGCAAAAACTAATAGGCAAACTGCAATTTATCAATGGCAATGAAATTCATATACCCGTACTCATGTGGCAAAAAGCAAAGCCACTGGATACCATTACTTTTGAAATGTTGTACCCATATGGATTTACAGCTGCTCAAATGCCAGAAGCAATAAAACTTTTAAGTGCTCATAATGGCGCGGTTTTAATTTCTCCAACGCACCGCCTAATTAAAAATAGAAACTGGATGATTTTGGCGCCGCTAGCTACTGCTACAAATACGAGTGTAGTTGTGGTGGATCAAAATGATGCATCCGTAAATTTTCCGGGTGGAACACTTGGGTTGCAAAATACGGCGGCTCAGGTTCCAGAAGCTGCTGATAACAATACCTGTTTGGTGGATGCTGCTGCCTTACAATTTCCGCTTATTTTGCGCCCCGCTGCTACCGGCGATTATTTTTACCCACTGGGCATGCAAAAGAAAAAGAAGCTCAGTAAATTTTTTATTGATCTTAAGCTTTCTAAAACAGCCAAAGAAAAAGTGTGGGTGCTGGTATCAGACAACCGCATTGTATGGGTTATTGGCTACCGTATAGACAACCGCTTTAAATTAACGCCTGCATCTAGTGCCGCTGTTAAACTTGCCTATTTGCCTACTGCATTATAAATGCAAATAAGCTGACACCTGGCTTATAAAATTTTGAATGGGATCAAAGCCAGGAAAAAATTTACACGCAATAATTAAAAATCCTACACCCCAAACAGATCCCCAAAAGTGAGCCGAGTGGTTGATATTGTCACCACCTCTTTTAGACATATAAACGGTTAGGAGTAAATAAAGTGGGCCAAAAATAAAACCTGGTATAATGGGTGGGATGATAAAGAGTCCAATTTTAATAGTAGGTTCTAAAAACACGCCCGCAAATACCACTGCCGATACGGCGCCGGAGGCGCCAAGGCTTCTGTACTGTTTGTTATTACGCTGCATGATATAGGTGGGAATGAGACATACAATGAGCGCCGTCAGGTACATAGCTAAATACAATGCTTTCCCTTTTTCATTAAATAAAACAATAAAATATTTTTCTACAAAATCGCCAAACATGTAAAATGAAAACATGTTAAATGCTAAATGCCCAAGGTCGGCGTGGATAAAACCATTGGTAATAAAGCGCCACCACTCATTGTCGTTTTTAATAGCTGGCGGATAAAATATAAAATCGTTGATTACTTTTTTATTGGCAAAACCAAATAAAGAAAGGGCAACAGTAATGGCTAAAAGGGTGAGGGTTATGGTATACATAAATTAGTTATGGTGATATTTTTCGTTTCTTAAAATGGTACAAGCGCGGTAAACCTGCTCCGCTAAAATAAGTCTTACCAGCATGTGCGGAAATACAAGTGGTGATAAGCTCCAGCAAAAATTAGCTCTTGAAAAAATAATTTCATCTACACCATAAGCGCCTCCAATTAAGAAAACAATTTTTCGGCTGCTCTCGTTGGCCCTCTGTTGCAAAAAACTAGCCAACTTGGGCGACGTAAAAGTTTGTCCTCTTTCATCTAGTAGCACCAAATAATCGGAAGGGTCTAGGCCCTGTAATATAATGGCCGCTTCTGCTTTTTTTAGAGCCGCTTCAGATAAACTACCCGCATTTTTGGGTGGGCTAATAATATGCCAGCTAGCCGGAAAATAATTAGTAATGCGCTTGGAAAAGTCATCAATGCCCATTTTAGCATACGATTCGTGCGGTTTGCCAACAGACCAAAGCTCTAATTTCATGCGGGTAATTAATTTCGCACTAAATTTAGGCTTTTAAAATATAGTATGCGTCATTTATTGTTAATGCTTGTTTGTTTCATGTTGTTTTTTGTGGCTACTGCACAGGAACAAGCTGCTATCGATTCGGTAACTAAAGCAAAAAGAGTTAGGTTGGTGGCTTCTATATTTGGAGCTAGTTATGGCGCATCATTTATATCGCTCAACAAAACCTGGTATGCCAATTATCCAAGAAGTCGTTTTCAATTTTACAATGACGGTAAAGAGTGGCTTCAAATGGATAAAGTAGGTCATTTTTATTCGAGTTATAACCTTGCACGCATCAGTCATAAAGGTTGGGGCTGGACAGGTATCTCAGAAAAAAAAGCTGTGGTACTGTCAGCATTAACAAGCTTATCATATTTAACCATCATTGAGACAATGGATGGTTTTTCGGCAAACTGGGGATGGAGTTGGTATGACGTTACTGCAAATACAGCAGGGGTTTTATTATGGAGTGCGCAGCAGCTCAAATGGAAAGAACAAAAATTTCGTTTAAAATATAGTGTGCACTATAATAATTATACAGATCCCATGCTGCAAGCCCGCGCCAATAGTTATTTTGGAAAATCCTTACCTGAACGTTTTTTAAAAGATTACAATGCACAAACCATTTGGTTAAGTGCCAATGTAAAAAGTATTTGGCCGGAAGCTAAAGCGCCTAAATGGTTAAACATCGCTGCCGGATATGGAGTAAACAATACTTTTGGGGGTTACGAAAACAAATGGATCGTTCATACACCAGCTGCGAGTTATACATACGCACGTCCTGATTTAAAAAGAAGTCGCCAATATTATTTGTCTATTGATGTAGATTTTGACCGCATCAAAACAAATAAAAAATGGGTGAGGGGCGTACTTACATTTTTAAACTTCATCAAACTGCCTGCCCCTGCTATCTCGCTGAGTAACGGAAAACTAAGTGGGAGTTTGCTTTATTTTTAATTAGCCTTTTCTTAGATATTTTGTGAGGATAACAATGGTTTGTCCTTCAATTTTTCCTTCAATTTGCTCGGTGTTGTCTGCTACCAGTCTAATGTTTTTAACCACAGTACCTAGTTTGGCATTGAGTGTAGAACCTTTTACATCTAAAGATTTTGTAAGTACAACGGTGTCGCCATCTTGTAATATCATGCCATTGCTGTCTTTGTGTAAATCTACACTGCCATCATTTTCATGATCACCAGTTGATTTTGCCCAAGCCATCGTATCATCATCAAAATACATCATGTCAAGTGCATCTGCAGCCCAACTTTGATCCTTTAATCTATTTAATAAACGCCAGCTTACAACTTGTACCGCTGGAACCTCACTCCACATCGCTTCATGTAAACAAGCCCAGTGCGTACTATCTAGTTCTTCTTTTTTATTGATTTGAGCCGTGCATTTTGCACAAATGAGAATACCTTCTTCATTGTTTGTGGGAACTTCGTATACACTTAAGTTAGCAGTTGATTTACAAAGTTCGCAGGTTTTACCACTTCGTGCAATAAGGTCTTTCTCGTTTTTCATGGTTGCTTGTTGAGGATGTTATTTGCGCGAATGTAAGGAATTTGTGTGGTTTTGCTTTTAGGATGCTCGCTCACTTCGTTCGCTCGTTCCTTTCGTAGTGGGCTTACGCAAAGCCTCACAAGTTTCTCGACTTTTTTTACAAATGTTTTTTTTATGGCGCCTTGACGCTTTCGCGTCTGGCGAGTGGCTATCACGCGCTTACTTATGCCTTTGGCAACGCCGCGCATAATAGCCATTGCCTGCACTTCGTGCAGGCGCCATAGGGTTACTGCATAAAAAAAGCCTCACATTTCTGTGAGGCTTTGTGACCGCGTTAGGATTCAAACCTAAAACCTTCTGATCCGTAGTCAGATGCTCTATTCAGTTGAGCTACGCAGCCATTACCCTAAGGGGTTGCAAATATAATCTCTAAAAG
>CAMCDT010000016.1:0-39153 GCA_945873615.1 Sediminibacterium ginsengisoli | reverse complement strand
TTCCTTTTGAAAAAGATTATTTTAAAAATAAATGGAATTGGGATGTTACCTATGTAGGCCATCCACTCTTACGTGTGATTGAATCCTTTACAAGCAATACCCCACTTGCCACAGACAATAAAAAAGTAATTGCATTACTACCAGGCAGTAGAAAACAAGAAATCATTAAAATGCTGCCGATCATGCTAAGTGTAACGCCACATTTTCCGGGTTATACATTTATGGTAGCTCAAGCACCTGGGCAAGACGCTCCATTTTACAACCGCTTTTTAATGGGATATTCCAATGTCACACTCATTAAAAACAGCACGTACGACCTACTCACAATAGCAGATGCAGCGCTCGTAACAAGTGGTACCGCAACGCTTGAAACCGCCCTATTTAAAGTTCCTGAAGTCGTGTGCTACAAAACCAGTAAGTTCTCTTACCAAATTGCAAAGAGACTAGTAAAAATTAAGTTCATCTCTTTAGTGAACTTAATTATGGATAAAGAAATTGTTCGTGAAATTATTCAAGAAAATCTGACGGAGCAGCAATTAACAAATGCACTGCGTAATATCACAGAAAACGAGGAGCATAGAAAAGAGGTGATGAATAACTACCAGTCATTACATGCACTGCTCGCAGCAGGTGGCGAAGACGCTTCTGCAAAAGTGGCTAAAGAAATTGTAGCACTTGCAGGACCAAAACTATTTATTGATGAGGGGTAATATCAGCGACTTAAATAAAATAATAAGCACCGCCATCAAAAACATAAACAGCGAAATCCGGTTCATACCATGCATGTATTTCATCCATTGAGTACGCGGCTCATTGGGGTCTCTTTTTGAAATAAATAGATATTCTTTTAATTGCTTAAAAATAGACATGGTATATATTTTAATTCAAAGATACGCCACTATAAAATACTAAACACTTTACCCATTATCTTGTTATACTAGCTTACAATAATTTATATGAAAAAATATCGCCTCCTTATTACCTGCTTTTTGATTGGCCTTGCAGCAATACCCTACCAATTAGGCGCGCAAATAAACCCAGCAAAAATTGATATTATCAGGGACAGCTTTGGCGTACCACATATTTTTGGCAAAACCGATCCGGATGTAGCATACGGCCTTGCTTGGGCACATGCAGAAGATGATTTTGGTACCATCCATCAATCATTAATGGCGGGCAAATCTATGTTAGCGCAGTACCAAGGTAAAAAAGGAGCTTCGATAGATTATATCATTCACTTATTACGCATTCCAGAACTTGTAGAAGCAAAATACGAGTCCGATTTAAGTCCCGCATTTAAAAAATTATTGGAAGGCTACGCCGCTGGGCTCAATGCATATGCAGCAGCGCACCCCAAAGAAGTGATGCTCAAAAAAATATTTCCGGTTACCCCAAAAGACATGGTGCAATATTCGGTACTACAACTATGCGTGTTATCTGGTACCGACAAAGCATTAAATTCCATTTTTGGTGGCACGGTTCCACTACTCGAAAATTATAAAACGCAGGGTAGCAATGCCTTTGCCTTTAATAGCGCCAAAACCACCGACGGTCAGGTATACTTAGATATCAATGCACATCAACCCCTGGAAGGACCTGTAGCTTTTTATGAAGCACATTTAAATAGCGAAGATGGCTGGAATATAATTGGCGCTAATTTTCCGGGCGCTCCCTGCATCTTACATGGCTGCAACGAATATTTAGGATGGGCCCATACCGTAAATGCCCCTGACAAATTAGACGTGTATCAATTAGAAATGAATCCTAAAAACAAATTGCAATACAAATTTGATGGCAAATGGGAAACACTAGAAGTAAAAACAGCGCCACTAAAAGTAAAAATTGCTGGCGTTATAGCACCTTTAAGCAAAAAAGCATATTGGAGTAAATACGGCCCAACCATTATCACACCAAGAGGTGTTTTTTCAATTCGCATGCCTGCACAAATGGATATTAGAGGACTCGAGCAGTGGTATGCTTTTAACAAAGCAAAAAACTTTACAGAATTTAAAAGCGCATTAAATATGTTAGCCATTCCTGGTTACAACATTGTATACGCCGATCGTTACGATACTATATTTTATATTAGCAATGGCCGTATTCCGGTAAGAGACAAAAACTACAATTGGAAAACAACGCTTCCAGGCAACACCAGTAAAACACTGTGGACAGACCTTCACCCACTATCTAATTTACCGCAGGTGCTGCAACCAAAATCGGGTTATGTATATAACACCAACCACTCTCCTTTCCATAGCACATTTGGCACCGATAATCCAAGTGTAATAGATGTAACCATGGGTTACGAAACGCTAGAAAACAACAGGAGCATGCGTTTTGATGAACTTATTAAACCACTCAATAAAATAAGTTACGAAGATTTCAAGCGCATCAAATTTGACAGACAATTTCCATCTTCGTTTTATTTTCCTAGCAAAATTGACACGGTGTTTTTATTGAACAGCACAGAATTCCCTGATATTGCAGATATTATTACGCAACTAGGTAACTGGAATAGAAATTCAGATGCAGAGAGTATTGGCGCAGGCACATTCTTTTTTGTGCAAGCAGCTGCTAATAAAAACAAAGCGCTTTACTTACAAAATAAATCGATTAGTAAAATACTTGCCGCACAGCTATTACGAGAAGCAAAACAAACCATGCTAAAAGATTTTGGCAAAACAAATATTGCACTTGGAGAAGTCCAAAAACTAGTTCGTGGCAGTAAAGAAATTCCACTTCCAGGGTTACCGGATGTACTTGCCCCTATGTACTCGATCCCTTACAAAGATGGCAAATGGAAAGGCAACCAGGGAGACGCATACATAGAGCTGGTAAGGTTTACAAAAGACGGCCCTCAAATAGAATCACTCAATGTATACGGAGCATCTGCCAAAAAAGATTCGCCGCACTACACTGACCAAATGGAAATGTTTACACGTCAGCAAACAAAAAAGATGACCTTAAACAAAGAGGAAGTGTATAAAAATGCAAAAAGCATTTACCATCCGCAGTAAATAAAAATTTATTGTAAAAAAGGGGCGAGATGCGTAGCTATTTGTTTGGTTTCAATAATAAAACCATCATGTCCGTAGCTCGAATCTATTTCTACGAGCTGTGCATTGGACAAATGAGCCGCCATAAAACGCTGCTCTTCTAGTGGACATAAAATATCACTTTTAAGACCAATGACTAGTGTTGGAATTGTAATGCTTTTTAAAACCTGCGCTACATCCAATCCTCTTCCTCTAGATAAGTGATGGCTATCCATCGATTTGGTGAGTAGCCAATAAGAATAGGCATTAAATCTATTGACGAGCTTATCGCCTTGATAGTTGATATAAGAAGATACTTTATAACCATCTATTTTTTCGGAATCAGCATCGGTTTGTGCTTCTTTAAAAATGGCATAATTACGGTAAGTTAACATGCCAATAGCACGCGCAGCTTTTAAGCCGGCAGCACCAGCATTTGCATCCATGGTATTCCATGTTTGATCAGCTTCAATAGCTAAACGTTGTGCGGTATGAATTGCAACACCCCATGCACTCTCTGTAGACGATGTCGCTATTAAAAATAATTTTTGAATGCGCGATGGTTCATACAAAGCCCATTCAAGTACTTGATATCCACCCATACTGCCACCCATTAATAAAGCAATGGAATGAACACCAAGCGCTTCTCTTAAAATGATATGCGCTTTAACCATGTCTCTAATGGTTACTGCAGGAAAACTTGAATAGTAAGGAGCACCTGTATTTGGGTTTTCTGTTAATGGGCCAGTAGATCCATAACAAGAGCCAATGAAATTTGCACAAACAATAAAATAATCTTGTTCATTAATAAGCGAGTCATTTCCTACCAAACCCTTCCACCAATCAGATGCATTAGCATTTGCAGTTAAGGCATGACAAACCCACACCACATTGGTGCCCGCTTCATTTAGCGTTCCATAAGTATGGTAGGCAATGGTTAAGCTAGGCAATACCTCGCCGCATTCTAAAACGAACGGCTGTTTGTATTCGAGGTATTGAGTTTGAGACTGCATGTGGTACAAAATAACTACAAGTTAATCACTAGACATAAAATATTTTAGAAAGCTTGCAGCGGTAGGTTGTTTATGAACCTTACCTTTGCTGCAAAGCATCAATACATACTATGTCAAAGCCGCAAACAGACGCCATAAGAATTAGAACCACGCAAACAAATGAAATGGAACATAGCAGTCCACTTTATTTGACGAGTAGCTTTTGTTTTGATGATGCAGAAAGTATGCGCGCTGCTTTTGCAGATGAAACCGATGATAATATTTATAGCAGATTCAGCAATCCCAATGTGCAAGAATTTACAGATAAAATTTGCGCACTAGAAGGTGCCGAAGCTGGGTATGCAACAGCGTCTGGGATGAGTGCTGTTTTTGGATCTTTTATGGCGCTATTAAAAAAAGGCGACCATTTACTTTCTTGTAATTCTATTTTTGGTAGCACACATACCGTGATTACAAAATACCTTCCTAATTATGGCATTGAAACGTCGTATGTGTTAGCTACAGCTACAGAAGCTGAGTGGGAAGCAGCAGTTACACCAGCAACAAAAATGATTTATTTAGAAACACCTACCAACCCAGGATTAGATATTTTAGATTTAGAAATGATTGGCAGGGTTGCTAAAAAACACAACCTTATTTTAAACGTTGATAATTGTTTTGCAACTCCCGTAAACCAACGCCCCATAGACTTTGGTGCCGACTTAGTAGTGCACTCTGCAACTAAATGGATAGATGGCCAGGGTCGTGTATTAGGTGGCGCGGTCGTTGGCAAAAAAGAACTCATCAAAAATATTTATCTGTTTTGCAGAAGCACAGGACCTGCACTTTCTCCATTCAATGCATGGCTTTTAAGTAAGAGCATCGAAACATTAGATGTTCGTATGGAAAGACATGCATCCAACGCTTTATTTATTGCAGAGGCATTGGAAAATCATGCAGCCATTACAACACTGCGTTATCCTTTTTTAGCGAGCCATCCACAACATGCCATTGCTAAAAAGCAAATGACAAATGGGGGTGGCATTGTTTGCTTTGAATTAAAAGGTGGACTAGAAGCCGGAAAAACATTTTTAAACCAATTAAAAATGTTGTCCTTAACAGCAAATCTTGGAGATACTAGAAGTATCGCTTCTCACCCTGCAAGCACTACGCATGCAAAACTTTCAGAAGCTGAAAGGTTAGCCGTAAACATTACACCCGGACTTATTCGAATCAGTGTAGGACTTGAACATAAAGATGATATACTAGCAGATATCACACAGGCCCTTGCCGCTATTTAGCGCTATTTAGCCGCATACTGAATACCCCCTAATATATGCTTTAGGTATACAGGGTCTGAAAATGATTCGTTGGTATGCCCAAGCTCGGTGTAAAACGCTTTACCACCATCAAATTTATGGTACCAGGCCATTGGATGCGAAGCGCCCATTTCACCACCTTCATATGATTTTTCATCGATGTTAATGAGGATATGTAAACCTGGTTGCATGTCTTTAAAATTGTACCATTCGTCAAAACGTTTCCACTGCGCAGGTAAATGTTTGGTAGACTTATGACTGCCATCTACAACATTTAATACTGCTTCCTGCTGTTTAGGATGACTTTTAAAATAACCACCCACCAATTGATTGTACCAAAGCCATCCATACTCTGTATCGGTAGCTGCATGTATCCCCACAAAGCCTCCGCCATTATTGATGTACTTTTTAAACGCCGTTTGCTCCACTTCATTAAAAACATCGCCAGTGGTGCTCATAAAAACAATAGCACTGTAGGTATCTAAATCTGGTTGTAAAAAAGTAGCTGACTCGGATGTCGTATCTACTAACATATTATTGCTTTGACCTAATTTTTGAAGCGCCGCAACAGCTACCGGAATAGAACTATGGTAGAAGCCTTTTGTTTCAAAAAATACCAATATTTTAACCTGCTTTGGAGGATTTACGGCTGCTGAAACAGCTCCCATAATACCGAGTGCCATGAATAAGAAAGCAATGCGAAAAAGGTTTGATTTATTTTTCATAAATAACGTTTGAAAATTACTTAAATTGAACCCTAATGTAAGAAAAACGATTAACAATTTGCTTATGAAAATGAAAACAGGAATCATGCTAGCCGCCATGATGTTTTTACAATATTACATTTGGGGCGCCTGGTATGTAACAATGGGCCCATACATGGATAGCCTATTTAAAGCAGAAGGTCAAAATGTTGTAGACCTTGCTAAAGGCGCTACCTATGGCGCTGGTGCTATTGCTACCATGCTCTCTCCTTTTTTTGTAGGCATGATTGCAGACCGTTTTTTTGCTGCACAAAAAATTATGGGTATCCTGCACATTATTGGTGCTGCGCTCTTATTCTATGCTACTAAAATGACGGCTACCACTTCTTTTTACTGGGTGATACTTGCCTATTCTTTACTATACATGCCAACCATTGCTTTAAGCAATAGTGTTGCATTTGCACAAATGAGTGATCCGGGCAAACAGTTTCCTTGGATACGTGTTTTTGGTACACTGGGTTGGATTGTAGCGGGTCTTGTGATTTCTAAACTTGCCATTGGCGAAGGAGAAACTACATTTATTATTGCTGCTGGTGCTTCTGCACTATTAGGCATATTTAGTTTTATTCTCCCTAATACACCACCAAAATCTACAGCTAACAATACATCATTTGGTGCCATTTTTGGTGCAGATGCTTTTGTGCTTTTAAAAGAAAGATCGTTTTTATTATTTTTTATTGCCGCTATATTAATTTGTATTCCCCTATCATTTTACTACGGATTTGCGGGTTCATTTTTAGGAGAGTTTTGGGGTTCTAATACCGCCGCTAAAATGACAATGGGGCAAATGTCAGAAGCTTTATTTATTATCACCATCCCGTTTTTATTTTACAGACTGGGTGTTAAAAAAATGCTCGTATTAGGCATGGCAGCATGGGCTATTCGTTATATCTGTTTTGCATACGGCAATATGGATGCGGAGTGGCTATTATATGCTGGCGTTATATTACACGGCATCTGTTATGACTTCTTTTTTGTAACAGGTTATATGTACACAGAAAAAATGGCTGGCGAAAAAATTAAAAATGCTGCGCAAAGCTTATTTACATTTGCAACCTATGGCGTAGGTATGTTTATTGGCACTAATTATAGTGGCTATGTAGCAAATGCCTACAACCAAAGCACTACTATTAATGGCGTTACTACACAACAACATATTTGGGAAACCATTTGGTTGTATCCTGCCGTTATTGCAAGTATTGTACTCGTATTATTTGTATTATTTTTCAAAGAAAAAAAGCAGCTTGCTGCTGCGTAATTAAAAGATCATGAAAAACATTGCTATGTTAGGTTCCGGCTTTATTGGCCGTTTTTATGCCGAAGCTTTACAAGGTTACAGAAGTAGGGATAAAGTAGTTTCTATTTATTCTCGTAGAGAAGAGTCTGCAAAAAAGTTTGCAGAAGATTATGCATGTGCACACTGGACCACCGAAATGGAGGAAGCCATTGCACATCCAAGTGTAGACATTGTATGTATTGCACTTCCTAATAATTTACATGAAGCAGCAGTGATGCTTTGTTGTAAACATAAAAAAGCCGTGATGACCACAAAGCCACTTGGCCGTAATGCAGCAGAGGCAAAGCGTATGTTACTTGCGGTAGAGGAAGCATGTATTTTTAATGGTTACCTAGAAGACCTTGTATACACGCCTAAATTTATTAAAGCAACGCAGTCTGTTAAAGATGGTGCACTGGGTAGAATATTATGGGCTAAATCTAGAGAAACACATCCTGGCCCACACAGCGAATGGTTTTGGGATATAGAACAAGCAGGTGGTGGCTGTATTTTAGATTTAGGTTGCCACTGTATCGAAATTGCACGTGGTTATATTGGTAAAGACATAAAACCTATAGAGGTGATGTGCTGGGCAGATACGCAAGTAAAACCCATCGATGCAGAAGACCATGCCATTGGACTTGTAAAATATGAAAACGGCGCCATTGGTCAATTTGAAGTAAGCTGGACTTTTAGAGGTGGCCTAGATTTAAGAGATGAAGTAATGGGTACCGAAGGCACTATTTGGATTAATAGTTTTTTACGTACCGGCTTTGATATGTTTACTACCGGAAAAGGTGGCGACTATATTGCAGAAAAAGCAGAGAGCAATAGCGGCTGGTTATTTCCAGTAGGTGATGAGTTAAATGAACTGGGCTACAACCACATGTTTATGGATATGTTTAATGCCATGGAAAAAGGCGTAGATCCCAAAGAAACATTTTATGACGGCTATGTGGTAAACGCTATTATTGACGCGGCTTACAAGTCAGCTAAAACAAAATTATGGGAGCCCGTACAACTAGACATTTGGAGAGGACAAACAGGCCTTACCAAAGAAAGCCATTTAGTAGAATACGATGCAGATCATTATTTAATTAAAGAAGAAATGACGCATTACGGTGCTAAAAAATTAATTCTTAAACATAAGACTACCGGAAAAATATCCGATCAGATTATCGAATAAGTTTAAAATTAATCATCTAACAAAAAAGGGAGACACTATATGTCTCCCTTTTTTAATGCTTCTACTGCAAAGTTGGCAGCGCGCGCCGTTAATGCCATATACGTTAGTGATGGATTTTGATTGGCGCTTGATGTCATACACGCGCCATCCGTTACAAAAACATTTTTTGCATCCCACACCTGATTGTTTCCATTTAATACAGAGGTTTTTGGATCTCTCCCCATTCTGGCCGTACCCATTTCATGAATACCATGCCCAATAGCATGTCCGTTATCGTAGCTTGAAATATTTTTTGCACCACCTACTTCTAACATTGCTTTTAATTCTGAAACAATGTCTTTACGCATGTCAAGTTCGTTTTGCTTTAGTTCACAATCCATAGACAGCACGGGTAAATTCCATTTGTCTTTTTTAATTGGGTCTAATGATATTTTATTTTCGTGATACGGCAGTATTTCTCCAAATCCGGTTGCGCCAATGGTCCAAGAACCAGGCTCTGTAAGGGCTTCCTTAAAAGCAGCGCCAATAGAAAGCTCTGCTACTTCTCTACTCCAACCTTCTCTACCTGCGCCGCCCTGGTATCCAAAGCCACGTAAATAATTTCGTTTATCATTACCCATGTTTACAAACCTTGGAATATAAAATCCGTTGGGTCTTCGGCCATACACATATTTATCTTCAAAGCCTTCGATGGTTCCAGACGCACCTAAATTATAATGGTGATCCATTACATTATGTCCAAGCTCGCCACTGCTACTTCCTAAACCACCTGGCCAAATATCTGTAGCGGTATTAAATAATACCCACGCAGAGTTTAATGCAGACGCATTTAGAAAAACAATTTTAGCGTTAAACGTGTATGTTTTATTGGTTTCCGAATCAAGCACTTCTACCCCATCCGCTTTTTTAGTATTCTTATTGTATAAGAGTTTAGTAACAATAGAAAAAGACCTAACGGTTAAATTGCCCGTTTTTAAAGCGGCTGGCATGGTGGAAGACTGCGTACTAAAATAACCACCAAATGGACAACCTTCCCAACACCTATTTCTAAATTGACAATTGGTGCGTCCTTCGATGGCTTTTGTTAAATTGGCAACTCTTCCAATAATTAAATGCCTATCGCCTTTAAATTTTTCTTTAATTCTTGCAGCTACATCTTTTTCTACGCAGTTTAAATCCATGGGTGGCAAAAATTGACCATCGGGTAAATGCGGAAGTCCCTCTAGTGACCCACTAATACCTGCAAATTTTTCTACATGATCATACCATGGTGCAATGTCTTTGTAACGAATAGGCCAATCAACACCAACCCCCTCTTTTCCGTTGGCTTCAAAATCTAAATCACTTAAACGGTAGCTTTGTCTACCCCACAGTAATGACCTACCTCCCATTCTATAACTTCTCCACCAGGTAAAAGGTTTGACCTCGGTGTACGGACAATCTTCTTCATTGGTCCAGGCGTCCATTACTCTTTCGTTGGCAGCCCATCCTCTATGAATTACAGGATATTTTTCTTGCTGTTCCTTACTAGTTCTTCCACGGAGTGGCGTATCCCATGGATCATCATCAACACCTTTATAATCTTTAATATGCTGATGGTCTTTACCGCGTTCTAAGAGTAAAACTTTTAAACCTTTTTCGGTGAGTTCTTTTGCGGCCCATCCACCACTAATGCCAGATCCAATTACAATGGCATCATACGTATTTCCTGCCGTAGCTTTTGTATTGAGGTATGCGGTATCTGACATGAGTTTAGATATTTTATTTTAAAGTTCTCCTTTTTTTATTTGCGCCACTGCATAATTAGCAGCACGTGCTGTTAGTGCCATAAAAGTTAGCGAAGGATTTTGTGTACTGGTAGATGTCATGGCAGCGCCATCTGTTACAAAAACATTTTGGCACAAGTGCATTTGATTCCACTCGTTTAGTAAAGATGTTTTTGGATCTCTACCCATTCTTACGCCACCCATTTCATGAATATCGAGGCCAGGCGCTTGCTTGCTATCATATGAAGCAATATTTGTGCAGCCCGCTTTCTCTAACATCTCTTTACCTTGCTTTATAAAATCCTGCAATAATTTTTCGTCGTTGTCATCATAATCAACAGAGGTAATAATTTGAGGAATACCCCATACGTCTTTTAATGTAGGATGCAAACGCACATGGTTGCTTTCTTTTGGAATCGTTTCACCTTGCATCATCATAAAAATACTCCATGGACCTGGCTCTGTGAGCGCTTCCTTAAAAGCCGCGCCAACACCATCTGCACTTGCCTTGCCTCTACTTGCACCAAAGAAAACCATGTACCCACGTAAAAAATCAGTTTCTTGTTTATGCACGTTTCTAAAATTAGGCATCATTACCTGCGTTGGTCTACGGCCATAATAATACTGATCTAAATGACCTTCATAATTGGCGGTAATGCTTCCTCTATAATTATGAAACGCAATATACTTTCCTAATAAACCATTGTCGTTTCCAAGACCATTCGGAAATCTTTTGGATACAGAATTTAATAGTATCAAATTGGTATTGATGCAAGCCGCATTTACAAAAATGATTTTTGCATAAAATATAATCTCCTCTTTTGTTACAGCGTCAATCACTTTTACCCCCGATGCTTTTTGTGTAGCCTCGTCATAAATAATTGAATGCACCACAGAGTTTGGACGTAGCGTTAAATTTCCTGTTTTTTGCGCCCAAGGAAGTGTAGATGCATTGCTACTAAAATATCCACCAAATGGGCAACCTCTTTCGCATAAACTTCTTGCCTGACACTGACCACGACCCTGCTCCAAATGCACTGGGTTTGGTTTTGTCAAATGCGCACAGCGACCCTGAATAACGCGTCTATCTTTATAAGTAGTATTAATTTTATTGACCAATTCTTCCTCCACACAATTCATTTCCCAAGGAGGTAAAAAATCGCCATCCGGTAGTGTATCCAACCCATCTTTATTACCGCTAATACCAGCAAATTTTTCTACGTGGGTATACCATGCATCAATGTCTTCGTATCTGATAGGCCAGTCTACTGCAAAGCCATCACGCTTAGGCCCTTCAAAATCATATTTACTCCACCTTTGTGTTTGTCTTGCCCATAGTAAAGATTTTCCTCCTACCTGATACCCTCTAATCCAATCATAAGGTTTTTCTTGCACGTAAGGGTGCTCTGCATCTTTTACAAAAAAATGTTCTGACGATTCGCCAAATGCATAACATTTAGAAACGATGGGATTTTCTTTTTTAAATGCAGCGGATTTTTTATTACGGTGCGCAAACTCCCAAGGATTTTTGGTGGCGGTTGGATAATCTTTTAAATGAACAACGTCTCTACCTCTTTCTAGTACCAATGTTTTCAATCCTTTTTCGGTCAGCTCTTTGGCAGCCCATCCGCCACTGATTCCGGAGCCAATTACAATCGCATCAAATGTATTAGAAGACATAAAATTACTTTTCGTTAACGCTATTGGTATTTAAATTACAAATATTTACGAGTACTTCTACCGATTTCTCCATATCAGTTACCCCCACCCATTCGTGCTTGCTGTGAATAGCCTGCATGCCGGTAAATATATTAGGGCAAGGGAGGCCCATAAAACTTAATCGGGAGCCATCCGTCCCACCTCTAATGGGCTCTTTAACTAGGGTGAGCCCAGCTTTTTCATAAGCCGCTTTTGCAAGCGCCGAAATATGTGGGTGCTGGTCAATAATTTCTTTCATATTCCGGTACTGCTCCGTTACAGAACTGGTAATGGTTGCACCCGGATATTTGGAGACAATATTTTGCGCTAGGTCAAATAATTTTTTTTCGTGCACCGCCAGTGTTGCCGTATCAAAATCACGTACAATAAATTCGATGGTTGCTTTTTCCTGAATACCATGCACACCCACTGGATGTACAAAACCTTCTTTGCCACTGGTGGCTTCCGGACACCAAGCATCTTTTGGTAACGCCGCTACAATTTCTGCAGCAATTTTTAAAGCATTCACCATTTTACCTTTTGCATATCCAGGATGTGCGCTAACACCATCTATTACGATGGTAGCGGCGTCTGCACTAAAGGTTTCATCTTCAAAACTACCCAGCTCACCGCCATCGAGTGTAAATCCAAAATGAGCACCTAGTTTTGATAGGTCTAATTTTTCAGTACCTCTACCTACTTCTTCGTCGGGTGTAAATAATATTTTAATGTCGCCGTGTTCAATATCTGGATGTGTTGTTAAATAATGCGCCATATCCATAATAATGGCAACACCACTTTTATCATCGGCACCAAGTAATGTTGTGCCACTTGCTGTAATAATAGATTTTCCAATATGATTTTTTAAATACGGATAGGCTTCTGTGGTAATAACCTGGCTATTATCATCAGGTAAAATAATAGGTGCCCCCGTGTACCCTTTATGCAGTATGGGTTTGACGCCTGTGCCACTGCAATCCGGCGCTGTATCAATATGACTACAAAAACAAATGACCGGTACGTTTTTGGTTGTATTACTTGGTATAGTTGCGTGGGTATATCCATGTGCGTCAATATGAACATTAGAAAGACCCATAGCTCCCAATTCTTTTTCTAATAACTGCGCAAGTTGTAACTGCTTTGCAGTGCTAGGAAAACAAGTAGCTGCTGGATCACTTTGTGTATCAATTTGAACATAACGTAAAAAACGTTCGGTAACCGTAAAATTATAAGCTGTCATCATGGTTTTAAATGTACGAAAAAGAGCCGCTCTACTTTGGTAGAGCGGCTCTTTTTATTCAAAATTAATTTGAAATACTATGGCATAATGATCATAGAAGTAGCGCCATTGATAGCTACTAATTCTAAATCAAAAATTAGTGTTTCACCTGCTAAAGGATGGTTCGCATCGAGTACAACAGCTGTTTCTTTTACTTCTACAATAACAACAGGGAAATTTTGTCCGCTGCCATTACTCATATTTAATTGCATACCAATTTCAGGAACCATGTCTTCAGGGAAACGGTCTTTTGGAAACTCCATAACCATTTCTTCTTGCTTAGGTCCGTAAGCCTGATCTGCAGGAATCGTTACTGTCTTTTTTTCGCCAATAGCCATACCTGTAACACCATCATCAAAGCCTGGAATTACCATACCGCCACCAACTTCAAACTCAAGTGGCTCTCTGCCTTCTGAAGAATCAAAAGTTGAACCATTTGTTAACTTACCATGATAATGCACTTTTACAGTATCACCTTTTTTAACTTGTTGCATGTTATTTATTTGTAATTGAAAGATTTCGGCAGGGCCGAACGGCAAAAGTACAAACCAAAAACGAGGTTTTGGCAAGTATTTTTGAGTAACTTTCGGGCGTAAATGTCCTAAAAAACACACCCATGCAAAAAATATACCTATTTATACTGGCCTTCGCCCTGAGTATGAATGCTTTTAGCCAAGAAATCAAGCCAGGTGCTTATCAAACCAGCGAGTACCTTCCTGAGTTAAAAGGTAAAAGAATTGGCTTATTTGCCAACCATACCGCTACCATTGGAAACAAGCATTTAGTGGATACACTGGTAAGCTTAGGCATGAATATTACAAAAGCCTTTGGACCGGAGCATGGTTTTAGAGGAACGGCTGATGCTGGTGAAAAAGTGGGTGATTATACAGATGCTGCAACAGGTATTCCTGTAATTTCATTGTATGGTAAAAAAAGAAGACCAAGCGCCGATGATTTACAAGATGTGGACGTGATGCTTTTTGATATACAAGACGTGGGTACTCGTTTTTATACTTATATATCATCATTAGAAGAATTTATTAATTCAGCGATCGAAAACAACAAGCCGCTTATTATACTGGACAGACCTAACCCTAATGGTTTTTATGTAGACGGGCCGGTATTAGACACTGCTTATAAAAGTTTTGTAGGCATGCAACCGATACCTATGGTATATGGTATGACCATGGGCGAATATGCAAAAATGCTCATTGGAGAAAAATGGGCAAAAGCAGCAGCGACAGCTTCAAAACTTCCAAACATCACCATCATAAAAAATAAAAACTACACCCATAAAAGCAAGTACGTTTTACCGGTTAAGCCTTCTCCTAATCTAGGCACCATGGCTTCTGTGTACTGGTATGGCAGCAACTGTTTGTTTGAAGGAACCATTTTAAGCGAAGGCCGCGGCACCGATTTTCCATTTGCTATTTTCGGGCATCCTAGTTTACCAAAAACATTATATTCATTTACGCCAACAAGTAGAGACGGCGCTAAAGAGCCTAAATTAAAAGATCAACTTTGTTATGGATGGAACCTTGCAGGTACAGATAAAAAAGTGTTACAAAAAGTAGATAACAAAATTCAATTGAGTTATTTAATAGAGGCATATAAACTGTTTCCTGAAAAAGAAAAGTTTTTTATCACACCAAAATCAGGCAAGCCTACCGATTATTTCTTTAACAAACTTGCCGGTAACGATGCACTTCAAAAACAAATCATTGCAGGTGCTTCAGAAAAAGAAATTAGGGCTAGTTGGAAAAAAGACATAGATGTATTTAAGGCCATCAGAAAAAAATATTTGCTTTACACCGATTTCGAATAAGCGCACCACATATGAATACAGCTGATACACGTATTGTTTTTATGGGAACACCACCATTTGCAGTTGCATCACTGGATGCACTGGTTAAAGCGGGCTTTACCATTAGTGCAGTTGTTACAGCCCCTGATAAACCAGCAGGCCGTGGACTTCAGTTACAAGAAAGTGCTGTCAAAAAATATGCTGTAGAAAACAACCTACCCGTTTTACAACCTGTTAAATTAAAAGACCCTGTATTTATAAGTGCATTAGAAGCTTTAAACGCAAATGTATTTGTAGTAGTAGCATTTAGAATGCTTCCCGAAATAGTTTGGAATATGCCGCCCATGGGCACTATTAATGTGCACGGCTCATTATTACCTTCTTATAGAGGTGCCGCGCCTATTAACTGGGCGGTAATCAATGGAGAAAAAGAAACAGGGGTTACTACCTTTAAATTAAAAGCGGCCATTGACACGGGCAATATTTTATTACAAGACAAATTACCCATCACAGAAGTGGATACTGCTGGCACCATTCATGACAAAATGATGGTGCTTGGCGCTCATCTTTTAGTAACCACACTACATGGTATCATTAACAATACACTACTAGAAAAAGACCAGGAAGACATCATCAATAATGATGCAAATCTATTAAAACACGCTCCTAAAATATTTACAGAAACCTGTACCATTAACTGGAATAATACTGCAGAATCTGTTTTTAATTTAATTAGAGGACTATCGCCATTTCCGGGCGCACTCACTAAACTGGACGATAAGATTTTTAAAATTTTTGCAGCACAAAAAGAAATTTGCAGCCACCAAAGCCCAGCAGGATCTGTTTTAACAGACAACAAAACCTATTTGAAATTTGCTTGCACCGATGGATACCTGCATATTACAGATCTACAACTAGAAGGTAAAAAAAGAATGCAAGTGGGGGATTTTTTAAGAGGCTATACCATTTCAAGCGCGCAATAAATAACTGAACGAATTTATTTAGTAAGCGCTTCCTTTAATTCCTGCAAAGTAACAATGCCCTCTTTTTTCCAACTGAGTTTTCCGTTTTTATAGACCATAAATGTTGGCAGTACCGATGCGCCTATTTCTTTCATAACCGTCAAGTCACGCCCGCCATCTACTTTTAAAAGCGTAAATTTTCCTTGCAACTCTTTTGACAAGGTTTCAAGGACCGGCTCCATTTTTTTACATGGCGGACACCACTCTGCGCCAACATCCACGAGTACAATTTGGTTGTTAGCCACCGTTGCATTAAATGTAGTGCTTGTTAATTCTGCAACGCCTTCTTGCCTTACAACTGGCTTTCCGGCCGCATTCCAAGCAGCAATACCACCTTGTAAGTTAATGACTTCCCTAAATCCCTCTTGTTTTAAAAAAGCCGCGGCTTGAGCACTTCTTATACCGCTTGCACAATAAATCAATAATGTTTTGTTTTTATCTAAATGTTTGGTGCGTTCAACAAACTGCTCCCTATCTGTCCAATCAGCTTGTAATACATTTTTTAAATGTCCTCCAATAAACTCACCTGCTGTTCTTACATCTAATACCTGTGCGCCGCCTGCATTTAATTTTTGCTCAAATGCATTAGCATCAATATTTTGAGCATTTGAATGACATGCCACAAAAAACAAAGAAGCTAATGCAACTAAAAATCTATTTTTCATATTCAATGATTTATGCTTTTAAAATACGCCACTCCTGTGGGTAATAATTATTAATTCGGTTAGGTAATATTTTAGCCCACCCTAATCCAAGTCCATTGTAACACATCAAACTCCATCCCTTTTGAACCGTACAACTAAACTCGGCTCTTCGAAGATACGAAAGCGCCTGCTCTTTTTCTAAATCAATAGCGTTAAAACTATCCAGCGGTAAATAACTTACTGCAAGTTCGTGGGCAGGGATAAAATCTTGCCCTTTTAACTCGCCCACAGACACCCCCGCTTTTTTAATATATAATTGTGAAGCCAACTGTAAAATACTTGCTTCAAATACACTCGGTATTGCTTTTATCATACCTGACTGCAAAAAGGTTGCTGTGTTATTATCAAGCGTAATATACTGTACTAGTTGCTCCTGCATTTTTTTAGTAAGCTTTTCTAAAACCGCTTCTTTAGATTTAAACGGCTTATACGCGGCGGGTAAGCTTTTTTCTTTTTTGAATGCTGCAATAAAAAAGCCTTCTCCTTTTACATGGTTGGGATAAAAACGGTAACCAGGAGCACCGGATACATTTGCCTTTGTTTCTATAATTCCAAATGCAGGGTCAACATTGATGGCTTGGGGTGTTAACCCCATTTCATGTACAAGCCAATCTGCAATCATTTCATCTTCCTGAGGATCGAAAGAGCATGTGGCATAAATTAACACACCGCCATCCGCTAATGCAGGCAAAGCGTCTGCTAAAATACGTTGTTGTCTTTGCGCGCAAAGTGCCACCAAGTCTACACTCCAGCCTTCTATAGCAGAATGGTCTTTTCTAAAAAGTCCACTACCACTACATGGCGCATCAACCACCATTACATCAAAAAAACTAGGTAAAGATTGAAAATGAACAGGGTCGTTGTTTGTAACAACCGTATTACCAGCACCCCACTTAGTCATATTTTCTACCAGTACGGATGCGCGCTGTTTGATAACCTCATTAGACACTACAAGGCCGTTGTTAAAATACGTACTTAACAGTGTAGACTTACCACCAGGCGCAGCGCATAAGTCTAGCACTTTTTGTCCATTAGATACGCCAACAACATTTGCTAATGCCTGCCATAAAAACATACTACTAGCGTCTTGCACATAATAAGCTCCTGCATGAAAATTAGGATCTAATGTAAAAGAAGGACGTGCCTCTAAATAATGTCCGTGGGGGCACCAAGGCACTGGACTTGTGTTTTCAAATAAAATTTGATCTGGATTTTTATTTGGGTTTACACGAATAGCCGTAACGGTTTCGCCGCTATCATGCACTGCTTCAAAAGCAGTTTTATCAAAACCTACTACCCCTTCTAATGATTGTAAAAATGGCGCAGGTAAAGGCAAATTATAAAGATTTAATTTCTGCTACTAATTTTTGAAGCGCAGCTTTTGCATCACCAAATAACATAGAAGTTTTAGGCTGGAAGAATAATTCATTTTCAATACCAGCATAACCAGGCTTCATACTTCTCTTGTTAACGATCACCGTTTTAGCTTGTTCTACTTCTAAAATTGGCATGCCATAAATTGGAGAAGCAGGATCTGTTTTGGCAGCCGGATTTACTACGTCGTTGGCGCCTAAAATAAGTACCACATCCGTAGATTTAAATTCGTCATTGGCTTCTTCCATTTCAATTAGCTTATCATAGCTTACATCGGCTTCTGCTAATAACACGTTCATGTGACCTGGCATACGACCCGCTACCGGATGAATCGCATACTTCACATCAACGCCTTTATCTTCTAATAATTTTTCTAATTCGTGACATACGTGCTGCGCTTGTGCCACCGCTAATCCATATCCAGGAACAATAATTACTTTGTTGGCATAACTCATACACACCGCCGCGTCAGATATAGAAATTTCTTTGTACGCGCCCTGAGAACCTGCAGCAGAACCACCACCAGCAGCAGCAGCGTTACCGCCAAAAGAACCAATCAGTACATTGGTTAAACTTCTATTCATGGCTTTACACATGAGTACCGTTAATAAAGTACCAGCAGCGCCTACCAAAATACCACCCGTTAACATAACGCTGTTGTCGTATAAGAATCCACCACAAGCTGCGGCTACACCAGTAAATGAGTTTAATAAAGAAATGACCACTGGCATATCTGCACCACCAATTGGAAGTACAAATAGTACACCATAAATAAGTGCTGCCACTAAAATGCCGTAGAAGAGTAAATAATTAGTACTATCAATTGCAAGTACTAAATATCCTGCAACTGCTAATGTTGCAAAAAATAAAACAAGGTTAAATACCTGCTGTCCTTTAAAAGAAAAATCTTTGATTTTACCATTTAATTTACCCCAAGCAATAATACTACCTGCAAAAGAAACGGCACCAATAATAAGTCCTAAAAATATTGTAAGCAAAGTACCCTGAGTTGGAGCTGCTTGATCAGGATGTTCGCCACTATATAAAGCAGCGATATGACCAAACTCAATAACAGAAATTAATGCAGCACAAGCGCCACCCATACCATTAAATAAGCTTACTAGCTCTGGCATGGCTGTCATTTTTACGCGCTTTGCAGCAAGCGTACCAACAACTGTACCTAATACCAACGCACCAAAAATCCATCCATAGTTATGTAAACCCACGCCGTTTTCTTGGTATAAAAAGATAGTGCCAAAAATGGCAATAAACATACCTACCGCAGCCACCATATTACCTTTACGCGCAGACTCTGGATGCGACAACATTTTAAGTCCAATAATAAATGTAAGGGACCCGATTAAATAACAAATTGTAAGTATACTTAATTCCATAAATGATTTATTTGATGCTACAAAAGCAGCTACCTTGATTACTTCTTTTTCTTAAACATTTCTAACATGCGGTCTGTTACCACAAAACCACCCACTACATTTAGTGTTCCTAAAACCACAGCTAAAAAGCCAATGATCAGTGTTACATAATGTCCTGGCTCTACTTTACCCATTACAATAATGGCTCCAATAATAACAACACCATGAATGGCATTGGCACCACTCATAAGTGGGGTATGCAGTACACTTGGTACTCTACCAATAACTTCGATGCCTAAAAAAATCGAAAGCACCACAATGTATATGATGTCGATATGTGCTTGTGCCCAATTTAAAATTGCTTCCATATTATTATTTCAAAAAAATTAATTGATCAGTGCTGCTACTCTTTCATTGGCAACTGCACCTTCGTGCGCCATGCAACAACCTTTTACTAAATCATCCTCAAAATTTAATTCGAGTGCACCTTCTTTGGTAATGATGAGTTGTAAAAAGTTTAAAATATTTTTACCATATAATTTACTTGCGTCAGATGGCATATCTGAGGCTAAATTACTGTTACCTAAAATGGTAACGCCTTCGTAAACGATGGTTTCATTGTTTTTTGTAACAGCCGTATTACCACCTGTAGCCGCTGCTAAATCGATAACCACACTACCTGGCTTCATAGACTTTAGCATGGCATCTGTAATTAATACAGGGGCTTTTTTACCAGGAATTTGTGCGGTTGTTATAATGATATCTGCTTTAGCTATTGACTCAGCAAGTCTTTGCTGTTGTCTTTGCTTAAAATCTTCTGATTGTTCTACTGCGTAACCTCCTGCTTTAGATGCATCGGCAGCGCCTTCTACTTCAATAAATTTTGCACCAAGGCTCATTACTTCTTCTTTCACCTGCGGCCTAGTATCTGACACTTCTACAACAGCACCTAATCTTTTAGCGGTTGCAATTGCTTGAAGTCCTGCAACACCTGCTCCAATGATCACCATTTTAGCGGGAGGAATACTTCCTGCTGCCGTCATAAACATGGGAAAATATTTAGGGAACATAGTAGCCGCTAATAATACAGCTCTATAACCAGCAATATTTGCCTGGCTACTTAACACGTCCATACTTTGTGCACGAGTGGTACGCGGTATCATGTCCATACTAAACAAGCTTGCTTTTTTATCAATCGCTTGCTTTACAAGGTCGATATTAAAAAGTGGCTGAAATGTACCAAGTACTACTGCACCCGGTTTTAATTGCGCCATTTCTGCACTTGAAAGCGGATTAATAGAAAGTACTAAATCAGCAGTTGATAAAACAGTAGCACGGTCTTTAATAGACACGTTTTTGTCGGTATAGGTAGCGTCTGCGGCATATGCTGCACTGCCCGCACCCGTTTCTACGATTACACTTACTTGTTTTGCAACCAAAACAGCCGCCTGCTCTGGTAAAAGCGATACACGCTTATCGTTGTTGGTTTCTTTAAGTATTCCGAGAATCATGTGCAAATTTACTTAATTATTAAATAGCCCTTTTATTAAATCTTATTAAAATTGGATCGAAACCTCCTGTTTTTGAGCAAATTCCTTCCTAAAAAACACAACCCCAATAAAAAACAGATCGATACTTAAGGTAACCCTAGGGTGCGCGCTTATTTGAGCCCAGGCCGCCTCCATCTCTTCACTCCAATGAATGTCATCAAAAACCAGAATGGTATGGTCATGAACTACTTCTAATAAAGACTCAAAATAAGCCATGGTAGGCTTAAAGGCATGGTTGCCGTCAATAAATACAAAGTCGACGCTTTTATTTTGAGCAAGCCAGCTGGGCAGTTGCTCATCAAAATTTCCTTCTATCAATGAAATATTTGAAAGCCCTAATAACCCATGATTGTGACCAGCTATTTGCGCAATAGTACTTGAACCTTCAAAAGTAGTAACCTTGGCGGCCGGATTGGCAGACGCTAAATACGCTGTGGTGATACCAAGTGAAGTACCGAGCTCCATAATTTGTGTAGGCCCGTAATAGTCAATCATCCTAAATAAAAGCTGACTGTATTTTGCAGGCTTTAAAGAACCTTTTGCAACATCACTTATTTTTCTCGTATTGTTTTTTGCAACGCGTGAGCCTGCGCCAAAATCTTGTATCTCAATAAGTGCATGATTGGATAATAATTGCGTTCTAATTTTTTCGATAGCATCAAATGCATAAAACCGCCTATTGTCATTTAACACCCTTGTAATAAATTCAAAAACAAATGGAGAATGCACGCCATGCCCTTTTCCGTTAGCCGCTGTAAGCAAATAGCGTAAATACTTAAGTGCTAACGTAAAGTGTCCATACATAAATAAGCTAGAAAATTTTATTTGCGAAGCCAGGTTTGAAAAGAAAAACCAAATGCATGTTTTTCATGCGCTGCATGCGTAACTTCATTTGATAAAGCCCAGTCCGAATTATCTATTTCAGGAAAAAAAGTATCACCATCAATAACTGCATCTATGCGGGTTATATATAATTTATGGGCCTTGTGCATTGCCTGCGCATAAATTTCTCCACCACCTGCAATAAACACTTCTTTGTAGTCCGATTCTTTCGCAAAAAATAGCGCATCTGCTAAAGAGTGCACCACAACAACGCCCTCGTGAGACCAGTCTTTTTGTCTCGTAATAATAATATTAACCCTCCCGTTAAGTGGCTTGCCGCCAAGGGATTCAAAGGTTTTTCGCCCCATCACCACAGGCATGGCCCAGGTTGTTTGCTTAAAAAACTGAAGGTCTTTAGGCAAGTGCCACAACAGTTGATTGTCTTTACCAATGGCATTGTTAGTACCAGCCGCCACAATTAATGAAACAATCATAGTTGTTGTTAAAAAGTAAATAATATTATACCGTAACTATATCGCTACCGGCGCTTTAATACCCGGATGGCACTGATAATTTTCGATGGTAAAATCTGAAAAATCAAAACTAAAGATATCTTTTACCGCAGGATTGATTTTTAAAGTTGGTAGCTCAAATGTTGTTCTACTCAATTGTAATTTTGCTTGCTCGATATGGTTGTTGTATAAATGCACGTCACCAAAACTGTGAACAAAATCACCAGGCTCTAAATCACAAACTTGTGCAATCATCATGGTTAAAAGCGCATAGGAGGCAATGTTAAAAGGAACACCTAAAAACACATCCGCACTACGCTGATACAATTGGCAACTTAATTTTCCATCCGCTACATAAAATTGAAAGATGGTATGACAAGGCATGAGCGCCATTTTTGGAAGCTCTGCAACATTCCATGCACTTACAATAAGACGTCTACTATCTGGTGTTGTTTTTATTTGCTTGATGAGTTCTGTAATTTGATCAACTACCACGCCATCCGCTCCTTTCCAACTACGCCACTGCTCGCCATAAACAGGACCCAACTCGCCAGCTTCGTTGGCCCATTCGTCCCAAATAGAAACACCATTTTCTTTTAAATATTTGATATTGGTATCCCCTTTTAAAAACCACAACAGCTCATAAAAAATACTTTTTACGTGCAGCTTTTTTGTAGTCACCATTGGAAAACCTTTTTGCAAGTCAAAGCGCATTTGATAGCCAAAACAGCTCTTGGTTCCAGTGCCAGTTCTATCCGTTTTTTCGGTGCCGTTATCTAAAATATGTTGAAGTAATTGTAAGTACTGTTGCATGGCTGCAAATTACGCCATCAACGGGGATGTTTTAAGCCAAAAGAGATTTTGGGGAGAATCTGTGAATTATACCTAAAAGCAGCTACACCGCAGTGTTTACAATGATTTACGCCTAGCCAACTCGCGTTTTAACTGCATTAATTCACGACCGGTTTGGCCACTCACACTGGTATTTTCTTGTGCCCTACGCATAAGATAAGGGATAACATCTTGGATAGGACCAAAAGGCAGGTACTTGCTCACATTAAACCCTTCTTTTGCGAGGTTAAATGTGATGGAGTCACTCATGCCATATAATTGTGAAAAATGAACGTGCGGATGATTGTGCGGCAACATCATTTCATCTAATAATTTTGCCCCTAACAAATTACTTTGCTCGTTATGCGATGCAATAATGACTGCTGTAGAATGTATATGATCCATGCAAAAACGAACCGCTTCATCATAGTCTGCGTCGGTAGCTTCTTTAGAAACTTGAATAGGTGATGTTCTATTTTTTTCAATGGCTACTGCACGCTCTTTTTCCATGTAAGCGCCGCGCACCAATTTTAATCCTAAAATAAAACCCTGCGCTTCCGCTATTTGATGAGAGATGCGTAAAAAATGTAAACGGTCGTGACGATACAACTGGATGGTATTAAATACAACGGCTTTTTGTTTATTAAACTCCGCCATCATTTCCATCGTTAATCTATCGATTGGATCTTGAATCCAACTTTCTTCTGCGTCAACAAGTACGCCAATATTTTTTTCGGCAGCGGCTTCACAAATAGCGTACATGCGCTCTCTCACTCTATCCCAGGCCGCTTGTTCAATTTCATTGTCATGAATGCCACTGCGCAAACGAGGGGCTTCATGAAGTGTTTGCAACAGCTCATGACTTGCAAGACCTGTTACTTTAATGCTAATAAATGGAATGTTTTTTTGTGATGCGGCGTGATTAATTACATCAATAAAAACCTGTGTTGCTTGATCAAAATTTTCTTCGCCTTCTTTTCCTTCTACACCGTAATCAAATATTACATCTACATTATGCTCCGCTAGCATTTGAGCTACTGGAATGGTCTCTGCCAAGGTTTCGCCACCAACAAATTGTTTGAATATGGTATTTCGAATAATGCCTTTAATAGGTAGGCCTGCTTTTAAAAGTGCAGGAACAAGATTTGTACCCAACTGAACAAGTTTTGGGTAGCCCATAAAACCAAATAAAAGCTTTGCGCTTTTTAAAGCCTTGGTAGACTTGTAGGCAAAAGCATTTTGGGTATTCTCAAATGAAATATTCATCGCTAACAGTTGTTCGTGACCGCGAATATCGGAACAGGTCGCAATATAAAAAAGAATTTATAGCAGGTAGGCAAAATGTAGCCTTAAATAGCCTGATGATTGAAAGGCTGTAACACCATTTCACTCACCACGCCAGATCTAG
Source organism: Sediminibacterium ginsengisoli (assembly GCA_945873615.1). Lineage (GTDB taxonomy): Bacteria > Bacteroidota > Bacteroidia > Chitinophagales > Chitinophagaceae > Sediminibacterium > Sediminibacterium ginsengisoli_E. The sequence continues at coordinate 14,438 of CAMCDT010000016.1, read as the reverse complement.
GCTGCTGGCACAAAAACCAAATGGCTCTGGCAGCTTCTTCTGCCACAATCATTTTATCTTTTTGAACCCTTAAATCGATGGTATCCCAAAAAGGACTGTCCACCCCACCCAAAAACAGGTTGGTGATTCTGATTTCGGTACGTTTTACTTCTTCTCTAATGCTTTGCATCATTCCTACAATTCCGTATTTACTAGCACTGTAAGCCGCCGCTCCTGCCATGGGTACTTTGCCAAGTACGCCCGGAATATTAATAATAAGGCCTTTTTTTGCTTCTTTCATAGAAGGCATTACCGCTTTAACGGCGTTAAAACTGCCCACTAAATTAATTTGGAGGGAATCCATGAAGTCTTGATGTGTAAGTGTTTCCAGAGGCTTAATAATGCCCACTCCTACTGCATTGATAAGGACATCCACCCCACCTCCAGTAACAACCTGACCAACGGCCGCCTCAACGGCAGCAGCATCAGTGATGTCTACTGTAAAACACTGTCCCTGTGGAACCGACAAGCGGGACGCTACTTCCTCTAGTTTTTGTGCATTTCGAGCCAGCAAAAATACTGTGGCACCGCCGCCTATTAATAGTTCGGCCACTTTAGCACCAATACCACCTGTTGCACCAAATAAGAGTATGCGTTTTCCTTTTATCGTTTCCATGACTTTGTTTTTGAGTATAACAAGACATGGCCAGTTTTGTTTGCCTATCAATAAAATAAGGGTTGTATTAAATAATTACAGAAATTGGGGCATGGAAATTTTAAAAATAGAGGTCTATAAATATTCGATCCCGATGGTGCCGTTTACGATTGCAACGGGCACCATGCATTTTGCACAAAACATACTTATTCGCATCCATACCAATACAGGGCATATGGGCATTGGGGAATGTTCTGCATTTCCAATGATTGTTGGAGAAACGCAGGCCACTTGTTATGAAATGGCAAAAGATTTTGCGGCCATTTGGAAAAATAAAAATGCACTTGACATCGACGCAAGACTTGCAGAACTTGATTTATATACTGCGCGCAATTATACCGCTAAAAGTGCATTTGATATGGCCTTGTATGATTTGGCTGCAAAAAATGCAGGCCTTCCCTTGTATGCATATTTAGGCGGAAACATAAAAGATATTGAAAGTGATTTAACCATTGGCATTGATTCGCCTGAAAATATGGCGGAGACCGCTGCAAAATTTGTAGCTGATGGTGTGCGCATGATAAAAGTAAAACTTGGTAAAGATCCTGCTACGGATATTGCGCGCATTCAAAAAATTAGAGCAGCAGTAGGATCAGGAATTATACTTCGCATAGACGCCAATCAGGGCTGGTCTTACGAAGACGCCGTTACCGCGCTTACTGGACTTGGCGCTTATGATATTCAGTTTTGCGAGCAACCCATGCGAACTTTTAACGATCATTTACTCCCCGCGCTTTGCAACATTTCTCCCATTGCAATTATGACCGACGAAAGCGTATACACCCACTATGACGCAGAAAGAATCATTGCGAATAAAGCATGTGCATCTATCAATATTAAACTTGCCAAAAGCGGCGGCATTAAAGAAGCGCTTCTTATCAATAAAGTTGCGGAAGCTGCAGGCATCCCTTGTATGATGGGTGGCATGTTAGAAAGCAGACTTGCTCTTAGTGCAAAAGTGCATTTGGCCACAAGTCTTGACAATATCAAGTTCTACGATTTAGACACCTGCTTACTTGGGCATAAAATAGATCCTGTAATTGGTGGCGCTAAGTATAATGGCATGCATTTGGAACTTACAAACGCGCCGGGTATTGGCGCCGATGTAGACCCTGCATTTTTACAAACACTAGAGCATGTTGTTGTCTAGTTTTATACCGATGAACAAATTACGGAATGGCTTTGTTACCTTTACTATAAATACAATCTACCATGGAAGCAAAAAAAGCGAGTGAGAGTTTTATTGTAATGAACGAACTGGTTCTTCCAAACGATACCAATACTTTTGGTAATTTAATGGGCGGACGACTCATGTACTGGATGGATATTGCATCCGGTATGGCTGCAGGTAAACATTGCAACCTACCTAGCATGACCGCTTCTGTAGATAATTTAAGTTTTAAAAATCCAATCAAGCTTGGTAATATCGTTCACATAGAAGCGCATGTATGCAGATCGTTTACCACCTCTATGGAAATTTATGTAAAAGTGTGGGGTGAAGATTTACAAAAGCAAGAAAAATACGAAAGCAACGAAGCCTATTTTACATTTGTTGCATTAGATCCAAACAATAAACCTACTGCTGTTCCGCAATTGATTCCAGAAACTGATTTTGAAAAAAGATTGTTTGACGGTGCGCTTAGACGTAGACAGCTGCGTTTGATTCTTGCGGGCAAAATGAAGCCAGATGACGCCAATGAATTAAGGGCGTTGTTTATTAAAGAGTGATTGCGATAGCAATTACCGCGCATTTACTTGCCCATTTGCGCAAGTAAATGATGTCTGCCTTTTAACATGTACTCTTTACTTTGCTCTATCGCGTCCATTACTTGAGAAAGAATTTCCTCTACAGGTGCTGTATAGTCGATTACCATGGGCTCTTTAAACCTTACTGATAAAACAGTTCCGCGCTTTTTAAATGTTAAGCCTTTTTTATCAAATGCTCTCCAAAAACCATTGATTACAACAGGTATTACAACTGGCTGATTGTTTTTAATAATATGCGCAGTGCCTTTACGGCCGGGTGCAAATGGCTTTGTAGTTCCTTGCGGAAATGTAATCACCCAACTATGGTGCAAAGCCTGGTCAATTTTTTGCGTATCGGCGCTATCTCTTTCACGAGACACATCTTTACCTTCGGCACGCCAAGTTCTTTTAACGGTAAGGGTACCGCAAAGCTTAAATAATTTAGTAAGCCAATTGGCATTCATCGTTTCTGCAGCCGCTACCATGTACACATTGGTAAATGGATTGAGTAAATAAAACGGAAGGCCTAGTCGGTTGTGTTTTCTCCATTTAACGGCACAAAAAATATGAACGAAAGCAATAACATCAGCAAAATAAGTTTGATGATTGCTTACAAATAAAACATTCTTTTTAGGCAGGTTGAATAAATTTTCGGTGCCTTCTATTTTAATTTTATTTAGTAACGCCAAACCAGGATATGTAATAAAACCAACCACCGCATAAAGCACCGTACGAATTACCCGAATATGTCTAAATCGATCTATTAATTTCATAACAACACAATAAACATGTAATGCAAATTAAGGAATGTAAACAAATTGTTATGCTTTTATTTAAAATTACAGCGGTTTAGGTTAAATTACAAGGCAGTAGTTATATTTTTGTGCATAAATAAAAGCAGCATGCAACTTGACACGGTAATATTTGACATAGATGGGCTTTTAGTAGACAGTGAACCTTTGTGGAATCATGCTGCTGCTGAAGTGTTTAAACAGTATGGTGTTAACTTAACTGAAGAACAATACAATACAACCACAGGACTTCGCACCAAAGAATTTGTACAATGGTGGTTTAACTATTTTAATATTGGCGACACTGAATTAAGAGTGGTAGAAAAAAAGATTGTCGATTTAGTTCTACAAAAAATTGAAACAACAGGCAATATGATGCCGGGCGTACCATATATTTTTGATTTTTTTCAGAAAAGAAATTTCAAAATTGGACTAGCAACATCGTCGCCACCAGAATTAATTAAACTTGTTATTAAAATGACGGGTATTGGACCATACGTTAAAGCTGCTGCTTCTGCCGAAGACTTACCTTATGGTAAACCCCACCCACAAGTGTATTTAAATTGCGCGAGCATGCTTGGCTCCCACCCAACGCACTGTCTTTGTTTCGAAGACTCTTTTAACGGACTGGTTGCCGCAAAAGCAGCACGCATGAAATGTGTGATTGTGCCGCATGTGACACAGCAAAAAGATGAACGTTTTGGCGCCGCGGATTTAAAAATTTCTTCGCTTCAAAATTTTGGCGAGCTGCATTTAAATTTAGTGAGCTAGATTTTTTGCGCAAAAAAAGTGTTGCGCGAAAAACATTTACAAGATATACCAAACAAAAATGCCCCGCTACGCGGGGCATTTTGCATTCTATAAAAATTTCTCGAACCTTAGTTTTTTAAGTTAGGGTGCGGAGCAGATGTTACACCTGTTGCAGCCTCTGTTGTTCCAAACAAAGAAACAATGAGCTCGTTGCCTACTGCACCAGCGTTATAAATAAAACGGCTTTCAGATACACCTTGCTTTTCAGTTAAGTATTTAACTACTGCGTTAACACGGTCCCAACTTAATTGCTGAGCAGATTTTGACGTGTAGCCATAACCTGATACGCGAATATTACAGTTTGGATTAGCATTTATTTTAGCAGCAACCGCAGCTAATGTTTCGGTGGCTTCTTTAGAAAGCTTGGCTTTGTTTCTATCAAAAACGATGGTAGATAATTCACCAATTTCACAAAGTGATCCGCTATTTGTTTTTAAGTTACTTACCATTTCTTTTACTTCTTTGCAACAAGCTGGCTCTGGGCAAGTACCTACGCCGTCATTGTTTACAGGGAAGCAAGATTGAAGGGTAATAAGCTCTTTGTCTTTATAATCTGGAACGCCATCACCATCTGTATCTTTAGCACGTCCGTGTGCATCTACTGCTACACCTGCTGGTGTATTTGGCTCTAGGTCAAACTGATCTGTAACGCCATCATTGTCTACATCAGGTAATTTAACCTTAGGTAGTTTCATGTGTTTAGGCGCGTTGATTTCCTGATATAAATAATTGTTAGGGTTAAGCCACCAAAGCGGTGCTACTTTTCTAGAACGGTCACCAATATTGATATTAATTCTTGCTGATGTTTGTCCTAAATAATCGTTGCTATTACCTGCTTTTACTGCATCTAGGTAATCATATCCTGAAGCAGAAAAGGTAAAGCGCTGCTCAAGGCCTACACTAATTACATCGCTTAGTTTAAAAGAGATACCACCACCTGCGCTAAAGCTGTTATAGATAGCATATGATTTTCTATTATTGATAGAAGCACCTAAGCCAGTCGTTAACAATCCTTCTTCGCTATCTGGAAGTCCTTGACCATAAAATATACTATACCCACCAGCTTGTGCGCCAGGCGTAGCTGTTTTATACATGACCCTGGAACCCGTTAAATTATACCCTGCTAATACATAAACATTTGTTTTAGGATTTGCTCTGTAGTAGCTAAGTGAATTAAGAGACGCAATTACATCTACCCCAAATTGACGCGTTTTGGTTTTAAACGGTACTCTATTTTGAGAAAGCTGAAACGTATTAGGTTCGCCAGAACTATTTAAATCGGCAATGCTAGCACGTAATGAAAAAGTATGGTTAAGTGCCTTTCTTACAGATACGGACCCGCCAAAACCTGCTTTTGATGTAACATCGGCAGACATGGTAGCAACACCTAACCCAAAACCAAGTTCCCACTGACTACGGGGCTTAGCCGGGTAAGGAAACACGTTATTGATAAACTCATTACGCTGTGGTTGATTTTTTACTGCCACTTTTGAAGAATCTCTCCAATCCCATCCAAAATCTGTTTGTGTGAAACCAACGGTACTCACTAGAAGTGCTAGTGCGCCCATTAAAACATTTTTCTTACTTGCCATAACTTATTGAATTAATTATAATACAAAATTACTCTAAATAACATAGAACCAAGAACTAACTATGCTTTAGACATTGTTAAAAGTATAAATACCAAGAGAAATACGCCAATAAGAGGCATTGGAGGGGCATTTAGCTGCTTTTAGTTCGTTAAATTCTGCTCAATCCTGTCTATATTGCAGCCCAATAAGCAATGGAATTAGCCAAAAAAGTAATATCAAAAGAATTAGCGCTGTTTGAGGTTCACTTCAGGGAAGCCATGAAAAGCAGGGTTGCGCTCCTAGACCGCATCATGCAATACATTGTGCGCCGCAAAGGAAAACAACTGCGCCCTATGTTTGTGTTACTGAGCGCAAAACTAGGCGGCGACATAAACGATTCGACATACCGTGCCGCTTCACTTGTTGAACTGTTACATACTGCAACGCTTGTTCATGACGATGTAGTAGATGAAGCAAATGAACGCAGGGGCTTTTTTTCAATCAATGCTTTATGGAAAAATAAGATTGCTGTTTTGGTGGGTGATTATTTGCTTTCAAAAGGACTCTTACTTTCATTAGATAATAAAGACCACCGCGTACTTCAATTACTTTCTTCGGCGGTAAGACTGATGAGCGAAGGTGAATTATTACAATTAGAAAAATCGCGCAAGCTTAATTTAGACGAATCCATATATTACGAAATCATTGGAGGCAAAACAGCGTCACTACTGGCATCATCTTGTGCAGCGGGCGCTTCAACCACTTTTGACAACGATGACGCTATCGAAAAAATGCGCCTCTTTGGAGAAAAAGTAGGTATGGCTTTTCAAATTAAAGATGACCTATTTGATTATAGCAGCGAAGCTGTTGGCAAACCAACGGGCAACGATATTAAAGAAAAGAAATTAACGCTGCCGCTTATTTATACACTCAATAATTGCGACGCAGCACTGCGTAAAAAAATCATCTACATCATCAAAAATCAAAATACGCAAAAAGACAAAGTTGACTTTGTACTAGATGCCGTAGAAAATTTTGGAGGCATTACCTATGCAACAAATAAAATGTTTGCATTTAGAGATGAGGCCCTCGAAATATTACACAGCTTCCCTGCGTCCGAAGTGCGCGAGGCTTTAGAAGAGCTTGTTAGGTATACAACCGATAGAAAATATTAATGGAAAAAAGGTGGACGATAGTAGCATCCGATGCAGTAAAAACGGAGGCCTTACAAGCCGCCCTGTCTATCAATAAAACCATTTGTAGCATATTAGTAGCAAGAGGTATTGAAACCTTTGAAATAGCAAAAGATTTTTACAGACCAAAGCTTTCCGACCTGCACGACCCATGGCTCATGAAAGACATGGACAAGGCCGTTACACGCATTTTAACGGCGCGTGATACAAACGAAAGGATTCTTGTTTTTGGTGATTACGATGTAGACGGCACAACAGCTGTTGCAAGTATGTATCAGTTTATTTGTGGCATTCATAACAATACCGATTATTATATTCCGCACCGTTACAAAGAAGGGTACGGTGTTTCTAAAATGGGTATCGATTACGCCAAAGAAACGGGTTGCACTTTAATATTATCGCTAGACTGTGGCATAAAATCTACAGACCTGATTGCTTATGCAAAAACACTCGACATTGATTTTATTGTTTGTGATCACCACTTACCGGATCCTATTTTGCCGCCAGCGGTTGCCATTTTAAACCCCAAACAAATTGATTGCCCTTACCCATACAAAGAATTATGTGGCTGTGGCGTGGGAATAAAACTAATGATGGCACTTGCGCAAAAGTTACAATTACCGGAAGATAGCTATCTTACTTATTTAGATTTAGCAGCCACAGCCATTGCTGCAGACATCGTACCACTTACTGGTGAAAACCGAATTTTAGCCTACTACGGACTTGAAAAAGTAAATCAAAATCCATGTCCGGGCATTAAAGCCTTACTCCAACTTTCTAAGGTGGAGAAAAAAATGCTCCTTACCAATTTGGTATTTGTAATTGCACCGCGCATTAATGCGGCAGGCCGTATGGATGATGCAAAAAAAGCAGTGCAATTATTTATTGAAAAAGATGCTACTAAAGCACTTGAATTTGCACAAATGCTTCAGTCCGATAATTTAGATAGACGTGAAGCAGATAGCAGTATTACAGAAGATGCTCTTGCACAAATTATAAACGACCCATCGCATGCGGGTAAAAAAACCACTTTTGTATACCAAGAAAGTTGGCATAAAGGTGTGGTAGGTATTGTGGCGAGTAGACTGATAGAAACCTATTATAGACCCACGATTGTGTTAACCAGAAGCGGTGATATTGCTGCAGGCAGCGCACGCAGTGTGGTTGGCTTTAATTTATATGAAGCCATACATGCTTGCCGCGAACATTTAATTGGCTATGGCGGGCATTTTGCCGCCGCCGGCATGACCCTGCTTCCGGAGAACGTTCCTGCTTTTGCGGCGGCGTTTGAAACAGCTGTTGCAGCTCAAATTACCGACGACTTACTTATACCAGAAATTGTTATTGACGCACCTATTTCCTTTAAAGAAATCAATCAAGGGTTTTATAATATTTTATCTCAAATGGAACCTTTTGGCCCTGAAAATATGAAGCCCGTGTTTATAGCTAGAGGCGTTAACAATACTAGTTATTCAAAAATTGTAAAGGAGCAGCATATCCGTTTTGTATTACAACAAGACGGCATTACGCTATCAGGTATAGGATTTAAAATGGCTGATAAATTTGCATTGCTACAAATGAATCAGCCATTAGATATTGTTTTTACACTTGACGAAAATGAATGGAATAATGAAAAAACCATTCAGCTCAAAATGATTGACCTTCGATTAAGTGCTTAACAGCGCTTTTTAATTACGCTTATTTATTTTGTAATAGATCTACGCTTCTATTAATGAAGTTTGTTAAATCATTCCCTTTTAATAACCCTTGAGAAAGTAAAGCAAGGTCTGCTAAATTACGCACCTGACTTTTTTGCAAATCGGTGTTGCCTTCTTTTAATAGGGTTTGATAGATTGGGTGGTTGCCATTAACCGTTAATGTTACTTCATCCGGCATTTGCGCATAAAATGCAGTCATACCGCCACCTACACCAGCCATATCTTTCATACGGCGCATAAACTCTGGTCTAGTTGCTACTACCGGTGCGGTATCAGCGCTTAATCCTTTAACCTCGGTGGTAACGTGTAAATCCGCAATTTGCACATTAAATAGTTCCTTTAATTTTTCGGCGTCGTCTTTGCTTAATACAGATTCGTTAGACTCCTGCTTGTCAATTAAATTATCTACGATATCGGCGTCAACTCTTACAAAGGTTACGTTCTCCCATTTCATTTCCATATTGTTAATGAAAGCCGAGTCTACAAGTGTTTCCATTTTAACAACGGTATATCCTTTTTTAGTAGCCGCCTGAATGTAAGCGTCCTGCTGAACAGGATTTGTAGTGTATAAAATAACTTGTTTGCCGTCTTTGTTTTTTTGTGTAGCCTCTGTTAAGGTTTTGTACTCCTCTAGGGTATGGAATTTACCAGTGGTATCTTCCATTACAATAAATTTGTTGGCCTTATCTAAAAACTTATCGTCGGTCATCATACCGTACTTAACAAATAAACCTAGGCTCTCCCACTTTTCTTCAAATGCTGCACGGTCTGCCTTAAATATTTCTTCTAATTTATCGGCTACTTTTTTAGTGATGTGTGCATTAATTTTTTTAACGTTCGGATCCCCCTGTAAGTAGCTTCTGCTCACGTTTAAAGGAATATCTGGGCTATCAATAACACCATGTAATAACATCAAAAATTCTGGTACAATATCTTTTACCTCGTCGGTAACAAATACCTGATTGCAGTATAATTGAATTTTATCTTTTTGAATCTCGTAGCTCTGCTTGATTTTAGGGAAATATAAAACACCCGTTAAATTAAATGGATAGTCTACGTTGAGGTGAATCCAAAAAAGTGGTGTTTCGCCAAATGGATATAGTTCTTTGTAAAACTTCTCGTAATCTTCTTTAGATAATTCGCTTGGCTTTTTCACCCAAATAGGATCTGGATTGTTGATTGATTTTTCTTCAACAACTTCATCTTTTTTCTCGCCTTCTTCTTTTACCCCTACTTCAGAAAAATAAATTGGAATAGGTAAGAATTTACAAAAACGATCTAGGATGGCTTTAACACGTGAAGCTTCTAAAAACTCTTTGCTTTCTTCGCTGATGTGTAACACAATTTTAGTTCCACGCTGTGCGTAGTCTACTTCGTATAATTCAAATTCTGGATTGCCGTCACAACCCCAAAACACACCAGATGCATCTTTAAATGATTTTGAATACAACTCTACTTTATCACTCACCATAAAGGCGCTATAAAATCCTAAACCAAAGTGACCAATAATATTGGCGTCTTTGTATTTGTCCATGAATTCTTCGGCACCAGAAAATGCTACTTGGTTGATGTATTTGTCTACTTCTTCTGAGGTCATACCCACCCCTCTATCAATGATAGACAGTGTTTTTTCTTTAGCATCTAGCACCACGTCTATACGAAGCTCCCCAAGGTCTCCTTTGGCTTCGCCAATTGAAGAAAGGGTTTTAATTTTTTGAGAGGCGTCTACCGCATTACTCACTAATTCACGTAAAAAGATTTCGTGGTCACTGTACAAGAATTTTTTAATGATGGGAAAGATGTTTTCCGTTTGTACGCGTATTTGTCCTTTTTGCATAGTTCAGTTATTTGTATCCAACTTATACAAATAAAGTACCAAGCACCTATTTTAGCACTATTTCTGACAGGATGACACAAATTCCGGGTCAGTATATATAAAACCTTTTGAGAGTTGTTTATTTTTCGCTAACAAGAAATGTAATATCACATTTTTGTCGGAAAACTATATTTCTGCCCCCTTCAACAGCCGGCTTCCATGATGGCCCGCTTTTAATTACACGTACCGCTTCTTCTACAGTTCCGTAACCAGGGTTGTTTTCTGCTTGTACGTCAGATATGCCACCATTTTTATCTACAGTAAATGATACAGTTACGCTGTATTTTCCTGATGGGGCACCATTCACTTCCGGTATTTTACGATTAAGGTTTCGTTCTAAGAATTTAGCCCAAGCAGGAAGTCCACCAGGAAATTCTGCAGGAATAATATTGTGATTTATTTCTTCGTTATTTACTTCTTTACTTGAAGAATTATTTACAACCTTTGATTTACTACTTGCGCCAATTAAAGAATTATAAAACTTAATAAATCTTTGTTTTTCAGAATCGCTGTTTGAATTATAAGTAGAAATAAACCCCTGTTCTGAGGTATTAGAAAATTTTATTGCATCGAAATTGTCCTTGGTGATAATATATACCATTACGCTAGAGCTATTGCCCTCATTGAATTTCAAGCATGATATAGAAATGTTTTTTTCATTAAGGATAGCTTTTTTAAGCTCAATCCACTTTGCTTTGTCAGAGTATTTGTATGAAATCGAGCTTTCGAATTTTTTGAAAAAACCATCTTTTGAGAATCCGCTTATATCATAATAATTATCATACAATTCGTAGTATTCTAATAATTTTTCTGAAACATCATCTATAGAGATTACTTTAAAATCGGATTTTGCAAACATCCCGTTAGAATTAGTAGTCCACAAAAATTGTTGTCCAGCTACATTTGTTTGTGCAATCAGGAACAAAAAACAAAAAAAACCAATAATTCTATTTTTATTCATTTTATACTAGTTATAAGAAGACAAATTTATCTCTATTGACATATACTATAAAAATATATTTAATTAATTTAGATTATTATTTTACATATATATAAGTATTTGAAATACAATTTTTAAATTGAATAATTGAGAGTGTCACACAAAAAAGCATTTACAACCTTTTACTAACAAATCTTCCTATTTCAAAGGTGCCCCCCCCTTCGTACCTGGGATGGAAACCAGTTTAGGGATGGTTTTGCGACCATTTTCCAACTTTTCTGGTTTTACTCGAAAAAATAGAGAAAAAAATGCAGTAAAACCAGTGCTTTTGCGTACTTTTGCAACCCCAAATCTGTATTTGGCAGATTCTCCATTTCGGTGGAGTCCACTGGGTAAACCCAATTTTAAACCTAAAAATTCAAGTAATGAGTAATTACGAATTAATGGTGATTTTCACTCCGGTTCTTTCTGAAGAGGATTTTAAAGCTTCTCAGAAAAAATACCAAGATATGATTGCTAGCTTCGGTGGAGCTACTGTGCATTCAAATCCTTGGGGTCTTAAATCACTGGCCTACCCTATTCAAAAAAAGACAACTGGTATTTACTGGGTGTTAGAATACAGTGGCCCAACTGATCTTAACGAAAAACTTAAGATTCAAATTTTACGTGACGAGCAAATTATGCGTCACATGATTACGAAACTCGACAAATACGCCGTTGAGTATAACCACGTAAAAAGAAATGGCGGATTTGCGGTAAAACAAAAAATGGAGGCTTAATCACATGGCAAAGAATGAGATAAAATACCTGACCGCAATTAAGCAGGAAAAACCAAAGAAAAAGTTTTGTCGTTTCAAGAAATACGGCATCAAATACGTAGACTACAAGGATGTTGAGTTCCTTAAAAAGTTCATCAACGAACAAGGTAAATTATTACCTCGTCGTTTGAGCGGTAACTCACTAAAGTATCAACGTAAAGTACAGGACGCAGTTAAAAAGGCACGTCAAATGTCTTTATTACCTTTCGTTACTGACTTATTAAAGTAATACCCTAATTAGTAACCTTCCCTAATCTCACATCGGGTGAGAGACAGCAGTAGCTGGGCTCTTGGGAACTAAAACAAAAACAACATGCAAGTAATTTTAATTCAAGACGTAGACAACTTAGGTGGAAAAAGCGAATTGGTAACTGTAAAAAACGGTTATGCTCGTAACTTTTTAATCCCACAAAAGTTTGCTGTTGAAGCAAGCCCTTCTAACCTTAAGCAACTTGACGAACAGTTAAAAGTTAAGGCTAAAAAAGAAGCGGTAATGTTAGCTGAAATCAATAAAGTAATCGATGTACTAAAATCTAGCCCAGTTAAATTAACTGCTAAGACAGGTACAAGCGGTAAAATATTTGGTGCAGTAACTTCATTACAATTAACACGTGCTATCCGTGACCAAAAAGGTTACGAAATTGATCGCAAGCGTATCACAATTGTAGAAGAAGTGAAAGAATTAGGTGCTTATAAGGCTTCTATCGACTTTGGTAACGGTAATGTTACTGAAATTGATTTTGAAGTAGTAGGCGAGTAATCTTCAGATAATCAACCTTTTATACAAAAAACCTGGCTTTGGTCGGGTTTTTTTATGCCCTAAAGGGTAAAAAAAGCATAAAAAAAAATTGGTTTCCCACAAATTACATACCTTCGAAATGTCCAATGACAGTTCTTCCATTTCTCAGAACGTTTTTTTTCGTAAATGTTTCAGGTTTTGGCTACAGTATTATCATTGGTTTTTGATCACTTAATTTTTTTAAAGAACATGAACATTTACGTTGGAAATCTAAACTGGAATATGTCCAGTGAAGACCTGCAAAACTTGTTTACTCCATTCGGTGAAGTAACAAGTGCAAAGATCGTTACAGACAAATTTAACAATGACCGTAGCAAAGGCTTTGGTTTCGTAGAAATGGCAGATGATGAAGCAGCTCGCGCTGCAATCGCGCAATTACACGATACTGATGTTATGGAGCGCAAGATTGTTGTTAATGAATCAACTCCACGTCCAGAAGGCGAAAGAGGCGGCTTCAAAAAGAAGAGCTTCGGCGGCGGCGGCGGTAGCCGTGGTGGATACGGTGGTGGTGGAAATCGCGGCGGAAGCGGCGGTGGATACAACCGTGACCGTGGAAACGGCGGTGGAGGCGGAGGATTTAACAGATATTAATATCTACTAAATTTCTAAGCTTACATAAAAAAAGTCCTGCAATTTATTGCGGGACTTTTTTTATGCCTATACCTCAAGTAAGAAATTAAAAAAACAGGTTATGTAAGTATACACTGATATGCTATGATATGATGTGGTGTTTTGTATAATAAAATAAAGTAGAGTTGCATTACCCTGGACTTGCTACTGGATATGGTACAAAGGAAATGATCTGTTGTTAGTTGAAACTTCCCTAAAACAAAAAAGCCTCGTGATATCAATTAAGATATACGAGGCTTTTAAATAAATATGGCAACTACCTACTCTCCCAGCAAAATGCAAGTACCATCGGCCATGGGGGACTTAACTTCTCTGTTCGGAATGGGAAGAGGTGAACACCCCCGGCAAAATCACCATAAGAAGGTAATTTTATCGGTGTCTAAAACTAATTAGACTGATAAAACAATAATTTACATATTGGAAAGGAAAAATAATAACAAGAAAAAAAATAAAGCTTACGGGCAATTAGTACTACTTGGCTTTGCTATTACTAGCTTTACACCTATAGCCTATCAACGTCGTAGTCTTCGACGACCCTTAAAAGTAAACTCATCTTGTGGAAGGTTTCACGCTTAGATGCTTTCAGCGTTTATCCTTGCCGTACATAGCTACTCTGCATTACACCTGGCGGCATAACAGATACACCAGCGGTACGTACAACCCGGTCCTCTCGTACTAAGGTCATGTCCACTCAATTTACTAGCGCCCACCACAGATAGGGACCGAACTGTCTTGCGACGTTCTGAACCCAGTTCACGTGCCACTTTAATCGGCGAACAGCCGAACCCTTGGGACCTTCTCCAGCCCCAGGATGTGACGAACCGACATCGAGGTGCCAAACCTTACCGTCGA
>CAMCDT010000015.1:0-47159 GCA_945873615.1 Sediminibacterium ginsengisoli | reverse complement strand
TCTTCTGCAGATGGTGCTACCAACTTCTCGTACCAGTGGAATTTTAATGCAGGCGCACCAGCAATTACGCCAGGGCCAACGTACACGCCTGCGCAGTTGACAGCTAAAAATCCTTCGGTAAAATATAATAGATCGGCGGTGTATAGTGTGTCTTTACAAGTTACTTCTTTTGGTTGCGTTAATACATTAACGAGCACCTTTACTGTTAATGGTGCTAACCCTACACCTGATTTTGAAATTCTAGAACCTACCATACTTTGTAGTAATGATTCGGTGCGCATTAAAAATTTATCGGTGGTAGATTTTGGTGATGTAACTAGACTTGAGATTTTCTGGGACGCTAACGACCTCAGTAAAAAAACAATTGACGAAGCGCCTTACTTAGGTAAAGTGTATGCGTACCGCTATCCTGATTTTCAAACGCCTTCTACCAAAAATTATTCCATTACTTTAAAAGCGTTTTCTGGTAATGCAGCAAGTTGTAGCAAGTCTGTTTCTAAAACAGCTACTGTTAATCAGAGCCCTAAAGTAACATTTACTACCCTGCCGGGTATTTGTAACGAAGCGGCACCCCGTCAAATTACTGAGGCTAGTTTTGATAATAATGTGCCGGGTAGCTTTGCTTATGCAGGCACTGCGGTGAGCGCGAGCGGCGTGTTTAATCCAGTAACGGCTGGCGCCGGTACATATCCCATCAAATACATGTACACCTCAAGTGTGATTGGTTGTAAAGACTCTGCTACACAAAATATAACCGTATGGCCTTCACCAACTGCTAAGTGGGGTGCAGGGCTACCAAGTTGCGAAAAAAACAACCTTGTATTTACAGATAGCTCGGTAGCTAATTATAGCAATATTGTTTCATGGGCCTGGGATTTTGGTGACGCTACCACGTCAATTAAAACAACAGGTGCACTGTTTAATAAAGTATTTGATACCAGTAAAACATATACTGTATCTCTTAAAGTAACCACCGATAGTGGTTGTGTGTCGGTACTCAATACACAACTTGTAAAAGTAAACCCATTACCAAAACCAGCCTTTAGTTTGCCTAGCATTTGTTTACCGGATGGTAATGGAACCTTTACAAATAGCTCTAGTATTACCGATGGTTCTGAAGCTAGCTTTACCTACGCTTGGAACTTTGGTGATCCAAATAATAGTGCTGGTTCAACAAGCAAGGATCCAACCCACAAATACAGCGCTGTAGGCCCCGTAAATGTAAAACTCATTGTTACCAGTAATAACAATTGTATTGACTCCTTAACGCAGGTTTTAAATACCATTTATCCGCAACCTAAAGCAGCCTTTAGCATTAGCCCTGATAGCATTTGTATGGGTGATGTGGTAAACTTTACAGACCAGTCTGATGGCATCACAAGCCCTATTAATAAATGGGTATGGGATTTAGGACAATCCGATGCTTCAAGTGTTCAAAACCCAAATAAGCGTTTTAGAGACTCAGGTATTTTTACCATCAAACTATTTGGTTTTAATGGACAAAACTGTGTGAGTGATACCCTTAGTAAAACAGTAACATCTTTCCCGTATCCGCACCTAAATTTAGGGCCTGATTTTAAAATATTAGAAGGAGGTACCGCGCTCATTAGACCCACATTTGTGTTTGGTAACAACCTTACGTATTTATGGAAGCCCGCACTGTATTTAAATAGCGATACCGCTGCTGTGCCGCGTACCACGCCACTAGCAGATGTTACCTATATACTAGAGCTTACAGGAGAAGGTGGTTGCATGGTAACCGATGATGTTTTTATAAAACTACTACTCGCACCAGAAGTACCCAATGCCTTTTCTCCAAATGGGGATGGCATAAATGACAACTGGGAAATTAAATACCTAGAAAGCTACCCAGGCGCTACCATTGATGTATACAATAGATACGGACAGCCCGTGTTTAAATCAACTGGGTATGATAAACCTTGGAATGGACAATACAACGGAAGCCCTCTACCAATAGGGACTTACTACTATATTATCAATCCTAAAAATGGACGAAAAATAATAACAGGTTCTGTTACTATTATAAAATAGTGAAAATGAAAAAAACAATATTCATATCCCTTATTTTTATACTGCCACTTATTAGTATGGCGCAACAGCGTCCTTATTACACGCAGTATATTTTAAATAATTTTTTAATCAATCCAGCGCTTGCAGGTATTGAAAATTATTGGGATGTAAAAACATCGCATCGAATTCAGTGGCAGGGTGTACAAGATGCACCAGTTACTACATATCTAACTTTTCATGGACCACTAAAAAAACAAGCATATGCTGGAGGGAATCCAACTAGCATGTCTGCACCTGGTGAAAATCCAAGAGGTAGGGCTTATTGGCAAAATTATCAAGCACCTGAACCTCATCATGGTGTTGGATTTACTGTATTAAATGATCAAACAGGCCCACTCAATAGATTTGCTGCTTATGGCACATACGCATACCACAGAGGTATAGCTTCACAAACAACATTATCATTTGGTGTGTCTGCAGGGATGACTAATTTAACTTTAAACACTAGTAAACTAAATTTTGGTAATACCACCATCGATCCTGCTGTAGGATCAAGCGGTATGATTAATAACATTAAACCAGATATTAGTGCGGGCTTATGGCTCTATTCCAATGATTATTTTGTGGGCTTATCGGCACAACAAATTATTCCACAAAATGTAGCTTTTTCAGACAATAAAGTATACCTCACACAAGGTAAATTGGTTCCACATATTTTTTTAAGTGCAGGATACCGTTTACAAGTTTCTGAAGATCTTAGTTTATTGCCATCTGCACTTATAAGATACATCAGCCCTTTACCAATAGGGATGGACATTAACGCAAAACTCATGTATCAAGATTTGATATGGTTTGGCGGTTCTTACCGTTTTAAAGAAGGTTATGCTGGCATGGTTGGATTTAATGTAAACAACAATATCAATATTGGATATTCTTATGACTTTGTTACTTCTTCTTTAAATACAGTAAGTAGGGGCACACACGAAATTCTCATTGGATTTCAGCTGGGCAATAAATACGGTGATTGGTGTCCTAAAAATTTATGGTAGGAGCGCCTGTTGTTCTGATAAATAAGTAATAAGTGTAGCTTTATCATCATCAAATAATTCCAGCAACAACTGCTTTACTTTAAATTCCTTTGCCTGATCTTTGGTAAAGTTTGCTTTATAAATATGTTGTTTGGTGGTCGTATCTCTTTTGACAATTCCTTTATCAAACATGATTTGCATGAGTTTTAAAGTAGTGGTATAGCCTGTTTTTGAAGCCAGTTTTTCGTGTACTTTTTTTACGGAAGCAGCACCTTCCTGCCATAGTATAGATAATATTTCAAACTCTTTTTCTGTTGGTTTTATATATTTGCCCATAGCACTTATTGTATTACAATAGTACAAAAAAAATCCCTCCTAAAAGGAGGGATTTACAATCATATGCTTTAAAAGCTATTCTTTATTTGCCATTTTGGTGTGCAAATAACTTTTGTATTTTTCATTTTGCTCAGGTGTAAGTGGTTTACCATTTACAGAAATGTTACCATCTTTAATTTGGATGTTTACATTGTCGTTTGGTGCTAAACCATCTTCTTGTAAAGCTTGCACTAAAGTTTTAGAATCAGCACTAATAGTAACTGTGTTAGCCGTATCTACAAGCGCTTTAGAAGTGTCTGTGCTAATGATAGACATTTCGATGGTTTGAGATTTTGTAACAGTATTACTTGATGTAGGGTGCATTTTAGCTAGCGTTGGAGCAATTACTAAAGATACAATTGACATAAGTTTAATTAAGATGTTCATAGATGGACCTGATGTATCTTTAAATGGATCACCCACAGTATCACCAGTTACGGATGCCTTGTGTGGTTCAGATTTTTTATAGAACATCTCACCATTAATTTCAACACCTTTTTCAAAAGATTTTTTAGCATTATCCCAAGCACCACCAGCGTTGTTTTGGAAAATTCCCATTAACACACCACTTACAGTAGCACCCGCTAAGAAACCACCTAAAGCTTCTGGACCTAATAAAAATCCTACTAATAAAGGAGATACAATAGTGATTGCACCGGGTAACATCATTTTTTTGAGAGATGCCTCAGTAGAAATCGCCACACACTTATCGTATTCTGGTTTACCGGTACCTTCCATGATACCAGGGATGGTACGGAACTGACGACGAACTTCTTCTACCATTGACATAGCAGCTTCACCCACCGCTCTAATAGCTAATGAAGAGAAGATAAAAGGAATCATACCACCTACAAATAAGGCAGCTAATACATCCGCTTTGTAAATATCGATGTGCTGATTGTCAGGCATTGCAACACCAACAAATGCAGCAAATAATGCAAGTGAAGTTAACGCTGCAGAAGCAATGGCAAAACCTTTACCACTTGCTGCAGTTGTATTACCTACGGCATCCAAAATATCTGTTTTTTCACGAACCTCAGCTGGTAGTTCACTCATTTCAGCAATACCACCCGCGTTATCAGCGATAGGGCCAAATGCATCAATAGCAAGTTGCATACCTGTTGTAGCCATCATACCTGCAGCAGCAATGGCTACACCATATAAACCTGCACAATAGAATGAACCAAAAATACCAGCAGCTAATACTAAAATTGGTAAGAATGTAGATTCCATACCAATAGCTAAACCACCAATAATATTTGTTGCGTGACCTGTGCTTGATTGTTTAATAATACTTAATACTGGACGCTTACCCATTGCAGTATAGTACTCAGTAATGATGCTCATTAAAACACCTACAACTAGACCAACACCAATCGCTCCAATAACACCGTTTCTTGTAAATTCTAATCCGCGTAAATACATCGTTTCAGGTAACACATTACCTACTAAGAAATAACATACAACAGCTGTTAAAATCATAGAACCATAGTTACCCATGTTCAGTGCGTTTTGCACAGTAGCTGTATTTAAACCAGCTTTATCACTGATTCTTACAAATAGGGTACCAATGATCGATAAAATAATGCCTATACCAGCAATTAACATTGGTAATAAAATAGGAGATAGGCCACCAAATGCATCTACTAATTGAGATTTGTCAGCACCTGTAACTTCTTGACCTAATACCATTGTAGCTAAAACCGTTGCAACATAAGAACCAAATAAATCGGCACCCATACCAGCAACGTCACCAACGTTGTCACCAACGTTATCTGCAATGGTAGCAGGGTTACGAGGATCATCTTCAGGAATACCAGCTTCTACTTTACCAACTAAATCAGCTCCTACGTCTGCAGCTTTGGTATAAATACCACCACCTACACGTGCAAATAATGCAATAGATTCAGCTCCTAAAGAAAACCCAGTTAAAATTTCTATCGTACGTAACATTCCTTCTGCATCACCATCTGGTGCGAAGTAATGTTTTAAGATCAAAAACAATCCACCTAAACCTAATACGGCTAAGCCAGAAACACCCATTCCCATTACAGATCCACCTGTAAAAGATACCTTAAGGGCACGTGATAAACTTGTTTTAGCTGCTTCAGCAGTACGAACGTTTGCTTTAGTAGCTACTTTCATACCAATGTAACCAGCAGTTGCACTAAACACGGCACCAATGATAAATGAAATGGCAATACTCCAGTGGCTAGATTCGTTAGAATTAGCCATGAAACCTAGAAGCAACGCTACAATTACTACAAAGTAGGCAAGAATTTTCCATTCTGCTTTTAAGAAAGCCATAGCACCTTCAGCAATATAGTCACTGATTTCTTTCATTCTTGGGTTACCAGCATCTTGCTTAGATACCCATAAAAATTTAACGAGTGTGTAAAGGAGACCAATAAGTCCCATCGCCGGAACGGCATAAAACAACATGTTGTTCATAATCGATTGGATCTAGTAAAAAATTAGATTTTTAAAGTCTGCAAAAATAAGGGTAATTGGCTAAAAATAACCCAAATTGACCGCTGTTTGTATAAGTTTTTGGTTCATTCAGTCATTTATTCAGCAATGGAAGTTGTATCGAAACCCGCCAAAAAGGAAGCTGCTATGTTCTTGGCTTTGTAGATATTACGGTTATATCTATTTCCTAATACGATAATAGTAGCCGTATCCTTGATAAATCGGCTAAAAACCGCGTTATTACCATGCCACCAACCATTATGATAAATGATTTTTTGATTGGGTTGGTCTAGCATCCTCCAACCAAGTCCATAGTTATGAATCGAGGGTCGATCATTACTTCCTGGCAAAAAAGCCATTTGAAGGGAGGTCTGACTAATATAAGATCCTTGATATAAGGCTTTATCCCACAATAAAAGGTCACGAACCGTGCTATATATATTTTTATCGCCATATATACAATCAAACTTTTCGAGCAAATAAGGTCGATTATTGGGGTAATAGGAAGGTTGATAGCGATCCGTATCTTTTTGAGAAAAAACATAAGTATGTTCCATTCCAAGTGGCGTAAAAATGTTATCTTTTATATAAGTAGGGTAGTCATTACCAGATAACTTTTCGATGATAAGTGCTAATAAAGCATAATTGGTGTTGGAATAACTAAATGCTCGATTGGCTCCAAAAATGACGGCGGGCTTGTACCTCATCATAAAATCAAGCATACCTTGATTGGTAATTAAGCCTGGCTTAACAACAACTGGTAATTTGATGGTACGGTATTTTTTTATCCATTTACCCTTTTTACCCTTGACTTTGTAGCTTTCCAATTTCTTATCCACCATAAAATAGGCATAATTATTTAAGCCACTTCGGTGGTTAAGTAGCATACGAACGGTGATATCAGGATAAGGGAACCCAGTTAAATAGGTGTCAACGGTCTTATCTAATTCAATTTTTCCTTCCTCCCATAGCTTTAAAATAGCCATAGCTGTAAAGGTTTTAGAAGTAGAAGCAATATGAAATGGGGTAGTAGGTGTGATGGGTGATTTTGACTTTACATCATACAAACCTTGATAATCTTCAAATAAAATTTGGCCATTTTTGGCAACTAATATAGAACCACTAAAGCCTCGCTTACCTAGTATCTCATGGTAAGACGCACGTATTTGAGCCTCATATTTTTGTTTTGTACTAGAATCAATAACTGAAAATATATAAGGGGTTGAAGGAATAGACTTAGGCTTGGCACCACATGCAATGAGTACAAAGAATAAACAAAATGCGTAAAGGTATTTAGCAACCATATGTTAGTTTTTCTACGATTGCTAAATTATCACAATAAACAGGTTCGGGACACAAACGTGAATAACTGTTGAACAAACCAAACTTTCTACACACAATTGCTTAAATTTGCAAACATGAGCAAGCAAGCATTAACCAGTTTTCCAAAAGAGAAAATCAATATTTTATTTCTAGAAAATATTAGTGAAAAGGCCGTCCAACAATTTAAGCAAAATGGATATGCCAATGTTAAAAAGATAGCTGGTGCACTCAGTGAAGATGAATTAATCAAAGAAATTAAAGACGTTCATTTAATTGGCATTCGTTCAAAAACTCAAATTACCCCTAAGGTTTTAGCAGCTGCAAAAAAATTACAAGCCATTGGATGTTTTTGTATCGGCGTAAACCAGGTAGATATTAAAACGGCTTCCAAAAAAGGTGTAGTGGTTTTTAACGCACCCTACAGTAACACCAGAAGTGTTGCTGAACTTGTTATTGGAATTTCAACAATGCTCATCCGCCGAATTTCAGATAAAAATATTGCAGCGCACAATGGCATTTGGATGAAAGAAGCCAAAGGAAGTTTTGAACTACGTGGAAAAACTTTAGGACTTGTGGGGTATGGAAATATTGGATCTCAAGTAAGTGTGTTAGCAGAAGCTATTGGCATGAAAGTGATGTTTCATGATACAGAAACTAAACTTCCATTAGGCAACGCTGTACCTGCAAAAAATTTAAAAGAATTACTAAGTGCTTCAGATATTGTTTCATTACACGTACCTGAAACACCACAAACAAAAAATTTAATCAATAAAACCAACCTTAAATATTTTAAGAAAGGTGCTTTGTTATTAAACTATGCAAGGGGAGAAGTAGTAGACTTAAAAGCCTTAGCAGAAGCCATTAAAGACGGACATATTGGCGGCGCAGGTATTGATGTATTTCCAGTTGAGCCAGAAAAAAATGGTGATGCATTTACCACACCATTACAAGGTTTACCCAATGTTATTTTAACGCCTCATATTGGCGGTTCCACCGAAGAAGCGCAACAAAATATTGGAGAAGACGTAAGCATCAAATTATTTCAATACCTAGAACGCGGCATCACCAATGGATCACACTCTGTTCCATCTATTGCACTTCCACCTGTAGAAGGTGCGCACCGTATTTTACATATGCACAACAATGTACCTGGTGTTTTAAGTGCAATCAATACGGCACTTTCTAAAAACAATATCAATATTGTTGGACAATATTTAAAAACCAATGAAGAAATTGGATACGTTGTGTTAGATGTAGATACCAAATTATCTAAACGTGCACTTGAACTTTTAAAAGAAGTAAAAGACACCATTAAGGTTAGAATGCTTTATTAAAGATTCGGCGTTTTCTTTATGCAATTGCTGCAAGCATAGCTTTAATATCTGCAGTATCAACGAGCATGTTTGATAAATTTTCCTGCATGGTTTCTTTTACAAATTGCATATTGGTTGGTACTACTTTTCTTGCTGAAGAGTGAAATTCTTTTGCATTTGTTACCTGCTTTATATTTCCAATATTATTACCTCTAACGCCACTACCTGGCATAATAATTATTTGATCGCCCGCTTCTTGTACAAGTGTTTGTAGCAGCGCTAATGCGTCTGGTGCACTGGGCACTTGGCCACTGGTTAGAATTCTTTTACAACCTGTTTCAATAATATCATGCAGGCCTCGTATAGGATCATTGCATCTATCAAACGCACGATGAAATGTAACATCCATAGGTGCTGCCAGTTGTACAAGCTCTTTGGTACGCTCTTTATCAATACTGCCATCTGGTAACAATAAACCAATGACAACACCTGCATAACCAAGTTCTTTACATAAACGGATGTCGTTTTTCATGACGTCAAACTCTGCGCGCGTATATAAAAAATCGCCACCACGAGGTCTAATAATTGGAAAAACAGGAATTGAAATAGTTGATGACACCACACTTAAAGTTCCATAAGATGGGGTAGTACCGCCCTCATTTGGATTTTCACATAGCTCCAAACGATTGGCACCAGCTGATTCCGCTTGTATGGCCGATTCAATATTAAAAACTGCTACTTCAAGCATAGATACAAAATTTGTAATCGTAAAATTAAAGGATGTGTTTTCCGTCTACTAAAATATTGGAATCATCTGCGGTACACACTGCAAAGTTGAAACCTTTTTGAATACAATATCCACCATATTCGCCACGCTTATTAATGGCAATAAAACCTACTTGAATATCACGCGCTTTGTCACCTTTGATTTTTATAATACGCTCTACCGCTTTTTTGCAAGCTTGTTCTGGAGAATTTCCCATACGCATAAGTTCAACTACTAAATGTGATCCGCAAATACGAATTACATCTTCGCCTTGACCCGTTGCAGTTGCAGCACCCACTTCATTGTCTACAAATAATCCCGCACCAATAATAGGAGAATCACCAAGGCGTCCACGCATTTTAAAACCCATACCAGATGTGGTACAACTACCACTTAAATTTCCATTGGCATCTAATGCCACCATACCAATAGTGTCATGATTCCAATTACCATTTTCTAGTTTATTAGGTGCAAATGCCGATTGTGATTTTAGATTGTTACCCGAGTTTTCAATATTGATAACAGGCTTGTATTCACTTTTTTCGAGCCATTTTTTATAAGAACGCTCTGCGTCTGGCGATAATTTTTCTGATTCTAACGGAAATCCCTCGGCTACAGCAAATTGTTGGGCTCCAGAACCAACGAGCATCACATGGGGCGTTTTTTCCATAACACGCCTTGCCACAGATATCGGATGTTTGATTCGCTCTAAAAATGCCACAGATCCACAATTTGAAAATTCGTCCATAATACAGGCGTCGAGGGTCACATAACCATCACGGTCTGGATTGGCGCCAAGTCCCACACAACAGTTTTGGCTATTTTCAGTAACCATAACACCTTGTTCAACAGCATCAATTGCTCGGCCGCCATTTTTTAAAACCGCCCAAGCCGCTTTATTGGCATTTAAACCTTCGGCCCAAGTAGAAATTACAATAGGCTTTTTACCAGCTGATTGATTAGACTTACTAGTAAAGCCAGAAAATGTGATTGCTGATAAACCAAGTGAACTGAGTTCTAAAAATTTGCGACGTTGTAACATGGTGGTTATTTATGTTATGGTATAATGAGATTCAAATATAACCAATATAGACTGAGTTAAGATTAGCCAATGATGCTATAATATTGACAGCTTATACCTGATTTAGATCTATTATTTTATCCTATAATTAATATTATGTTAAATAGCTAGTTTAAACAAACAAAGCCTCTAGTCTACAACTGCCAAATTAAATGTCTTAATATTGCGCATGCATATCTTGATTGTAAACAATACTTCTATCCCGGTTCACAAATACGGCGGTACCGAAAGAGTTATTTGGTGGCTTGGCAAGGCGCTGGTTCAGTCCGGACATCAGGTTTCATATTTAGTTGCTCCAGGATCTAGTTGCGAATTTGCAAACGTATATGCTTACAGCGAATCGGTGCCATTTAATAGCTTAATTCCGGATGGTATTGATGTGGTTCATTTGAACCATCATGTAAACGAGACTCCTAAAATCCCCTATATTCAAACCATGCATGGAAATTTAAACCATGCTTTAGAATTAGACCAAAACACCGTGTTTGTATCTCAAAACCATGCTACCCGTTTTGGTTCTAATTGTTATGTACATAATGGTATTGATCCAATGGATTATGGAACGCCTGTTTTAAATAGAGATGTTGTCAAAGACTACTTTCACTTTTTAGGGGACGCCGCCTGGCGCGTTAAAAATGTTAAGGGTGCTATCCAAATAGCCAAATTGGCACATCAAAAATTAAGGGTCATTGGAGGTGTTCGCTTTAATTTTAATCAGGGCATTCGACTAACTTTTGATACGCATGTTAGATTTGATGGCATGCAAGGTGGATCTGAGAAAAACGAAATTATTAAATATTCTAAGGGGCTAATTTTTCCTGTGCGCTGGCACGAACCCTTTGGACTTGCACTTATAGAAAGCTTATATTTTGGTTGTCCGGTGTTTGGAACCGCCTATGGTTCTTTACCAGAAATTGTAATCCCTGAGGTTGGTTATTTAACAAAAACAGCATCAGCGTTAGAGTTAGCTGATGCTGTTGCACATGTAAATGATTTTAATAGAAAAACATGTCACGAATATGTGATGGATAAGTTTACACATATTCAAATGATGGCGTCTTATGTACGCCTCTATGAAAAAGTGTTGAATGGAGAAAAATTGAACCCAAGGGCCCCTATTTTACAATCCATTCAACACGAGAAATTTTTACCGTTTAACTAAACTGATTGTTAGTTAAAAGAATTTTGTAAGGCATCAAACTCTTTGTATTTAGCCTCATACATATCATACTTTTGTGGATCCTTACCTCTAAATTTATTTCTTTTGATTTCATATAAATTGGTAAGATAACGAACACAATTGTTTAATAAGTTATTGTCTCTTTTTGTTTTTTCTGACTTGCCTTTTAATGCCACAAAAGCTTTTTCAAGTGCATCAATTGATAAGTCAATATTTTTTTGAAGATCAACATCAATCGCTGCATTTTGTTGTTTTAATGGAGCCTGAGCTGCAGCTAATTTATCTGCAGCTGCTTTATTAACAGCGGCTTTAGCTTGCGGAGTTTTTGCAGCCGCTTTTTTAGCAGCAAACTCTTCTTCGTTGGCAGCACTAATACCACGTAAGGCTCTAATATTTGCACTTACTCTATCATCATACTCTCCAAAAATGTTGTAATAAATTACACCTACGTTGAAAATGGCAGCAGCGTTTTCGTTATTTTTTTGATACGCTTTTTGAAAAGCATCTGCAGCTTTGAGGGTATATTTAATTTGGGTTGCACTGTCTAAATCTTTCTCTTTGTTTTTGACATTCACAAACAAATCACCAAACTGTATATATTTTTGCTCACTTAATGTACCAGCTGCATCATCAGTATCGTATAAAGATGTTTTTTTGGCTAAATCGTAGTTAGTATCAATAAAGTCAATTTCATAATCATCCCATACTTCTTTAGGATACACTTCTTTACCAAGCGCTAGGTATTTGAAAAATGAAGCTTCATTATTTGTTTTAGTAAAATGTTGAACTAGAAAACGGTACAAATCTAGATAGATGGCTTCGTTAACCTTACCTTCTGCAAGTCGTCCATAATATTTTGCAGCATTGTCCATCTGATTTGCATTTTGATACGCATATCCTGTGTATAATAAAGCGGTAGTATCCATGGTAATTGAAGCAGAAGCAGCCCACTTATTTTGGATTATGATATCTATATATTTGATTGCTTTTTCAAAATTTTGAGCAGCAGGTAACCAAGATTTTTCGTTAAACACATTAACACCAGCTAGGAAATAAGTGCCATATAAATCAAAGAATGGTTCTACCCCACCCAATTCTTTGATTTTTGAATAACCTGCATCTAATGTCTCATATTTTTCTAAAGCAGCAGCAGCGAGATCACCTGCATTTGGATACTTGGCACGGAGTGCTGTATCTTTAAAAATTGCAGCATACACACGTGCTTGATAATAATACAATTCAGGTTTGTCTTTTGCTTTAGGATCATTAGCTAGTTTATCTAGTTCGGTTTTAGCATTATCCCATTTCATAATTCCAATAGCAATTTTTACTTTTTTGAAATCTTGCGCTATTGTTATTTGTGCAGTAACAGCTAGTAAAAGCACTAATAAAATCTTCTTCATAACTGGAGTTTTATTAAATAATAAATAAATGAATTAATTAGTAGTTGTATTATCAGATTCACCCTGAACATTTGTTGCAGCATCATCGGAAGAACCAGTTTGTGTATCTGTATCGGCGTTTTCAACACCTTCGATACCTTCTATTGCTACTTCTTCTTCTGATTCTTCGATTTGAGAAATTGCAGCAATTTCATCACCCTCATCAATTCTGATCAGTTTAACGCCTTGTGTTGCTCTTCCAGCCTCTCTGATATCTTGAATACCGGTTCTGATGGTTACACCCGATTTACAAGTAATGATTAGATCTTCTTTTTCGGTTACATATAATATACCTACTAGACTTCCTGTTTTATCGGTAACGTTAATGGTTTTTACACCCTTACCGCCTCTATTGGTAATACGGTACTCGTCTATTGGTGTACGCTTACCATATCCTTTTTCACTCACTACTAAAATAGTACGGGTAGCATCTTCTTTGTTTACACAAATCATACCTACTACTTCGTCTTTTTCGTCGTCTACTTCGATACCGGTAACACCAATGGCACCACGTCCGGTAGCACGCACTTTTACTTCTTCGAAACGAATGGCGCGACCAGATTTTAAAGCCAACATAATTTCTGAAGCACCATCTGTCATGCGGGCTTCTAGTAATTCGTCACCTTCATTGATTGTAATAGCATTTACACCATTAGCTCTTGGTCTACTAAAATCTTCGAGAGAGGTTTTTTTGATGATACCTTTTTTGGTACAAAGTATGATGTAGTGATTTTGAACAAAATCTTTATCCGCTAATTTTTTAACCTCGATAATCGCTTTTACTTTATCGTCTGGCGGAATTTGAATTAGGTTTTGAATAGCGCGTCCTTTAGATTGTTTTTCACCTTCAGGAATTTCATATACACGAAGCCAGAAACATCTACCTTTTTCGGTAAAGAACATCATAGTATCGTGTGTAGAAGCCACAAATAAATGCTCTACATAATCTTCCTCTCTGGTTTTAGAACCTACAGCACCCCTACCGCCACGTCTTTGTTGACGGTACTCAGTTGCAGAAGTACGTTTGATGTAACCCAAATGAGAAATGGTGATTACCACGTCTTCATCTTCAATTAAATCTTCGATACGCATTTCATCAGCGAGGTATTGGATTTCACTTTTACGAGCGTCACCAAATTTTTCTTTTACTTCTAGTAATTCGGTTCTGATAAGTGCATAACGTAAATCTTCAGAAGCAAGTAATGCTTTCAAATCTTTGATGGTATTAATTAAACCATTGAATTCTTCAATGATTTTATCACGCTCCATACCCGTTAAACGTTGTAAACGAAGTTCGAGTATTGCTTTTGCTTGCGCTTCAGATAAACCTTCTTCTTGATTGTATAACTGACTGGTTACTTCATCAAACATTTCTTGCTTAAGCATCCAGCGTTCTGCTTTACTGCGTGCAATTAATGTATCTTTTGCCTCATCAGGTGTGCGGCTAGCTCTAATAAGCGCAATCACTTCATCTAAATGATCAAGCGCTTTTAAATAGCCTTCTAATATGTGTGCACGCTCTTCTGCTTTTCTTAATTCAAACTTAGCGCGGCGAATAACAACATCCATTCTAAACTCGATGAACTCTACAATTAAATCGCGGAGATTCATGATTTTAGGTTTGCCTTTTGTTAAAGCAACGTTGTTGATACCATAACTTGTTTGAAGCTCGGTAAATTTGTATAACTGATTGATAACAACCTGCGCAACAGCATCACGTTTTAAATCGAGTACGATACGTGTTCCTTCACGCTTGTTACTTTCATTGTTTACGTTAGAAATACCTTCGATGGTTTTATCGTTAACAAGTTGTCCAATACGGTCTGTTAAATTATCACGGTTTACTTGGTAAGGAACTTCTGTAATTACGATTTGCTCGCGACCACTTTGTTTGGTGTCTACCTGACATTTACCACGCACGACTACTCTACCACGTCCGGTAAGCAATCCTTGTCTAACACCTTCCATTCCAAAAATTACACCCCCTGTAGGAAAATCGGGCGCTTTAACGTGCGTGATTAATTCTTCTACGGTTATGTCTCTGTTGTCTACGTATGCAACACAACCATCAATTACTTCACTTAAGTTGTGCGGCATCATATTGGTAGCCATACCTACGGCAATACCAGAAGAACCGTTTACCAAAAGTTGAGGGATGCGCGTTGGTAAAACAGTTGGTTCTTTTAATGAATCATCAAAGTTGAGTTGAAAATCAACGGTATCTTTTTCGATATCGTCAATCATGGCTTCAGCAATTTTTTGAAGACGGGCCTCGGTGTAACGCATAGCAGCTGGTGGATCACCATCTTGATTACCAAAGTTACCCTGACCATCTACAAGCGTGTAACGCATGGTCCAATCTTGCGCCATACGAACAAGGGTATCGTAGATGGATGCATCACCGTGCGGGTGAAACTTACCCATTACTTCCCCTACTATACGCGCAGATTTTTTATAAGGCTTATTGAAATTATTGCCAAGCTCATTCATGGCATATAAAACCCTGCGGTGAACAGGTTTAAAACCATCACGTGCATCAGGTAAAGCACGTCCAACAATCACAGACATCGAGTAATCGATGTATGCTGTTTTCATTTGCTCTTCGATATTAACCTGTATTATACGGTCGTTATCGGAGGTTTGTTCTGGTATCAAATTTTCTTCCATAATTTCTAATCTATAAACGTATCTGTATCAACAATTTGACACGCCAGTTTGGCGGCTTACGAAGATACTTTTTTTAACACGGAAATAGATTAAAAAGGGCCTCAAAAAGAGGCTGTTTTATCCACAATTTTACACACAAAATGTAGGTAAATAATGGTCTAAAAATGGACTATGGAACCTGAACCCATTCATAATCTAGCTGACGCTTGTCTAAATTGGCCGCAATGACCTTTATAAACACTTTATCGCCCATTTTAAAGGTTCGTCCACTCCTTTTGCCTACAAGGCTATAATCTGATTCTATATGCCTAAAATCGTCAAATTCGGAGAGGCCTACAATGGATACCAAACCCTCACATTTATGGGCAACTGTTTCTACCCAAAATCCAAAGCTAGAAACACCACTTACCACACCCTCAAAAGTATCTCCAATATAGTCGCGCATAAACTCTACTTGCTTGTACTTATTGGAAGCTCTTTCGCACTCCATAGCAGCACGTTCACGATCGGAACTTTGCTTACATTTTTCTTCCATTTTTTTATCGGCAACAGGCTTGTTGTCAAGTACTGTTTGAAGTACACGGTGCACAAGTACATCGGGGTATCTTCTAATAGGAGAAGTGAAATGACAATAAAAATCAAAAGCAAGTCCGTAGTGTCCAATATTTTGTGTCGAATAAACGGCTTTTGCCATGGTTCTAATACCGAGTTGCTCTAGCACATGTTGCTCCGGTTTACCCTTTGCATCTTCTAACAATTGATTAAAACTAGCAGAAATTTTTTCTGGTGAACTGGCATCAAATCCATGTCCATATTTTTTTGCGTACTGCACAAACGGAGCCAGTTTTTCTGGATCTGGTTGGTCATGAATACGGTATGGAAAAGGAAGCGCTTGTTTATTAATTTGAATTTTAGAAATGTTTTCGGCTACTGTTTTATTGGCAAGTAACATAAACTCCTCAATGAGTTGATGCGCCGGTTTACTTTCTTTGATGGTAATGCCAATAGGTTTTGCATTTTCGTCGAGTGTAAAACGTACTTCTTGAGAAGAAAAATTAATAGCCCCTTTTTTAAACCTGGCTTGTCTTAATTTTTGTGCAAGGCTATGTAAAAGCAATATATCCTCAACATTTTCACCCTCCTGGGTATCAATAATGGTTTGCACATCTTCGTAGGCATATCGCTTATCAGAATGTGTTACCGTTCGGCCCAGCCAGTATTGTTTTACCTGTGCTTCATCGTTAATTTGAAAAATGGCAGAAAAAGTAAATTTGTCTTCGTTGGGACGTAACGAACATAATTCGTTTGAAATTTTTTCAGGAAGCATTGGGTTTACACGGTCTGGTAAATACACAGACGTGGCACGTTTATACGCTTCGGCGTCTAAATCGGTACCTGGTAAGACGTAATAACTCACGTCGGCAATATGCACCCCAATTTCGTATAGGCCACTCGGTAATTTTCGAATAGAAAGTGCATCATCAAAGTCTTTAGCATCGGCAGGGTCAATGGTAAATGTTTTGATATCACGGCAATCTCTACGTTTGGCTATTTCTGTTTCATCTAATACAACAGGTAATGCTTCCGCTGCTTCTAACACGTCTTGCGGAAAAAATAATGGGAAACCGGCCTGCGCCAAGAGCTCCTTCATGGCAGCGTCATTTTCATCTTCAGGAGCCATCACCGCGGTTACTTCACCTACTGGTTTTTTATCGTCTCTATCCCATTTTACAAGTTTTGCAGATACCCTATCTTTATTTTTTGCGCCATTTAAATATTGTAGCGGAATAAAGATATCTGGCATGGGCTTATCGGTATCTGGAACAAAAAATGCAAACTTATCGGAGAGCTGAATATGCCCTATAAATTCGGTTTGTCGGCGTTCTACAACTTCTACAACCTTCCCTTCTTTTTTGCCGGTACGGCCATTTTCACGGGTAATTTTTACACGCACGGTATCGCCGTGTAGGGCGTTGCCCATATCCATCGGCTTTACCATAATATCAATGGCATTATTGTCTACTATAACGTAGCCCATTCCAGATCGTGTGATATCTATTTTACCTTTTAAGGTAGCAACCACAATAGGCTTTGCTGTTTTCTTTTGTTTTGACTTTTTTGCTTTACTCATGTTGCATGTTGGCGTTAAAACCAGTTATAAATGAAAGGATCAACTCATCAAATTGAGGGCCTTCGTCAAATAAAAAAGAGTGTTTGATAGGGAGTACATAAAAAGGCAGTTCTATTAATTCTTCTTGGAACTTTATAAGTCTTACTGCGTCTTTTTCTGTGGTGATAATAAATTTATGCTGGGCAGCAATGCTATTAAATTGCCCCACTACATCTTGTAAATCATCAATTGAAAAAATATGATGATCTGCGTAATCTTGTTGGTAATATGTTTTTGCCTGTTCGTGTAAATAATTTTTGAGCGGCTTTGGATTGGCTATACCACACATTAAAAGCACTTCATCCTCATTTGTGATGGGGCGCTTGTTAGCAACATCTAAAATATGATAGGGCGTTTCATACGTAATGCAGGTAAAAAACACACGCTGGTGGTTTTTAGGGCGTAACGACCTCATTATTTTTTGCCTTTGCGCATCCGATAAATCAGGTGGACATTTGGTAACAATAATTACCTCTGCCCTTTTTGCAGATCCTCTTTCGTCTCTTAAATCGCCGGTGGGTAAAAAGAAATCATGGTTATAAGTATTGCCAAATTCGGTAAGTAAAATATTAAACCCTGCCCTTACCGATCTGTGCTGAAAAGCATCGTCTAAAATAATGGCTTGTAAATCTTTGATGTCATGTAACAGTTGCGGAATAGCTACCAACCTTTCTTCTCCAACAGCAACCGGTACCGATGGAAATTTTTGATGAAAGAGCATGGGCTCATCTCCTATTTCAAGCGCTGTTGTAGATACGCCTGCTAACACATATCCTTTTGTTTTTCTTTTATAGCCTCTACTAACTGTAGCCACTTTATAGCGGTTATGTAGTAACGCTAATAGATATTCTACCATGGGTGATTTACCCGTGCCGCCCACAGCCAAATTACCAACACAAATAATTGGAAAATTAAACCTAGCCGAACTCAAATACTGTTTATCAAATAGCCAGTTGCGGATTTTAATAAATGCCCCATACAAAATAGCAAGCGGCAATAATAAAACACGAAAGGAAGTAAGAAAAATGGTATTAAAATTCATAGATGCGACTCGGCGTAATAAGGTAGTGCAAAGGTACGTCAAATTGGTCTGTATCTGCTATATGCTCGATGGGGTCAAAATATGAAAAACCCATGGCAATCACCCCATGGTTGCAAGAGGCTAAAAAGCGGTCGTAATAGCCTTTGCCATATCCCACTCTATACCCTTCTGTATCAGCAACAAGTAATGGCACAAATACCAAATCGATCGTTTGAGGATCTACCGGGTTTGGAGCATCGGGCTCTAAAACCCCAAACTTACCTGGCCTATAAATCGTGTTTTCATCTATTTGATGGGCTGTAAATTGATGCGCATCTGGATCCATTACCGGATAGGCGATAGAAAGCCCAGGTAACATATGACGTAGATATCCCGAAAATAAATGCGTGTTGGGCTCTGCCTGGTTGGGCATGGGCCAATACGTAAGCAATTTTCTAATGGCCGAAAAATCAAACTTTTGAAACTGTATCAGCATTAAATCATCAAACTGCAACCGCGTTTTGCTAGGCAATTCTTGGCGTTTGTTTTTGTACAATTCTCTTAATGCTTGCTTATTCATAGAGTACTATGTTGCAACAAAAAATGAAAAAATAGTAGTCCCGTAATTGCGCTGAAAAGAATAGCCTTCAAAATTTTTATAATCGTTTCGCGGTGTATGCTCTAAAACAAAAAAACCACCTGGCTTAATAAGTTTTTTAGCTACAATAATTTTAGGTAGTTCATCGATGGTACCTAATGCATAAGGCGGTCCAGCAAAAATAAAATCGTAAGCGGTGGTACAACTATTTAAATAGGCAAACACATCCAGCTTTAATACCTGTGCGCCTTCTATTTTTAATAAAGCAATATTTTTTTGTATAAACGCCTGCATGATAGGGTCTTTTTCGATCAGCGTTAGCTTAGCTGCTCCCCTAGATGCAAGTTCGTAACTTATACAACCCGTGCCTCCAAATAAGTCGAGGGTTTCAATCTCATCAAAAGACATTCTACTTTGTAAAATATTAAAGAGACCTTCTTTTGCAATATCGGTGGTTGGCCTCGTGTGCGGCATATTGGTGGGTGGACTAATACGGCGTCCACCATATTTACCTGAAATTATCCTCATGCTAATGGCTTCAAAAAGGCAGTAAAAAAATGAGCGGTTTGCGCTTCAAACATAGCTGGCAATACTTTTTCTTGACGTGGCTTTTTATATTCTACCATCGGAAAAATTTGCTCTACACAAACAGCCGCCGCAGAGCTTACATCGATAAAGCCCATCATATTTACTTTAATGTTTGACGCATCAATTTGGTGCGAGGTATTCATATGTAAAAGATGGTAACAGATATCTTCGGTACAGATAAAAGAAAAACTTTGAATAAACTGTAGTGTACTTGACACAAACAAACTTGCGATAAAATGATTTTTATAAAACTGCAGTTTTAACATGGGTTTGTCAGAAACTGCTTCGGCATAAAGTCCTGTAATATTGGGCGTATAGGCATGCGCTAATTGATGCAGCGGATACCTAGCATTTAAAACATCGAGTAACCCATTGGGTATACGGTAACAATTAATAAGCGAAGGGGTGTTTTTTATTTTCTCATGCTTAAGTGAAGCCTCAACAGCAGGTCCAAATAATAATTGTAAATAATCGGTAGCTGCTTCTGTATTAAATTTTTCTAGCGGAACAATAACAGCTGTTGCATTATTGATAAATACTTGAACAGCGCTCACTGGCTTTTGCAATAAGTTGGATGCAGCAGCTGCTTCAGAAAAAATGGACTCCCAATTATTTTCAAGTGCACTCCCTCCTGTCTCCCATTCAAAAAATTCGAAAGCTTGAACGGCTTGGTTGCCCATATTAATCAGCGAACAAGCAATATGATCGTTTGCAATATCAAATTGTAGTAATTCGGCAGTTGATGTTAAAGTAACTGTAGCATCACTATAAAAGGAATATGTTTTTTGAATAGCCATTGGATTTCACTGCTTAATTATGTGCAATAATATAAAAAAAGAAGGTGATTTGAACACACTATTATATAGTAGATTTGCAAACCTTATGTCCAGCAGCCCAAACACGTCTAATTTACAGGTAAACAGCTCTCACAAGCAAATATTATCCATTGCCTTACCCATTAGCGCCTCCATTTTGGTACCCCAAATTAACTTTATCACCAATAATATCTTTTTGGGCGGATTGGGACAAGAAGCATTAGGACTTGCTGGAATTACCGGGGTGTTTTACTTAATTTTTGCTGTTATTGGACATGGTTTAAACAATGGTTTACAATCCCTTATTTCACGTAGGGCCGGAGAAAATAATATTGCAGAAATAGGAAATCTGTTTTCGCAAGGCATACGCATTGCGGTCGCATTTTCATTTATAGGTATTTTAATAACCTGGTTGGTAGTGCCAGCCCTTTTTAAATTTGCACTCCACGATCCACTTTTAGTAGATAAAGCAGTTAGCTTTTTAAATATCCGTATTGTAGGTCTTCCCCTACTTTTTGTATACCAAATGCGCAATGCATTACTAGTAGGCACCAACCAAACCAAATACTTAATTATTGGTACGGCCACCGAAGCAGTTACCAATATCTTTTTTGATTACGGATTTATTTATGGCAAGTTTGGTTTACCCAACCTAGGTTTTAATGGTGCCGCTTACGCTTCTATTATTTCTGAATTTGCAGGCCTTGCTGTTTTATTTGTGCTCATTCACGTAAAAGGAATAAGTAAACAGTTTCAACTATTTAAGTATTGGGCTTTTGATTGGATCAATATCA
The DNA here is from genome assembly GCA_945873615.1 of Sediminibacterium ginsengisoli. Classification (GTDB taxonomy): domain Bacteria; phylum Bacteroidota; class Bacteroidia; order Chitinophagales; family Chitinophagaceae; genus Sediminibacterium; species Sediminibacterium ginsengisoli_E. The sequence goes on along the minus strand of CAMCDT010000015.1, from coordinate 25,498 downwards.
AACTCATTTTAAAGATTTCTAGTCCAATTGTTTTACAGTATGCCATCAGTATAATTAGCTGGGAGTTCTTTTATATTTTAATTGAACACCACGGAGCCAGAGATTTAGCAGTGTCTAATACCATGCGCAATATTTTTGGATTCTTTGGTTGCTTTACTTGGGCTTTTGGTGCAACGGCTAATAGTATGGTAAGTAATTTAATGGGACAAAATTTAAATGAACAGGTACCAGTCGTTATCAACCGCATTATGATGTGGAGCGCCGGTATGGCCATTTTTGTATGTATCCTTTTAAATATTTTTCCTACCCAAGTGCTTTCTATTTACGGTCAAGGGCCTGCCTTTATTGAAGCAGGCATTCCAGTACTACGCATTGTTTCGATGGCACTGGTACTTATGTCAGTATCAGTAGTATGGCTTAACTCGGTAACAGGAACGGGCAATACTAAAGTAAATTTATACAGTGAGTTTGCTGCCATTATTTTATACTGCAGCTATGTATATATTGTATTAGAGCACCTCAAATTACCTATCGAATGGGGCTGGATGAGTGAAGTGATTTACTGGGTAACCCTATTTATCCCTTCGTTTATATATATGAAAAGTGGTAGGTGGAAAAAACTAGCCAAGTACTAATTTGTCCACTAAATCGATGTAAGACCTCATGGCATCCTCTTTGGACATGCCCGCTAATTTTTGCCAAGCATTAAATTTAAAGGTCGCAACAAAATCAAAAGCATTTTCTGGCTTGTTAGCATCCGTAGCATCACCTATAGATCCTTGCTTATATAAAGAATACAATGAAAGCAGTGTTTCGTTATCTGGCTTTTCCGTTAAGGTTTTTGTTTTTGCAAAAGCTGCTTCAAATTGTTCTTGTAATTCCATGATTGTTTATTTATTGTGCAGCTGCTAGCATTTTAGCACCGGCTGCTTTAAGTGAAATATCTTCTGTTTTTCTGGTAGGAAGTTTTACCATTTTAGTAAGCACTTCTATTAGCTTGGTGGGCTGATGCAACTGATCGTAAATTTTTGCAAGCTCTAAATAGGTATTTACAAAATAAGGATCTAGGGATCTTGCTTTTTCCAAATAAACAACCGCACTATCCATACTTCCTTCCGGTAATCCACCATACATGAGCTTAACGGCCGCTTTTTTTACGAAGTTTAAATTGGCCATTTCCATATGCCACTTACCTACTGTAAAATTTGCTTTTGCATGACCCGGATTAATAGCAAGAGCTTCGTCGGCGTAAATTTTTGAATTACGCACGCACTCAATTAGTTTTTTATTGTCGGGTTGAATTTCAGAAAGTTTAGCCTGCGTTAATGCCATTACATAAGCGGCTTCTGCATTTTTTGGATTGGCGCTATAGGCTCTTACTGCATATGCACCCGCCGATGATAAAAACAATTGTTTTGACTTCGTATCTTTTTCATTAAAGCCAGCAAGCATAGTAGAAAGTTCCGCTGCTTTAACGAGCGCTGTTATATTGGTTGGCTCCTGACTTAATACCAGTTTGTATTTGTCCAATGCTTCAATTTCTTTTTGTGAGCGCTCCAATTGTAATCCTTCTTTTAATAATGTTGCAACATCTTGCGCCGGCACACTATTTAAACATGCACCAAAACATAGAGCGAACAAAAAGATTATTTTTTTCATGGCTACAAATCTTTGCGGTTTATGGTTAAACCCACGGCTACAGAACCTACCATACCTGCAATGGGTGGTACCATTTTTTGAATATGAATAGAAATTTCCTGTGCAGTTATAAACTTTTCAAAAACAGCAAGCGTAAAATTTGCTGCAACGGTTTCCAGTAAAGGTGTTGCTACCTGCATTTGATGTTGTAAAATAGAAAACACAGCACCATAATCGATGGTATCCACTAACTGTGTTATAGGAAAACTACTGGGCTGGTAAACAACCGTTACGTTGATCTTGAAAGTATTGCCTACTAATTTTTCTTCTTCAAACAACCCATGATAACCATGCAGTAAAATATCAACTAAATGTATGGTTTGGGTCATAAGAAAAGTTTAAGCCAAGCCTTCTGCTGTTAAATAACGTTCTGCGTCAAGTGCAGCCATACATCCGCTACCTGCAGCTGTAACAGCTTGTCTGTAATTTTTATCTTGCACATCACCTGCAGCAAAAACACCTGGAACATTTGTTTTGGTTGTACCCGGAATGGTTGTGATATATCCGGTTTCATCCATATCTAGGTAGTCCTTAAATATTTTGCTATTAGGTTCGTGACCAATGGCAACAAAAAATCCTGAAATAGGTATTTCTTGAGTGTCACCCGTTTTATTATTTTTAATACGCACCGCTTCTACTTTTTGTGCGCCTAAAATTTCGTCGGTATCGGTGTTCCAGTATACTTTAATGTTTGGCGTATTTAAAACACGGTCTTGCATTACTTTACTTGCACGCATTTGTTCTTTTCTAACAAACATATGAACGGTTGTACATAGTTTAGATAAATACACGGCTTCTTCAGCAGCGGTATCACCAGCTCCTACTATCGCCACTTCTTTTCCTTTAAAGAAAAATCCATCACACACAGCGCAAGCACTTACACCAAAACCATTTAAACGCTGTTCGCTTTCTAGGCCTAACCATTTTGCAGAAGCACCTGTAGAAATAATTACCGTATCTGCAGCAATCCATTTTTCTTCGTCTAATTCTACTAAAAAAGGACGCTTACTAAAATCTACTTTGGTAGCCATACCATATCTGATATCGGCTCCCATGCGTTTTGCCTGCGCTTCAAAATGTACCATCATTTCTGGTCCTTGAATACCATCTGGATAACCCGGATAATTTTCAACCTCGGTTGTAATGGTTAACTGGCCACCTGGTTGAATACCTTGGTATAAAACTGGTTTCATGTTAGCACGTGCCGCATAAATTGCAGCCGTATAACCTGCAGGGCCAGAACCAATAATTAATACGTGTACTTTTTCTGAAATTTCTTGAGACATAAACTTATGTTTTACAAAAAAGCCCCAACAATAATTACTTGTAGGGGCTTCTCTTTTATTATTTTTAATTAGCCCAAATAAGCTTTTAAGGCGTTGCTATAACGTGCTTTTTGCAAACGTTTAATAGCGCGCTCTTTAATTTGTCTGATACGCTCTTTGGTTAAATCGTATTTCATTCCAATTTGCTCAATGGTTACACCATTTTCGCCATCTAAACCAAAATATGCATTTACAATTTCTGCTTCACGAGGGCTTAACGATTTTAAAACGCGTCTGATTTCTTCACGCAAGGAATCTTTCATTACGTCTTCGTCAGTGTCATCAGAACCTTCCAATAAATCACCCATCGCTACATCTTCTGCTTCGTGCACTGGTGCATCTAGTGAAGTGTGACGTGTGTTTGATTGGAAAATATTGTTGATTTCCGTTTCAGACATTTCTAAAATTTCTGCTAACTCCTCGGTAGAAGGCTCACGCTCATGCTCCTGCTCAAAAGCCATGTATGCTTTGTTGGCTTTATTGTAGGTACCAATTTTATTTTGAGGTAAACGCACCAAACGACCTTGCTCTGCTAATGCTTGCAAAATAGATTGACGAATCCACCACACCGCATAAGAAATGAATTTGAAACCTTTTGTTTCATCAAAACGTTGCGCTGCTTTTATAAGACCTAGATTTCCTTCATTGATTAAATCAGATAAAGACAAACCTTGGTGTTGGTATTGTTTAGCAACCGAAACCACGAAACGTAAATTGGCTTGCACCAATTTATCGAGTGCACGTTGATCCCCCATTTTAATGCGTTGCGCCAAAGTTGTTTCCTCTTCTGGCGTAATCATCGAAATTTTAGAAATTTCTTGAAGGTATTTTTCAACTGCTTGCGAGTCACGGTTGGTAATCTGTGTAGCGATTTTGAGCTGCCTCATGCTGTCTTACAATTAGTTCTTTGAATAGCTTATAAAGTGGGCGAAGATACAAAATTGCCCTACAAAAACCGCATAAAATGTCGATTTTATTACGATTTGGAATCTTATCTTCGCAGCCATGATAGACTTTAGGTCCGATACTGTAACAAAACCTAGCCCAAAAATGTTGGCCGCCATGTCTAGCGCGCCCGTTGGTGACGATGTTTTTGGCGAAGATCCTACCGTAAATGCCCTCGAAAAAATGGCCGCTACCATGTTTGGAATGGAAGCTGCTCTTTTTTGTCCGAGTGGTACCATGACCAATCAGTTAGCTATTAAATGCCACACAAGTGCAGGCGACGAAGTTATTTGTGACGAGCTTTCTCATATTTACCAGTATGAAGGCGGAGGAATTGCATTTAATTCTGGCGCGTCGGTAAGGTTATTAAGAGGCGACAGAGGTCGAATAACGGCTAACCAAGTAGCCATTTCTATTAATCCCGACGACATTCATAAGCCACCTTCTACTCTTGTCTCACTGGAAAATTCCGTAAACCGAGCGGGAGGTAGTATTTATCAACTATCTGATATTAAACCTATTAAAGAGGTTTGTTCAACTAAAAATTTAAAGTTACACCTAGATGGTGCTAGACTTTTTAACGCCCTAGTTGAAACCGGAGACACTGCCCTTAGCTATGGCGAGACATTTGACAGTATTAGCATTTGCCTAAGCAAAGGCCTGGGTGCACCCATTGGTAGTTTACTTTTAGGAAACGCTGGTTTTATTAAAAAAGCCAAGCGTTTTAGAAAGGTATTTGGAGGCGGCATGCGCCAAGCAGGCTTTATTGCAGCAGCTGGCATTTATGCCTTAGAAAATAATATTGAGCGTTTATCCCAGGATCATACCCATGCCAAGCAACTCGCGGCAGCTTTATCTGAACTAGATTTTGTGGGAGAAATACTGCCCGTAGAAACCAATATCATCATATTTGAAGTGAAAGGACGCTTTACGGCTCCAGAACTTATTAAGATATTGCAACCATTTAACATATTTGCCTTTACGGTGTCAGAACACCAAATTAGATTTGTACTCCATTTAGATATTACCCCAGCTATGGTAGAAGAAACGATAGCTGTATTACATAAATTATAGAATTGAAGCGTTATGTTAGCCAGAATTAACCCAACCAACACGCAAGCTTGGTTTGTTTTACAAAAGCATTATGAAGAAGAAATGAACCGCAGACATATGCGTGATTTGTTTGCTTCGGATCCGGATAGATTTAAAAAGTTCTCAATTACACTAGGTGAAATCCTTTTTGATTATTCTAAAAATATCATCAACGAAAAAACACTCAAGCTTCTATTACAACTCGCCGAAGATTGTAATGTTAAGCAGGCTATTGCCGAGCAGTTTGCAGGTGCCCCTATCAACGAAACAGAAAATAGAGCTGTTTTACATACCGCCCTCAGAAGCTTTGACCCGAGCCCAATTTTGGTGGACGCCGTAGATATTAAGCCTGGTATTCAAAAAGTACGTGCACAAATGGAGGCATTTTGCGCGGCTATTCATAGCGGATCGCACACAGGCTATACAGGTAAAAAAATCAAATACATTGTAAATATTGGCATTGGTGGAAGCGATTTAGGTCCGGTAATGGTAACAGAAGCCTTAAAACCTTACTGGGTTGAAGGCATTCAAACTTATTTTGTATCCAATGTAGATGGTACCCATATTGCAGAAACATTAAAGAAAGTTACGCCCGACGAAACCTTGTTTTTAATTGCTTCTAAAACATTTACCACACAAGAAACCATGACCAATGCCCAAACGGCTAGAGACTGGTTTTTACAACACGCTACCGATCAAAAACATATTGCCCTTCATTTTGCGGCACTCAGTACCAACGAAAAGGCTGTAACTGCTTTTGGTATTGATCCAAAAAATATGTTTGAGTTTTGGGACTGGGTTGGTGGACGTTATTCTTTATGGAGCGCCATTGGACTATCTATTGCACTTACTATTGGTTACAACAATTTTGAAGCATTACTAAAAGGCGCAGGGGCAACGGATAAACACGTATCGTCTACACCATTTGATAAAAATATTTCGGTACTGATGGCGCTTATTGGCATTTGGTACACCAACTTTTTTGGTGCACAAAGTGAAGCCATTTTACCCTACGATCAGTACATGCACCGCTTTGCTGCCTATTTCCAACAAGGCAATATGGAAAGCAATGGTAAAAGTATTGACAGAAGCGGCAACCCTGTTAACTATGCAACGGGCCCAGTTATTTGGGGTGAGCCAGGCACCAACGGTCAGCACGCTTTTTACCAACTCATACACCAAGGAACTTTATTAATTCCTTCCGATTTTATTGCTCCTGCTAACTCACACAATGCCATTGGTGATCACCACGTAAAACTTTTAAGCAACTTTTTTGCGCAAACAGAAGCGTTACTGAATGGTAAATCAGAAAATGAAGTGATGGTGGAATTTATGAAAACATCGATGGATGAAAAAGATGTAAAACGTTTAACACCTTACAAAGTTTTTGAAGGCAATAAACCCACCAACTCTTTTTTATTAAAAGAAATTAATCCGTTTAATCTAGGAAGTTTAATTGCACTCTACGAACATAAAATATTTGTACAAGGTGTAATTTGGAACGTATTTAGTTTTGATCAGTGGGGCGTAGAACTGGGTAAGCAACTCGCCAATAAAGTGTTACCTGAACTTGAAAATAACGATACCATCAGTTCACACGACGCTTCTACCAACGGTCTTATCAATGCATACAAGGCCTTTAGAAATGGACATTAATATTAGATCTATTGCACCCGAACACAACAAAGCGCTTGCTACTATTATTAGAGCGGCACTAGAAGAGTTTGGAGCTAATAAGCCTGGCACCGTTTACTTTGACGATAGCACCGATCATTTATATGAGCTGTTTTCTGGCACGCCTCAAAGCTTTTATTTTGTAGCAAAGGATGGTGGTACAGTTTTGGGTGGCGCTGGTATATTCCCTACTGAGGGGCTTGGAGAAACTACTTGCGAACTTGTAAAAATGTATTTAACACCTAGTGCGCGTGGAACAGGTCTTGGCAAACAATTAATTGCTACTTGTTTAGAAGAAGCAAAAAAAATAGGTTTTACTAAAGTGTATTTAGAAACCATGCCTGAATTAAAAAAGGCTGTAAGTGTCTACGAAAAATTTGGCTTCACTTACCTAGATGCTCCCATGGGAAATACAGGTCACAATGGATGTGACATTTGGATGCTCAAAGAAATTTAATCGAAAATTTAAATTACCACTTATCTACCTCTTCGGTACTTAAGTTGTCACCAGCACTAACATCCGGCCTTGGCGCAGGTGTTGGAGCTTCTGGTGCTTGTTCCTGTGCTGGAGCTGCAGGTTCTGAAGCAACTGGCGCTTCTGGTGCACTAGAATATGTAGCACTAGCAGTTGGAGCAGCATGTGAGTATCCACCTTCTTGACCTTCACCTTCTTCATACTCGTGGTTAAAAGCATCAAAATCAAAATCAGGCATTAAATCTGTTTTAACATAATCAACTGCTTCGCCTAATGCTTTTACAAATTTGTTGAAGTCTTCTTTGTATAAAAATATTTTATGACGGTCGTAGCCAGAATCATCAGCACGCTTTCTACTTTCAGTAATAGTCAAATAATAATCACTACCTCTAGTTTCTCTTACATCAAAGAAATAAGTTCTTCTTTTTCCAGCTTTAATTCTTTTGCTGTAAACACTTTCCATTTTCCTTTCGTTGTTCTCGTACGCCACAGTTGTAAGTTTTAAATTTTTAGATAAATGATCTGTAACAAATATAAGATTGTTTGGGAACAAGCAAAATTTTAGAAAAAACACTGAATAACATGTGAAAAACGCCTATCAAACGGGCTTAATCGTCGTTTTCGGTGCGTTGTAAACGGTAGAGTTCGGCGTAATAACCCTGGGCTTCCAAAAGAGTCTCGTGGGTGCCCATTTCGAGGATACGGCCCTCTTCTAACACTATAATTGTATCAAAATTAAGTACCGAAAAGATGCGGTGGGTAATCACAATGGCCGTTTTATGGGCTAAAAAGCCCGCCAAATTGTTTAATATTTTATGTTCCGTTTTGGCATCCACGGCGCTCAAACAATCATCCAAAATAAGCAGTTCAGGTGCCTTTAAAAGTGCCCGAGCAATGGAAATACGCTGCTTTTGTCCACCACTTAAGGTCACCCCTCTTTCTCCAATAAGCGTATCGTATCCTTTTTCAAAACTCTCAATTTCTTTATCAACGGCTGCCAAAGACGCGGAATTTTTTACGGCGTCTATCCCTGCTTGCTCTTTGCTTCCAAATGAAATATTATCCGCAACGGTATCACTAAACAAAAACACATCTTGTTGCACATAACTTATGTGATGACGAAGTGCCTGCACATCATACTCCGGTAGCGGAATGCCATCCATGGTAATTTGCCCACTGGTGGGGTCATAAAAACGAAGTAGCAACTGTGCAAGTGTAGATTTTCCTGAACCAGTTTTACCAAGCACCAAAACTTTTTGACCTTTTTTAATGGTCAGCGAAAAATCGGATATTGCTTTAATGCCTGTATGGTTGTATACGAAATTTACATGGTCAAAAACAATATCTGCACTGGTTGTGGGTTGCACCGCATTTGTTGGAGTAGACACTTTTTCTTTACTATCTAAAAACTCATTGAGCCTTTTTTGAGAAGCCGCAGCGCGCTGAATCATGCTAGCCGTCCAACCAATAGCACTCACTGGAAACGTGAGCATATTAATATAAATCACAAACTCTACAATCACCCCTACCCGGCTTGGATCTTGCAAGGCTTGCAGTCCACCTAAAAAAATGGTAACAATGGTACTGAGTCCAATAAGTAACGCCATCGATGGAAAATAAATGGATTCTACTTTGGCTAAATCGATGGCATTTTTTTTATATTCTTCGCTATTTTTTTCAAAAAAAGATAGCATCGCTTTTTCTTGTACAAAAGATTTAATCACCCTAATGCCCGCATAGGTTTCTTGTGCATTGGTTGTTAAATTTGACAACAAGCCCTGAATTTTTTCACTCTTTTTATTGATGATACTATTTACAAAATATATGGTGATGGCAAGTATGGGAAGCGGCGCTAACACATACAGCGAAAGGATTACGTCTTTTTTGAGCATGTAATAAAGCGCAAGCCCAATAAGCGTTACCAGGTTTATCAAATACATAATAGCAGGCCCAGTATACATACGAACCCTACTTACATCTTCTGTAATACGGCTCATTAAATCGCCGGTATTATGCGTTTTATAAAATCCTGCATCGAGCGCTTGATACTTTGCGTACACTTCGTTTTTTTGATCATATTCGATATGCCTACTCATTACAATAATGGTTTGGCGCATAAAAAATAACATCACACCTCTTAGCACGGCTAAAATTAAAATGGTGACACTACAAATAGCCACGAGTTTTGCAAAACTAATTTGCTGGGTATCCAACCAATCAATTAAAATATTAACGAGGTAACTATGCGTTTGAAGATGCGGTAATTTTGTTGCACCCGGCAAATGCTGCTGCACCTGACTAACTACATAGCCAGTAATTTGAGGAGCAATAACGGCAAAAAAATTAGAGAGCACCACAAAAAAAGTACCCAGCAAAAAACGCTCTTTATACTTCCATAAATATTTATTGACTGCTGCTAATTCTTTCACAAACCTTGGGTTAATATATTTGCAAATGTATGATGGAGAACTTGATTCAATCAATTACTTTTGCACTATGCTTACCAAACCCGAAAAAGACTTTGTAGACTATTGGGCAAAAAACAGAATTGCCGAAAAAACAAGCAAGCGTCCATTTTTAATTGGCCTCTCGGCAGGTCTCGTATTTGGACTTGTTGTAATCGTTGTTTTATATTCTGGATGGTATACGAGGGCCAATATGCAGGCCAATAGTAAACTAAACGGTTTTGTATTTTTTGTGGGCATTTTAATCGTTTCATTTTTTATGGCCTACCTCTACCGCAGTTTTAGTTGGGAAAATAGAGAACAGCAATTTAAAGAGCTGTTGGCCAAGCAAAAGCGGGAAAACCCTGGATCCTAACCCCGCTCAAGATTTTTAAGGTCCATGGCCTTTATCTCATTAAATTTGCAATAACTCTATAAACTGTACTTATGAAAAGAAATGTTTGGATGGCTTTTTTATTAGCCCCGTTTTTATTTGCTGCTTGCGGAAAGACAGATACTGAATGTGTGCCTGCTACCGTTGCTTCTGAAAAAGCTGCCATGGTTGCCTATTGCACAGCCAATAATATTACTTACACCGAGCATGAAAGTGGTATTTTATATGAAGTAATGTCACCAGGATTAGGTGCACAGCCTACCTTAACCAATACGGTTTCAACTGTTTATACGGGTAAATTATTGAATGGTACCCAGTTTGATGCAAGCGCTAACCCAGTAAGCTTTTTATTAAGTGGTGTTATTAAAGGTTGGCAAATTGGTATTCCACTTATTAAAAAGAGTGGCCGTATTAAACTCGTAATCCCATCCTCTTTAGCCTATGGATGTACAGGGCAGGGATCAATTCCAGCCAATGCACCACTTTATTTTGAAGTGACCCTCACAGATGTGAGATAAATAATTGATTTTTAATTACTTAGATGAAAAAAGCGGTGTTTAGGCCTATATTATAGCCATTCCCCTATCTTTGCCGCTCTAAAAAAAAATGTAAACCCTTACCCATATGCAACTGAAAGGTTTAGTTCGATTTTTTGCGATAGCGCTGATTTTGATTTGTTTGTACCAGCTATCATTTACTTGGTTTGTTCGTAGTCACGAAAAAGCAATGGATGAAAAAGCACAGGCTTGGATGAAAAGATTTCCATCACCTGAACAACAATATCCAGGTGATAAAGAAAAGCAGGCTATTTATGCTGATAGTTTAGCGGAAGTTAAAAAGGAAAGAGTACTTCGTTTATTAGACAGTACCAAAGAAACCAAATTAGCTTTTGGCCTTGTTACATATCGTAGTGCTAAAGAAAGTGAATTGATGTTAGGTCTAGACCTTCAAGGCGGTATGAGTGTTACCATGGAAGTTGGTTTAGATGGTTTAATCAAATCATTAGCTAACTATACCAAAGACGCTAACTTTAATAAAGCATTAGAAAACGCAGTAGCGCGTAAAGCCAACAGTGGTGCTAACCTTATTACTTTATTTGAAGAAGAATTTAAAAAAGTAAACCCTACTGGTAAACTTGCTCCTTACTTTGCTGCTCGCAGCAATGGTAAAGTAAAAATTGATGCTTCTGATAATGTTGTAAATGAATATTTAACAGCGCAAGCAACTGCTGCGTTTAACAATACGTACCGCATTTTACGTACGAGAATTGACCGCTTTGGTGTGGCTTCCCCAAGTATCAACCCTGATCCAGCAAAAGGTATTATCAATATCGAATTAGCAGGTGTAAATGATAAAGAGCGTGTACGTTCTTATTTACAATCTACAGCTAACCTTCAGTTTTTTGAAGTATATACTTTTGAAAGTACCGACTTACAAAATGGTATTGTTGCTGCCGATAAAGCAGTACAAGACATGTTAGAAGGCGCTCCTGTTGTAGCTGATACAACAGCTGCTACAACAGATAAAGTTGCTAAATTAAAGGATAGCGCTAACGCAAACCCAATTGCGCGTTTGGTTCAGTTCACACAACCTTATAACGATGGTGCTGGTAAACCAGTTTTCCCTGCTGCTATTGGATATATTCAATCTAAAGATACCGGTACTTTAAATAGTTATTTAAGACTTGATTTTGTAAAAACAAAATTCCCTGCTAACCTACAATTCATGTATGGTAAAGCAGAAGCTAGTACCGATCCTAAGTTCAAAGACATCCTTACTTTATATGCGATCAAAACATTAGACAATGGTCAAGCCGAATTAGAAGGTGATCATATTTCTAGTGCTTCTCAAGATTATGATGAGCGTGGAAGAATTGCGATCAAAATGAATATGGATAAAATGGGTACCAACTTGTGGGCTAAAATGACCACAAAAAATGCTGGTAAGCCAATTGCTATTGTACTCGATAATTTTGTGTACTCTGCGCCTAATGTAAACGAACCCATTACAACTGGTAACTCTCAAATTAGTGGTAGCTATTCTTTAAAAGAAGCGCAAGATTTATCTGAAATATTAGAAAGCGGTAAATTACCTGCTCCAGCTAAAATTGTTCAAGAACAACAAGTAGGTCCTACCCTAGGTAAAGAATCTATTATGGGTGGTGGATTATCATTCTTTATTTCGTTCTTGGTGATTTTTGCTCTTATGCTACTTTACTTTAATACTGCAGGATGGGTTGCAAACATTGCACTTATCTTAAACTTATTATTTACGGTAGGTATTTTAAGTGCTCTTGGATTTACGCTAACTGCTCCTGGTATTGCCGGTTTGGTACTTACCATTGGTATGGCGGTAGATACCAACGTACTTATTTTTGAGCGTATCAAAGAAGAATTAACCAAAGGCAAGAGCTATCCATTAGCCGTAACCGATGGTTATAGAAGATCTTTAGCGCCAGTACTTGATGGTCACATCACTACTTTATTAACGGCTATTATTCTAGCATACTTTGGATTAGGTCCAGTACTTGGATTTGCAACCACTCAAATTATTGGTATTTTATTATCATTATTCTGTGGTATCCTAGTTTCAAGACTAATTACAGACTGGTACACCAATAAAAATAGACACCTCGAATACTTTACCGGTATTTCAAGATCTATTTTCCAAAAAGCACAATTCAAGTTTATTGAATACCGCAAATTTGCCTACGGTTTATCTGCAGTGATTTTTGTACTAGGTATAGCGAGTTTCTTTAATGGTTTTGACGAAGGTGTTGAATTTGCGGGTGGCCGTAGCTACACTGTTAAGTTTGACAAGCCAGTAAATGTTGAAGAAGTTAGAAACGAACTAAAAGCAACATTTGGTGAAGCGCCAATTATCAAAACAGTAAACGCTAACAACCAATTAAACATTACCACTTCTTACAAAATCAAAGAAACAGGTAACAATGTAGATTCGTTAGTTGAAAAAATGTTATTTACAGGTTTAGCAAAACAATTACCTGCAAATATTACATTCACTGAATTTGAAAATAAGTACAAGCAAAGTTCTCAAACCGTACTACCTACTATCTCTGACGATTTAAAAGCGGGTGCAACCAAAGCAACAGTGATTGCCATGATTGTAATTTGCTTATTTATTTTTATCCGTTTTAGAGATTGGAGATACTCTTTAGGAACTGTATTTGCATTACTACACGACGTTTTTGTAACACTTATCATATTTAGTTTTGCGCGTACAATTGTACCGTTCCCACTAGAAATTGATCAGCACTTTATTGCAGCCGTGTTAACCGTTATTGGTTTTAGTATGAACGATACAGTCATTGTATACGACCGTATTAGAGAAGATAGCAGATTACATCCAAACCTGGATAACGCGTCTGTAATCAACAAAGCGATCAATGAAACATTGAGCCGTACCATCATGACTTCATTAACTGTATTCTTAACCATCTTAATATTATTCATATTTGGTGGTGAAGTAACCAAAGGATTTGCCTTTGCTATGTTAGTGGGTGTAATCACTGGTACCTACTCTTCTATCTTTGTGGCAGCTCCAATCTTAGTAGATTTCTCTAAGAACAAAAAGCTAAGCAAAGCAGCAAAAAAATAAGAACCTTATCTATAAGATTCCATAAAAAAAGCCTCGCACTTTAATTAGTTGCGAGGCTTTTTTATTGGGAAAATGTTATTGAACTAAACGGCAAATGAGGTTCCACATCCGCAGGTTTTACTTGCGTTAGGGTTGCTAAATGTAAACCCACGGCTATTAAGACCACCCTGCCAATCCACTTCCATTCCAAATAGGTATAGTTGATGGCTATTATTCATAATACAGCCAATGCCTTCTATTTCAAAATGCGTGTCTTCTGGTAAGGGTAAATCAAAGCCAAGTACGTAAGTCATACCGCTGCAACCTCCCCCTTTAACGCCAATTCTAAGGCGCTGGTTGGCATCAAAGCCATCTTCTGCCATCAGGCGCTTAATTTCCACTATTGCGCCCTCTGTTAAGGTTACTGGAGCCGTTTGTGTGATTGTTGAGCTAGACATAAGATCTAATTTTAGGCAAAGCTACTAAGAGCAGCGCAGATTGCCTTATTTTTGAAAAAATTTAGCAAATGCTTGATACAACAACTGTTTTAACTGTTGTCATTGCAGTAATCATTGGGCTATTTGTAGCTACCCTTATTTATCTTCAACAAAAAATTGGAGTAGCTTCAAAAGCAGTGGACAAAGACACCCAATTACTAAAATTACAAGCCTACGAGAGGCTCATCTTACTAGCCAACCGCATAGCAATCCCTCATCTAGTATCACGTCTTCAACAAGACGGCAAAAGCAGTTCAAGTATATCCTCTACCGATCAACAACTGCTACTTGTAGCAACCATCAAAGAAGAGTTTGAACATAATGTTACCCAACAATTGTATGTTTCTAAAACGGCTTGGAACGCAGTAACTAATTTTAAAGAAAAAAATATTTTACTCATACACCAGGCAGCTGCAACATTACCCGTGGGTTCCACCGCTGGTGAACTCAATAGATTACTCATTAGTTTTTTAGCAAATGACCCGTCTGGAGATATACACCAATTGGTAAGCGAAGTATTAAGTCTCGAAGTAAAACAAATTTTATAATGAGCTTTAATCATAAAAAAACAGATAGCGGCATCAACATCAAAACGGTGTACAACGCATCAGATATTGCAGCAAATAAAGAGGCCATAGAAAATGCAGAATCTGGTCAGTTCCCTTATACCAGGGGCGTTCAGCCAGATATGTACCGCGGCAAACTTTGGACAATGCGCCAGTATGCAGGTTTTTCTACCGCCGAAGAAAGCAATAAGCGCTACCATTATTTATTGTCGCAAGGTGTAATGGGCCTCAGCGTTGCTTTTGATTTACCTACACAAATTGGATATGATAGCGATCACGAATTAGCGGATGGTGAAGTAGGAAAAGTGGGAGTTGCTATTGATAGTATCGATGATATGGAAATACTTTTTAAAGGTATTGATCTAGAAAAAGTAAGCACATCCATGACCATCAATGCTACTGGATTTATATTGCTTGCATTTTATGTGGCAATTGCAAAAAAACAAGGTGCCGATTTGCACAAGCTTACAGGTACCATACAAAACGACATTTTAAAAGAATACGCAGCAAGAGGCACTTATATTTATCCGCCAAAACCTTCTATGCGTATCATTACCGATATTTTTGAATGGTGTAGTGTGCATGTACCAAAATGGAATACCATTTCTATATCGGGGTATCATATTAGAGAAGCGGGTAGCACGGCAGTTCAGGAAATTGCATTTACTTTAAGCAATGGTAAAGCCTATGTAAAAGCAGCTATCGAAAAAGGAATGGACATCAATGTTTTTGGCAAACGACTCTCCTTCTTTTTTAATGCACACAATAATTTATTTGAAGAAGTAGCCAAATTTAGAGCAGCCAGAACCATGTGGGCATCGATCATGAAAGAGCTAGGTGCCACAGATCCTAAAGCCATGATGCTTCGTTTTCATACACAAACTGGCGGCGCCACACTTACCGCGCAACAACCGCTTAATAATATTAGTCGCGTTACCATTCAAACCCTTGCTGCTGTTTTAGGCGGCACACAAAGTTTGCATACCAATGGTTACGACGAAGCCCTTAATTTACCCACCGAAGAAGCTGCACGCATTGCTTTAAGAACCCAACAAATTGTTGCGTTTGAAAGTGGCGCACCAGACACCGTTGATCCATTAGCGGGTAGTTATTTTATTGAAAGCTTAACCTCAGAAGTAGAACAAAAAGCCTGGGAACTGATTCAAAAAATTGACGCGATGGGTGGCAGCGTAGCTGCCATAGAATCTGGTTTTATGCAAGATGAAATTGCAAAAAGTGCCTACGCCTACCAAAAAGATATTGAATCTGGCGAAAAAATTATTGTTGGCGTCAACAAATTTACCATCGATGAAGCCCCTACTACTATTGCATTTAAAATAGATGATAGTATTAGACAGGTTCAAATTGACAAAATTAATACACTCAAAAAAAATAGAGACAACGCTAAAGTTGCCGCTTGTTTAGACGCCATTACTACTGCAGCAAAAGGCACTGATAACATCATGCCGCTGGTTGTAGAAGCCGTTGAAAATAAAGCGACCCTTGGTGAAATTTCAAACGCATTAAGATCAGTATTTGGCGAATTTTAAAAATTTATATAAACTTTTTTATCATGAAAAATGTATCCCTAGCCTTTTTACTTGCTGTTACATCACTTACAGCAGTAGCACAAAAAAAACAAAGAACGGCGGCAAGCTCTACCCCTGCTAACTATGCAGCATTGGTTGCAGAAGTAACACCTCAGTTAACAACATGGCGCAGACATTTTCATGAACACCCAGAGTTAAGCAACCGTGAATTTAATACAGGTAAATACATTGCGAGTTACATGCGTTCGATTGGTTATGAAGTAAAAGAAAATGTAGCTAATACCGGTGTTGTAGCGGTTTTAAAAGGTGGCAAACCAGGCCCAGTTGTTGCGCTAAGAGCCGATATTGACGCCCTACCTGTTACCGAAAGAAATAGTTTACCCTTTGCCTCTAAAGTAGTTACAGAATACAATGGACAAAAAGTGGGTGTGATGCACGCTTGTGGTCATGACGCACATACTTCTATATTAATGGGTACGGCAACTGTGCTTAAAAAAATGCAAGCAGACGTACCTGGCACTGTGGTATTTTTATTTCAACCCGCCGAAGAAGGTTCTCCTGAAGGTGAAGAAGGTGGCGCAGAACTTATGATCAAACAAGGCGTATTAGAAAATCCAAAAGTAGACGTGGTTTTTGGAATGCATATTAAAACCGAAGTACCTGTTGGTGAAATTCAGTACAAGGCACAGGGCTTTATGGCTTCTTCAGATTGGATTAAAATTGTGGTGAATGGAAAAGGTGCACACGGCTCAAAACCTTGGACTGGTGTAGATCCTATTGCAGCATCTGCACAAATTATTCAAGGGCTACAAAATATTGTGAGTAGACAAATGGAGCTTACCAAAGCACCTGTTGTAATTACCATTGGCGCCATTCATGGTGGTGTACGTAACAACATTATTCCAGAGTCTTGTGAAATGATTGGCACTTTAAGAACCCTAGACCCTGCCATGCAAAAAGAATTGCATGAGCGTATCAAAAATACCGTAAGTCATATTGCAGCAAGCGCTGGCGCTACTGCAGATGTTACCATCAGTACTAAAACACTGGTTACCTATAACGATCCAGCCCTTGTAAAACTTACTGTACCTTTTTTAGAAACAGCTGCTGGCAAAGGCAATGTTAAAGAAAGAGATTGGGATACCGGTGCCGAAGACTTTTCATTTTTTGGAGAAAAAACACCTGCCTTTTTCTTTTACCTAGGTGCGATGCCAAAAGGAATGAAACCATCAAAGGCTTCTTTACACCATACACCTGAATTTTTTATTGACGAATCAGGATTTGATTTGGGCGTAAAAGCATTTTGCCAATTGGTGTTTGACTATGCGGGAACAAAAAAGTAGTATTCGATTTATTGACGGGCGCCAAGATTACTGACGGGCACCAAATAGTAAGCTTCCGATCCTAACCATCGTGCTACCAGATTTTATGGCAAGTGCATAATCGGCACTCATACCCATACTTAATACAGCAGTAGGTTGTACATTAAAGTGATGCGTTGTAAACAGCTCGTGCAAGTAATTAAATTCGGAAGCAACTACGTCCTGATCATCAGAAAAAGATGCCATACCCATTAACCCTCTAATGTTTACGTTGGGCAAATGTTTGGCGGCTTCTAGTGCATCAGATAATTCGGGAGCGTCCATGCCAAATTTTGTTTCCTCTTTGGCAATATGCACTTGTAACAAACAATCGATTACACGGTTATTTTTTAGTGCCTGCTTATTTATTTCTTGTAATAATTTTAAACTGTCTACCCCATGAATGAGGTGTACAAAGGGTGCAATGTATTTGACTTTATTGCTTTGTAAATGACCAATAAAATGCCAGTTAATATTAGCAGGTAATACCTCCTGTTTTTCAACAAGTTCCTGCACATAATTTTCGCCAAAATCGAGTTGCCCTAATTTATAAAGGGCTTCAATATCGGAAGCAGGTTTAAGTTTACTCACCGCTACAAGGGTAACTGATGAATTTGCAAACTCATGAATAATTTGATGGTATGCTTTTTCATTAACCGCCATAAAACCTGCTATTTATGCAAAGGTACACACAAGTGCTTATTTTCCCATAATAATGCCAGGTTATAAGCAGGGCAACGGTATTCGAACTTTGCAAACGCTAATTTACTGAGCGGGCGCTTAACCGGGTTAGGAAGCATAGACGCCATATTGGCAATAAAAAACGGATAGGTACTTTGTTCGATGGCAGCTGCATTAATAGTTTGCGTTGCTTGAACATCACCAGCAATGCCGCCAAATTGCAAACGCGCCGATTGTAATAAAACGGTTTCGAGTGGGTCTTTACTAATGGCGAGTAACGAATCTGCACTTTGTAATAAAGCAGGTTTAAGTGTCATTAACGCCTCCAAATTTTGCTGCTTACCAGCGTTTAATAAGCGGGCAATATGGTATAATAAAACAGCTGGCTTTGCATAGTGCGGCGCAATAAAATTAGCCTTACGCATATGCCAATTGTTTTGAATAGCCGTTTTAATCAGTTGTAACGAAGCCGAGTCTGACCTTGTCCATGGTAAATCGTAAGCATTTACAAAACTGAGCACATTACATAGTACCGCCATGTCAAAATCGATGGGCATTTTTTTACCAAACCAAGTAGAGTATACAGGTAAGGTTTCAAAAGCTGTAAGGGTATTTTTTACAGTTTTACCCTTTGTATTGGCAAACAACTGCATGGTATCGTGGATGGCAGCTGCGCGCTCCCTAGTAACATCCTGAGCCCATAATAAAATAACGGTGTCATCAAAATCATCAGGTAAGGATTGCGATTTATCAAACTTATTGAGCCACCCCGCATTTGGGAAAATTTGTGGGGTATCCGTGCGCCAAAAATTATAGGTATCTCTCCCTTGCTTATTTTTAAAAAGCCCTACTTGTGACAATGCATCTTTTGCTATTTGATTGATAACGCTTTGCTGATAAGGCGTACAATGCTTTTGGTACTTTTTAAGCGTTAACACAATAAGACCCGTAAAAAAAACATTGGGGTCGTTTTTAATGTTATTTTTATTGTAAGCATATACCCTAGTGGACGGGAAAATCCCCGGTGGAAACCCTGTATTTGTTTGTTGTAGGGCCTGTATCTTTGTTAGCAACTGATAAGACCAAATGGTATCAGTGTTTGATTGCGCATAACCACGCAAAGCAAGGGCACAAAAAACAACAAATAGTATCGGATGAACTCTTTTCATGAATGGGATAGCAATTTACAAGATTCAACCAATAAACCACCTACAAACCCCTTACCAATATGTATGTAAGACTTTCAATTGTTGTTTACCCTAATTGGTTAGGTTGGGCTGGGTTTTTATCGATGGCACTATTTAGATTTCCATTATGGTTATCTAGTGGCCTTAGGTTTTGGAAATTGATGGGTACCGGAAAAAATGGAACTTTTGATAAAAATCCAGATTGGAATAGATGGGCGGTACTAGAAGTATATGACGCTCCTACCTCAACCCCAACATTTATTACTGGGTGGTGGAAACTATTTAACGCAACACAAACCATATATGAATTAGAACCGATTGAAGGACACGGACTATGGGATGGCAAACAAGTTTTTGGCGACCTCCCTAAAAATTCAGATTATGAAGGTAAAATAGCTGTGCTCACAAGAGCCACCATAAAATTATCAGGCCTTAAAAGATTTTGGGAACACGTAGACGCCATTGCCGGTCAAATGGCAAGTGCTCCTGGTTTTATAACATCGGTAGGTATTGGTGAAGTTCCATTTATTAAGCAAGCCACTTTTAGCATTTGGGAATCCAAAGAACTCATGCGTAGCTTTGCCTATAAACTTCCTTTACACAAAGAAGTCATTAAAAAAACCCATCAAGAAAAATGGTATTCAGAAGATATGTTTACCAGGTTTAAGGTGATTGAGAAATAGCACTACTTGATTACAAATACATAACTATATCTGTTTTCAACTTGCTTGTTCTTGTCTTTATCTAACTCTGAACAATCCATTACAAGTTGCTTTTCACCAATAGGCATTAGCACAAACTGATTACCTCCATACCTAGCAAGATCTTTTTTGATTTTTTGTGTTCTTCTACTAGACAATGCTTCGTTGTAAGAATCTGTACCTATACAATCCGTAGCTGAAACAACCACAATGGTTACACCGCGTAAATCTTGTAAGCGGTCTTGTAATTCGTTGTATATTCTTTTGTCCTGTTTAATAATATTTACTTTATCAAAGTCATGATGCACCATAATATAATCTTTGGTTACAGACTTTAAAGAATCAATTACGGAAGTAAATGTTCTTGCTTGTTTAACAATAACAGGCAGTTCTTTTTTAGGGGTAACAAAATTAAATTGTCCTAAATCTTTATTTAAATTAACATAACCATTAGAGCCAATATCTTGAACCGATTTATTACCATTACCATCTTCAATAAGTAATTGATACTCACGATTAGGTCTTACATTAAAAGCATAATCACCTGTTGGCCCAGTAATTATGCTATCTATAACTGTTCCAGCTTTAGTACCATCTGTACCCTTAGAAATTAATTTAATAACCAATCCAGGCTTTTTTAAACTATCAATGGTTACTTCTCCACTTATAGAAATGGTAACCATTTTATACGAGTAAGAAAATATATCGTCACTTCCGTATCTGTTAGAACTAAAATATCCTTTTTGATTTTTAGCACTAAACACTAAATCATCCTTTTCACTATTTACAGGCTTTCCTAAATTTTCAACACCCGTAGATTTAAATTTATAAATATCCAATCCACCTAAGCCTTCGTGACCATTAGAACTAAAATACAAGTTGCCTTCGTAAAAAGTAGGGAAAAGCTCATTAGCAGCGGTGTTGATACCCGCACCCGCATTAACAGTAGCATCCCAGCTCCCATCTTCACGTTTGTTTACATAATAAATATCTGTACCGCCAATGCCGCCGGGCTGATCACTTACAAAAAATAAGCGCTCGCCACCGGGTGTGATAGCAGGATGAAAATATGAGTGTGCCGGATTGTTAAAATATAATTTAACAGGCGCAGTCCAACCATTGGCTACACGCTTGGTACTCCAAATTTCTAATTGCTTAATACCTTTTGCATTAGCTTGGTTACGGGTAAAAAAAGCTTGCATACCATCTGCGGTAAACGAGATAGAACCAAAATTGTAATTACCGGCAAATCCAGGGGCAAATAATGGAGACTCCACTTTTGGCGCACCATTTAATTTTTGTAAATCAAATTGATTTTGCAAAGAGCGGTTATCATTTACTAAAGAAGGTGTTTTATCTGCTATCCCTTTGTTAATCTTTTTTTCTTTCCAATTGGCGTAAATGATACTATCTGAATCGATGCCATTTGTGGTAAGCTGATAATATAATTTTGTAAATGGAAGGCCATCCCAACCAAACTCATTTGAATTGGTTACTTTTTTGGCTCTATTAGACTCAAACACAAAACCGCTATCTAATAAAGCTGCACCAAATTCGTTATATGGCGTATTGATACTTAAATACTTAACCTGGTAGTCTAAAGAATCCTTATCAAATTTAGAACGCGTTAAAAAACCTTGCAACCTGCGTTCATACATACTATACAATGCCGTTGACTTATCAGATTGCAAAGAAATTAATTTCTGATACGAACGAATGGCTTGATCGTAATGACCAACAGTTGCATAGAGTTCTGCTAATTCGTTTGACTGAACAGGTATTAATGAATCTAACTTTTGATAAAAATAAATGGCACTATCAAATCTATTTTGCATCTTATAACACTGACCTAACATGGACAAACTAGCACTATCTACCTTTCCTTCTTTAATGTATTTCTTTAAAAATGGAATGGCATACGCATACCTGAGCTGACCCATTTCAGTTTTAGCCAAAGCAATTAAAGACGTTTTTGGCTTTGCCACTTGAGCCAATCCATAAAAATGGCTAGCTAAAAAAACGAAAGTGAGTAATGTATATAATTTAAATCTGGTCATGTTACTTAGTTTCAAAAATCTTAAAAATACCTGGTTGATTTAATATTGGTTTTATCCTTACTAAACTCGTATCTGAGCATGATTTCATGCGTACCTATCGTATATAGTTTTAAATCAGAAACAGGTATATCATAGGCGTACCCGATTCTGAAATTTCTATTTGCTTGTAGTTCAATCATACCTAATACCGCATCTTTTGTACGGTATGAAATACCAAATCCAATGATATCTTTAAGCCAGAAATTGGTATTAAAATCATATTGAATAGGCGCGCCAGAAACTACTTTAACCATTGCGGATGGCTTAAACTTAACCTGCTCGTTAATCTCATACACGTAGCCAGCTGTTGCAAAAAAATGCATGTCATTTACATTTCGAATACCGGATTTTATCATATCAAAAGTAGCTAACCTAGTACGCATTAAATTAGGCATCGACGCTCCAATATAAAATTTATCGGTATTGTAAAAAAGGCCAAGCCCTACACTAGGCAACCACTTGCTATAATTTTGGGTGAATGCAGGATCTCCAGGTGTAAATCTGTTTTCTACTTTTGTAAGATCTGCTCTGTAATTCATGGCACCAAATTGCAATCCGCCCGATAAAATTCCATTTTCAGAAATTCGTACCCTCGCACTCCACATAGCATTTACACCTTGCGCTTTTTCTACCCCTAACCTATCATCATACATCTGAATCCCCAGCCCTACTTTTTTATCATTAAATGATTGATCCATTGTGATAGATGTGGTTTGAGGCGCACCAGCTATGCCTACCCACTGTTTTCGATGAAACATATTCATACTTAACACTTCTCTACTACCAGCATAAGCAGGATTGATAGAAAGCATATTATACATGTACTGCGAATACATAGGCTCGGTTTGAGCAACTACATCTTGCACCAGCATGACCCCTGCTATCAATAAAGAAAAATAATATGTCCTTGTTAAAAATTTCATATGTATCAAATTATCTAATTAAGGTTACTGGTCCAGCAAATTTCTTGACTTCGCCACTAGGCAATATTGCCATCACAGAATAGTAGTAAGTACCAGCAGGTAAATCTTGACCTAACATATTACCTATACCTCTACCATCCCATTCATTTTGATAATTATTGTTCTGATAAACAACATTACCCCACCTATTAAAGATTTGTAATTTAATAGTTGTTCCGCCTGGTTTTAAAATGATAAACTTATCATCAATACCATCTCTATTTGGAGAGAAACCACCAGCAATTACTAAATCAATTCTTGGTATAGCCACTTTATTGGCAAGACCTGCACCACTTACTCTTCCACCAGATAAAACGGTATCGATAGATTGTCTAGACACATTACCCCATCTTGTGGTTGCTGTTACATCCGCCATATTATTGACATCGCCTACAAAACCATTTGGATTAACGGTTACACTTATTGTTACAGAATCTTTTCCATAACCAACTAATGTACTTGCACTCGTTACTAAATCAAGATTAGATCTACCATCATAATTTGCTGATTTAATAAGTGTGCCACTTGCCGTGTACCCTGTTACCACAAAACTCATAGGCGAAGTAAATACTTTACTTAAATCATCCTTGAGTGTGATATTGGTTATGGTTTCTGGTCTTGTGTTTCTTACAACAACAGTATATACATATTTGAATGTACCGTCAGATTGCAAAATTGGTTTGGTTGCATGTTTAGTAACAAGCATTACTTCACCATTTGGAATTTTATCATTGTTACAATCTGCATTCATCCAAGAAGCAGCAGGTACAAGGGTTTGACTCTTGAGATTATACGAACAAGGATCTGCCGGATTGGTTCCTTCCGCTTTTTCTGTAGCATCTGGAACACCATCACCATCGGCATCAATATCTAGATAATCCGGTATACCGTCCTTATCTGTATCTGCCAATACGTTTGGATTTGTACCTTTTTCTGTGGCGTCAGGGATACCATCATCATCAGAATCTAAATCTCTATAATCAGGTATACCATCTTTGTCACTATCTACTGGATTATTTGGATCAGTTCCTTTTTCTATAGCGTCAGGGATACCATCACCGTCACTATCTAAATCTCTATAATCAGGGATACCGTCTTTATCTGTATCTACTGGATTATTTGGATCGGCTCCTTTTTCTATAGCATCAGGGATGCCATCACCATCAGAATCTAAATCTCTATAATCAGGGATACCATCTTTATCTGTATCAACAGGATTATTTGGATCTGTTCCTTTTTCAATAGCATCAGGGATGCCATCACCATCAGAATCTAAATCTCTATAATCAGGTATACCGTCTTTGTCTGTATCAACTGGATTATTAGGATCAGTTCCTTTTTCTATAGCATCAGGTATTCCATCACCATCAGAATCTAAATCTCTATAATCAGGGATTCCATCATTGTCTGTGTCTACAGGATTATTAGGATCGGCTCCTTTTTCAATAGCATCAGGTATACCATCACCGTCAGAATCTAAATCTCTATAATCTGGAATACCATCTTTATCTGTATCTACTGGATTATTTGGATCGGCTCCTTTTTCTATAGCATCAGGGATACCATCACCATCAGAATCTAAATCGTATGCATCAAACTTGCCATCACCATCCGTATCAGGTGGCGTTAACCCTCCATTTGCAGCTAGAGGAACACCATTTGCATCAACAGCACCATCCACTTTTCCGTCACCATTAGCATCGATACCATTAGATTCTAGAACATCTGTTAAACCGTCACCATCAGAATCAAGATCTAAACTATTTGGAATTCCATCACCATCTGTATCACATATAATTGATGATGGTGAACATGCTGCATTTTCAACAGTATCTAAAATGCCATCATTATCATCATCTAAATCAATATCATCAGGAACACCATCATTATCAGAATCTTTTAATACCGTAATATCTAACGGAGCAGCTGCTGTTGCAGTACCATCAGTAATTGTTACTGTAATTGTAGGTACTGTTCCATTATAATTTGCAACCGGTGTAAATGTATACGTACCATCTGCGTTAACAACAACCGTTCCAACATTTGGTATGGTTGCAGTTGTACCTGCAGCGTAGTCTACCCCACCAATTGTAAACTTGGTTACACTTAATGTGTTGCCATCAACATCCGTATCATTGGTTAATACATTACCTGTTGCTGGTGTATCTTCTGCAACAGTTTTAGTATCTGGAGTTGCAACTGGTGCATCATTTACTGCAGTTACTGTAATATCTAACGGAGCCGTTGCGGTTG
>CAMCDT010000014.1:0-52770 GCA_945873615.1 Sediminibacterium ginsengisoli | reverse complement strand
ATTCTGGTAAAACAAACAAAGACTTTTTGTTAGAAAGGCTTAAGTTTTTCATTACCTCTACTAAAGTTTTTGTTTTAGGAACATCCATTGTGATGTCTTCAACAACAACGATTGCATTTTCTTTTGCTTTGTAACTTAAAGCAGAAAGTTTAGCAAGGTCTTTAACTTTACGATTTAATTTGAAATCGTAAGAGTGTGGTTTTGGACCAAAAATGGTACCACCACCCTTGTATAATGGGTTACGGATATTACCCTTACGAGCACCACCCGTTCCTTTTTGCTTGTGTAACTTACGGCTAGCACCTTGTACTTCAGCACGTGTTTTTACTTTGTGCGTACCAGTACGGCCCGCAGCCAAATATTGCTTTACAGCCAGGTAGATCACGTGATCATTTGGCTCGATACCGAAAATCTCAGCTGGTAATTCTACCGTTCTGCCGGTTTTCTGTCCTTTTATATTTAATACATCTACTTGCATAGTAATTTTGAATTAGGTGTTATTACTTCTGGATTAAAACGATAGAACCATTGTGACCAGGTACTGAACCAGTAACTAGGATATAATTCTTTTCAGGGAAAATTTTAACCACTTTAAGACCTTTCATTTTAACACGGTCTCCACCCATACGGCCGGCCATTCTCATACCCTTAAATACGCGTGATGGATAAGAAGAACCACCGATAGATCCTGGTGCGCGTTGACGATCGTGCTGACCGTGTGATGCTTCACCAACACCAGAAAATCCATGGCGCTTTACAACACCTTGGAAACCTTTACCCTTAGTGGTACCAACAATTTCGATCTCGTCGCCTTCAGAAAAAATATCTAAAGTAACGGTCTCGCCTAGTTGCTTTTCTATAGAATAATTACGGAATTCTTTTACGAATTTCTTAGCTGAAGTTTGGGCTTTTGCGTAGTGATTAAGCTCGGCTTTAGTTGCGTGCTTGTCTTTTTTGTCGCCAAATGCTAATTGAAGTGCAGTGTAACCATCAGTTTCCTGGGTTTTCACTTGAGTTACGGTACAAGGACCAGCTTCAATGATGGTACAAGCAGTTTGCTTGCCATCTTCTTGGAAGATGCTGGTCATCCCGATTTTTTTACCAATAATACCTTTCATCGTGTTGCGGTTTATGCCCCGCAAAGGTTATAGAGGACATCCTGCCGATGAAAGCGGGATTCAATCCTTGTTTGCCACCGACCTTTTCCTTTGTTTTCAATTTGTTGTTAAAACAATTGAAGCGGAAGTACCGGTAGTAAACAAACCTCGAAGGGCCTGTTTATATGTATGATTTACGCGCATTGTGCGTGCAAACCTTTTTATTTTTTATCAGAGCTGTTTTCCAAAAACCAGTTATTAAAAAACGAGTTATTGTTGACAGTTGACGAATTTATAAGAACTCTTGTTGATGGTTTGTCTTAGGCGTTAAGCAGCTAAGACAGCTTATCAGGCTTTAATTTCTACTTCAACACCAGAAGGCAAGTCTAATTTACTTAGCGCATCTACTGTTTTAGAAGAAGACGTGTAAATATCCAACAAACGCTTATGCGTTGCAAGTTGGAATTGCTCACGGCTTTTCTTGTTTACGTGTGGTGAACGAAGAACAGTAAAGATTCTTTTGTGTGTTGGCAAAGGAATAGGACCTGTTACTACGGCACCTGTGCTGCGTACAGTTTTTACGATTTTTTCTGCAGATTTATCTACTAGATTGTGATCGTAAGATTGTAATTTGATTCTGATTCGTTGAGACATAGTCGAAACCCAATTTTCTTATTGGGGTTGCAAAGGTAAGGGACTGTAATCAGATGGTCAAGAAAAAAACAATAATTTTTAAGAAAAAAGCTGTTTTTTTTCAAAATACTTAAAAAAACAAGCCCCACTCCGTTTTGGAGCAGGGCTTGGGCTTTAAAACACTTATAAATCAATAAGATATTTACCTTATTCTTCGATTTTAACTTTACCCTTGTTTTTCGCCATTACCTCTTCAGCAACGTTGTTTGGAGCTGGGTTGTAATGAGAGAATTCCATGGTTGAAGTAGCACGGCCAGAAGACAATGAACGAAGTTGGGTTACATAACCAAACATTTCACTAAGTGGAACTTTTGCCTTGATAACCTGTAAGTTAGCACGACTATCCATACCTTCTAGCATACCACGACGACGGTTTAAGTCACCGGTAACGTCTCCCATGTACTGATCTGGGGTTAATACCTCTACTTTCATGATTGGCTCAAGTAAAGTTGGTTTTGCTTTACGACCCGCTTCACGGAAAGCAGCTTTAGCACACAATTCGAAAGACATTGCATCAGAATCCACATCGTGGTAAGAACCATCAAATACACGCACTTTCATGTTGTTAACAGGGTAACCTGCTAGAACACCTGTAGCCATTGAAGTTTCAAAACCTTTTTGGATAGCTGGAACAAATTCTTTAGGGATTGATCCACCAAATAAATCGTTTACGAATTGGAAATGCTTGCCTTCGTTTTCTTTTAGCCACTCTTCATCAGCAGGACCAAAAGCAAATTGAATATCAGCAAATTTACCACGACCACCAGATTGCTTCTTAAGCACTTCACGGTGTTCAACAGTGATTCCAAATGATTCTTTGTAAGCAACCTGTGGCGCACCTTGGTTAACTTCCACTTTGAATTCACGACGCATACGGTCAATGATAATTTCTAAGTGTAATTCACCCATACCTCTTAAGATGGTTTGACCTGTATCTTCGTCTGTGTTTACACGAAGTGTTGGATCTTCTTCCACTAATTTAGCAATGGCCATACCCATTTTATCAACGTCTGCTTGCGTTTTAGGCTCAACAGCTACCGCGATAACGGGCTCAGGAATAAACATATTTTCTAGGGTGATTGGATGGTTCTCATCACATAAAGTATCACCAGTTTTGATTTCTTTAAAACCTACCGCAGCTGCGATATCACCTGCTTCAATAAAGTCTACAGGATTTTGTTTGTTCGCAAACATTTTCATGATACGAGAGATACGCTCTTTTTTACCACTACGTACGTTGAGTACATAAGAGCCCGCATCTAAGTGACCAGAATAACATCTGAAGAACGCTAAACGTCCCACAAAAGGATCGGTCATGATTTTAAATGCAAGGGCAGCAAATGGTTCTTTAGCATCAGGCTTACGCGTGATAACAGCACCTGTATCAGGATCTGTACCTTGTGTATCTTCTACATCAATTGGAGAAGGAAGGTAACGACATACCGCATCAAGCGCAGTTTGTACACCTTTATTTTTGAATGAAGATCCACACATCATTGGAACGATACTTAAATCGATACAAGCTTTACGGATGGCTTCATGTACTTCGTCTTCAGAAATAGAATCTGGATTTTCGAAGAATTTCTCCATTAATTTGTCGTCGTATTCTGCAACAGCTTCAATCAAATTCTGTCTCCAGAATTCAACGTCTTCTTTCATATCAGCAGGCACTTCAATTTCATCAAAAGTCATACCTTCTGTTTCCATATGCCAGATAATACCTTTCATTTTGATTAAATCCACAACACCTGTGAAATTATCTTCGGCACCAATTGGTAATTGAAGAGGTACAGCTTTAGCACCTAACATTTCTTTTACTTGGTTTACTACCATTAAAAAGTCTGCACCAGCACGGTCCATTTTGTTAACGAAACCAATACGTGGAACTTTATAACGGTTTGCCTGACGCCATACTGTTTCTGATTGTGGTTCTACCCCATCAACTGCAGAGAAAAGTGCAATCAAACCATCTAATACACGCATAGAACGCTCTACCTCTACGGTAAAATCCACGTGACCCGGAGTATCGATGATATTGAAGTAATAACTTTTTGTATTAGCATCCGCCTTACCTTTTACAGTAGGAAAATTCCATTGGCAGCTAACCGCAGCAGAAGTAATGGTAATACCTCTTTCTTTTTCTTGCTCCATCCAATCGGTAGTAGCAGCACCATCGTGCACTTCACCAATTTTATGAATCATACCTGTGTAGCGCAAGATACGCTCTGTTGTAGTGGTTTTACCAGCATCAATGTGTGCGGCGATACCAAAGTTTCTTTGAAATTTCAAGTCAGCCATAATAGTGCTTGTTTTTTAAGTTTTGCTTGAGGAAACAGTTCCTCAATTTTGGAGGCGGCAAAGGTAATAATTATACCAATTGGAAAAAGGTTTCCGGTGTAATTTATTAATTAATTATACACAAAAAAAGCCCCAAACCTAAGTTTGGGGCTTATATAAGCAGTTAGATTGAAATTAAATTTTAAAGTGAGAGAACGCTTTGTTCGCCTCAGCCATACGGTGTGTATCTTCTTTCTTTTTGAAAGCAGCACCTTCACCCTTACTAGCAGCTAACATTTCGTTCGCTAATTTGTCAGCCATGGTACGACCATTTCTTTCACGACTGAAACGGATTAACCATTTCATACTCAATGAAATTTTACGATCAGCACGCACTTCTGAAGGAATTTGGAAAGTAGCACCACCAATACGACGGCTACGTACTTCAACAGCAGGCGTTACGTTAGCAACGGCTCTTTTCCATACTTCATAACCATCTTCACCGGTCATTTTAGTAACCTTGTCTACTGCATCATAGAAAATGTTGATTGCAGTACTTTTTTTACCCTGCCACATTAAGTTATTAATGAAACGAGTAACCAATTTATCATTGAAACGTCCATCAGGAGCTAGGGGTAATTTTTTGGCTTGTGCTTTACGCATGTGATCTACTTATTAGCTTTTTTGTAATAATTTTTTTAGAGACTATTTTTTAGCCTTTTCTTTTTTAGTACCGTACTTAGAACGAGACTGCTTACGGTCTTTAACACCTGCAGTATCGAGGCTACCACGAACAATGTGGTAACGCACACCTGGTAAGTCTTTAACACGACCACCACGGATTAATACGATAGAGTGTTCTTGTAAGTTATGACCTTCACCAGGGATGTAGGCAATAACCTCAATCTTGTTTGTCAAACGCACTTTCGCTACTTTACGTAGGGCAGAGTTTGGCTTTTTAGGCGTTGTCGTATACACCCTGGTACATACACCACGACGTTGCGGACACGCATCTAAAGCCCTAGACTTACTTTTAGCCTTGATAATTTCACGACCTTTTCTAACTAATTGCTGTATTGTAGGCATTCTAAACCGTTTAAAATTTCGGACGGCAAAGGTAATGGCTGGAACTGAAAAATCAAAAAGTTTTAAAAAGTTTTCTCAAACTAGACGTAAAATACTGATTTTCAGGGTAAATACAAGGGTAAAAAAGGAGTAAATACTTGATTTAGTGGTCAAATAAAAGAAAGCTATCTTATTGATTTAGATTGTTTAGCCAAAAATAAGGCCCCTTTTTATGCATATTCCCATTTTTCGCTTGTTTTGCCAGAATAGGTCTTTTGCGCTGGCATTTACGATTGCTTTTTTACTAATTAGCACCTCAAATGCTGTTTTTGCGCAAATTTCCACCACACCAAATAACTACCCCTACCCGGCCATAAACTTTGTTTACACCCAAAACTTTTCCAATTTGCCTTTACCAGCGGCTAGCGGTTATGTTAGCGGCATATCTGACAAGGGCCCCTATTATTTGGGAAACCTACATCCTGGGCTATCTGGCTTATTTATTGCGCAATCAAGTGGTAATAATGCAGTGCTCAATTTTGCCACCAGTTCAGGGTCCAATGCCACTAGCGGCATTTTTAGTTACGGACCAGCAAATGGGTCTACAAACGCTGCTACCAGGGGGCTTGGAAGCCTTGCGAGCAGCGCGGGCTCCTATGTTTTTGGCATTGTTTTTACCAATACATCAAACATAATTATCGATCAATTTGAAATAGAAATAGTAGCTGCACAGTGGCGCAAAGGCGGCAGTGGTAAAGCGGGCGCATGGACCTTTTCTTATGCAACAAGCCAAACAAATAATGTTTTAGATACGGTTACAAAAAAAGTTGCAGCGCTGAATTTTTATTCGGTTCAAACAAGCACAGGATCTGCTGCCCTTAATGGCTTATTACCCATTCATCAGCAACAAAAAAAAGACACGCTATTTAATGTAAATTGGAAACCTGGCGAACAACTTATTTTAAAATGGCAAGACAAAGATGACACCGGAAATGATGATGGCATGGCGCTGCAACAATTAATTTGCAAAGCACTTAACTTGCCTGATAACACCGCTCCCACTGTATTTGAGGTCATACCACCCATTTCAAAAACATACACCACAGGTGATACGCTCACGGCTAAAATTATTTTTTCGGAACCTTGTTTTTTAAACAGCAGTGCTTTTACGCCTTACCTAGTAGCTACCATTTCGGATAGCGCAAAAAACCTTTTATACACCAAAGGTTCGGGTACCAACGAATGGCATTTTTCATACATCATTACAAGTGGCGATTTCGTAAAAAATGGCTTAACTGTCTACCCCAAAATAAATAGTGACACCAGCGCTATTAGAGACGCTGCTTTTAATGATTGCAACGGATTAATAACTAGCAACACCCGTTTTTTACAAGTAAAAATTGACGCAGTAGCGCCTACTTTTATAGACACCAGTATATTACGCTTACATAGCTGCAAAAGCCCGGTAGCTATAACGCCTGGAGCATTAGGTGTGATGCAAACAGATAGTAGCGAAACAATCATTTGGAAGATAGCATTGGCGCCTACGCAGGGGAAAATTTTTGGCTTACCGTTTTCGAAGAAAACGGTAAGCGATAGTTCTTATCCAAGCGTTCTAACATTTATACCATCCAATGCATATACAGGAATGGATAGTGCTATTATCGAAATATCGGACGGCATCAATAGCAGTTTTAAAAAAATAATATTTCAATTAGATAGCACAATTGTAGACAATACCATTATAGGAGATCAAATCATTTGCAAAGGTTTTGCGCCCACACTTTTTACCGGCAGTAATCCAGCAAACACAAGATATCATTGGCTTTACAAAGAAGATACTGCTGTACAATTTAAAATAATTACTCCCATTAACAATGCATACAATTATCAATCTGGCACAATACAAAGCAGTACCTTATTTAAAAGAATAGCCACCCGTTTTTCATGCACCGATACCAGTAATGTTATTGGTGTTCAGGTAAAAAATAATGGTTTATGGATGGGCGCGCAAAATGCGCTATGGCAAATAGGTAGTAATTGGTGTGGCGGCAACGTACCAGATAGTAGCACCCATGTTTTGGTGCAACAAGGCAGTCAATTAGTAATTAGTGCCGCATTTCCAAACCAGCTCAATACATCCAAAACAATGATGGTGGACTCGCTTGCCAGCATCGTTGTAAACGGTGCATTACACTGGCCTACAGCAGTGCTTGGCACTGGCACCATTGATGCATCACGTGGAACTATCTACATAGAAAAAGACTGTGTAATTATTCGTCCAAATATTTTTAAAAATGCTCGCATCCATACCCTACAAATAGACACAAAAAATAAAGTACAATTTTTAGATTCAGTGATTATAGAAAATAGCGTCACACTATTTAATGGCAACTTACAAACGAGGCATATTACCATGCTATCAAATGCGCAAATTAACCCCTCCGGCAATAACACTAAAATAATAGGACCCGTTACCGTACATAAAATGTATCATTTACGAGAAGGGCAAACAAAATTGTTGTCACTGCCCTTTTCAAATACATCTAGTTTACAAAGCCTTAAAAATAGCATCGCCATAACGGGCAACAACTAGTCCAGCACTGGTTTTGACAGCGCCATACACGATCACCCTTCTAGCTACTATTTAGATACCGGCTCCAACCACATAACACAATTAGTATTTCAACCATTTACAAAAATGGACAGCAGTTACCTGGAAGCTAACAGCGCCATTAAAATTTGGTTATACCCGAATAATAGTTCGAGTATAATTAACGAAACGCCTTTTGTTGAAACAAAAAAACAAGATTCATGGCTGGATGTTTGGGCACAAGGCATACCCCAACATGGACCCTTAGAAATTGACTTTCCTACTCACCCATTAACGCGCTATTACTTAACCGGCAACCCATACCCTGCTAACATAGATATCAGTAAAATCTCAAGTAGCAGCAGCATTGGAAAGTATTACTGGTACTGGGATGCAGGCCTTGGCGCCACTGGCAATTATACCGCTAAGGCATTTAGACATCCAAGGGTCATTCAAAAACTAGAAGGTTTTATTATTAAAAATACAGCGAATAATACAGGTTATTTATTTTATGAAGAACGAACCAAAGTCCATCAAAATGAAACACCCGATACCATTCGCTACAAAAGTGAATACGTACATATAAGCCTATCTCTTATGCAAGAAAATAATTTATTGGATAGGCTCGAAATTTTAGGAATTGACAGCGCAAGTAGCCGTTATGAAAAATGGGACGCCGAAAAAATAAACGAAAATAAAATTTCATTTTATTCGATTTCGAGAGATAGTATAGCCCTTTGTATCGATGCAAGACCCTTTAACAACAACCTTTTTATTCCTTTAGGTATAGGGTCCAACAAAACCGGAAAATACAAATTGGTATGCACCGGTTTTGTTATTGCAAATGAAATGGAAGCCTACCTACATGACAAACTATTAAATAGGTATCAAAAAATAATACAGGATAGCAGTTATACTTTTGAGATAAGCACAGACAGTACAACGGCTGGAGAGAAACGTTTTGAAATTACTGGACCACCGCCACCCCCAAGACAAGAGGATCCTATTATGGCAACTATTACACCGAGCCCTGTACACAACCAATTAGGAATCCGTTATTCATTTAGAGAGCAGCTAGTATACCAAATATCCATACATAGCATAGATGGCACCCTATTGCAAAACAAAACATTTGCCGCAAGTAAAAACGGATTTGCAAGCATAGAAGTACCACACTTAAAAGCGGGCTCTTATGTTGCAGTGATTAAAGCAGGGAAAAACTACTTACTAAAACAGTTTATTAAACTTTAAATAACCAGTGGTGCGTATCTGGAGCAGTTGCATACCTGATAGCAGTGAGTCTGTCTTTTAATTCTTTGGCAACACCTGCCTTATCAGTATCGAAATGCATGCTATAATCTTTATAGCGCAGTTCTTTAATTTTTGAAATAGTAGCAGCTGTTCCAGTACCAAACACTTCATGTAAAATGCCTTGTTTTTGGAAAGCAATCAGTTCATCAATGGTTATTTTTACTTCCTGCACTTCCATACCCATCTCTTTTAAAACCGTGATAGCACTATCTCTTGTAACACCCTCTAAAATGGTCCCTTCCGTTAACTCAGGGGTAACCACTTTATTGCCTATAACAAAAAATACATTCATGGTACCTACTTCTTGTAAGTACTTGTGTTCAAAAGCATCGGTCCATAATACTTGATCATAACCAGCCTCTTTTGCTTTTTGTGTAGCCAGCATACTTGCTGCATAATTACCCGCATTTTTTGCAAAACCAACACCACCCGGAGCAGCTCTTGTGTATGTTTCTTCTACATAAATTTTCATAGGGGTGCTATAGTAAGGCCCAGTAGGACTTAACAAAATCATGAACTTGTAATTATCAGAAGGTTTAACGCCAATAACTGGATCGGTCGCAAACATAAAGGGTCTGATATATAATGAGTGATCCGACATTGCAGGAACCCAGTCTCTATCGATATCAATGAGAAGACGCATCCCTTCCATAAATATCGCTTCTGGAACTTCTGGCATACACATACGCGCTGCAGAAATATTGAATCTTCTAAAATTATCTTGAGGTCTGAAAATATGAACCTCGCCAGCATCACTCTTATATGCTTTAACGCCTTCAAAAATGGATTGCCCATAATGAAGTGCAGCCAATGAAGGATCAAACTGTAGCGGCTGATAAGGCCTAATCACCACATTTGTCCAAACACCATCTATATAGTCAGCCTCAAACATATGATCTGTAAAAACACGACCAAAAGGAATATTTTCGAGCGTTGTATTTGCTAACCTACTGTGCTGAACTTTTTCAATCTTTACATCAAGTGCTGCTGCCATAGTTTTATATTTGGTGCAAAGAAACAAAAAAAAAGAAAACTAACAATCGTTAATATTGTAAATCTGCTATGAATTCTGAAAATAATTTGCTTCCTCCCTTTGTTATAGCCTCTTTATATAAAGATGACCTCGTTTTAGTGGACGCTAAAGAGAGCAACAACCGCCCTCTAACCACTGAAACAAAAAAGAGCGCGGCTACTACACCTGCCTTTGAGGAAGCGCTACCAATAAAACCAATTGGTTTTTTGGGTGACAATCAAAAAAAGATAACCATCTTATTAAAAGACAGCTCAGCCGTTCATGTTGCAGACGAATCATTACAATTTTTAACAGCCATTTTGGCCGCGTGTAAACTTAACATGGGCGACGTTGCCATTGTGAATACGGCCAATCAAGCTATTAACTTCGCGCAAATAAAAACAGAACTACATCCTAACACTATTATTTTATTTGATATAGCTGCTGCAAGCATTGCACTTCCTTTTGAAGTGCCGCAGTATCAGGTACAGCAATATGACAATTGCACCCTTTTATTTTCTGCACCATTACAATCAATGCTTGTAAAAACAGATGCAGCAAAATTAGAGAAAGGGAAACTTTGGAATGCACTTAAAAAGACATTTAATATCCAGTAGTAGATGAAAATAATTTTTGCAACCAATAATAAAAACAAGGTAGAGGAAATTAAACACCTTAGCCATCAAAAATTTGAAATTTTTACTTTGCAAGAAGTGGGCATTGATATTGACATTCCAGAACCACATGATACTTTAGAAGCCAATGCCACAGAAAAATCTTCTACCATTTACAAGCTCACTAACGAAGCCGTATTTAGTGAAGATACCGGACTAGAAGTGGAGGCACTTGGCGGTGCACCTGGTGTAAAATCTGCGAGGTATGCAGGAGAAGGACGAAACATGCAGGACAATATTGATAAATTATTAGCAGAACTTACAAACAAACCTTCTAGAGCTGCAAGGTTTAGAACCGTTGTTTCGCTCATTATTGGTGGAAAAGAATATCAATTTGAAGGTATTTGTAAAGGCCACATTACGACAGCACAAGATGGCACTAGTGGATTTGGTTACGATCCCGTTTTTATTCCAGAGGGCAGTAATATAACTTTTGCTAACATGGATATTTCAGAAAAAAATAAATTTAGCCACAGAAAAAAAGCAGTACAAAAACTCATCAATTTTTTAAACGACTACGAAGCATAAATATGAACACAATAACGATAACTACGCGCAAAATTTTTACTCGATTTGTATACGTAATTTTTATACAAATCATTGCTACTTCAACCGTTGATGCGCAAACCATTCCACTCTACAAAAATAGTAGAGCACCCATCAACGAAAGAGTCAAAGACCTACTGGATAGAATGACCCCTACCGAAAAATTTTGGCAGTTATTTATGATACCTGGCGACATCAAACCAGGAGATGCTCCAAAGTATAAAGATGGGCTGTTTGGATTTCAAGTAAGTGCTGCATCTGCAGGTGGAGAAGGCGCACAACAAATGCTGCAATACAATGCAACAGAAACAGCTGTAAGCCTTGCTAAAAAAGTGAACGCCATACAACGGTTTTTTATGGACAGCACCAGACTTGGTATTCCCATGCTACCTTTTGACGAAGCGCTACACGGCCTTGTTAGACAGGGTTCTACTATATTTCCACAAAGCATTGGACTAGCTGCTACTTTTAAAACTAGCACCATGGAAGCTGTAGCAGGAGCTATTGCTAAAGAATCAAAAATTAGAGGTATTAGACAAATACTTTCTCCGGTTATAAATATTGCAACAGACGTTAGATGGGGCCGTACCGAAGAAACCTATGGAGAAGACCCTTTTTTGAGTAGCAAAATGGGTGTGGCTTACATGAAAACTTTAGAAGATGAAAATATTATTGCTACGCCAAAACATTTTGTTGCCAATGTAGGCGATGGTGGAAGAGATAGCTACCCCATTGACATGAACGAAAGATACTTATCTGAAATCCACTACCCTCCTTTTAAAGATGCGGTGCAAAAAGCGGGCGCAAGATCTATCATGACATCCTACAATTCTGTTAATGGAAGTCCAGCAACTGCCAATGATTATTTATTAAATGATCTGCTCAAAAAGCAGTGGGGCTTTAATGGATTTGTGATTTCAGATGCGGGCGCCGTGGGCGGCGCCAATGTTTTACATTATACAGCAAAAGATTATCCTGATGCAGGAAGAAATGCAGTAAACAATGGGCTTGACGTTTTATTTCAAACAGCACAAGAACATTATAAATTATTTATCCCTCCATTTTTAAATGGACAAATAAATCAGGAACGTTTAGATGATGCAGTTAGTCGTGTACTTAGAGCAAAGTTTGAACTGGGTTTATTTGAAACACCATACCTCGATATTAAAGCAACAGAATCTGCAAATTTTGAAGCTGCACATAAAAAAATTGCACTAGAAGCGGCACTAGAATCGGTTGTTTTATTACAAAACAAAAATGCATTATTACCCATTTCAACCGCTACAGAAAGCATTGCGCTTATTGGTACAGACGCCACTGAAGCAAGACTGGGTGGGTATAGTGGACCAGGCACCAAAAAAGTGAGCATACTTGATGGAATGCTACAAAAATATGGTGCTAGCAAAATTATTACTGCAGCTGGTCCGGGTCGAGATAGTAAAAACTGGAGCATCATACCAAGTAAATATTTGTGGACTACGCAAGGCAACCAAACACAAGAAGGACTGACTGCACAATATTTTAATGGCATAGAATTTGGAAACAATCCGACCCTTCAAAGAATTGATAAAACCATTAATTTTCATTGGACCATTTCCACGCCCGACCCATCAATAACACCAGAATTCTTCTGTGCAAAATGGACCGGAAATATTAGAGCACCTAAATCAGGGACCTTTAAAATTGGTTTATCTGGAAACGACGGCTTTAAATTATATATCAATAACCAACTCATCATTAACAATTGGGATAAGCAAAGCTTTCATACAAGCCTCGTTGATTATAATTTTACAGCAGGAAATAATTATCCCATTCGAGTTGAATTTAAAGAACCAAATGGCAATTCAACCATCAAATTAATTTGGAATGTGGATGTCGTTAATACGGTAGAAGAAAAAATAACTGAAGCGGTTGCTATTGCACAAAAATCAAAAGTAGCAGTGGTTGTAGTTGGACTTGAAGAAGGTGAATTTAGAGATAGAGCTTCTTTACAATTACCTGGCGAACAAGAACAGCTTATCCAAAGAGTTGCAGCCACTGGTACACCAACGGTTGTTGTGATTGTGGGCGGAAGCGCTGTAACCATGGGTAATTGGATGGACAAAGTAAGTAGTATTGTGGACGTTTGGTACCCAGGTGAAGAAGGTGGACATGCAGTGGCAGCCGTACTTTCAGGCGCATACAATCCAGGCGGAAAACTTCCAATTACATTTCCTGTAAGTGAAGCGCAACTTCCACTCGTTTACAACCACAAACCAACCGGACGTGGTGATGATTATGAAAATTTAACTGGACTCCCTTTATTTCCATTTGGATATGGACTTAGCTATACCAGTTTTGAATACAGTAATTTTATCATTGAAAAACCTATTGCAAAAAAAGGAGACCCAATAAATATTTCCTTTGTTGTTACAAATACTGGCAAACTTGCAGGAGATGAAGTAGCTCAATTATACCTTAGAGATCAAATTGCTTCGGTGGCAAGACCTGTTCAGGCATTAAAAGGATTTGAGAGAATTCATTTAGCAGCAGGTGCATCCAAAACCATTAAGCTTACACTTCTTCCTGAAGACTTTGAAATGCTGAACGAAAAAATGGAGACAGTTATTGAACCTGGAGATTTCACCATTATGATTGGAAGCTCATCGAGAGATATTAGACTTAAAAAAACAGTAACGCTTCAATAATATTAGCTGTTCCAAATACGCCAAGACTGTTCGGCCTGTTCAACAAACATTTGTTGACCATTTTGAATGGTAGCACCCATTTGTTTCCCTTTTGCTAAAAACGTAGACTCTGCAGGGTTGTAGGTTAAATCAAACAAGTGATGGGCAGGCGTTAATAATTCGTAAGGGATAGCTGGACAATCATGGGTTTTCGGAAACATCCCGAGGGGTGTGGTATTAATAATAAGAGTATGTGCTGCCATTACAGAGGCGTCTAACTGATCATAAGCATACTGTTCACCAGTAGCTGTCCGCGATACATAGCTAAAAGCAATCCCTAGTTTTTGAAGCACATACACAATGGCAAGTGCAGCGCCACCCGTTCCTAAAACGAGTGCCTTATTATGCGAAGGCTTTAAAAAAGGAACCAGTGAATTTTCAAATCCTATAACATCGGTATTATAGCCAATTAATTTACCATCCTCTATTTTTACGCAGTTGCAAGCCCCAACTTCTTCAACAGCCTTTGAACGCTCAGTTAAAAAAGCAAGCACTTCTTTTTTATATGGAATGGTAATATTAAACCCACACAAATCAGGATGAGATTGTAAGATTTCATGCAAATCAGCAATAGAAGGAATCGAAAATTTTTCGTACATACAATCTTCGATTCCTTCCTCTGTAAACTTATGTGTAAAATATTGCTGCGACAATGAATGCGTTAAAGGATAACCAATGAGTCCAAAACGTTTCATAACTCGCTTACTTATTTAAGTATAATTCGAAAGTGTCACCTCTAAGTCCTATGCGCATTGCTTCTAGGGCAATGATCTCATGAGGAGGAATATTACCTAAATTCACATTGCAACCAATCAGTTCAAGGAAATACAATTGCTGTGCTTTTTGCGGCGCTTCCCAGATTATTTTCTCTTCAGGAATTTGCGTTAAAATTTCTTGTACCAAACCTTCACGCACTTCTCCGCTTCCTCTATAAATACCAACATTACCTGCCTCACGTGCTTCTGCAATAACATAGGTAGCACCTGCTTCAAGCTCTGCTTTCATGAGTTCGATCCATTTGTAAGGAGGAATGATATGAGCAGCATCCTTACTTCCCACTTCACTATAAATGGTAAAGTGCTTGGCTAACTTTTCAATTAAACCACATTTTTCGGTATGCGGAATGCTGATAGACCCATCACTCACTTCCATATAGGTAATACCGTAATCTTTGCAAACGCTTATATAATCATCTAACTGACCACGCACTAAAAAGGCTTCAAATAAAGTACCCCCAAAATAAAGTGGAATATTATAAGACTGATAGGCTTCTATTTTTTGCTTGAGATTGGGTGTTACAAAAGAAGTTCCAAATCCCAATTTAACGACATCAGAATGAGGACCACCCACACTCATAAAATTATGCACTTCGTTTATACTTAATCCCTTGTCCATAACCATAGTTAAACCAGAAGTTCTTGGCTGTGCGGTACGTACTGGAATTTGAGATAAATTAAAATTCATAGTTCTAATTTTTACTGAAATGCAAAAATAAGTTAAACAAATGACTT
Organism: Sediminibacterium ginsengisoli; assembly: GCA_945873615.1. Taxonomy (GTDB): domain Bacteria; phylum Bacteroidota; class Bacteroidia; order Chitinophagales; family Chitinophagaceae; genus Sediminibacterium; species Sediminibacterium ginsengisoli_E. Next base: position 37,265 of record CAMCDT010000014.1, on the reverse strand, counting down.
TTTAAGGCTGATTATCGTAGCTAAATCTTGGACGACTTATATTCTTCGTCGACGTTTAAACCTCGCAATTACATCCACCACTTGCGCATTTTGAAGAATGGAGGGCCTTATGTCTATGAATTTTTTTAAGAGCTTAGGTGCAGCAATCATTGCTTGCTCTAAAAGTAGCAAACCCTCTTTTGATTTTCCAACTATAAATAAAATGGCGCTTTGATAAAATAAAAAAATGGGCTTGTGATCTGTGGCAATAAGTGCATTTTTACTTTGCAATAAAGCTTCATCAAAATATTCGGCAGTTAGTAAACAATTAATTAACGCCTCCCAACCTGAAACATTTTTAGGCTTGTGTTTTACAACAACACCAAAGTAATGCACCGCTTCTTTAAATTGACCTAGGTTCGTTTTACACTCTCCCATCGCCAAATTATATTCTGTAATGGCGCGGTGCATACGCATTGCATTTTCAAGTTGTTTAATGGCAGGCTGCCACTGCTTTTCCAACATGTAAGTAACTGCAATTTTATAATAGAGCTTACTATCGTCTGGATTTAAATGAACTGCTTTTTTATAATAAAATCTGGCTTGAGCAATCTTACCCATTTTATGGTAACAATGGCCAATCGCCTCATATATCACGTCTTCAGGCCTTGACAAAGCCACTACTTTTTCAAGTACTTCAACTGCTTCTTTATATTTTCGAAGTCGTAAATAGGCGTCCCCCATATTACGGTAGGCATAGTCAAATTTATCATCAATCGCTACTGCATATTGGTAGGCATCAATAGATTTTTCGTAGAGTTTTAAACCTTGATAAGCCGCGGCTAAATTAAACCACGCCAACTCACTGTATGGTAATTGATCAATTATTTTTTGATGTAATTTGATACTCTCTTCGTTACGCCCTGTATAGTCTGTCCAAAAACAAATTTTATACAGCGCTTCTTCGTTAGCGGGCTCTTGTTCCAAAATAAGCACTAAACAATCAAACACTTTTTCGAAAGATTCATAATCGTCGTAAACATCGGCTAATTCAAAAAGAAGATCCACTTTTTCATCACCCTCAAATTTTTGTATGGCAGCCTCCAAAAGCTCGGCGGCTTTTTCTGGTTGATCAAGCGCTAAATAAGCATCCGTTTTTAAGATATATAAATCAATGTCTGAGTTGTCATAAAGTTCTGAGGTTTCTAAAATATCTAGCGCATCTAAGTAACGTTTATCCACAATCAGCAAATCGGCCTTTTTAATCATTAGAGCAGAGGCAAAAGGAAATTGAGATAACCCAATTTCAACTGCTTCTAAGGCCTCTTTTACATTGTCCTTTTCGTCGAAATAGTCAATAATGCGTAAAAATGCGTCCTCTTCCAAAAATCGGTGCTGACGGCCAAGCTTAAGATTCCGGTACTGCTGAAGCAGTTCTTTGAGGGATTCCCGATCTTCTTGGTATCTATTTTGGCTCATTAATGATAGAAATTAACCTAAAATAGACCAAAACCCAAGGTTTTCCAATAATCCAGACAACAATTTATGAACATCTCTGTTGTATTAATAATTTGGTAATTGTGAAATAATTAAGAATCCATACCTTTGTAATAATGAAACGCAGTAAACTTATACTTACTTTAACCTTAGCTGTTACCCTACTTGTAGGTGTGCAAACTGGTTTTGCTGCGTTTACTTTAAGTGGAATCACCACAGAAAAAAGAGGGAAGCAATCTAAGTTTACACTTAAAAACTTAAACCATCTTAATTCGAAAAGTTTATCCTACAGTTCCCTTAAGTCAACAATGCAATATAAAAGTATTCAAACACTAGGCCTTCAATTAAAAGGAAACAACAATACAGAAATGAATTCAATGCTTCGTTTTGACAACGGCAACAGTTCATTTGTAATCCCTTATAAGTTTAAAGTAAAAGTTCCTAAGTTTAAGACACCTAGTCCTACTAATTAATTAATTAGTATTCAGCTCCCAGCTTTTCCCAATTACAATTTAATAGAATCTTCTGCCGCAATAACTCGGTACCCTTTTGTGGGTATATCAAATCTTGATGCAGACACTGGATTGTATAGATTAATTTGCGTGGCCCTAAAAACCGTTTTTTTGCCTGCTACATCCTTCATTTCATAACCTAATACAAACCCAGGTATATCTTTAAAAAGATACTCATATTCTTTTACTGAAGGGATAATAGCGGCTGTATAATACACGATAACTTGAGTTTCATCTTTTAATTGCAACACAGCTTTTTTACAGGTGTAATCTAATATAGAAACAGAGTCGCTAGTCATTTGAATTTGAACACTATCAAGAGCCGCATTCACTTTTCGCCACTGCGTTACATTTAATGGCGTCATGTATTTGTCTTCTCCAAAAGAACGCAGAATAGTAGCAGTAGACGTAGTCTTGTTATAAATAGTTGTTTGCGAATACGCAGGCGCTACAAGATCTATGCGGGCATTATTGCTTTTGATATATACCGTTTTTGTTGCTTTCTGATGCATACCCTCATCAGGCGCATCTTGTGATTCTACTTTATACACCACAGTACACTCCGCCACAATTCGCTGCTGCGAAAAGGCCATATTAAAAGCCAATAAACAAAACAATATAGATACAAATACTTTCAAGTAATATTATTTAAAAAAAGCCCTACTTATAACAGCAGGGCTTTTAATTTATTTTTTCTTTGCCGTTCTATCTTTCAAGTCTTGCAATTTTTTCTGGCTGTCTTGCATTTGTTCAAAACGAGTTTGCCATTTACTTTTTGCTTTTGGCGTTTTTCGTTTTTCATCCATCTGTGCTAAAATTTTATCGTGGTTGATGATATAATTTTGAATCACAAATTGAAGACCTAATGTAACAATGTTTGATACAGTATAGTACCATGTTAATGCCGATGGTAATCTGTTAAAAATAAACAATAGCATGAATGGAAAAATATAAGGCATATACTTAAGCGCAGGATTGTCCTGTGTTGGCGTCATGCTCATATTGTAAATGGAAATTAAAAAGCTTGTTAGTACCGCAGTAATGGTAAACAAACTGATATGATCTCCAAAACCTAATGGAATACTAAATGGAAGCGTAGCAATAACGTCATAGCTTGACAAATCTTTACTCCATAAAAAGGCCTGACCCCTTAGTGCGATATGAGAATTAAAGAAACTATAGAGTGCAAAGAAAATGGGGATCTGAAGTAACGCTGGAATACATCCGCCTAGTGGATTTACGCCTGCTTCTCTAAACAATTTCATTTGCTCCATCGCAAACCCTTGTTGATCATCGCCAAATTTTTTCTTGATCGTATCAAGCTCTGGCTTTAACACTTTCATTTTAGCACCACTTAAATAGCTACTATATGTTAAAGGAGAAGTTACGAGTCTGATAAACAAAGTAAGTAACAATACAACCCAGCCATAATTTGAAACAAAGCCAGCAAAGAAATCAAATACTGGCATGATAATGTATTTGTTAATAGGGCGCACAAATGAATACATATCTCTTCCTAGATTCACAATGCGGTCCATTTCTGGTGCTTGCATTTTAAGAATCTCAAAATCAGAAGGACCTGAAAACAATTGTAAGGCTACTTTATTTGTTGCTGCTAGCGGTAATTTGATTTGTAAATTGGTTTCTGTTTTAGCAAGCTTTGTAGAACTGTCTGTATAGCGAGACCAGTTTACTGCACCCGAATTGAAACTATTTTTTGCAATCAGCGTAGTATTAAAAAACTGTTGTACCACACTCACCCACTGTACCGGCTTTTCAAATGTTTTTTCGTTATTCGCTGAAATATAATCAAACTCGTTTCCTTCTGAAAAACAAATATTAGACATCTGTCTTTCATACTCGGCTGTTCTTTCGAGTTGACTGGTTTCTGAAAGCCATTTAAAATTAAGTACCCCAGCGGTTAATAATTGATTAGCTCCTACTAATTCAATATCCCAATCAAGTGCATATGAATTTGGATGCAAAGTATAGGTATGAATAATTGAAGTGCCAGTAGCAGACGCTATAACAAATTTGATAGATGATGATCCATCTGATGTTTTAGTAATGGCTGATGGCGTAAAGTATAATTCAGAAGTTAGCGCTGATTTATTATCTGCTGTATTTACAGCATACCCCATTTGGTTTTGTTGACCAAGAACCACTGCTGCACTATCTGCTATCGTATATTTTTTTAGCGTTACACTTTTTACTTGACCACCCTTATTGGTTAATACAACACTGATCAATTCATTTTCGATTGTTACCGTTGTGTCTTTACCAAGTGCCGCCTCTGCAAAATTTCCTGCAGTAGCAATTTTAGCAATCGAGTCTCTTTGTAAAGAATCAATTTTAGCAGCTTCAACATCTTGCGGCTTTACCAGTTTAGCTTGCACTTTAGCAATAGAATCTTCTTGTTGCTTTTTAAAAGCAACCAAAGCTGTTTGCTGTTGATTGGTATACCAGAAATAAGAAAAAAACAAGATACCTAACAAAACAAATCCTATGAGCGAATTCTTATCAGACTTCATACGTGTATTTATTGAAGGTCAAAGGTACTAGATGAAACCTAGAATCATTGACCCCTCAGTTAAAAATTAAGGTTATTTAGCCGCTTTAGAGGCTTGATAGAGCTTTGCAGCTGCTAAAAAGCTAACAAAAAGTGGCGCAGGTACTTCGGCAGTGCTCTTAAGCTCTGGGTGATACTGCACACCAATAAAGAATGGATGATTGGGGAGTTCCACAATTTCCACTAAACCAGTTTCAGGATTTTTACCACTCGCCACAAGTCCGGCTTTCATAAACGCGTCATAATAATCATTGTTGAATTCATAACGGTGACGGTGACGCTCTGTGATAGAAGTAGCTCCATAAATTTTATGTGCAAGTGTACCTGGTGTAATTTCACAAGGATATGCACCAAGGCGCATGGTTCCACCCATCATTTTAATTTTCTTTTGCTCCTCCATCATATTAATAACTGGATTAGAAGTAGTCGCATCCATTTCAGTAGAATGCGCATCCGCTAAACCAAGTACATTTCTTGCATATTCAATTACTGACATTTGCATACCTAAACAAATACCAAAAAATGGTAAATCATTTTCTCTTGCATACTGCACGGCATGAATTTTTCCTTCGATACCTCTGTTACCAAAACCGGGCGCTACTAGTAAACCATCAAGGCCTTCTAATTTTTCAGCAACATTTTCCTGTGTTAAATGCTCGCTATGTACGTTCACTACTTTTACTTTAACCTCATTAGGCGCACCAGCATGAATAAAGCTTTCTAAAATAGATTTGTAAGCATCTTGTAACTCAATATATTTTCCAATCAATCCAATACGTACTTCAGATTTTGGATGTTTTAATTTTTGTAAAAAGCCATTCCACTTATCCAAATTAGGCGCACCGTATCCGTTGATATTTAATTTTTTCAAACAAATTAAATCAAGCTTTTCACGCAGCATTAAAAGTGGCACTTCGTAAATGGTAGAAGCGTCCATAGCTTCAATAACAGCTTCTTGTTTAACGTTACAAAACAGTGCAATCTTTCTTTTGATATCGTCGTTAAGCGGCTCTTCTGTTCTACAAACAATAATATCAGGATGCACACCTGTTTCACTTAACATTTTTACACTGTGTTGCGTAGGCTTTGTCTTTAATTCTTTAGCAGCACGCAAATATGGGATGAGTGTAAGGTGCACCACCATTACGTCTTGCTCTGGGAGCTCCCACTGCAATTGACGCACGGCTTCTATAAAAGGTAAACTTTCAATGTCACCAACGGTACCACCAATTTCAGTTAAAATAATATCATACTTACCTGTTTCACCAAGAAGTTTCATGCGATGCTTGATTTCATCGGTAATATGCGGCACCACTTGAACTGTTTTACCTAAAAAGTCACCAGCTCTTTCTTTATTAATGACAGTCTGATAAATACGACCTGTTGTAACGTTGTTTGCCTGTGTGGTATGAATATTTAAGAAACGTTCGTAGTGTCCTAAATCCAAATCCGTTTCTGCACCATCTTCAGTAACATAACACTCTCCATGTTCGTATGGATTTAAAGTTCCTGGATCCACGTTGATGTAGGGATCAAACTTTTGAATGGTTACTGTGAGTCCTCTAGACTGTAATAATTTTGCGAGCGATGCTGCAATGATTCCTTTTCCTAAGCTACTTGTAACGCCGCCCGTAACAAAAATGTACTTTGCCATAAATTAAATTCATCTAGTTATAAAAATAAAATGCACGCAATAGCATGACTATTGTGCACTCCATTTTTACATGGTTAAGATTGTTTTGACCTGATTTAAAAGGGAAATTTATTAGAGGTCACACAAACCTACATTAATTAACAAGACCCGCAAAGTGTTTGCGTCTTGAATCTAAAAAATAGTTGAAAATGTGAATAAACAGGTTAATAAATAAGCCCTTTTTGAAGGTAATGGGCCACATAATCCTGTACCCCATCTTCGAGGCTTGTAAAGCCTGTTTTGTAGCCTGCTGCCTTTAACTTTTCCATGCTGGCTTCTGTAAAATACTGATAGGTATCTCTAATGTCGATTGGCATATCTATAAAATGAATATTGGGTTCCAAATCTAGCCCTGCAAAAGTGGCCCTAACTAAATCTATAAAACTTCGCGCCTCCCCTGTTCCTAAATTATAAAGCCCATCATTAACGGACATCCAATTGGTTTGAAGCATTGTTTCCAGCATCCATCCTATTACAGCCACCACGTCTTTTACATAAATAAAATCACGGAGCTGTTCACCATCTTTGAAGTCTGGCTTGTGGCTTTTAAATAACTGCACTTTCCCTGTTTGTTTAATTTGATTAAACGCATGAAAAATTACAGATGCCATTCGGCCCTTATGGTATTCGCCAGGGCCATACACGTTAAAGAATTTTAAGCCTGTCCAATGCAAAGGACCCGCCGTTTGCGCTAGCGCCCACTTATCAAATTCATTTTTACTAACGCCATAAGGGTTTAATGGCTTAAGCGCTGCAACCGTGTCGTGCGCATCGTTGTAGCCATTTTCTCCAGCACCGTAGGTTGCTGCCGATGATGCATAAATGAGTGGAATATTTTTTGCAGTACAGTACTCCCAAATTTGTTTTGAATACTCGAGGTTGAGCGCTTCATGTACAGAATAATCAAACTCGGTGGTATCTGTTCTTGCACCTAAATGTATACAAGCATCAATGTTAGTTCCTGTTCTTGACAGCCACTCAAACAAAGAAGAGCGTTCTACAATATGATCGTAAATTTTTCCTTCCCAGTTTTTTCTTTTTGCTTCTACACCAAAATCATCTACTAAAATTAAATGATGATACCCTATTGCATTTAAATAGCCAGCCATACAAGATCCAATAAATCCTGCAGCACCTGTAACGATTATTGTTGAAGGATGTATTGTCATTGGGCTTACGCTACAATTAATTTATTTGATCAAATTTTCGATAGCAGTATCATATTTATGTTTCCAACTAGTAATGGTTCCCCAGTTTTCTGCACCAACATTTACCGAGCCACTTGTTACTTTTCCTAGAACAGAAAAAGCCACACCCGCCGCTGCCGCGGCTTGTTCAACTGCAGCAACTTGTTCAGCTCCACAACTCACCACCACGCGGCTTTGCGCCTCACCAAACCAGTAGGCATCGGTTCTAAAACCTGCAGGCGCAGCGCCTACCTCAAAACCCAAATTACTTGTAAAACCAGATTCTAAAAGTGTTATGGCTAAGCCACCTTCACTGATATCATGCGCACTTACAATATTTTTATTTTTGATAAGAGACGCCACCAATTGTTGGACGTTAAACTCGGTATCTAAATCAAAATAAGGTGCTGGAGAATATTCTACTTTTTTTAATTTATGTAAATATTCTGAAGACCCAATCTCATTTTGCGGAGCACCTAATAAAACAATGACGTCGCCTTCTTTTTTAAAGTTAAGCGTCATGGTTGCATTCAAATCATCTACAATACCCACCATACCAATGGTTGGCGTAGGATACACGGGACCTTCTGGACTTTGGTTGTAAAAACTTACGTTACCACCTGTAACCGGTGTATTAAATTTACGACAAGCATCACCCATTCCGGTTACTGCTTTTACAAATTGATAATACACTTCTGGATCGTATGGATTTCCAAAGTTCAAACAGTTGGTTACACCAATTGGCTCACCTCCGCTACAAACAATATTTCTTGCTGCTTCTGCAACGGCAATCATGCCTCCTTTGTATGGATCTGCAAAAACATATTTACTGTTACAATCAACGGTCATGGCAAGGCCTTTACCCGTTCCTTTTGCAAGTACAATAGATGCGTCACTTGGCGCATTGGTAGAAGCATTTGCTGCACCCACCATGCTATCGTACTGTGTGTATATCCAGCGTTTTGATGCAATGTTTGGAAGCGTCGCAAGTGCTTCTGCAGTATCCTGCACACTTGTAATATCAGCAACACTACTTATATCAAACGCTTCAATTTTTGAAAAATATGCAGGCGCAGTATATTCTCTAGTGTACTGCGGAGCACCACCACCTAACACGAGTTCATGTGCAGGTAACGAAGCTTCATGCACGCCATTCATGTAAAAATTTAACATGCCATCACCTGTAACTTCTCCAATATTACTTGCAGATAAATCCCACTTCTCAAATATTTCTAAAACCGATGCTTCTTTTCCTTTTTCAACTACAATTAACATGCGCTCTTGGCTCTCACTTAATAGTAGTTCCCAAGCTTTCATATTTTTTTGACGTGTAGGCACTTTTTCTAAATCGATGCGCATACCCACGCCACCTTTTGCACTCATCTCTGCAGTAGAACATATAATACCTGCAGCACCCATGTCTTGCATACCAACAATTGCGCCGGTATGAATAAGCTCAAGGCAAGCTTCTAATAATTTTTTCTCTTGGAATGGATCACCTACTTGCACTGCTGGTAATTCTTCTACGCTATCAGCAGTAATATCTGCAGATGCAAAACTTGCACCACCAATACCATCTTTACCTGTTGCACTGCCTACAAAAAATACTGGATTACCAATACCTTCGGCAGTTGCAGAAATCATATCCCCTGCTTTCATGATACCAACACTCATGGCATTTACTAGTGGATTGGTATGATAGCAGTCTTCAAAATAAACTTCACCACCCACAGTTGGTACACCAAAACAGTTACCGTAATGTCCAATGCCATGCACCACACCTTTTAACAAGCGCTGTGTTTTTGTATCATTTAAATTTCCAAAACGCAAACTATTGAGTGATGCAATTGGACGCGCACCCATGGTAAAAATATCACGCTGAATTCCACCTACACCAGTAGCAGCTCCCTGAAAAGGTTCAAGTGCACTTGGGTGGTTATGACTTTCAATTTTAAATACCACGCCAAAGCCACCGCCCATATCCATGAGACCAGCATTTTCTTCACCAGCGGCTACTAGCATTCTTCCTCCATCACGTGGCAATGTTTTGAGCCACTTAATTGAGTTTTTATAACTACAATGCTCACTCCACATAGCACTAAAAGAACATAGCTCTGTAAAGTTGGGCGTTCGACCTAATTTTTGCTTGATGAGTTCAAATTCTTCGGCAGTAAGGCGAAGTTTTTGGGCGGTTTTTAGGGTAATTTCCATGATGCTGCGAAGTTAAGATAGCATCCTGTAATTGTATAGCCGAATTACCAACATTAAGACCCCAAAAATGTGTAATTCAATCCATTTAATTTATATATTATATATTTTAGTTATGTTAATATTTTAAGACAATTTGTAAATATCTATTGAAAAATAATTGTAAATCTTATCTACCATGTCTTATTTTTGCCAAATAATCGAAGAAATAAGCACTTTGATTAATATACATAATTTTTTTAATACAAAAGCATACCCATGTCAGCATCGAAATTAGAGTACATTTGGTTAGATGGCTACAAGCCTACACAGTCTTTAAGAAGTAAGACTAAAATTGAAAAAAACTTTAGTGGTAAACTAGAAGATTGTGATATGTGGAGCTTTGATGGCTCTTCTACCGAGCAAGCGCTTGGCGGTTCTTCAGATTGTCTATTAAAACCTGTATTTATTTGTAAAGACCCAGGACGTAAAGACGCATACCTTGTAATGTGTGAAGTATTAAATGCAGATGGCACAGCACACGTTTCAAACGGCCGCGCTACCATCGAAGATGATGATAATGATTTTTGGTTTGGATTTGAACAAGAATATTTCTTGTGGAACCCAAATACCAATAAGCCACTTGGTTTTCCAGAAGGTGGTTACCCTGGTCCTCAAGGTCCTTATTACTGCTCTGTGGGTGCAAACAATGCATTTGGCAGAAATATTGTAGAAGAGCATTTAGACATATGCTTAGAAGCAGGTTTAAACGTAGAAGGTATCAATGCAGAAGTTGCTGCAGGTCAGTGGGAATTCCAAATTTTTGCAAAAGGCGCAAAAGAAGCCGGCGACCAAATTTGGGTAGCTCGTTATTTATTGGAAAGAATTGGTGAATCATATGGCGTATCTATCAACTGGCATTGTAAACCACTTGGTACACTAGATTGGAATGGATCTGGTATGCACGCAAACTTCTCTAACACAACATTAAGAACATGTGGTAAGCGTGAAGTGTATGAAACCATCTGCGAATCATTCCGTCCGTTTGTTAAAGAACATATTGATGTATACGGTGCAGAAAATCATTTACGTTTAACCGGTAAGCACGAAACAGCTTCTATCCACGATTTTTCTTTTGGCGTATCAGACAGAGGTGCATCCATTCGTATCCCTATTGGTGCGGTAGAAAAAGGTTGGAAAGGCTGGTTAGAAGACCGTCGTCCAAACTCGGCAGCAGATCCATATAAAGTTGCTGCTCGTATTATCAAAACGGTAAAAACAGCAAAAGTTTAAATTTAGAAGGTTAGGTAAGCAATCGGAGTCCCTCAAATGAAAATTTGGGGGATTTTTTGTTGATTAGTATGCAACAATACCATTAAAAGAGCTGGTACCTTTATGTTTTAATTCATATTAAAACAATTTATATGTCATTACGTTTTGACGCGATTCGTGATTTGAAAAACAATCAAACCACCGTTGCAGCAAGTGCAAAAATTACCGGCATTTTTAATTCTAGCGTTTTTACTTTAAAAACAGCAAGAGAGTACCTTACCGACGAGTCTTATAAAAGTTTAATGACAAGTATAAGAGGAGGTAAAAAAATTGACCGTACCATGGCCAATCAAATTGCCATTGGAATTAAAGCATGGGCCGAAAGTAAAGGCGTAACGCACTATACGCACTGGTTCCAACCACTTACTGGTACCACCGCTGAAAAACACGATTCATTTTTCACTTTAAAAGGGGACGGAACCGCTATAGAAGAATTTGATGGCGCTGCACTCATTCAACAAGAACCAGATGCATCCTCTTTTCCAAGTGGTGGACTACGCGCAACTTTTGAAGCAAGAGGTTACACAGCATGGGATCCTTCTTCACCCGCATTTATTATTGAAATTGGACAAGGTAAAACACTTTGCATTCCTACCTTATTTGTTGCCTACACTGGTGAGTCTTTAGATTATAAAGCGCCTTTATTAAAAGCAGTAGAAGCCATCAATAAAGCAGCTATAGACGTTTGTCATTACTTCGATAAAAATGTAACCAAAGTAACTCCTACACTTGGATGGGAACAGGAGTATTTTGTAATTGACGAAGCCATTGCCAATGCAAGACCGGATTTAGTACAGTGCGGTAGAACCGTGTACGGCGCCTCTCCTGCTAAAGGACAACAATTAGAAGATCATTATTTTGGATCGATACCAGAGCGCGTATATGCGTTTATGAGAGACTTTGAACAAGAGTCTTACAAACTGGGTATTCCACTTCGTACGCGTCATAACGAGGTAGCGCCTGCACAATTTGAGTGCGCGCCGATATTTGAAGAAGTAAATATTGCGGTTGACCACAACACACTATTAATGGACATCATGAGTCGTGTTGCAAAGCGTCACAAACTAGTGGTACTGTTTCACGAGAAACCTTTTGCGGGTATTAATGGAAGCGGTAAACACAATAACTGGAGTTTAGCAACAGATACAGGTGTTAACTTATTAGCACCGGGTAAAACGCCAAAAACAAACCTCATGTTTTTGACCTTCTTTGTAAACACCATTAAAGCCGTTCATGATTACGCAGATATCTTACGCGCTGCCATTGCATCTGCACCAAACGATCACAGACTTGGCGCCAACGAAGCACCTCCTGCAATCATTTCTGTATTTGTGGGACAATATTTAGCAAAAGTATTAGACGACATTGAAACCCGCGTAGGCAATAAGTTTGACGAACAGGACGAAGCTATTTTAAAACTCGATTTACACAGAAGTATTCCTGAATTATTATTAGATAATACCGATCGAAACCGCACTTCTCCTTTTGCATTTACAGGAAATAAATTTGAATTTAGAGCCGTAGGTTCTTCTGCTAACTGTGCTATTTCTATGACAGTATTAAACACCATCATGGCAGATACCCTAAAACAGTTTAAAGCAGATGTTGATGGTCTTGTAGAAAAAGGCGACAAAAAAGAAATCGCTATCATGCAAGTGATTCAAAAATACATTGTAGAAAGTAAAGCTGTTTTATTTGAAGGTGATGGTTATAGCGATCAGTGGCACGGGGAAGCAGAACGCAGAGGACTTCCTAATTTAAAAACAACACCCGTTGCACTTGATGCGATGGTTACTAAAAAAGCAAAAGATTTATTTGAACGTAACCATGTGTATACCCACACCGAGCTTGAAGCAAGACATGAAATTGAACTAGAAAAATATATTAAAAAGGTACAAATAGAAGCGCGTATTATGGGCGATCTAGCCATCAACCATATTTTACCAGCTGCAATTTCTTATCAAAATAAATTGTCTACTAATATTAGTGGATTAAAAGCTGCTGGCTTAGGTGCTGATGCTTATGCTAGCCAAACAGATTTATTACAACAGGTAAGTAAGCACATACAAGTTATTTACACCCAGGTAAATGCAATGGTAGAAGCTAGAAAAGTAGCCAACAATATCGAAGACACTAGAAAGAAAGCCATTGCCTATGAAGCGGATGTGAAATCAGCATTTTTTGATGAAATCCGTTATCATGTAGACAAGCTAGAACATTTAGTAGACGACGATAAATGGACCTTACCAAAGTATAGAGAAATGTTATTTTTAAGATAAGCGTACCGAATAATCAATATGGTTTGCCGAAAAAATAAAATCAACAATAAATATCTTATTATCTTAACAATACTTAAAAAATAAATTATGAAAAAAATAATCGCACTCTTAACCATTGTTGGTTGCATCGCAGCTACAAGTGTTAAGGCACAAGGTGGTGGTGGATTTGGTGGTGGTCAGCAAATGGACCCTGCTCAAATGCTTGAAATGATGAAACAACGTATCAAGCCACAGTTAATAGAAAAAACCAAGCTTTCTGACACAGAAGCAGACAAGGTTATAGAAATTCAATTGTGGGTACAATCGCAAGGTCGTGGACTTCGTGATTTATCAGCGGAAGAAAGAGCAGCAAAACAAAAAGAAACTGCCGACGAGCGTAAAAAGAAATTAAAGGCCATTCCTTTAACCGACGATCAAATTAAAGCAGTTGATGATTTCTACGAAGAAATGAGAAGAAGCAGACCACAGCGTGGTGGCGGACAATAGTTACTACAGTATTCAAAAAAAATCCCTTACAATTTGTAAGGGATTTTTTTTATTTCATTGTAAATGTTTCTAAAAACTTAGTGGTAAAATTACCTTTTCTGAAATCTTCATTTTGCATGAGTTGCAAATGAAAAGGTATGGTTGTTTTAACGCCTTCAATCACATACTCAGATAACGCACGATACATGGTATCAATGGCTTCTTCACGTGTTTGTGCAACGGTAATTAATTTACTAATCATAGAGTCGTAGTAGGGCGGAATAACATAACCTGCATATACATGACTATCTACGCGAACTCCGTGTCCTCCTGGTGTATGAAGTACTGTAATTTTTCCGGGTGATGGTCTAAAATCGTTGTATGGATCTTCGGCATTTATACGACATTCAATGGCGTGCATTATTGGCTCGTAGTTACGACCAGAAATTTTTTCACCCATTGCAATTTTAATTTGCTCTTTAATTAAATCAAAATTGATCACTTCTTCCGTTACACAATGTTCTACCTGAATACGGGTATTCATTTCCATGAAATAGAAGTTGCGGTGTTTGTCCACTAAAAACTCTACGGTACCCACACTTTCATAATTGATAGCTGCAGCTGCTTTAATAGCGGCTTCACCCATTTTTTTACGAAGTTCAGGTGTCATAAATGGAGAAGGAGATTCTTCTACTAATTTTTGGTGACGACGTTGAATAGAACAGTCGCGCTCACTCATATGACAAACCGTTCCGTATTGATCTCCAGCTACCTGAATTTCAATATGTCGAGGCTCTTCTACAAATTTTTCCATGTACACGCCGTCATTCTTAAATGCAGCAGCGGCTTCTTGTCTAGCAGATGTATATGCTTTTTCAATTTCTTCTTCATTCCAAACTACACGCATACCCTTACCACCACCACCGGCAGTTGCTTTTAAAATAACAGGGTATCCAATTTCTTTGGCAAGTGCCATCGCTTCCTCTACACTTTCCAATAACCCTTTACCACCTGGTACCACTGGAACACCTGCTTTAATCATGGTATCCTTGGCCGTAATCTTATCCCCCATTTTATTGATCATTTCGGGTGTAGGACCAATAAATTTAATGCCATGATCCGCACAGATTTGTGCAAACTTGGCATTCTCTGCTAAAAATCCATATCCAGGATGAATGGCGTCTGCATTGGTAATTTCGGCAGCAGCCATGATATGAGGAATATTTAAATAAGAATCAACTCCTTTAGGCTTACCAATACAAACAGCTTCATCAGCAAATTTTACGTGCAAGCTATCTTTATCGGCGGTAGAATAAACGGCTACGGTTTTAATACCCATTTCTCTACAGGTACGAATAATACGAAGCGCAATTTCACCTCTATTGGCAATCAATATTTTATTGAACATCTTTTGAATTTAAAGTTTAAGAAAGACCCTTCTTATTTGTTTGGCTCAACCAAAAATAGAGGCTGATCAAACTCTACAGGACTTGCGTCTTCAACAAGTACTTTAACAATGGTTCCTGAAATTTCACTTTCAATTTCATTAAATAACTTCATCGCTTCAATGATACAAACCACTTTACCAGCAGCAACTTCTGTACCTACATCTGCAAGTAAAGGTTTGTCTGGAGAAGGTCTTCTGTAAAAAGTACCAATCATTGGACTTTTGATGGTAATTAGGTTGTCCGCCTTTGGAGCCGCAACAGGTGCTGGCGCGCTTGCAGCTGGAGCAGCCGCTGGTGCAGCAGCAGGAGCTGGCGCATAAACAGCCTGGTTAGGTGAAGTGGTATAGGTAACCGCAGCCTCTTCTTTTTGCTTGATGGTAACTTTACCATCTTTATCTTCTATACTGATTTCGCCAATGTTACTTTTATTGACAATTTTGATTAATTCGTGAATTTGCTTTAAGTCCATTTTTACGATTTTTGGGGTAAATTGGGGTTATTTTGATCAATTTCGGGGGCAAAATAGGCATTTTTTGCCAAAAAAAGGGGAAAATTGAATTTTCCCCTTTTTTATTTATTAACGTTAAATGTTATTCTTTTACTCTCTCTACGTAGTCACCAGATTTGGTATTAACGCGGATCAACTCCCCTTCTTCCACAAACAAAGGAACCATTACAGTAGCTCCTGTTTCAACAGTTGCTGCTTTTAAGGCTCTTGTTGCAGTATCGCCTCTTAATCCTGGCTCACAATACGTGATTTTTACAACAATTTTTTCTGGTAATTCAGCACCAATGGCTTGGTCAGTTTCGGTATTGATAAATACAAAAACTTCAGAACCGTCTTTCAAAAACTGTGGTGCATCAATCATTTCTTCTCCCAAAGCAATTTGCTCGAAAGTCTCATTGTTCATAAGATTGAAGCCACTTTCGTCTTTGTATAAAAACTGGAAGGCTCTTTTTTCTACACGAACAGGATAAATGGTTTCACCACTATTCCATGTTTTTTCGATAGATCTTTTATTGTCTACCCCTTTTAATTTAGCCCAAACCTTTGCTGCTGCACGGGCTGTCTTGTTTTCGCCAAATTCAACAACTGAATATAAGCTGCCGTCTAATTTAAGAATCACCCCACGTGAGATGTCTGAAGTAGTTGCCATGTGTTTAATTTTAAAATGAAGACTTCTACAAGTCGAGCGCAAAAGTAGGGATTGAACGGGATATTTTAGTAAAGTTTAATAGGAAAGAAGGTAAGGTATTGTTTTTCACCTATTTTTGCGGCAAATAAAATACCGAGACCACTATGTCAGTATTAGTTAATAAGAATTCTAAAGTAATTGTTCAGGGATTTACCGGAACAGAAGGTACGTTCCACGCTACCCAAATGATTGAATATGGTACAAACGTTGTTGGTGGTGTAACCCCAGGAAAAGGCGGCAGCACACATCTAGACAAGCCTGTATTTAACACAGTAGCAAACGCTGTTGCATCAACAGGTGCCAATGTAAGTATCATTTTTGTACCTCCTGCATTTGCAGCAGATGCGATTATGGAAGCAACCGATGCTGGTATCGAACTTGTTGTTTGTATCACAGAAGGTATTCCAGTTCAAGACATGGTAAAAGTTAAAAACTACTTACTAGGAAAAAATACAAGACTTATAGGACCTAACTGCCCTGGCGTAATTACAGCCGGTGAAGCTAAAGTAGGTATCATGCCAGGTTTTATTTTTAAGCCAGGACGTATTGGCATCGTTTCAAAAAGCGGAACCTTAACCTATGAAGCTGCAGACCAAGTGGTAAAAGCAGGTATGGGTATTTCAACAGCTATTGGTATTGGAGGCGATCCAATTATTGGAACCCCTACTAAAGACGCCGTTGCACTTTTAATGAACGACCCTGAAACCGATGGTATCATTATGATTGGTGAAATTGGTGGTAGCATGGAAGCTGAAGCAGCTGAGTGGATTAAAGCCAATAAAACAAAACCTGTTGTAGGTTTCATTGCTGGTCAAACAGCGCCTCCGGGTAGAAGAATGGGCCACGCTGGTGCAATTGTAGGCGGTGCGGATGATACAGCAGCAGCTAAAATGAAAATCATGGCGGAATGCGGTATTCATGTAGTAGCAAGCCCTGCAGATATTGGAAAAACAATGGCAGAAGTGATTAATAAATAATTACAACTTTTATTAGAAGCCTGTAACTTTTGTTGCAGGCTTTTTTTTGCCCATCAATACTTAGATTTACAACTATGAAGTGCCTACAAAAGCAATCTCTTTTATTGATTTTGATATTTTTTGGTTGCCATTTTTATGCAGCATCGCAAGTTGTCATTACTGGCAGTCATGCAGCTTTTTTAAGAGAAGGTGATAAGTCATTTATCACTGCTACCCTAACCAATAAGACTGACAAACCAGTTACAGGGCAGGTTCATTTAGCACTTGTCAATCCTTCTAGTAACAGCCCAGTAGATGGATGGTTTCAAAACGTTTTTCCATCACAATACTATAGTATTGATGCGGCGGGTCAAGTTCGGATACAATTTCCTATTCAAGCAGCTTTTGGTTATATACAAATGCTCCGTTACCAATTAGAAGCTACGGTATTAGAAAATAAAAAAGATATAGTAGCAACTACTACCTACACCGATAGTTTTCAGGTATACACCAATAGAATACTTGTTTCAGATTCCATCATTCTTACATCTTTTAAAGACACTCTTATAAAGGGCAATTTTGCTTCACTCTTAAAGGTTCCGGAAAGCAGTACCCATAACAGTTTGCGCATTTCGTTTGCCGCATCTACCCCACTTGATTATTGGAAACTACAAATGGGCAACAAACAATTTACAACAGCAGGTCGTGATCGTTTTGACACATTGCTACTTAGTGATTTTATTAGTAATGATATGGGTGCTTATACGCTACAAACCATTCATGCTACTAGAAATAATAAACAGCAAACTAAAATTGTTTGGACGCACTACAATAAAATTGAAAAGCCGGTTATTTATAACGAATCGTTTAGATTGCAAAAAACAATGCAACAAAAAATAAAAGGACGCTGGATTGATTTACCCGAAAATGCTACACTACATATAGGCGATACACTTAACGTTACGCTCACCATAAATACACCAACTGCTTTTGAAAAAATATCTATTGAGGAAAACACCATGGGCAGCGCCGTACGTCTAGTTTCGCAAAATCCTGGAGAGAAAAAATATGACTCGTATTTTACAAAAGAGATTAGCTATAATAGTTTAACAAAGCAGGTATTCAGTTACCAATATATAATTACAAGTGCTGGCGTTTTTAACACGGGCAATACTTTTGTAAACATTGAAACTAAAGCCCTAAAACAAAACGCTGCACGTAAAACGATTCAACTTTTTTTACCTACCACCGAAATACGAATAGAAGAATAAATGAGAGGCAGCCATTACGATATAATGATAGTTGGCCAGGGCATTTGTGGCACTGTTTTAAGTAGCGCGCTTATTTTGCAGGGTCAAAAAGTACTCGTCATTGACGATGGTAGCAATAAGGCAGCAAGTAAAATAGCCAGTGGCGTTATTAACCCAGTTACCGGAAGGCGCATTGTAAAAACCTGGCAAATAGACGATGTTATGCCAGCTGCGGTTCGCATCTATCAGGCACTCGAAAAGAAGTTAGGCACGAGCATTGTCAAGCAGTGTAATATTGTCAATTTTCACGCCAGTGAACAAATGCAAAAAGCTTTTGCAGACAGGATTGCCGAGGACCCTACTTACCTATCTACTCCACCCTTACAAAATACTATTTCAGCAGCTTTTGACGCTCCTTTTGGGCACACGGTTATTGATCCATGCTGGCTTGTTGATGTAGAAAATTTACTGCATCACTGGCGCCAATATTTAACAGAACAACATGCGCTAGTTGAAGATGTATTTGATTTTAATAAACTAGATATCAAAGCGGATCTAATTACTTACGACAAGTACACATCCAACAAAATTATTTTTTGCGAAGGCGCTAAAGGAGAAGACAATCCCTATTTTAAAAAACTTCCTTTTGTACCCAATAAAGGAGAAGCTTTGCTTGTAGATATCAAAGATTTAGACAATCAGTTTATCTACAAAAAAACGGTAAGTATTGTGCCTTGGAAAGATTCGATTTTTTGGGTGGGCTCTAATTACGAATGGAATAATAATAACGACGACCCCAGTTTGGCATTTAAAGAAAAAACAATTGCGGCACTAAACGAATGGCTCAAATTACCCTATCAAGTAGTGGATCATATTGCAGCCATAAGACCCGCAAACGTTCAGCGTAGGCCATTTGTAGGCATGCACCCCGCCCATACAAACATGGGTATTTTTAATGGTATGGGTACCAAAGGTTGTTCATTGGCACCCTACTTTGCAGAGCAAATGACAGGGCATATTTTACACCAAACGCCAATAGAAAACGAAGCAACTATTGATAGATTTAATATTTTAGCACCCTAATCATAACATCATGTCCAATTCAAAAAACAGCAGCGAATATGTAATTCCAGTTCAGTACCGAAAAATGGAAAACTTACACATTGTATTTTGGCTTTTTAAAGATATCGCATGGTGTTTAGGTATACCGCTACTAGGCATTACCATGATTGTTCCTACCCTTATTATTTCGATCGTTATTTCATGGCGTACCAGACAATTTATGTCGGAACTGTGCCATAATACCGCTATCACTGTTTGGATTAGCGCCAACTCGTTTTGGATGGTCACCGAATTTTTTCATATCGATACTCAAATTGCATTTTTAGGTATTACCTATAAGCACCTCGCCATGATCCCTTTTGGCATCGGCGTACTCATTTTAGCCTTCTACTACTTATTCTGGAAGCCTAGGCACAAAAATGAAGCATAAACCATGTAATTAAGGGCTGTAATACCCCCATTTTGATTGTGTTCTAGCGGCATTTGAAGTATATTTGCCCTTCAAATTATTGGATTAATAAATTAGCACTATGTACCGTTCGCATAACTGTGGAGAATTAAGAGAAAGCCATGTAGGAAATGAAGTAACCCTTGCAGGTTGGGTTCAAACAGTTAGAAAATTTGGCGCCATTACTTTTGTCGATTTACGCGACAGATATGGCATTACACAATTATTACTTGGCGAATCAATGGCTTCTTTTTTGGATGAAAATCCACTAGGTAGAGAATTTGTAATTCAAGCCAAAGGAACGGTAGCGAGTAGAAGTAATAAAAACGCAAACATTGGCACGGGAGATATTGAAATCATTGTTAGTAGTTGTGTGGTGCTTAATAAATCTGCAGTACCTCCATTTACTATTCAGGATGATACGGATGGTGGTGATGATTTACGCATGAAATATCGTTACCTAGATTTACGTAGAAACGCTGTTAAGAGAAATTTAGAATTAAGATATAACGTTAACCGTTCTGTAAGAAACTACTTACATGAAGAGGGTTTTATGGATATCGAAACACCTTTTTTAATTAAGTCTACACCAGAAGGTGCGCGTGACTTTGTGGTTCCTTCCCGCATGAATCCAGGTCAATTTTATGCATTACCTCAATCGCCACAAACCTTTAAGCAACTATTAATGGTGAGTGGTTACGACCGTTACTACCAAATTGTAAAATGTTTTAGAGACGAAGATTTAAGAGCTGATAGACAACCAGAATTTACACAGATAGATTGTGAAATGGCATTTGTAGAGCAAGAAGATATTTTACAAATGTTTGAAAACTTAATTAGACGCGTTTTTAAAGACGTAAAAAATATTGATTACACAGACGCCATCGAAAGAATGACTTGGGAAGATGCGATGTGGCAGTTTGGTAATGACAAACCAGATATTAGATTTGGCATGAAAATTGCCAACTTAAAATCTGCGTTTTTAAAAGGCGGAAAAATAGCTGCAACTGGTGATTTAATAAATGGAGCAGGCTTTGGCGTATTTGATAATGCAGAAACTGTTTTAGCGATTGCTGCACCTGGTTGTAGCGAATATACACGAAAACAAACCGACGAGCTAACCGAGTGGGTTAAACGCCCGCAAATTGGCATGCAAGGTCTTGTATACATCAAGTGCAACCCAGATGGCACTTACAAAAGCAGTGTCGATAAATTTTACACCGAAGACAAATTAAAAGCCATTGCAGACGCTGCAGGTGCTAAAGCTGGAGACCTTGTTTTGATACTTGCTGGTAAAGAAGAAAGAACCCGTAAAGCAACATCAGAATTAAGGCTTGAGATGGGTAAAAAATTAGACTTCAGAAAAGACGATGAATTTAAATTGTTATGGGTACTAGATTTCCCATTATTTGAATACGCCGAAGAAGAAAATAGATGGGTTGCTAGACACCATCCGTTTACATCACCAAAGCCTGATCATATCAGTGTTATGATCAACAATAGTCCGGTTATTGAAAACGCAGATAAATATTTAGAGCATCCGTATGCTACCATTAAAGCCAATGCCTATGATATGGTATTAAACGGTAATGAAATTGGCGGCGGCTCTATCAGAATTTACCAGCGTGCGCTGCAAGAAAAAATGTTTGATGCACTTGGTATGACCACCGAAGAAGCCCTTCATAAGTTTGGCTTTTTACTAGGCGCTTTCGAATACGGCGCACCTCCACATGGTGGACTGGCATTTGGTTTTGACCGCTTGTGTTCTATCCTTGGGGGATCAGAAAGCATTAGAGACTTTATCGCATTCCCTAAAAACAATGCAGGTAGAGACGTGATGCTTGACGCACCTAGCACCATCGATGATAAACAATTTGTTGAGTTGCAAATCAAATTAAACCTTACAGACAAAGCCTAAAATAAAAGCATGAAGCAGGTACAAATTTTTAAGGTGCTCACTTACTTGTTAATACCCATTGCGCTATTATTTGGCTTTATGGCATTATTAGTATTACCTACAGCGCTTGTAAATCCTGCACTCCTACTTGTGGTATTTATTTTTTCTTGTATTGCTATTTATACTTTTTCTAGCCTACGTTTTGTAACAACAGCTATCAACAAAGCCAAAAACTGCAACCCAAGTTTAAAAGATTGGATTAAAATAAATGGATACATTAGTGTAGCTACTGCATTTATGTTTTTATTAAATAGCATTGGTATTTTAATGTTACGCCCCATTGAATTTAATGATTTTGTTACCAAAGCCATGGAAACACAGGCTAGTTTACCTCCAAGCATTACACCTGCTTTTGTAGGACAAATGCTCAAGTATACGGCAATTTTTATGCTTATCACAAGCACGATTATACTTGTTCATACCAGAATTCAATTTGTGTTTTTAAAAGCTTATAGCTACGTATTTGAAACAGACTAATTACTTTTTTGTGGCACCATCCTGCCCGAAGTGCCTCTATCACCACCTTCATGGTACTCGGCGTCTTCATTTACATCCCATAAATTATACAATTCTTTGCCTGCAATAATGTTTTTTGCAGCAAGCATGGCTGTCATCATGGAGTGATCTTGATTATTGTATTTATGCATACCATTACGGCCCACTAAATATAGTCCTGGATATTTTGCTAAAGCATCTCTTACACTATCTACTCTGGCTTTGTAAAACTGATCGTAAACTGGATATGCTTTGGGTTGTCTTACTACATAACCATCCACTACAGCCGATGCTTTTGTAAGACCAATTTTTTCTATCTCTTGTTTACCAAGTGCTATTAAATCGGCGTCGGAACTTGTCCATAACCCGTCTCCTTCAAAGCAAAAATATTCGAGACCATAACAAGCCATGCTTGGGTCAGGCACCATAAATGGACTCCATGATTTAAAGTTTTGAACCCTGCCCACTTTTACTTTAGGATCGTGTATATATATCCAGTTGTCAGAAAAAGCGTCCTCGTCTTTACAAATTAGTACCACCGTTAAGAAATCACGATAACCAAGCGCAGCAGCATTTGCAGCCACAGTTGCGGGAAACGCAGGTAACACATTTGCCACTAATTCACGCATAGGTGCCGATGATAGCACATAATCGAAACCAGTAATATTGCCCTGACTTGTTGTTTGTACCGCCCAAGAATTATTAGCGTATTCAATTTTTTGTACCCCACAATTCATATGAAGTGTTACACCCATGGCCTTGCTTTTTTCGGCGCAGGCTTCCCACATCATACCAGGCCCCTGCTTAGGATACCTAAATGAATCGATGAGTGTTTTAATAAGCTTGTCTTTATCTGTTGCCTTTTTATTAGGCTTAAAAAGCGCATTAAAAATGGCACTACTTAATGATAGTCCTTTAATACGCTGTGCCGCCCAGTCGGCACTGATTTCGTTACAAGGAATACCCCATACTTTTTCGGTATAGGTTTTAAAGAAAATATTAAATAGTCTTTGACCAAATTGATTGGTTACCCACTCTTCAAAATTGGTTGGATTTTTTATAGGAAATACTTTTGCTTTTAAATAACTCAACACACACAAAGCACTTTCAAAAATGCCTAATTTCCGGAGGGCCTCAAAAGCAACAAGTGGATAAGAGAAAAAATGATTGTTGTAATAGATACGTGAACTTCTTGGACGCTCTAACATTTCATCTCCTAATATTTCGGTCCAAAAATCTTCAACCTCTTTTGATTTAGAAAAAAAGCGGTGTCCCCCAATATCAAAATGATAGCCATTATAAGATTCGGTTCTTGAAATACCACCCACATACTGTGGATCTTTTTCAAAAACAACCACTTCTTGATTGCCTTTTGCAAGTAAGTAAGCGGCTGTTAAACCAGCTGGACCAGCTCCAATAATTGCGACTCTTTTTGACATAGATATAGGGGTTATTGGTGTAAGATGGCAAAGGTGCTAAATTAATATGGATCTACCGCTATTTTTGGGCTTCAATTTATACTTATCTTTCCTCAAAATACGCGCTTCATGAATTCGTTTACCTGGACCCTAGAAACCTTTGAAAACCTTACCAATAAGCAGTTGTACGCTATTTTGAAGTTGCGTTGCGAAGTGTTTATTGTGGAGCAGGCCTGCAACTATCAAGACATTGATGGTAAAGACCTCAAAAGTTTTCATTTGTGTGGCTGGGATGGCGACGAGCTTGTTGCCTATGCCAGACTATTACCAGCAGGGGTATCTTTTGATGAAGTTTCTATTGGCCGTGTATTAAGTTCGCCAGCCTATCGCAGGCAAGGTGCAGGCATTGGTCTGATGCAAAACGCCATTGCCAATTGTTACAAAAAATTTGGGAAACAGCCCATACGAATTGGTGCACAATTATACCTTCAAAAATTTTACAGCAGCTTTGGTTTTATCAAAGATTCAGACATGTATTTAGAAGACGATATCGAACATATCGAAATGATCTTACCGTAATTCTTCTTTTACAAAACGGGCTGTATGACTTTCTTTGCAGTTCACCATTTGCTCAGGCGTGCCTTCAAATAAAATAGTACCGCCACCATCTCCACCCTCTGGGCCTAAGTCAATAATGTGATCGGCTACTTTTATAACATCTAAATTGTGTTCAATCACAAGTACCGAATTACCCCTGTCCACAAGTTTATTAAGCACATCAATGAGATGTTGAATATCCTGAAAATGAAGCCCTGTAGTAGGTTCATCTAAAATGTAAAACGTTTTACCCGTATCTTTTTTACCAAGCTCGGTAGACAGTTTAACACGCTGTGCTTCACCACCACTAAGCGTTACCGCCGACTGTCCTAGTGTGATATAACCAAGTCCCACATCTTGCAATACTTTTATTTTTCGGAAAATAAAAGGCACAGGCTGAAAAAATTCGCAAGCTTCATCTACCGTCATGTCTAAAACATCACTAATAGATTTGCCTTTATATCTAATCTCTAATGTTTCACGGTTGTAACGTTTGCCATTACATTTTTCACAATGGACATATACGTCTGGTAAAAAATTCATTTCAATCACGCGCATACCGCCACCCTCACAAATTTCACAACGCCCGCCTTTCACATTAAATGAAAAACGGCCTGCCGTATAGCCTCGTATTTTTGATTCGGCAACAGCTGCAAATAAGGTTCTGATTTCGGTAAAAAATCCGCAATAGGTAGCCGGATTACTCCTTGGCGTCCTACCAATGGGTGATTGATCTATTTCAATTACTTTATCGATATGCTCAAGCCCTTTAATAGATTTAAACGGCATGGGTTGCTGCTTACTATCATAACAATGCTTTGATAGTAATGGATAAAGCGTTTCATTGATAAGCGTAGACTTCCCACTTCCACTCACACCGCTTACCACAATTAACTTGCCTAGCGGAAAAGTGACCGAAACCTTTTTTAAATTATTGCCAGTAGCTTCCTTTAAAACAATGGTATGTCCGTTGCCCGTTCGACGCTCTTTAGGCACAGCAATTTTTTTCTTGCCATTTAAATATTGTGCGGTATCAGAATTAGAAAGAAGCACCTCCTGCGGAGTGCCCGCTGCAACTATTTGACCCCCATGTTTACCCGCACGTGGACCAATGTCTACTAAATAATCGGCAGCAAGCATAATGTCTTTATCGTGCTCCACCACTAAAATACTATTACCAATATCGCGCAGGTTTTGTAGCGCTTTTATAAGCTGCATATTATCACGCTGATGTAATCCAATAGAAGGCTCATCTAAAATATAGGTGATGCCTTGTAATTGGGATCCAATTTGTGTGGCCAACCTAATACGCTGAGACTCTCCCCCACTCAGTGTTTTAGATGGTCTACTAAGAGACAAATACGTAAGTCCTACATCGAGTAAAAAACCTACACGCTCTCTAATTTCTTTTAAAATATCTTTTGCAATGGCATTGTCTTTTTTAGAAAGATGATTTTCAATGCCTTCAAACCAATTGAGTAATTTGTCTAAATTTAAATCACTAATCTCTGCAATATTTTTACCAGCTACCTTAAACCACAAGCTTTCTTTTTTTAACCTGGCGCCTTCACAACTTGGACAGTGCTTTAACTCCATAAATTGTTCTACCCATTCACGAAGCGCCTCCGTTATGCCTGTTCCGGTAAACCAACGTTTTAGCATTGGCACAACACCTTCAAAAACTCCTTCATAAGCACTAACAACCGTGGTTTCATCCATATCAAATGTAGACTCGGAAGGGCCATCTGGTGTGCCGTATAACAAAAGATTGATAGATTGTTCAGATAAACTGCTGATGGGCTTATCGATACTTATCTTATGTTTTTTTGCAAGCACTTCTACTTGCTTAAATAAATAGGCTTCACGCTGCACCCCCAGTGGGGCAATACCGCCTTCCTTTATACTTAAACTCCTATCCGGAATAATTTGTTCCAACGAAATTGAAAATACATTACCTAATCCTTTACATGTTGGACATGCGCCATAGGGTGAATTAAAGGAGAAGGCATTGGGCGAAGGCGTTTCATAACTAAGGCCCGTTTCTTCACACATGAGTTGCTTTGCATACTGAACTACTTTATTTGATTCATGCACCATCAAAAACAAAAGCTCTTTTCCTAGTTTTAATGTTTGCTGTACACTTTGCGAAAGCCTTACTTTACTATCAGGCGTAACTTGCAAACGGTCTACCACAAGTTCTATATCATGAATTTTGTAACGGTCTACTTGTAATTTGGGTGTTAGATCTACAATGTCTCCATCAATTCTAACTTTTAAAAAACCTTTTTTTCTTACTTCCTCAAAAAGTTCTCTATAATGACCCTTTCTTCCTCTAACAAGCGGCGCTAATAGCACAATTTTTTTATTGGCATATTTTTCAGTGATGGAAGCAACAATTTCTTCTTCGGTAAACTTCACCATTTTTTTACCCGTGTTATAACTATAGGCTTCTCCAATGCGGGCGTATAATAATCTCAAAAAATCGTAGACCTCTGTTACGGTTCCAACTGTTGATCTTGGATTTTTATTGGTGGTTTTTTGTTCTATAGAAATAACTGGCGAAAGACCTGTAATTTTATCAACGTCGGGTCTTTCCATATCTCCCATAAATTGTCTAGCATAGGCGCCAAAACTTTCCATGTACCTGCGCTGCCCTTCGTTATAAATGGTATCAAAGGCTAGGGATGATTTTCCGCTTCCACTTACCCCCGTAAATACCACTAATTTATTTTTAGGAACACTGATATCAATATTTTTCAGATTGTGCTCTCTTGCGCCAAAAACTTCGATGCTTTCGGAATGAATACTAGAACTTGTTGCGTTAGCGGATTTCTTTGCCATAGTAGAATGTAAATATAATAACAACGAAGGGCTTGAATGGTTGAAAACATACAAATGTTAGTAGATATTAGACAAAGTTTTTTTGGGCACTGCAATTTTCTGGCTTAATTTTACAATAGTTCTTAAAAAATCTTATCCAGAAAGGCAGAGGGAATGGCCCATTGATGCCTTGGCAACCCATATCATTCGCAGTGATATGAAGGTGCCAAATCCGTCCATCACATACAATGTGCATGGAAAGATAAGTCAGCGACGTTTGATTTTTTGCCTTTGGCTATTAATATTTCAAGCTCACCTGATTACATCTGGTGAGCTTTTTTATTTTTAGTACCTAAGAAAAAATGAAAAAATGGATCATCAAAAAGTTTTAAAAATTGGATTGTTTGGGTTTGGCGTAGTGGGTGAAGGCCTTTATAAAGTATTACAACAGACACCATCGCTTAAGGCAAATATTGTTAAGGTTTGTATCAAAAACGTTGACAAAAAAAGAAACGCACCAGCGGAGCTGTTTACCACCCAAAAAAACGATCTATTACTTGATCCAAATATCAATGTAATTGTAGAAGTAATTGATGACTCAGTAGCGGCATTTGATATTGTTTCTACGGCACTTTTACAAGGTAAAGCGGTTGTAAGTGCAAGTAAAAAAATGATTGCAGATAACCTCCCTGCTATTTTGGAACTGCAACAAAAAACAGGACTTCCTTTTTTATATGAAGCAGCAGCTTGCGCCTCTATCCCTGTCATCAGAAACCTAGAAGAATATTATGACAATGACCTTTTACACTCTATTAAAGCCATTGTAAACGGGTCCACTAATTTTATATTAACTAAAATGTTTGAAGA
The DNA here is from genome assembly GCA_945873615.1 of Sediminibacterium ginsengisoli. Lineage (GTDB taxonomy): Bacteria > Bacteroidota > Bacteroidia > Chitinophagales > Chitinophagaceae > Sediminibacterium > Sediminibacterium ginsengisoli_E. The sequence continues at coordinate 9,051 of CAMCDT010000014.1, read as the reverse complement.
CAAATTAAGTTTTCAAGCTGCACTGATACTAGCTCAACAATTAGGTTTTGCAGAAAGCAATCCAAAACTAGACGTAGAGGGTTATGACGCACTTAATAAATGGACCGTTTTATTAGCGCATGCATATGGTATTGTTGAAAAACCAGCAAACATATTATTTAGTGGTATTCAAAATATTCAATTAAGCGACGCTGCTGTGGCACAAGAAAAAAAGCTTGATATAAAACTCATCGCACAAGCTAAAAAATTATCGAATGGGAAAGTGGCTGCATTTGTACTTCCACAACTTATAAGTCAAGCAGAGCCCCTATCGTTTGTGAAAAACGAATACAATGGTGTGGTAATTGAAAGCGGATTTGCAGACAAACAATTCTTTTACGGTAAGGGCGCAGGAAGTTTCCCTACTGCATCTGCTGTGTTAAGTGATATTTCGGCACTTCGGTACAATTACTGTTACGAGTATAAAAAATTATACCAGCAGGCTCCGCACGAATTAACTTCCGACTATTTCTTAAAAGTGTATGTAAGCTTTGATGACATCAAAAATGTTCCAAAAGACAAATTTGAGTGGATTGAAGAATGGCATGCCCAAGAAGACCGCAAATACCTCATTGGGGTACTGCACGTTAAGGAACTGATCCAAAGCAATTGGTGGAAGGAAAACAACAACTCCCTTATTTTAACCCCCGACCCTATTATTGACAACCTTGACATTGTTCACCTCAAGAAAAAAAGCCTAGAATTAGCTGGTGTTCTATAGTAAATAGGTGCAACTATAGTAGCTTTGCATGTAAATTAACAAGATGCAATTGCAACTAAATAGAAATGCAACCCTAGGTATAGGATTATCATTAATTACGGGAACTAGCTTTATCCTACTATCTTTTCTGATGGGTAAGGAAAATGCTTTTTTGCTCCTAAACATAGACCTTGGGCCAATTGCTGATTTCTTATTTTATATATGGGCCAATGCTGGCGATGGATTTATTTGGATTCCCGCTTTTGCATTAACGTTCATGTACAAGAAAAAGTTTGTTCCTTTTTTGATAGCTACTATTGTGTTCTCTACCCTAATTACACAAAGTTCAAAACAGGTATTTTTTAAATCAGAAAATAGACCTACCGCCGTTATCACAAATGCGTCACTAATACATAAAGTACCTGGTATCGAAATTCATACAACAAATAGTTTTCCGTCAGGACATACTGCAACTGCGTTTTCACTGTTTTTATTTTGCTGCTTCATTAGTACTAAAAGATGGATTGTACCGGTTGGATTTGCATATGCACTGATTGGTGGGTATGCAAGAATCTATGCAGCACAGCATTTTCCAATAGACGTAGGCGCTGGCATATTAGTAGCCTATTGCAGTATATTACTATCATGGGTCATTCACATCAATTATTTTAATAAGTAATTATGAAAATATTTAAAAATAGTGGCGCTATTTGCTTTTTGTTGACGCTTTGTTTTAGCACCGCTTCATTAGCACAGGACACTACACAACAAATTACACCAGGCAGATTTAATAGTGTCGCTGCTCAAAAAAAGCCCTACGTCATACTCATTTCAATTGATGGGCTTCGATCTGATTTTGTAGAAAAATTTAATGCAAAATCATTACAAGCCTATGGCAAATCAGGTGTCGTTGCGGATTATATGACATCATCCTTTCCTTCTTTAACCTTCCCCAACCATTATAGCATTGTAACTGGCCTTTACCCTGCACACCATGGTCTTGTAGACAATACTTTTTTTGATGAAAAAGCAAACGCAACTTATACCATGTCCAATAAAAAAATGGTAGCTGATCCGTATTGGTATGGAGGAACACCACTATGGGTACTTGCAGAAAAACAACAAATGGTTACGGCAAGTTTTTACTGGGTGGCTTCTGAAGCGCCCATTGCAAATACAAAGCCTACCTACTTTTACAATTACAACGATAAAATAAAAATAGAAACGAGGATTGCGCAAGTTAAATCTTGGCTGAGCTTACCAGAAAAAACCAGACCACACCTTATTACTTTTTACATGCCTGATGTAGACGATGCAGCGCACAATTACGGACCCGATAGTAAACAAGCAGAAGCCGCAGTGCAATACATTGATAATGTGATTAGGCAAATAAATGAAGCCGTTAGCAGCTTACACCTACCTGTTAATTTTATTTTGGTTTCGGATCATGGCATGGCACTTGTTAATAGCCAAACGCCTATGCGACTTCCTAAAGCAGTGGACCCTGCAAAGTTTTATATTCCTTCTGGAAGCGCCCTATTGCAACTATATGCAAAGGATAGTTCTGTTATTTTACCAACCTACAACGCGCTTTTAAATGAGGCAAATAGCTACGATGTTTACCTCAAAGAAAATACCCCAAAAGATTTTCATTACAATAAAACGGACGACCACTTTAACCGTATAGGTGATATAATTTTAGTAGCCAAGCTGCCTTATACTTTTAGCTTAAGTGGCAGACCTAGCAGTCCGGGCAAACATGGTTACGACCCAAGACTCCCCGAAATGAGGGCCAGCTTTTTAGCATGGGGTCCCGCTTTTAAACCCGGTAAAAAAATTAAAGGATTTGAAAACGTTCATGTGTACCCACTAGTTGCAAAAATTTTAGGGTTACAATTTGACGATAAAAGCATTGACGGAAAACTAGGTATTCTTAAGCATACACTAAAATGATCTGCTAATCCTTCCAACGCCAGTCACCTGCAATTTGAAGTGGCAGTTTTAGATTGTTTTTCAATAAAAATAATCTCGTCTCGTCGTCATTTAAATGCTTTGCTTCAATAGTGGGTGCATCAGCAACTGCAAACACCAAAATTGTATTGAAACGAACGGTATTTTTCATTCCTTTTTCGTCCACTAGTTTAAATCCATCGCAATCGGCGTGGTAACATGGGCCTGCATTATTAGGAAGCTTCCCGCCAGCTGCACCACCTGTTGGAATACCTTGCAGCATAAACGGTTGATGATCGCTATGCAGTCCTGCGCCAGCACTAAATGTATTTTTAAAGCTTGTATCAATACTTTGCACAATCGAACCAATCGATTTAAATAGGTTTTCTGAAACATCTGTAGAACTTGAATAGCCTGTTGGATCGTTGGTCATGTCGTAATTGAACATGTACCTAATTTGATCAATTGACTTATCTTTTATAGCAGCATCCACATATGCTTTAGACCCCAAAAGTCCCTCTTCTTCACCCATAAACATTACAAACTCTACAGTACGCGAAGGCCTTAAATTAAGCGCTGCAAATGTACGTGCCATATCAAGTACTGAAAAAGATCCAATACCATTATCAATCGCACCTGTTGCTAAATCCCAAGAATCTAAATGCCCGCCTACTACAATTTTTTCTTTCGGAAGTTCACTTCCCTTAATTGTTACAACCACATTGCGTGCTTTTATTAAACCCGAAAAATTAGTCATGCTTATGCTTGCAAACTGCTTTTCTTTTAATAGCGCCTCTTTATATGCTAGTCCATCTTCTTTGCTAATACATACCGCAGGAATAGGAATCAATTTTCCTGTCACAGACGCAGTACCCGTTAATAAAATGCCACCTGCTGCTGTATTAATTACGATGATTCCTTTAGCACCAAATTTGGTAGCAATAGCCGTTTTTTCTGAACGGTGTAAGCTTGGTGTACCAGGTTTTGATCCAGGTAAAACGCCTAAATAAACGAGTGCAATTTTACCTTCTACTTTTGAAGGATCTTTTGCATAATCTTCTTCTATACCATTACCCATATCCACTACTTCAAGCGTTACATCTGCAGCTACTGGCGAATGTGCCAAGGATACCGATTTTACAGGTTGTAAATTAGTAACACTATTTCCCATCTTCACTGTCAAACTCCCTCTACTCCAGCTTTCTACTTCAAAAGGTTGATACTTTACATTTTTAAACCCGTAAGACTTTAATAAATTATACGCATAGGTTTCCGCTTTGCTGCCATTCACAGATCCTGTTAAACGGTGACCAATGGTTTCAGTGGCATATTTTAGTGTTGCATATGCTTTAGAGTTTTGCTGCACTTCGGCGTTGATGCTTGCAAAAGCTTCGTACCACTCTGGCTTACTATACTTTTGAGCGTCAACTACATGCGCAACAAATAAAACAGCAACAATCGCTACTAACTTTTTCATATCGTATCTTATTTTAAATAGAGTTAATTATTTATTTCAATTTGTAATAGTTCCTTTTTTTGTAAATAGTCTTCTAACAATTTAATTTGATTTGAGGCTCTATTGTAATTATGAAGCGGATATTTTGCTCCATAATATACATCGTCATTTATAAAATCAGTTAAAAAGCGAAGCGCCTGCATATAAATCATAAAAAGTCCCGCATAATAAATTTGATCCGCCTCATCACTGGATAAAATATTACCAGCACCTTTCAAATACCCATTTACAATTGCTTTATAAATATTAGGCCTTACGCTTATAACTGAAAAATCTGTTTCCTCTTCAGAAACAGCACATAAATACGTTCTAAACATATCGCCTAAGTCACTAATAAAATAACCTGGCATCAAGGTATCCAAATCTATCACACAAATACCTTTGTCATTTTCATCAAAAAGCAAATTGCTTATTTTGGTATCATGGTGTGTAGCCCGCAATTTAAAGTTTGGATTTGCTTTTATGGATTCAAAAAAATCAGCAATCCATTTTTGATCTTCTAAAAATTTTATTTGATTTTCTGACTGTACAATTCGGCCTTGATTTCCGGAAGCAAGCGCATTAGAAAACTGCTGGTACCTGAGGGTTAAATTATGAAAATCTGGAATGGTAATTTGCAAATCATTGGCGTTAAGGCCATTCAATGCACTTGTGAAATGACCAAATTGATAGCCTGCTTCAAAAGCCTGCTCCTCATTTTGAACCACCGTTTTTGCATGCGAACCATTCACATAAGGGAACACCCTATAATACCCATCCTCTATATATTCCATCTGATTTCCATGCACCGATGCTATAGGTGCCACAAAATAATAATCGGGACTATTGGATGCTAAATAATCAGACACCCATTTAATATTATGTGCAATGGCTGCTGGATTTTTAAAAACAGCTATGTTTATTTTTTGTAAAACATAAAAGTCATTTTCAGATTGCACCATATAGGTATGATTGATGAGTCCCTCACCAAGCGGCTTAACAGCCACCAATGAAGCATCAAAACCAAATACCGCTAATACATTTTCCGAAACGCTCATCCTTTACAATTAATAGCTATCGTTTAATGCAAACACAGGCTTTCTATACATCCACTCGCCACCAGTAAAATCAGGGAATGCAACCGTTTCATTGCCAAGTGCGATAGACTGTTCAGATAGCGGCGTAATCGCACTCCATGTTGCCGCATCGTATACGTCTAGTGGTGTAGCTGTGCCATTTTTGATTGATTCAACAAATGCATGAATTACAAAAAAGTCCATGCCGCCATGACCAGCACCTTCGGTTTCTTTACTCCAACGTGCCCATAATGGATGATCATATTTATCCAACCATTCTTTAGCAGGCTCCCACTGATGAGATTTAGGAGATTTGTCCTGGATATAAATACTCTTATTCACATCCATCCATAAACCTTCTGTTCCTTGAACCCTAAATCCTAAAGAATATGGGCGTGGCAAATTCGTATCGTGTTGTAATAAAATAGTTTCGCCATTAGCACACTGAATATTGGTTGTAACAACATCGCCAAGTCTAAAATTCACTTTTGCATTTGGATGATTTTCACCACCTTGTTTTACCACATGGTTGTGAAGACCTCTTGCTTTTGAAGAGAATGAACATAAGTTTATAAAACGGTTACCTCTATTAATATTGATGTAATTAGCAATAGGTCCTACTCCATGTGTTGGATACAAATCACCATTGCGCTGCACAGAATGTTCTGTTCTCCAAGCTGCTTCTGAAAAAGCCTTTGCGCCAAATTCTACTGGCGTGTTTGCAGGATTATTGCCGTTGTTAAATTTAACTTCTCTTAAATCGTGCTGATATCCTCCTTGTAAATGAATCAGCTCTCCAAATAATCCCTGACGCACCATATTTAAAACGGCCATCACATCACGGCGGTAACAAACATTTTCAAGCATCATTACTTGTGCGTTATAACGCTCTGCTGTTTTTACAACATCCCAATGATCCTGTAAACTAAGTCCAATACAAACTTCGGAACCAACATATTTAACACCTGCTTCTAGGGAACCTACAATCATTGGTTTATGCCATTCCCAAGGGGTTGCAATTACTACACCATCTAATTTTTCTTTTTCCAACATACGCTTCCATGCATATGCATCACCTGTATATATAGCAGGCATTTTTTTGCCAGACTTTGTTACTTCCTGCTTTGCACTTTGTAACATATAATCACTAATGTCACAAATTGCGGTAACCTCCACATCTTTTCTAGTAAGGAGTAATTCCAAATGATTTTGCCCCCTTAAACCAACGCCGATAATGCCAATTTTAACAGTATTACTGGTAGATGATTTTGCAAATAGTTGACTTGAAGGCATAAATGCTACAGAAGCCGCAGCCAGGCTGCCATTTTTAAGGAAGTTGCGTCTTTTCATTAGAATTTAGATTTAAGGTGTTCAAGATAAATAAATTATAACAATTTTAAGGCCGTTTTAAGTAGTTTGCAGGGTATACAAGGCAAGATTTGAAAATTGATCAAGAATATAGCAAAAATGAGCAGTAGACCCCCCTTTTTCTACTGGTGTATTATTCTCGTGTTTTTTTGCATGAAAGCAAATGCACAAACAGACACCACTTTTTGGTTTGCGGCCCCAGACCTCCAACAAGCACATGGTGACCGTCCAATTTTACTAAGAATTTCAACCCAAAATACTGCATCAGTTGTTACCATTTCACAACCTGCCAATGCTAGCTTTACCCCAATTACTTTAAATGTTGCAGCTAATAGCTCCAACTCCTTAGACCTTACCGCATATATAACACAATTAGAAAATGTTACGCCTAACACAGTATCCAACAAAGGGCTTTTAATTAGATCCACAACCCCCATCTCCTGTTACTACGATATCGCCAATGGATTTAATGGAGATATTTATGCACTGAAAGGCAAAAATGCACTCGGTACAAAATTTACACTTCCTTTTCAAATGGGTTTTGTAGGTAGAGGACTCCCCTCATATACCACCGATTTTATTGTACTAGCCACAGAAAATAATACCCAGGTTACCATTACGCCTAAAACAAATTTAATGGGGCATGCAGCCGGTGTACCTTTTACCATTACGCTGCAAAAAGGAGAAACCTACACCTGTTCTGCAGCCACAAACATTGACACTGAAAGACCAGGAGGCACTGTTGTTACTTCCAATAAACCCATTTGTATTTCCACCAAAGACGACTCCCTTTTTTATACTGGACAGGGATGCGCAGACACAGCTGGAGACCAACTTATACCAGACAATATTGCTGGACAAGAATTTATTGTAATTAAAGGATACTTTAATAGTCCCGATTTTTATTATGTTTTTGCCATCGAAAACAATACCGTTGTAAAAGTAAACGGAGCTACTGTAGCAACATTGCAAGTTGGAGAATACTATAAAGGTTCATTAAGCGAAAATTCCTGTTTTGTAAATTCTGATAAACCCGTTCATATTTTTCATATTACTGGATTTGGATGTGAGCTTGGTGGCGCCATAATACCATCCATAAAATGTACCGGATCTAAAAGTATCAGCGTTACAAGAGCTTCTAGCACAGGAAGTTTTTATTTAAATGTGTTAGCCCCTAAAAATAGCATCAATGATTTTAAACTCAATGGTAGCAATACAGGCATTGACGCTAGCTTATTTAGCCCAGTAACCGGCAGTAATGACGAATGGATGTATGCAAGACTAAATTTAGCAGCATCCGTTATTTCGGGTGGTCAAAATGCACTTATTGAAAATAGTAATGGTAAATTTCACGTAGGTGTTATTCAGGGAACTTCAGGATCAACTGGCAGGTATGGTTACTTTTCTGATTTTAGTAGTAATGTCATTCAGCTCATTGACGCCTCTAAAAACACAGAAATTTTTACAAACAATCAACCCATTTGCTACAATACCACGGCTTCCATTAATGCAGTAACGGGGGACGCCAATACCTATACATGGACAGGGCCTAATAATTTTTCTAGCACTGGCGCTAATTTAGTGATCAACAATTTTACGAGCCTCAATGATGGAACCTATACCATAACATCGGCGTCTACTGCTTGTGGAGTTGCCACAAAAACCATAGAATTAAATTCGGAACGTGTATTTGCAAACTTTAGTTCTACACAAACTGGCTGTGTGCAAGACTCTGTTTATTTTGCTACACCAACTATTGATGGCGCAAGATGGTTATGGAATTTTAGTAATGGCAAACTACTTGACACTACCAGTTCAAATATCAAACCTATTAAATACAGTGGTGCTGGCAACTACCCTGTTACTTTAAAAGTAATTTCTAAAAACGGATGCGAATCAGATATTAATTCAAAAAATATTGAAATAACACCAAAGCCCACAGCATCATTTACGGCTACAACCAATACATGTGTAAATATAAATATTAGTTTTACCGAAACATCTACTATTGCAAATGGAACGCTACAAAAAAGTTATTGGAATTTAGATGATGGAAATGGCATCGTTAGTTCAAATAGTTTTACACCTCAAAATACAACCTATAGCAGTTGGGGAAATAAAAATCCTTGGCTTATTGCAGAAGCGAGCTCTGGTTGCAAAAGCGACACTTTTAAATTAGCGAGCCCCCTACTTATACATTCCATTCCTAAAGTTGGGTATACACTTCCAGAAGTTTGTTTAAATGATGCGAACGCTATTTTTACAGATAGTACCTCTTCTGCAGATGGTGCTACCAACTTCTCGTACCAGTGGAATTTTAATGCAGGCGCACCAGCAATTACGCCAGGGCCAACGTACACGCCTGCGCAGTTGACAGCTAAAAATCCTTCGGTAAAATATAATAGATCGGCGGTGTATAGTGT
>CAMCDT010000013.1:0-53545 GCA_945873615.1 Sediminibacterium ginsengisoli | reverse complement strand
ATTCCAATGAGACATCCAGTGTACTACCGCAATTTGAAAAGCAGTAAAACGCTCGGCATCATCGGCGTAACCATAAATTTTTTGACGGTCTAATAAGCCAGCAATGTCTACTAGGTACAAATCAAATCCGAGCTTATTATTAACTTCTTTAATAATGGTATATTCAAATTCCCATCCACCCATATATGCTTTGGCTTTATAATCGACAACCCAATCAGATGTATATAAAAAGGGCGTGCGGTACATGGGCATTACTACTTTTGCGGTAATGCCGGCCTTATTTTGGTATTTCGGGAGCGCTCCTACAACATCTCCAAGGCCGCCAGCCTTGGCCACCGGATAACATTCGGCACTGATATGAACCACTTCCATAGCGCTTATTATAGGTTTACATCTAATGTAAGCATTTATTCTATGCCTACAAATTCTAGTTTTACTTTTTCGGTACCTATTTTATTATTATTTTAGAGCCTACTAACAAATTAAACGATTGATATGAGTCAACCTAAACAACCCACCAACACCGGTGCTCTTGCCACCCTTGTCATGGTATTTTTCTTTTGGGGATTTATTGCTGCGTCAAACAGTATTTTTATTCCATTCTGTAAAACACATTTTAACCTGAATAACTTTCAGTCCCAACTGATAGGTTCTGCATTTTATGGGGCTTATTTTATTGGGTCATTATTCTTGTTTATTTTTTCCAACGTTTTAGGAAAAGACTTACTCAACAAAATTGGTTATAAAAAAGGCATCATTTACGGACTACTTATTTCGGTGGTTGGTGCTTTACTTATTATACCTTCTGCAAATGCAAATTCATTCCCAGCCATTTTAGCTTCTTTTTTTGTGGTAGCACTTGGATTTTCTTTGCAACAAACTGCAGCACAACCATTTGCTATCTCATTAGGTGATCCTTCAACGGGTTCACACCGTTTAAATTTAGGCGGAAGTATCAACTCATTAGGTACCACTCTAGGCCCTATTATTGTGAGCTTTTTCTTATTTGGAACAGCCGACAGTAAAGCGGCCGTGGTAACAGTTACCAACATTAATATCTTATACCTTATTGTGGCGGGTGTATTTGCTGCAGTTGCATTAATTTTTACGTTCTCTAATTTACCTGAAGGAAAAAATGATGAAGCGTTTGAAAAAGCAAACAAAGCATCTTCTTCTTTACTGATGATGACTTTAATTATTGGCGCTATCATTGTAGTAGGTCAATTAACAGAAGTGCCTAAACTTACTTTACTCCTTCTTTCGTTAGTAGCGGTAGTAGGTATTTTATTTTATTCTAACGGCAGTGCTATTAAAAACAATGATGGTTGGGGCGCAATGAAGTACCCTCAATTAATATATGGTATGATTGGCATTTTCGTTTACGTAGGTGTTGAAGTAACCATCGATAATAATTTTGGTGCTTTATTAAAAATACCTGGTTATTTAACTGCCGAAGGTTTAGATGAAAGTGCTATTTCAAAATACATTTCACTATACTGGGGTAGCTTAATGATTGGTAGATGGACTGGCGCTATTAGCGTATTTAATTTAAAAGGAACCCTTAAAACAGTGATGATGATAGTGGTTCCATTTATTGCATTTGGCGTAGTACTTGGCGTGAGTCAAGTATATGGCAACGACGTAACTGACTTATTTGGTTATGCAGTATTTATTGCAATTGCAGTAGCTGCCTTTTTCTATGGTCAAGAAAAACCGGTTAAAACATTATTAGCTGTTTCTGTTCTTGCTGCTGTATGTATGCTTGTTGGCGTATTCACAAACGGCATTATTTCTGTGTATGCATTTATGGCGGGTGGACTTTGCTGCTCTGTTATGTGGCCTTGTATTTTTTCTTTAAGCGTTGGTGGTTTAGGAAAATATACCAGCCAAGGATCTGCATTTTTAATTATGATGATTTTAGGTGGTGCGATTATTCCTCCACTTCAAGGAACAATTGGAGACATGTCTGCGGTAGGAATGCATAAATCATATTTGTTAGCAGCAGCTGGATTTTTATTTTTAGCATACTTAGCTCTAAAACAAAAAGCAGTATTAAAAACACAAGGCATCGATTTTGATGCACAAGTAAGTGGAGGTCACTAGTTTGACTCCAATTGATTGAACGAAATTGAAATAAAAAACATGTTAAATAATACGAGCGCATTAGAGGCATTAGCAATAGGCATTGACATTGGTGGAACGGGTACTAAATTTGGTATTGTTGACCGTGTAGGAAATGTTTTATTTTCAAGTGAGATATCTACACGTAAACACACCGATGTAAATGATTTTATTGACGAACTCCATTCTGAGCTTAGTAAATTAATTGACAATGTTGGCGGCACCGGCCGCATAAAAGGAATTGGCGTGGGCGCACCCAATGGAAACTATTATACAGGAACCATTGAGTACGCCCCCAACCTTCCTTGGAAGGGCATTATTCCACTGGCCCGCATGATGGAAGATAAATTTAAAATTCCCGTGGTATTAACCAATGACGCTAACGCGGCAGCTATTGGTGAAATGATGTATGGCGCTGCACAGGGCATGAAAGATTTTATCATGATTACCCTTGGCACTGGTGTAGGAAGCGGCATTGTTGCGAATGGTAAACTCGTGTATGGTCACGACGGTTTTGCTGGTGAATTAGGCCATACTACCATCATTCCAAATGGTAGACTACATGAAGGCACAGGCAAAAGAGGTTCTTTAGAATCCTATGCATCAGCAACGGGTGTTCGCTTAACCACACTTGAAATTTTAGAAAAAAGTACCGAACCTAGTTCATTAAGATCAGTACCCTCCGATCAAATTGATTCCAAAAAAGTATATGAAGCCGCAATTGCAGGAGATGCAGTCGCTAAACAAATTTTTGAATCTACCGGTACAATATTAGGAGCCGCACTTGCAAACTTTGTTATGTTTTCAAGCCCTGAAGCCATCATCTTATTTGGCGGCTTAACAAAGGCTGGCGATTTAATTTTAAAGCCTACCAGAGAAAGTATGGAGGCCAACCTTATTCAAATTTTCCAAAATAAAGTGAAAATTTTAGTGAGCCATTTAAAAGAATCGGACGCTGCTATATTAGGTGCATCAGCACTTGCCTGGGATCTAAAATAAGCAACTATAAATTATTAGCGAATCATAAATACGGCTGGCACCGGACGTTGTCCTTCTTTATCAGAAGGCTTAATTGTTTCTTTACCATTAACAAGTAAGCAACTACTTCCACCGCCATCTAAATTGATCGCTTCTACGCAACCAATTTGCTGCATGATACCTGCCATTTGAGGAAGCGTTAAGCCATCCGCTCTGCCCGGAAAGCGTCCTTCACAAACAAATAAGATAAGTTCATTATTAGCGGTATAACCAACAGCCGTTCGTGGATGTTTGTCTGCAATGGCTTTGCCAGCAAATTTTAATTCTTCATTGTTGGTAATTTTAATGGCACCATCTTGCAATAAAACAGGACCACCTCCTATTGCTGTTTTTACTTTCCACTTTTTAAAATTTCCTTTAGAAAGCATAACACTTGCAGGCACATCCGCAACCGAATCTTTAAACATAGGAATAACCGTTTGAGATGCATACACATTAGCATCTGCAGTATCGGTGTATACCCATGCTACATCTGGTTTATTGGATTTTGAAATACCGAGTGCAGCACCAAATACATGCCTATAGGTATTTATATCTTTCCCTTTACCTGGTAGTGAATGTAAATGATAGGATTTAATTTTACCGTTATCTACCACTAAATTTAAATTTGAATTGTGTGCAAATTCAAAGAAGGTTGCATTCATTACAACGAGTGGCTTTCCAGCTATAGAATCATAAAATTTTTGAGGCGTATAACGCTTACCATTGCCAACTGCAGTAGATAAAGCATGCGTTTTATCTTTTAAATCGAAACTAATATAATAAGCGATATTTAGTTTGCCATCAATGGCATCGGTGGTTTTATATACGTGCATTGATGCTGGCAAAGGAGCAAATTCGGCATCCACATTTTTCCAATTAACTTGAGCTACAACAGCGGTTGTAAATAGTGTGAGTACCAGCGCGTATATTATATTTTTCATAAGCTTTTTTCAGATAGCCATTTATCTTTACCCCATCCTTTTATCACGTGTTTTTCACTATGATACGATGAACGTACAAGTGGACCACTTTCTACATAATCAAAACCAATTTGATAACCAATCTCACGTAGTTCAGCAAACTCATCGGGGTGTACAAAACGTTGAACCGCTAAATGTTTTTTAGTGGGCTGTAAATATTGACCAAGGGTTAATACATCGCAACCAACATTTACCAAATCTTTCATGGATTGCACCACTTCCTCTTTGGTTTCACCAAGTCCAAGCATCATTCCCGTTTTGGTACGCATGCCCCCCTTTTTTAAGGTTTCGAGTACGCCAAGTGAACGCTGGTATTTTGCTTGCACGCGCACTTGACGTGTTAGCCTTTCTACGGTTTCCATATTATGACTGATCACTTCGGGAGCGGCATCAATCAGGCGTTGTATTTGATCTGGAATACCTTTAAAATCAGGTATAAGTGTTTCAAGTGTTGTGTCAGGAGTTAAAGCTTTTACAGCTCTAATGGTACTATACCAAATGCCAGAACCACCATCTTTTAATTCATCTCTATCTACACTAGTAATTACCGCATGCTTTACCTTCATTAGATGTATGGCTTCTGCCACGCGCTGAGGTTCATCAAAATCTACGGGAGCTGGACGCCCGGTGGCCACCGCACAAAATCCGCAGCTGCGGGTACACACATTACCGAGAATCATAAATGTTGCCGTTCCTTCACCCCAGCACTCGCCCATATTTGGACAGTTACCACTTTCGCAAATGGTATGGAGTTTATGGGTATCAACAAGCCCTCTAACGTGCTTGTAACTTTCGCCAATGGGCAGTTTTACACGTAACCAATTGGGCTTTTGTATTTTGGATGTTGTTGGATCTATTTTTGGGACAACGGGTAATTCTTGCATGAAATAGAAATTCTTTATGATTGCTTAGGATGCAAAAATAGGTCACTTTCGCTTACCAAATGTGACAGAAATATAGGCATTAAAAAAGAGGCTTTTTTCGGTATTTAAGAGCATTACAGGCATCTTTTTAGAAAAATATGTGGCTTTTAAACCCACCTCAAGTGCAGACACAACTTCGTTATAACGGCCATAGTCGAAACGAAGGGCTCCTTTAACATGACCACCCGGAACAAACTGCATTTCATTAAATCCTTTACTAAAAGAACCTTTACCCAAAACAATGGTAGGGTCTAAAAAAAGTTGATCGTTGTTATCGTATTTAATTTCTTCTTGGCGCTGTGTTGTAGGATTTTGGATTTGTAAATAGTAAGGCTTTAATAAACCGGCGCTAATACCACCGCCATAAATAGCAGAAACGGCTACGCCGTTTTTATTTCCTTTTCCACCAATTAATTTTTGTTGACCAATGCCAAATTTTACATCGTACAAATTATTTTGTTTGCCGTAAATATAATTGGACAAAATAATAAACCCTTGTGCCGAACTTGCTGTTGGAGTTTTTTCCTCTTTAGGATGTTTGTGCTCACCTATTTCGATCCACCACAAATTTGTTTTTGTAATGGATTTGTATTTTCCTTTTTCATAAAAAACACTCCAGCCATCGGTATTAAAATGGATGCCTTGTGCAATTTGTTTTTGATATATTAAAGCACCCTCTTCTTCTTGCTTAATGAGCTGATTTATTTTTTCACGACGTTCATTTTTTAAACGCAATTTTTCTTCCTGTGCTGGTGATAATTTTCGCTGCTGTGCTAAACCAGTACCCACAAAAAGAAAGCATGCAAAAAGCACAGCGCCAATTTTTTGAAGGGTGTTTGCGATATTTACTATTTTCTTCACGCTCGTTTGATTAGTTCCTTGTAAATTTAAGGCAAAATTAAACCAATGACTGCACAAATTATTTATAAAACTAAGTTAAGAACTGAGGCTACACACCTACAAAGCGGCACTACTATCGAAACAGACGCCCCCACAGACAATCAGGGCAATGGCGAAAGGTTTTCTCCCACCGATTTAGTGGCCACAGCACTTGCTACCTGCATGGTAACCACCATGGGTATTAAAGCGCAAAGCATGGGCATTGCACTGGATGGCACCACCGCAGATGCTACCAAAATTATGGTGAGCGACCCGCGCCGAATAGGTAAAATAGTTGTGCATATTAAATTCCCGGAAAGCCTGCAGCTAGACGAAAAAACAAAAGAGATTTTGGAAAAAGTAGCAAGAACCTGCCCTGTAGAAAGGACCCTGCACCCGGATGTGGAACTTGACTTAAGTTTTAGCTGGCCTGCGTAAAATACGGCTGCCAACCAGGCAAAAAGACTTCGCAAATAGCAAAAAAAAAACTTGCTACAACATTGCTTGCAGCGCTTGCATCACCCTGCTTACCGGAAGGCCCATTACATTGTAAAAATCACCTTCCACCGATTTGATGCCCACTACGCCAATCCATTCCTGAATGGCATAAGCGCCCGCTTTGTCGTAAGGCTTGTACTTGTCTACATAAAAAGCAATTTGATCCGGTGTTAGGGGATGAAAATGAACCGTCGTGCTATCTGCAAAAGCCGTTTCTTTTGTGCCTTCTAAAAGCACAACACCCGTAATTACTCTGTGCGTTTTTCCGGCTAGCTTAGATAAAATTAAAATAGCGTCTTCTCTACTTGTAGGCTTACCTATAATTTCATTTCCTAAAACAACAATGGTATCGGCTGCAATCACGAGTTCGTTATTTGTTAAATCCGATGCTACCCCAAGCGCTTTTTGACGCGCAATATGCACGGGCACTTCTTCAATAGCAAGGCCTTCAGGATAACTTTCGTCGGTGGGTTTTACAATCACTTCAAAAGACACTTCTGCCCACTCTAATAAAGTTTTACGGCGGGGAGAACCAGATGCTAGTATAATTTTTTTATTCATGTCCGTTATAAATAATACCTGAAAAATACCATGGATACAATGCCTGTAAGCATCACAATTTTTATAACCGTACTAAGTTTACCAAAATCTTTTTCGGATTGGGCGGATAACAATTTAACAAATACCCATACAAGTGGTGCAATAATGGCAAGCACACAATAAACGATACTTTCCCACCATCCCATGGGTAGTACATAAAACTGCAAAATAATAAGCACGGCAATTAACACCACCAGCCATACAGCTACAAATACTTTAGTAGCCGTTAAGCCCCACACAATAGGAATGGTTCTGCAACCATATTTTGCGTCACCAACCCTATCTTCTACATCTTTAATAACCTCTCTAATGAGAGAAATAATAAATGCAAAAGATGCGTATAAAACAGTAAGTCTAAAAAAACGGATTTCTTTATCTCCCGATGCTAAAAGATTATTTATTTGAAGTGGCGCTTTTGAAAAAAACAAAATAAGCAGTACCCATGCCGTTAATAATGAAATAAGCACGTTGCCAATAAGTAATTGTTTTTTAAAGTTTGTAGAGTACACCCACAATAAAACAATGCACATCATGTTGGCAAAAACCAAATACCAATAAGACTGAATGGGTAGCGCATAAGCGGTAAAAAACAAACCCAACATACTTAATACCAAATGAAAAAATATGACCCAGCGTCTACTAATAGCCACATTCACCACCACTTTAGTAGGCTTGTTAATTTGATCAATATTTAAATCAAAATAATCATTGATACTATTGCCTGCAGCAGCAATAAACACAGAAGCAAGTACAATCAACCAAAACTGTTGCAGTTGCGCTGGTGTAGATGGACCGTAAATTCTTTGGTAAATGCAATACTCAAATAAAAACTGAGTGAGTACAATAAAAACTAAATTACTTGCACGAATAAGCGTCAGAAATGCTGCTATTTTTTTCATGCAATGATGGTTGGGATATTAATAATTTATTGAGACCTTACGGTTGTGTCTTCACTCCAATCGCCTCTTACGCGCATAATTTTTTCAATCAAATCACGCACACATCCTGCACCTCCATTTAGCGGCGATACATAACCAGATAGCTCTTTAATTTCTGTTGCAGCATCTGCGGGACAGGTAGCCATGCCTACTGCTTTCATGACGTCATAGTCTGGCATATCATCACCCATGTAAGCGGTGTTGGCTGCATCTAAACCATTGAGTAGTAAATATTCTTGTAGCACAGATAACTTATCATGCACTTTCATGTACACATCTGTAACGCCTAATTTTTGGAGTCGGTCTTTTACTTCTGCAGAGTCGCCACCAGAAATAATGGCAACATAATATCCTTTTTTTACGGCTAGTTGTATGGCATAGCCGTCCTTTATATTCATGCGTCTAACCATCAGTCCGTCTGGCATCACAAGCAGTGTGCCGTCGGTTAAAACACCATCCACATCAAGCACAATGGTGTTTATATTTTTAAACTGATGAAGCATTGAAATTTATTTTTGATTGTCTCTCCATTCATACACCCATGCACTTTGGATCATTTCTAAATGACCTTCGGTACTTTGTTCTTTGGTACCCGTAAAATTGGGCGTTTCTAAAATCCATTCTAATAAATCAGTGAAACGAACTCTGTAGATTTTTGATTCCGTAAAATCATCGCCAAAGCGCTCATATAATTTCATGGCAATATCTTCATGATCTGCCCAGTGTATTGGTGGTTCAAAATGACTCATAGTTACATTTAATAAAGTAAGTTACAACTAATATTATTCGCCTAAAAACTGTGTTTGATCCGGAAGGGTAATTTCGATTGTACCAGTACCAGCCTGAAGCACGCACTGACATCCAAGTCTTGAATTTATACGAGGATTTACCGCTCTATCAATAAAATCTTCTTCTCTGTCAGATAACTCTTCGAGGTGTTCCATGCCCGCATGCACATACATATGGCAGGTACTACAAGCACAAACGGCTCCACAGTTATGGTGCAGCTCAATGCCATTATCTAAACAAACTTCTAATAAACTTTGATCCGGCTCAATATTTGAAAGGGTTACCGGCTCTAAACCTTTCTGTTCGAATTTCACGTTTACTGTATACATAACTTGATGCTTTGGACCGCAAAAGTATTTCAAAAATGTGGCTACACCCATTTCGTTGAACGATTTATGTAGCGAAAAAGGAAAAAATTATGCACGGCAGGTCATTATCTTTGCAGTATGAAAATGAAATTGGGTCAGCGCATACTCATTGGATACTACAAAAACAAATTAAGAACCCTTAGTTATTTGTCTAAAGAAAAAGCCGCTTCGGAGGCATTTCGTTTGTTTTGCACGCCCTATACCCGAAAAATAACGCAAAAAAGACCCGCCATTTTTACAAAAGCGACGCCTAAATTGATTGATTTTGAAGGTTTAGCCATTGTTGGCTATGGCTGGACGCCTACCACCCCCAATGGTAAAAAAGTATTGATACTGCATGGTTTTAGCAGTTATGCCTATAAATTTGAACACTATGTGCCCATTTTATTACAAATGGGTTACGAAGTACTAGCTTTTGACGCCCCTGGACATGGAGACAGTGAAGGGAAAATTGTAAACGCCCTTGTTTACAAGCGTTTTATATGTCAGGTAAACGAAGTAGAAAATGGGATTGATGCATTTATTGCCCATTCATTTGGAGGCCTAGCCCTTTCGCTGGCGATGCAGGATTTACCAGATGCAGCTAATAAAAAGATGGTTTTAATTGCCCCCGCCACAGAAACCACCTCAGCTCTTAAGGGATTTTATACAATGCTGCAGGTGAAACCTGATTTACAAGCGGCCATTGAAGCATATATAATAAGTATGGCAGGTAAGCCCATATCCTATTTTTCGGTGACCCATTCCCTTACGGTTATTGATACCCCATGCCTTTGGATTCATGATAAAAATGATTCCATTTGCCCCTTTTCAGATACATTACAGGCACAAAAGAGCGCCAAGCCCCAACAAGAATTTTTTATTACGGAAGGGCTCGGCCACAACAAAGTATATAGGGATCAAGGAGTTATGAAAAAAATTGGCGCTTTTTTAACCCCCCAGAACTAGGTTTTTGAGGGCTATTTTTGCCCCAAGTTGAAGTAAGTTTTTTTATGTTTTCAAGGTTTCAACTAATATTGCAGCTACATGGCAAAGAATTTATTGATTGTTGAGTCCCCGGCAAAGGCCAAAACCATAGAAAAGATCTTAGGGTCTGATTTTGAGGTAAAAAGCTGTTATGGCCATATTCGCGACCTTGATAAAGGCGATAAGGGTATTGATATTGAAAAGCAATTTCAACCCCACTATATTGTCCCAGATGAGAAGGAAAGAGTGGTGAAAGAATTAAGACAAATCGCTAAAAAATCTGGCGAAGTTTGGCTCGCATCGGATGAGGACCGTGAAGGAGAAAGTATTAGTTGGCACCTTGCCGAAGTACTGGGTTTAAATCCGGCTACTACCAAGCGTATTGTATTCCATGAAATTACAGCACCCGCTATAAAAAAAGCAGTTCAAAATCCACGTTTCATTAATATGGATTTAGTAGATGCCCAACAAGCAAGAAGGGTTCTTGACCGTTTAGTAGGCTTTGAATTAAGCCCTGTTTTATGGCGCAAAATTGGCATGCAAAAAAGTTTAAGTGCTGGCCGTGTACAAAGTGTTGCCGTACGCTTAATTGTAGAAAGAGAAAGAGAGATCAATCATTTTATTCCTGAAAGTAGTTATAAAATTGAAGCCATATTTACGGCATTAGATGTAAACAAAAAAACAGTTTCATTTAAAGCAGAAGGACCTTCAAAAGTAAACACACAAACTTCTGCCAACGATTTTTTAACCAGTTGCAAGAGCGCTACATATACGGTAGATGACGTTACGGTAAAACCTACCAAACGCACACCAGCAGCACCTTTCACAACTTCTACCCTACAACAAGAAGCTTCTCGTAAATTAGGATATGGCGTAACCAAAACCATGTTACTCGCACAAAAATTGTACGAGAGTGGTAAGATTACTTATATGCGTACCGACAGTATCAATTTAAGTGATACGGCCATGGCAGATATTCATAAAGAAGTGGAAAGTAGTTACGGTGCTAATTATTATCAGCCCAGAAAATACAAGAATAAAAACGAAAACGCACAAGAAGCGCACGAAGCCATCAGACCTACCTACATGAATAATAAAACGGTAGCAGATGAAGAAACAAGACGCCTCTATGAACTGATTTGGAGAAGAACCATTGCTTCTCAAATGAGCGATGCGGCTTTTGAAAAAACGGTTGCAAAAATTAATATATCTACCAACAAAGAACAGTTAACCGCCTCTGGAGAAGTACTCAAATTTGACGGTTTCTTAAAAGTATATTTAGAAGGAAAAGACGACGAGGATGATGATGACACAGAAGGCATTTTACCGCCGCTTGTGGCCAATCAAAAACTTGATTTTGCAGAGATGACGGCTACCGAAAAATTTTCACGTCCAGGTGCTAGATACACGGAAGCATCCCTTGTAAAAAAGATGGAAGAATTAGGTATTGGTAGACCTTCTACTTACGCCCCTACCATCTCAACTATTATTAAACGTAATTATGTAGAAAAGAGAGATAAAGAAGGCGTTAAGCGTCTATCTAACTTACTTATTCTGCGTAAAAATGATAGCATCGAAAAAGAAATTCTTTCTGAAAATACCGGTGCAGAAAAATCTAAACTATTCCCTACCGACCTTGGTATGGTGGTTACAGACTTTTTAAAACAGCACTTCGAAAAAGTGATGGACTATGGTTTTACAGCAAAAATTGAACAGGAGTTTGATGAAATTGCTGCAGGTAAAACCAAATGGAAAAGCATGATAGCCTCTTTCTACACGCCATTCCATGAAAACATTGAACATACCCTCGAAAACGCAAATAGAGCAGTTGGTGAAAGAGAATTAGGATTTGATGAAGCCACAGGAAAAAAAGTAATTGCCCGCATGGGACGCTACGGTCCGATGGTTCAAATTGGTCATCAAGACGAAGAAGAAAAACCAAGATTTGCTAAATTAAAAGCAGACCAAAGCATCGAAACCATTACCATGCAGGAAGCCATGGAACTCTTTTCTTTACCTCGCGTTCTGGGCACTTACAACGAAATGGAGCTTGCCGTTAATGTGGGTAGATTTGGCCCATACATTAAATTAGGCGAACAGTTTATATCCATTCCTAAAGGTGAAGACCTGCATACCATGGATATGGACAGAGCCATTGTACTATTAAATGAGAAGGAACTTGCCGAAGCTCCCATTGCACACTACAAAGAACTGCCTGTAACGAAAGGAAAGGGCCGTTTTGGACCATTTATTAAATGGGACGGCATTTTTATCAATATTCCAAGAGCCTACGATTTTGACAACCTTAGTGACTCAGACATTAATGAGTTGATTGAAAAGAAATTAGAGAAAGAAGCCAACAGGTATATACAAAACTGGCCTGCCGATAAAATTAGTATCGAAAATGGTAGATGGGGTCCATTTATCAAGTTCAATAAAAAGATGCTAAAGCTGGGTCGTAAAGCAGATGGCACAAAATACGAAGCTGCCGATTTAGCGGAGGTTGATTTAGAAACCGTTAAAGCCATGATTGAGCTACAAGTACCAGGTGCTTTTAGTAAAAAAGCCAAAGCGCCAGCCAAAAAGTCTGCAACAAAAGCAGCTACGAAATCAGCTACTAAAAAGGCAACCCCTAAAAAGGCGGCAACTAAAAAAGCGACGGTTAAGAAATCTGCTCCTAAAAAGTAAAGCTTAGGCTCTACCCATATCACGTAAGAAATGTACGTGGGCTAAAACGGCTCTGCGCATGGTCGGATACTCGATGTATTGCAGGTGAAACTCTGCGCATACATTTTTTACGATCTCGCTAATGGCTGGATAATGCACGTGTGATATTTTAGGAAACAAATGGTGCTCAATTTGGAAATTAAGCCCTCCTACTAACCAGCTAATTAATTTATTTTTTGTTGCAAAATTTGCAGTCGTTTTAATTTGATGTGCCGCAAACTCATCTGGTAATTTATTGTCGTCATCAACAACCGGGAAGTCAGTGTGTTCTACAGTATGCGCCAGTTGAAATACAATACTGAGTACAAAGCCTGCAAACATGGTCATTACTAAAAACCCAACCAACCACTTCACCCAACCTAAAAGTGCAATAGGCAATACCACAAAAACTGCGGCATGGTAAACTTTTACCACCCAAAACTCGATATGGTCTTTTAATGCCATTTTTTTAAGAGGCACAGATCCAATTCTTTGAGAGAAATATTTTTTATAGTCTGTAAAGAAAATCCAGAAAACATATAAGAGCATGTAAAGCGCCCAAAAATAAATATGCTGAAATTTATGAAGACCATATTTTTTTTGTGTTGGTGCCATGCGCATTAAACCACCCACTTCAATATCATCATCTACCCCATCTACATTGGTAAATGTATGGTGGATCATTACGTGTTTCATTTTCCACATAAACCTATTAGCGCCTAATAAACTAATAGAAGAGGCCGCAATTTTATTGAGCCATTTGTTGGTACTAAAACTACCATGGCTTCCATCATGCATTACATTAAATCCAATGGCAGCTACTAGCCCTCCCATTACAATACACTCAGCAACCGCTAACCACCAAATAGGTGTAAAAAATACCACATGAACGTACACGGCTATGAGTGCCAAAATCATTAAGATCGCTTTGGTAAATAACCCTGGTGTTCCGGTAGCATCAATTCCCTTTTCATCAAAATAAGCTTGTACGCGCTTTTTTAATTCGGCGTGTAATGAATCTTTGGTAGCAGGAAATTTAGGCGATATGTAAGATGTAGACATGCGCGGTTTTTAAATGTGATTACACAAGTTAACACATAATTGGTTCTCCCCCTCAATGATGTGCATAAATAGACCCAATTTAACATAGAACTTATTCGGATCTGCCAGTGAACGTTAAACAAAACAAAATAGTATGCGAGCAAACCGCGTTGTTTCCCACAGCACTGAATAACTAAATAGTGATGGTTTGTCTAATTTTATTTTAGTTTGGGGAAGATTTAGCAGCAACATGGAGCAAACAAAAGAGATCAAAGCCCTTTTCACCCTTATAGACGATCCGGACGAAGAAATATATTCAAGTATTTCCGAAAAAATTGTTGCCTATGGTAAAGGAATCATCCCAAACCTAGAACACTTATGGGAAACTACATTATCTGAAGACGTTCAACAAAGAATTGAGGGCATTATTCAAAGGCTTCATTTTACAGATTTACTGCAAGATTTTACCAACTGGAAAAACACCAAACCCTACGATTTATTATCTGGCGCACTCTTACTAGGTAAACTAGAATATCCGGATATGAACACGACAGCTGCACTCCAAGATTTAGAAAAAATTAGAAAAAATATTTGGCTGGAGCTGAACAGTTTTTTGACCCCGCTTGAACAGGCAAATGTTTTAACCAGTATTTTATATAAATACTATAAATTATTTGGCAACGAGGTTGATTACAAAAATGCCGATGATTTTTATGTACACAAAGTATTAGAAACCAAGACCGGCAATGCCATGAGCAATGGTATCATCTACCAAACCCTCTGCGAACAATTAGATATTCATGCAAGGCTTATCAATATACCTAAACAGTGTATCCTCGCCTTTTATCATTCCGACTACGAAGAAGATCACTACATAGGTAACCCGCAAGATAAAATTCATTTTTATATAGATGCTACCAACGGCAACGCATTTTCGCATGCCGATATTGATAGTTATTTCGAACGTATCAACATAGCACCTAAACCATTTCATTTTAAAGCCCAAGAAGCACCAGACACACTGGCAATACTATTGAGTGAATTAAATAAATGCTACAGCAGAAATTCAAAAGCCCATAAACAAACCGAGATCGCTCAGTTAATTGAATTACTGTCCTCAAAAAGCTAATGCCATGCTACCTGAAACCGACATCGACATCATTACATACGCATATTATGATAGTCCTGTAGGCGTTTTAAAAATTGGTGGCACAGAGCAGTACATTACAGAAATAAGTTTTGCAGCTAAAGAAACGGAACCCGCACACAATAACACGGAGCCCACGCCCTTGCTACATGCATGCACAGAACAACTCATCGAATACTTTTTAGGTACCAGACAAGTTTTTGATATTCCCTATCATCAATCCGGAACCGAGTTTCAAGAAAAAGTATGGGCCAAACTTGCTGAAATAAATTATGGCAACACTTATAGCTACGCTGATTTAGCAAAAAAATTAGGAGATCCAAAAGTGATTAGGGCTGCTGCATCCGCCAACGGTAAAAATAAATTAATGATACTCGTACCCTGCCACAGGGTTATTGGTGCCGACCGCTCATTAGTGGGCTATGCGGGTGGAATGGCCGTTAAAAAATGGTTATTGCAACATGAATTTAGAATTAAACATGGGGTGCAAACTTTGTTTTAAATCAGAGATAATTTATTGCAAGTGAACACCTGAAAATCCAAAGGGTAATAGATCTGCCGCTTTTTCAATTACATATATTTCGCCAGTAGCACCACCTAAAATTAGGCGCATAGGTTTATTGACAATAGATTCATATTCCGCAATGGCTTGTCTGCACATACCACAGGGTGCAATGGGTATATTGTTACCACCCCGCTCATTGTGATAGGTAATAGCCATGGTAATGATAGGTACTTTAGATTGTAAAGTAGAAGCGGTACTTAATAAAACACGCTCTGCACATATACCAATAGGGTAACTGGCATTTTCTTGATTGCTGCCTTTGATGATTTCATCATTTTCTAAAATAGCAGCTGCTCCTACATTAAATTTTGAATAAGGCGCATGGGCAAGTGCTAAAGCATCTTGTGCTTTTATAAACAATGCCTGATCATGTATAGATAGCGCATCTAGTGATGCAAAAACTTGGTACGAAAATTGAACGGTTTGTTTTTGCATGATGGTTATTTTTTATTGTATGAAATTAAAAAGGCGCTTCCACCTTGGACCGTTTTCCCAACTTAACCAAATTAAAGAAGCCTTTCCCACAATATGCGTTTCTGGCACAAAGCCCCAGAATCTGCTGTCTTGGCTGCGGTGGCGGTTATCTCCCATCATCCAGTAGTAATTGTACTTTGGCGTATAGGTAGTAGCCGGCTTACCATTAATAATAAACTGTCCGTTATTGATTGCAAATGTATTGTGCTCGTAATTTTCGATTAGTCGTTGATAGAGCGCAATATTGGTAGCTGATAAAACAATGGGCTTCCCTTTTTTAGGAATTTCAAGTGGTCCAAAATTATCAATCGTCCATGGGTAGTTTACTTCGTCGTTAGGGAATGTAATACCCGCGTAGTTTTCGATATACGGAGTAACCGATTTTACATTTGGTAGTGTTTTTAAAATAGCCGCTTCTGCAGGTGTAACATTAAATTTAAAAGCACTATCCGATAAAGCATCTAATTGACCTTTGGTATCATCAACATCGATATTAAAGGTTTCTTTTAAATAGCTAGGATCAAAAGGCGTTTTATTGGTTACAACTATATATTCGGTTTGTGAAGCTGGTGGTACAAAAGCAGCTTGATTGTTAACGTACAACACGCCACTTTTAATTTGTAGCACATCGCCTCCAACGCCCACACAACGCTTAATATAATTGTCCGTTTTATCCATAGGATGTACATGAATCGGGAACTCCGACTGTAACATTTCACGGTTGCCTTTAAACGAATATCGTAACTCGTCGTAGTAAGGTCTTTTACTTCCATACTCTGGTAAATTAATAATGGTATCTCCAGTTGGGAAATTAAACACCACTACATCGTTTCTTTTAACATCCGTAAATGCAGGTAGGCGCTTGTAAGGCACTTGAACAAATGTGGTATAAGAAGGCGCCGTTACAGAAAAAGGCATGGTATTGTGTACAAAGGGAAATGACACCGGCGTTTGTGGCATTCGAGCTCCATAACTCATTTTATTCACGAATAAAAAGTCGTTTACCAGTAATGTTTTTTCCATACTCTCCGATGGAATTACATAGGCTTCAAAAACAAATGTTCTAATAAGTGTTGCAGCTACAATCGCAAATACACCCGCATCAATCCATTCACGTGCAGCAGATTTATGGTAATGCGCTAAAGCTTCTTCGCCATACCATTTTGTATTTTTTGAAAACCCAATAAAAGGTAAATACACAAACGGTAAAAAAACAAGTAATGTATGATCGAGTAAACTAACTTTTTTGAAGTGCATTACATAAATGATGGTAATCCAAATCGTAATAAACTGTCCAGCAATTGGAATCAATTGTAACCAAAACCAATATTTTTTAATACCAGTTACTTCTACCATTTGGTAGGTATTGTAAAATGGAACAAAGGCTTTCCATCCTTCAATTTTTGATTTATTAAATAACCCGTACACACCAATATGCCATCCAAGCACACCCACAATAAATAGTAAAAGTCCAGTCATAGTTATTTGCTTTTAACGTCAACAAAAATATCCTTTTAGCACCCACATTGGCCATTTTAATGTTAAAAGTTTATGTAAATCGGGATATTTGGCAGGTTTAGGCCAGAAATGGCAATAATAGCCTGTTTAACGGCGAATACTAGCCATTTGAACACTTATGCCGGCCATGTAGCTCCGCGGCGAAGAAGGGTTGTAATAACGCCTTCCAAAGGCATTAATATCGTTACCTAAACTATAAGAGGTGTTTAACAGATTATCAACGCTCAAAAAGTAGCGAAAACGCTTATGATTTATTGATACCCCAGATTGCATCAGCGAATAAGGATTCGCGAACACATCATTGGCATCTGTAAGTGGTACCCCAGAAAGAGACTGCAACCTTACAAAAACAGATACGCGCTTTTTATAATGATAAGTGACGCTAGAAGTTACTTGATGCTTAGCATTCCCTGTTACCGCATTGCCATTAAATACTACACCAGCCTGACTGTACTGAACAAACTGATAAGGCTGAAACGCATAACCCATGTCCATTTGTAACTGATGTACTTTACTAAACCTAGTAACATAGTCGAGCTGCAGTTCGGCACCTGCTTGTCTTGTAGACCCCGCATTTACAAAATACTCTATGCCTGCATTATTATTTTGCCTAACAATGGCGTCTTTAATACCAAAATGATACAAGGCTACCGCATACCTTAATTTGTTTTGCAAACCCACTCCTTTTATACCTGCTTCAAAATTCCATCCATACTCTGGCACAAGATTTTTATAAAATAATCCATCGGAAGGCCTTATTTCGGCAAGTGTGGGTGGCGAAAATCCTTTAGAAATTTGAAAATAAAGATTTGTAGTTTTTGCTACTTCGTAAGACACACCTATTCGTGGTGCCAATAAACCAATATTCGATTTTGTTTGCGCAGTTTCAGTTAAAATGTTACTGCGGTAATAATCATACATCATATAAGCGTTACTCATTCCAACTTCTAGTAACCATTTTTTATTGAATCGAAACGATGCGTTTGCAAAATAAAACCCTTGCTTAGTGGTTATTATATCTGCAAATTGCAAGGTGTCGCGCACCCCTCTTTTATTTCCATAATTATTGATGGCCGCATCTTGCATTTGCCACTCCCCACCTAAAACAATTTTGATTTCGTTCTTTGATTTTTGAAACCGCATGATTACATGACTTCCTACACTTGCATTTTTTTCATGTCTTGTCTCGTAATTGGTAATAAATGGATTTTTAAAATGAGTATTGGTACCTACAACAAAATTTTGCCAATCAATATTTTTTGTGAGTTGGTAATTATGATGAAAACTCCCAAGGAACGTTTTGTTAAACACTGCTGTTTGTTGGGCTACTGCACTTGGTAGTGTAGCAGTAGCTTGTCTGGCCCACCTTGGGTTTTGCTGCATTTGCGCAAGCGTAAGCCCGCCAGGCGTTTGATACATAAGGTCTGTAAACAAAGCTATGCCCTTTATTGTGTGCTTATTTTTTGTAAGCGTGGCAAGCCAAGTGATATTTTTTTTTGTAGATCCAGATTGATCTCTCCAACCATCTATTTTTTCGTTGGCAATAAAAAAAGTTTGATGAACATTTTTTTGTTGAAGTGTTACCCTAAAATCTTGTCCGAGGTATCCAAAACTTCCAGCGCGCAAATTTAAGGATGCTGTATTTTGTAATACAGAATCGGTTGCAAAATTTGACTGCAATAAAACGGCACCTCCTGTTCCTAAGCCATAAGCTGCTCCAACGGGACCCTTAAAAATTTCGACACCGTTCACTAACGAAAAAGGCAAAATATTAAGATAGGTATTTCCTGTTGGATCAGAAAAAGGCACATCGTTCCAATACAGTTTTACATTGCGTATACCAAATGGAGCCCTTAAAGAACTTCCGCGAATGGCAAGTCTATAACTCCCCTCCGAGCGCTGTTCCATGCGCACACCCGCCACCAAATTAAATGCTGGAAGTAAAGTACCATTCACTTCTTGCTGTAAGGTAGTAGATGAAATACGTGCAGTAGATATAGGCAGAAATTGTCCGCTCACTTTTATGCGAAAAGCAGTTACAACGACACTGTCAAGTGTCCCCAATATGGTGGAGTCATTAGTAGATTGCGCAAGGGTACTTTTAAAAATAAAACAGCCAACAAAAAATAAAATATGCCTAATACTAAAATAGCGTGGGCACATTGTACTTATTTTCTTTGGTGCATCATTTCTTTAGCAAGCTTCACCGTTCTTGAAACATCAGGAATGGCAAGTGCTGTTAAATTAGGTGCATAGTGCATAGGTGCATCGGCACTTGTAATTCTGCGAATAGGAGCATCCAAATAATCGAATCCTTCTTTTTGAATGCGGTACGTAATTTCTGAAGATACAGAAGCAAATGGCCACTGCTCTTCTACAATTAACAAACGGTTTGTTTTTTTAACGCTTTCAAGTATGGTCATCCAATCTAATGGACGAACGGTGCGTAAATCAACAACCTCGGCGCTGATGCCTTCTTTTTCTAATTCTGCAGCCGCGCCTAGCGCTACTTTCATCATTTTATTGTAAGAAACAATCGTAATGTCTCTTCCAGATTTTTTTACATCTGCTTTACCTAATGGAATGTAATATTCATCATCAGGGATATCGCATTTGTCGCCGTACATCACTTCACTTTCCATAAACATCACAGGATCTTTCTCGTAACGTATAGCTTGCTTCATCAGGCCTTTTGCATCGTAACCATTAGATGGTGATACTACTTTGATGCCTGGAATATTTGCATAATAACTTTCAAATGCGGTTGAGTGTTGAGCACCTAGCTGACCTGCACTTCCGTTAGGCCCTCTAAATACAATTGGACATCCAATTTGTCCACCACTCATCGCAAGCATTTTAGAGGCTGTATTTAAAATTTGGTCCATTGCTAATACGGCAAAGTTCCAAGTCATAAATTCTACAATTGGCTTTAATCCATTTTGTGCTGCACCCACTGCGATGGCTGTAAAACCAAGCTCAGCAATTGGCGTGTCAATAACTCTTTTTTCTCCAAACTCTGCAAGCATGCCCTGGCTTACCTTATAAGCACCATTGTATTGAGCAACTTCTTCCCCCATTAAAAAAACAAGCTCATCTCTTCTCATTTCTTCTTGCATGGCCTCTCTGAGCGCCTCTCTAAAAGCTATTGAACGCATAGGTATATGGTTATTAATTGAGATGCAAAAATAGAGATAAATAGTGATAAAAAAAGCCCCTTACAAAGTAAGAGGCTTTAATTTTTTAGCACGTACTGGCTAGATTAAAATACGTTATAAGCAAAGCTTACATAGTACAATCCACCAATGGCTGGGTTACCCCATCCTGTACGGTAGTATTTGTTTAAAAGGTTTGTTCCACCAACTTTCATAATTGTTTTGATAGCTGGGAATTTATAACTAACCTGTCCATCTAATGTGTTGTAACCTGGCATTTGACCTGTACCAAAAGTACCTTCGTAGAAGAAATCGCTTACATTTCTGTAAACTAAATTAAATCCATATCTACTGTCCTTTCCAAAACCAGAGTTAGCGAAAGTAATGTTTGTACGGTATTTAGAGGTATTGAAATAAGATACAAAACCTGCAGGTAAATCACCAATTTCATCAGAATAGATGTTAGCACCTAAAGTAAAGTTTTTAGGTAAAAGGAAGTCTGCAGAAGCACCCCATCCTTTAACGGTAACTTCACCTGGAGCATTTGCTGAAATACTGTAGGCAATTCTTTGAGATTCAAATAGTAAATTCATTGGGTTGTAAGAACCTCTAGACTGAAGTACAGTTACACCACTAATGAAGTTTTGGTATTTAGAGTTGTACATGTAAGCATCAACTAGTAATACTTTACCAAATAAGCCCTTGTAACCAACTTCAAATGAAGTGCTAGATTCTGGCTTGAACTCGCCAAAATTTTGCGCCTTTAATAAAGCTGGGTTTGGAGCACCTGCCATTGCACTTGCACCAAACGCTTGCACACTAGCAAGTGTGAAACCTGGGTTACCACTAAAGTTATAGTAGTCACGTAATTGTGGTAAACCACCCATTAAACGGGTACCACCGCCAACAAGTAAGTTGATCCACTGGTTTTGTGTAGTTGGGAAACGATAAGCTGTTTGATAAGACAAACGAATGTTGTGGTCTTGCTTTAATTTGATAACAGCAGAAGCTCTTGGTGTAAAGCGACCAGCAAAGTTTGTGTTTTTATCGTAACGGCCAGAGATCGTAACTTTCACAATTTCTTTGAATAATTTTTGAGACAATTGACCATATGCACCAAACTCGTTGATGTTAATAGCACCTAATGTATCTGCAAAAATGGTTCCTTCAGAATTTAATTGATATTGCTTGGTATTAAATCCAACCAAAAAGTCAGTACCTGTTTTAGCAAGACCTAAAGCTTCTGTTAAGTTGTATTGTGCGTCTAATACGTTTAGTCTAGACTTGTCCATGAACTGACCACCTTCTAAACCATTCATACCTGGTATTTTTTTACCAATCGGTGTTCTAACAATTGATTGGAATAAAGGATGGTTACCAATAAAGCCTGTTGGTCTGCCCTGATCAGCAAAAGTACGCGCAGCCATATGAGACATGTACTGTGGAGCACCTTGTTGCATTGCTGTTACATAAGCAACCATATATTGTGGGTACCAAGAAGAACTTGGCTTCCAAGCTTCGTTGAATGTACGTGTAGCGATTGTTCCGTTAAATGAGCTACCAGAATTTTCGTGTGTAGCATACGCACGTACATACCAGTTTTTATGTTTTAATTCAAACTTGAACTGAGCCATTTTAAGGTCTCTTAAAGAATAACGATCAGAACCGGTATACACAGTGTTACCTGTTCCAAAGTTTGCAGAAAAAGAAGCTTCTACTTTATCTGTTAACATGTAGTTTAAGCTACCTGTAAGTTTAAAGTTAGAAGTTGTAGGATCTAACACATCTTTTTCGGCATAACCTGTTCTGCTTACCATTTGGTTACCAAACATGCCTCTTGCAGCACCATAAAATATTGGTGACATACCAGAAGTAACGAGCGCACCTAAACCACCAGAAGTTAATGCAGCGTTGTAAGCGGCTAAGTTTGCCGTAGGAGTTCTAGCCAAAAATGCGTTGAAAAATCCAACAGCTGCAGCAGGTACCCCTGATCCAGCAATTACTGCATTCGCAATTGAACTTAAACTTTGAGTTGTTTCGTCACCATAAAAGTTAACACCATCATAGTTAGGATCTAAATCTCTCCATCCTGGAATGGTAATTCCGTTTGGTGTACCAGTACCTCTAGAATAGTTATTTGATTGATTCGCTAACCAATCTTGCGCAGTCATGTTTTCTGCAGTGATTTTATAAGCGAATTTGTCATTTACTTTTTTAGCCCAACGCACTGCCCAATCATTGTATGCAGAAGTTGGACGCTGAGCAGCATCAACGTGGTTGATACCTTGCTTAATTTGGAAACTTAAACCTTGGTACTTGAATGGATTTTTGCTGTTGATTAAAACAGTACCATTCATACCTCCAGGACCATATAGTGCTGAAGACGCACCTGGCAATAATTCCATATTGTCAACGTCTAATTCACTTAAACCAATAACACTACCCACAGAGAAGTTAAGACCTGGGGCTTGGTTATCCATACCGTCTACTAATTGGTTTAAACGAGTGTTACCACTGCTGTTAAATCCACGGGTACCCACAGATTTAAAAGTTAAGCTAGCAGCAACAACGTCCACACCTTTTAAGTTGGTAAGGATGTCATAATAGTTAGTAGCTGCAGTATTTCTGATCGCAGCAGTGCTTACACGCTCGATAGATACTGGAGATTCTAAAATTCTTTCAGGCACTCTTGAAGCTGATACAACAACTTCATTTCCAAGTGTGAAAGATGGTTCAAGTGCTACTTCAACACTTGAGCTAGCTGCATTAACGGTTACCTCTTTGTTAGAAAATCCAACAGAAGAAAATACCAATGTAACTGGGTAATTTTTGATTGATGAAAAACGGAAAGTTCCTTTATCATCTGTAAAAGTTCCTACAGAACTTCCCTTAACGGTTACAGATACTGCCGAAACCAGTTCTTTTGATTTAGCATTTTTTACACTACCAGAAACGGTAGTTGAATTTTGGGCGCTTGCACTAATTGTTACAATAGTAGCCATGGCCACAAAGAAACATTTGCTGTTGAGTCTTCTCATTTTGGCAAAATTTGGTTATAATTTGAGAGCAAAATAGCACAAGTTAAGCTTTTGCAAAAATTTAATTTATACCAACTGGCGGTTTGAGTGTTGAGAAAAAGCCATTTCAATACCCCATTTTTGTTGTTTTAGGTGCTATTTTTGGGTATGCAAAGCCTTCAATTCC
Source organism: Sediminibacterium ginsengisoli (assembly GCA_945873615.1). Taxonomy (GTDB): domain Bacteria; phylum Bacteroidota; class Bacteroidia; order Chitinophagales; family Chitinophagaceae; genus Sediminibacterium; species Sediminibacterium ginsengisoli_E. Next base: position 29,656 of record CAMCDT010000013.1, on the reverse strand, counting down.
CCTATCAGACAGCCATTTATCATGGAAAAGTGAGAGACGTGTACACCATTGGTACCGATTGGTTAATTATGATTGCGAGTGATCGTATTTCTGCTTTTGATGTAATATTACCAAAAACTATACCATATAAAGGTCAGGTTATCAATCAGATAGCAGAATTTATGCTGCGTCAAACCCAAGACATTTGCCCAAATTGGCTACTCGATGCCCCTGCTCCCAACGTATCGGTGGGCAAAAAATGTACCCCTTTTAAAATAGAAATGGTTGTACGTGGCAATTTAGTTGGTCACGCCTACCGGACCTACGCTTCGGGGTCAAGAACGCTTTGTGGGGTTAGTTTACCTGAAGGATTAAAAGAAAATGATTTTTTCCCTAGCCCTATTATCACCCCTTCTACCAAAGCTTCGGAAGGTCATGACGAGGATATTTCCAAAGAAGACATTATTGCAACCGGCCTTGTGAGTGCTGAGGATTGGGCCGTTTTAGAAAAATATGCGCTTGCTTTATTTAGCAGAGGTAAAGAAATAGCATCAAAGCAAGGGCTAATATTAGCTGATACTAAATATGAGTTTGGCAAAATTGGTGATACCATTTATTTAATGGACGAAGTGCATACCCCAGATTCATCAAGGTATTTTTATGCTGATGGTTTTGAAGACAGACAAGCTTCTGGCGAAAAACAAAAACAACTCAGTAAAGAATTTGTACGCGAGTGGCTAATCCAAAATAATTTTATGGGCAAAGAAGGACAAACCGTTCCTGAAATGTCAGACGAATGGATTGACACCATTAGCAAGCGCTATATTGAACTTTATGAAAAAGTAACGGGCAAAGCGTTTGTGCCAACTACATTTACTGATGAACAAATCATGACTGCAACAACAGCTTCCTTTGCAAAATTTTGCACCGATTAGTTTAGCTAACTAAGCCTCTGGCTCATTGAGTCTTGGACGAAGTCTTTTGCTCTTGTTAAAAATATGTTGTCCATTTCGTATACCCTTGCGTAATTCTTTTTGACGCTCAAGTGGTAAATGAATGGTGTCTTGACAACCTTTACTACAACAACCCTCATAGGTTTTTGCACAAGCTTCGCACTGAATAAATAATAAGTGACATCCATCATTTAAACAGTTGGTGTGCGTATCTGCGGGCTTTCCACACTGGTGACAATTTGCAATAATATCTTCCGTAATCCTTTCCCCTAGGCGTTTATCAAATACAAAGTTTTTTCCAATAAACTGTTTATCGATACCCGCCTCTTCTGCCTGATGCGCATAATTAATGATGCCGCCTTCTACATGAAATACATTTTTAAACCCCTGGTGTAACATATAAGCACTGGCCTTTTCACATCTGATACCACCGGTGCAATACATGATGATATTTTTTTCTTCATTGCCCTTCATCATATCTGCAGCCATGGGAAGTTGTTCTCTAAACGTATCAGAAGGGATTTCAATAGCGCCTTTAAAATGCCCTACTTCATACTCATAATGATTGCGCATATCAATAACAATCGTATCTGGTTTTTGCAGTAGCTCATTCATTTGAACGGCGTTCACATACTTACCTTTATTTTCCATAGAAAATGTTGGGTCTGTAATTCCATCTGCTACAATTTTTTCACGCACTTTTATTTTCAGCACCCAAAAACTTTTGCCGTCATCATCTACTGCAATATTTAATCGAAGCCCCTGTAAATGCTCTATTGAATAGAGATGTTCTTTACACTTTTCAAAATTAAAATCAGGAACACTTATTTGCGCATTGATCCCTTCTTTGGCTACATAAATTCTGCCAAATACTTGTAATGGAAATAAAGCTTTGTATAAATCGTCCCTAAAAACGGCTGGGTTTTGTACTGGAAAGTAGGCGTAAAAACTAATGGTGATGCGGTGAAAAGTTTCCGCCATCATGAGCGCCTTTAACTCCTCGTTGGAGACGCGGTTGTGTAGAACTGCCATATGTATACTTTTTTAGACATGCCAAAAAAGGTATTAGCCTTTTAAACCATGTTCTATGAACAATAGAACCACTTGCAGGGTGGTCAAAATAGTACAGCAAAAATAAACAAATTATTTAAACACAATAGGAACTCTTAATCGAACCCCCGTTCTTAGGGGCTCCCCTTTTTGAAAGCCATTGACTAAATCTACACGAATCACTTTAAAAATATTTTCGATACCTATAATAGACTCGGTATAATCAACCATGTTGTTTACGTGTAAATAGCTCACCCCTCCTACCAAAAACCAATTGAGCTTTCGAAAGCCTGGGATTTTATTGGTAATGAGTCCGTTTAAATGATACTCTGCAAAAACTGTGGAGTAAAAACTGGCTTGATTACTAAACTGGTAATAAGGTAATAGCTGAAACCCTTTTAAATAATCAATTGAAACATAGGCTTGGTTTCCAAAGTAATGTTGCAAATCGGGGGCATACAACTTATTGGCGTTTATAAAACCGCCTGCAGTTGCCCGGTATTGAAATGTACCTCCCAGTCCAAGCGGTAAATTATCAGCAACATTAATCGACCATTTTGTATAATCGACATCACTACCAAGTAAATTTAGAATACCTTTTTTATACGTCAACGTAAATGTTGGCGCTTTCGAACCAATTCCAATTTTACGATCTGGAAGCTCAATATATTTCCCCCCAGGCTGCCAAGTTAAAACACCGGTAAAAATGGAAGCTTGGTGCTGTTCAAAATTAGTAGTTGAAGCAGGGGCTGGTGTATTAGGTGTATAACTCCTATTGATATGATCCACAAAAACAACTGGCTTATTTAAATTAGACAAGGCCAATCTCTGTTGAAATTGAATATTTGCCCTAAAATTTAATCCGCCGCCAAGTCCTACGCCATACCCTACATTCAAAAATCTAGCTTCGTATAATTTTAAAAAGTTTCGTTCATACACTACGGTTTGAATGGTATTCTGAGACTCAGGGATTGCAATATCGTTATTAAACTGAAATAGTTTCCTTCCAAAACCAACGCCAATATTATTGAAATATTTTTTTCCAAAATTATACTGAACCGCAGCCGAAGGTTGTAACCTGGTATTGTTAAATCCATAACGTATTAAAGGTTCGATAGATAAACTATTTCGACCTGTATAGCGCTTTGTCCAACTTGGAGAAAAACTAGCATTATACCCTTCGACGGTATTGTAATTTACGGAGCCAAGGAGTGCATCAAACCTAATACGCGTTTTTTTGCTTTGCTTATTAATGGTTTGACCCGTTAATAAAAACCCGGTGATACTAAATTTATTGCGCACCCTATCTACCGAATCTAGGTATTTAGGGTCTTGCCTGATTTTTTCTAGACTGTCTTTTTTAGCATAATCTTTAACTTCCTCAATTGCTAATGGAACAGGCCTAATGCTATCCCAATAAGCACTGCTTTTTTTATTTGAACTATCGAGGTATTTTAAATAGGTGTTCCCAAAAAACTTTTTACCATAACTAGGTGCTAAATTAAATTGATCATATACTTGTACAAAGCTTCCCGAAAAAGCAAATCCAAAAAACTTGCCGCGCGGATAAATGACTTGATTTTTGATAACCCAACCTTGTTTAGTTGGCACATAGAGCTGCTCTATTAAAAGCGTATCAAGTAGCTGCAGCTGCTGTTCTTTTAATAAATTCAGCTGCACACTATGAATACGCCAATCGTTTTCAATAATATTGATGATGCCTGAAAACAAGGGCTCGTACTTTCTTTTAGGCAGCACACGTATCCTACTTATTTCGATGCCATTTTCGTAAAAAGTTCCTTCAAATTTATAATTGTAAAATGCAAGGGCGCCGTCTGCAATGGGTGAAACAAAACCGCGCGGATTGAGCCCATTACCTAGTTCAATATTGTTTTGATAAAAAGAAATGATTTGCGGATTACTGAGTCCAAAGCCACCACTTCGTCCACTCACTTTAGAGGACTTAACCTCAATGCGTTCTTTGTTAGGAACGTCTACATAATAATCAGAAATGGTTTCTGACAAAAATAAAATTCGGTTTTTAACCGTATCAAAATTGCCGGGCGTTAAAGACTTTCCAAAAAACGATTTTGGATAATCATTTAATACCAGTTGTCCTTTAATGTATACTTCGGCACTAAATTTTTTTATTTCATTTAAATAATCAGGCCTTTTTTTAATGGCATTTCTAATAATGGCATATGCAGGATCTTCTCCTTTTGAATTAACCACCACGTCATTTAATAAGAATACCTGTTTGGATAATACAAATGGCAAGAAAAGCGTATCCTGACCCGGCGCAATTTTTATTTTCTTTTCTACCGCTTCAAACCCAACATAATTACAAACGATGGTGTAGGAACCTGCAACTAGCGTCAATGAAAATTTAGCGTCGGCATTGGCGGTTACACCCCTAGTAGTGCCTTTAATTAAAACAGATGCATGTGCTAGTTTTTTACCTGATCCATCCGTAATGGAACCCGTTACAACGGTTTGTGCAACCACATCACTACCACAAAGCAAACCCAGAAATACAATAAACAGATAACAATAAAGACGCATAAAACAAAAATAGGCAGCTTCTCATGAATAGAAGCTACCTATTTGTTAAAAGGTAAAATTATATGTCTACTTGGTAGATTTACTACGCATATATGCGCCAGTTAAGGCCGCAAAACCGCCCAACAGTCCACCCACAACACCGGTAACAATGATAAGCGCGATATAAGAACCTCCAAGAGGCAAAATTTGCGCAACTTTACTAGACAATAAGTGTTCATTGGCAAAGTCTTTGCCAGTAGCTAATCCGGCCCACAAAGCACCGACCCCTAAAAATCCTGCAAAAAAACTTTTTACTGGGGAATCTAAAATAAAGAAAGCGACAATGCCAGATGTACCCACAAAAAGCCACCAAGGAAACTGAGTATATAAACCGACAGCAAAAGCTAAAAAAGCGTGTAAAAAAATTGCCACTATAAATTTCATAAAAATTAAATTAAGAGTTTGTAAAAGTTAAACGCCATTTGAATTGGCTATTTTGTTTAGCCGCTTCCTTAGATAAAAACAAGAGGCGGTAATATTTACCAGCAGCCCAACTATCAATAAAGCTGTCATAATATTTACTGCCAGGATTTCCATTTTGACCACCTGGATAAACTCCATAGGCTTCAATTCCATCAACTAGGTGCACTACCATGCGCCAACTTGGACCATGGTTTCCTGTGGTTGCATTAATAATATGCACGCCACCTCCTATTGGTAAATGAAGTCTGCTCAGTGACGGAATTTTTAGTAAGTGATTAACGCGCGTATCTTTGTAAGCACCCCATGCAAGCGTACCATCCTTTTCCATTTGCGCTAATTGCGGCGTGGCTTTTTTAATGGCTGCGGTTACCGCATCAGCCATAGTCTCTCTCACATTTTGCGTAGTAATATTGTCTTCAAAAAGAATTACAGAATCTTTTAGCATTTGCTCAAGCAGTGTAGATTCATCAGGCCATTGTAAAGGCAGTGCAGCATTTTTAAATTCATCTGCCCAAACGGCTACTTCTAAACTATCCCATATTGCTCTAAATACCGACGCTCCTTTTTCATCAACGTCATTGCGCAAATTCCAATTACGCAAATAATCTACATATTTTTTTTCTTCGGCATTTAAACTAGATTCATTTAAAAATTTAAAAATGGCAGGCCTAGCCATCTCCGCAAAAATATTATCGTTGTTGGTTTGAAGCGCCTGCACATCGAGTGGCGTGACTCCAAACATGGCATTCAATTTTTTATTGATAATGATACCACGGTATAAAGGAAATGCATTGGCTGCTCCTAAATAATACGGGTAGGTGCTATCGGTAGACATTTGGTTGGCGCTACTTACAAAACCACGCTCCGGATTTTTCATCATAGGATTTTCGGATGAAGGAATCATGCCTTGCCATAAATAACTACTATCCTGCCCTGGCATAATAAAATCGCCTTGCCTATTCCATCTGGCAACAAAAGCCCCCTGTTGCTTGATAGCGATGTCACCACTTACACTTGCGAATGCAAAGTTTTGACCAGGACAAGTCCAATGATCAATGGCACTCATATAATCATCAAAATTTTTAGCCCTGTTTAGTTCATAAAATGTTTGAAGTCCGCTGCTACCATCTTGAGCCGTCCATCTTACTGCAAGGTATTTTCCATCAGAACCATTGGCATTATAACTTTTGTCATACATGACTGGACCTAGTGCCGTAATAGCAACTCTATCAATTGAATCTGGTTGCCCTTTAATTTTAATGCGCTCTTCTTTAATCACTGATTTTTGCCATGCACCATTAAACCAATACTCTTCCATGGTAGTATCCTTAAACTTGATGTCGTAATAGTCTAGGACATCTCTACCCGCATTGGTAACACCCCAAGCAATGCTATCGTTAAAGCCAATAATAACGGCTGGTGATCCAGGAAAACTGGCACCATAGGTACTATGGGTTGGCGTTGTAATTTGCACTTCATACCAAAGTGATGGTAAATTTAAACCAAGGTGTGGATCACTTGCTAAAATGGGTTTACCACTTTTAGTTTTTGTTCCAGCAATAGCCCAGTTGTTAGAACCATTGTTTTTATTTGGGGCTTCTGGCGCATTAGGCGCTACAGAACTTGTTTTTGCAAAATACAAAGAGTCTAAAGAAGCCGGCGCTAAGGCAGCCACAGAAGCTTTTTCATACAACGTTCCTTTAGGTATAATTGGATCCAAAGAATCCTGCACGTTGGTATATAATTTATTAAAATCTTCGTAGCCAAAATAATTTTTTGAATTGGTCATTTGAAGATCTGTGGTGGTGCCACGGCCTGTTAAATCATAAGACATGAACATTAAAAACAAATAGGTTTTAATAGGCGTCCAAGCTTCAGGTTTATAATCGAGTAATTTATATTCAAATGGAATTTGAGAAGGCTGTAAAGATTTGATATAGGCGTTCACTCCATTTGCATAAGACGTAACGGCTGCTTGCAAGGCTGGATTGTTGGCCATTTTTTTCATGGTGGCTTCTGCGCCTTCCAACATGCCTAGTCTTCTAAAAAAACGATCGGTAGCAATACGGTCTGGCCCAACAATTTCACTTAACCTGCCGGCTGCAACATAGGTTTGAAACTCCATTTGCCAGAGTCTAAATTTCGCATGCAAAAAGCCTTGTGTGTAATATGCATCGTTGTCATTGTTTGCATAAATATGCGGCACAAGTCTTTCATCCATTAGCACTTCCACTTTATCCTGCAAACCATCCACTACGATATTTGCATCAAAGGATTTATTTTCTGGTTCGGCATTTTGCCAAAAACCTTGTTGAGGCGATAAGAAATAACCAAGTCTTGGTGTTTTGGTTTTACCCACAGACAAAGGGGTATTGAGCACCGCCACTAGCCCCGTAGTAAGGGCGGCAGAAATAATAAATGGAACTATACGCATATCAATCGATTGAGCAATGAAATTAAGATTTTTTTTGAGGTAATAAAGGTTTTTATAATTCAATGCCAAGCCGGATATTTGCATATGGAATTGTCTACAGACACTAAAAACATATTAGGGCTTCAGCTGCCCACGGATCCTCGCTGGGTAGACCTTGCAGCCATTAGCATTGAAGCCATTTTAACGGACCATGCCTATTGCGAGCAAAAAGCCGCACTTACCTGCATCTCTTATATTCAGCGCTATTCGGACCGGGTAGAACTTGTAAAAGAACTAGCACCCATTGTTACCGAAGAATGGGGGCATTTTAGACTGGTATTGCAGGAGTTGCATAAACGTGGATTACAATTAGGCAAACAGCGTAAAGATTTATACGTAAACGCACTCATTGCGTTTCAAAAAAAAGGGGGTGATGAACCTACCCGCCTATTAGACCAATTACTGATGATGGCACTTGTAGAAGCCAGAAGTTGCGAAAGGTTTAAAAGACTTAGCGAAGGACTTTCTGATGACTACCTAAAAAAATTTTACAGACGTTTTATGGAAAGTGAAGCGGGGCACTACACTTTATTTATTGACCTTGCCACCTTATACTTTGGTAAAGAAAAAACATTGGGCCGTTGGAGTGAATGGTTGGCTTACGAAAAAGAGGTGATGCAGTCGATGGAAATTAGAGGAGACCGAATCCACTAGTGACACATCCACTAATGATTTTAAGGAAGCATTTGCGCATTTAACAATGCTAGGTGTATAGAAAAATCTAAAAAAGGAAACTGCGCAGATAACGCTTCTATTTTTTGTTGTGTTTTTTGCAAAAATTGTTGGTGCTGATTTGAATGCACAAAAAAAGGCTTGTGTGTAACGGCTAAATTAATAGCAGCAACTTCTTTGATAATATTTTTTGTTTCGGGTGTGGTGCAAGCTTGTAAAAACTTTTCCCATACGTACTCAGTAGCATGATAATTAGGGTGCACCATATCTTCGCTGTAAAAGCGGTAATCGCGTAAATCGTCAATCACAATTTCGTAGGCTGGAAAATAATAACTGTTAGCATCCGCATCTACAAGCGCATGCACCGCCTGAATTAAAGCAGCCTTACTCCTATTGTTTTCAACCATGCCTTCACGCACATGACGCACCGGACTAATGGTATAAATAATTTGTAAAGAAGGGTTTACTTGACGCAGTTTTTGAATTAAAGGCTCATATAAACTAGTAATATCCGCTGGCGTCAACAACTTTTTAGTAAACCAACTAGCAGGCGCTTTATGGTTATTGGCTGCCACAAAATTAGGCGCATAACCATCCGCTTGTTCTGTTAATTGATAGACCCACGCAGACCCAAGTGTTATAAATAAATGAGATGCTTTTTTGATAAACAAATGCGCTGCAGCAGTGGCTTCATTTATTTTAGCAAGCGCTTCTTCGGGTGTTGTTCCAGAAAAACGGCTATGGTGTTTCCAAGAATGCCAGGCTTCATTAAAATAAAATAAATCAGACTTGGAATATGTTGGCGCTTCGATGTACTGATGCAAGGCTTCTGCAACAGATACTGGATTAAATAAAACCCCATTTGGGTTTTCTAGCACATGGAACAAATGCTTTGCTAATTTTTCGCCCATATTTTCTGTAAAACAAGAACCAATCATAAGCGTATGATCCCTATGCCCAATTGGACTTTGAAGAGCAGGGATATCAAACGCACAATGAAATTTCATACAGTAAAATTAAGCTTGTAACAAACGCTGTTTCATGGCTTCATACAAAACAATGCCGGTGGCAACGCCCACATTAAAAGAATCGAAAGTACCTGCCATAGGAATGGTAAAAAATGCATCCGCAGCTTTTGCCAAATAAGGTTGTACGCCTTTTCCTTCATCACCCATAATCACACAACATGGATCTGTTAAGGTAAGTTCAAATATTTTTTTATCGGCGCGCATTTCGGAAGTAAATACTTGTATCCCGTTTAAATGCAGCGTATCAACCGCTTTAATTAAACTATTTACGCGGCACACATGAATATGTTCAAGTGCACCTGCGCTACTTTTTACCGCTTCCGCGTTAAGTGCACCCACTCCTTTATCCGGTATAATGAGCGCCTGCGCACCACAGCAGAGTGCACTTCTTGCGATAGCTCCAATATTTCTAACATCGGTAATACCATCCAGCATTACAAATAATGGCGCATCTCCTTTTTCAACTACGTGATCAATCACTTGCTGTAAATCCAAATAAGCAACTAGGCCGGCAAATGCAATAACACCCTGATGATTGGCTTTTGTTAAACCATTTAATTTTTCGGGGGGCACGAGTTGAATGGGCACATTGTATTCACGCGCCAATTGTCTGATTTGCAAAATGGCTTCGCCTGAAATATTTTTTTGAAATAAAATTTTATCGATAGACCGTCCCGACTGTAATGCTTCTACGAGTGGTTGACGTCCAATAATTAATGCCGATTGTTTGATTGCCATGTAAAAATAAATTAGATAAGAAGGCCCTGCACTTGCAATAATTCAATTTTAGTAAGTGCAGCCACACTCATAGCATCGGTAATGGTTCCATCCGCTACCATGCCAAAAGCGTCTGATAAAGATACTTTTTTAATTTGTAAAGCTTCTGTTTCTTCAGGTGCTGCATCCTCCTGCTTTAGTTCAGTAGCCAAATAAATAATGGCGAGTTCATCAGAAACAGAATTTGACAAATGAAGCCGCATGAGCTCTTTATAATTTGCTGCCACAAGACCGGTTTCCTCTTTTAATTCCCGAATGGCCGTTTGTAAAGGATCCGTTGATTCCGGACATCCGCCCTCCGGTATTTCCCAACTGTATGCATCAATTGTAAAACGGTACTGCCCCACCAAATAAGTATGCATATCTGGGGTAATAGGTACAACGCCTACAGCAATATTCTTAAAATGAACCTTGCCATAAATACCAGGCTTGCCTGCAGGATTAAGCACGTCATATTCAGTAACGTCAATCCAAGCATTTTGGTAAATGGCTTTGCTATCTTTTATGGTCCAAGGATTTTTTTGCTGCATGCTATTATATAACCGTGTCAAATATATTACTAAATAAAAAGCCCCCACTAAAATTAGCAGGGGCTTTTTGTTCTCTTATTATTTTATTTTAAACCAAAGGCCTTTTTAACCTTTGCTACATAATCTAATTTCTCCCAAGTAAACAATTCAACTTTCATTGTTTTTGATTTACCATCTGGGGTTGTAAATGTTTTAGTTACTACTTCATTCTTACGACCCATATGACCGTAAGCTGCAGTTTCACTATACATTGGCGTTCTTAACTTTAAACGTTGTTCGATAAAGTAAGGGCGCATATCAAAAATAGATTCAACCAATTTACCAATTTGACCATCGGTTAATTTTACTTTAGCGGTACCGTACGTATTTACGTTAATTGAAGTTGGTTTCGCAACACCAATTGCATAAGAAACTTGTACTAAAACCTCAGAAGCTACACCTGCAGCTACTAAGTTTTTAGCAATGTGACGCGTTGCATAAGCTGCAGAGCGGTCTACCTTACTTGGATCTTTACCAGAGAAAGCGCCACCACCGTGTGCACCTTTACCACCGTAAGTATCTACGATAATTTTACGGCCTGTTAAACCAGTGTCACCATGTGGTCCACCAATTACAAACTTACCAGTAGGGTTAATATGATACTTGATATCCTTGTTAAATAACTTAGCGTACTTCTTGTACTTAGCTTTTACGCGAGGGATTAAAATATCGATGATGTCTTTTTTAATCTTCTCAAGCATTTTCCCTTCCTTGGCAAAATCATCGTGTTGTGTACTCACTACAATCGCGTCAATTCTTACAGGCTCGTTTTTATCGTTGTACTCAAGGGTTACTTGAGACTTTGCATCAGGACGTAAATATTTGATGGCTTTGTTTTCTCTTCTTAATGCAGCAAGCTCAATTAAGATTTTGTGCGCTAAGTCAAGTGCCAATGGCATGTAATCATCGGTTTCGTTGGTTGCATAACCAAACATCATACCCTGATCACCAGCACCTTGCTCTTCTTTCTTTTTTCTATCAACACCTTGGTTGATATCTGCAGATTGTTCGTGGATGGCACTTAATACACCACAGCTATCCGCTTCAAACATATATTCACTTTTAGTGTAACCAATTTTCTTGATCACATCACGTGCAATAGTTTGAACGTCTAAATATGCTTTAGATTTTACTTCGCCAGCAAGTATTACTTGACCAGTTGTAACTAAAGTTTCGCAAGCCACTTTTGATTGTGGGTCAAATGCTAAAAAGTTGTCGATTAAGGCGTCAGAAATCTGATCCGCTACTTTGTCTGGATGTCCTTCAGAAACACTCTCAGAAGTAAATAAATAAGGCATGAATATTTGTTTATAGCTTATAATAAAATACAAATATAAGTAGTAATTGAATACTTATATTCTAGAAAATATAATACGTAATCGCATTCTAAAACGGGTATGTGTGCCGCCCCCAAGTCTTACGCGACCGGTCGCAACATCATTACCATCTTGAGGACCCAAATAATATACCTGAACCGCAGCAACTTGCGGGTAAGGTTCTTTGTATAAAATTGAGTCGTTAACAGGTGCCGATAAACGAAGTGTGTATGAGCTATCTTTGCGGGTTACAATACCTTGCACATACCTACTAATATCAAATGAATAAGCTGATATTTTGGAATAGCCTGGTACCGATTTAGATAAAACTGATCCACCAAAGTTGGATTTATTAGGCCCTTGGTTCGGTGAAAAAATATAATCGTTAGGAATATTGTATTTTCTGTTTTCGACGGTATCTATAGCACTCAGTAACAAATACCTTGGCGGAGCCATATAGGCGTCTGATGTATATAAATTAGCATCGTCAGGAACCTGCTCTGCAATAAGCTCAGCTTTATGAATAATTCGATTACTGAGTCCTTTAAGACCTGGAATTCTTACACGCACATAGGCCCCTGGACCCGATTGCACATATACAATAGAATCTGATTTATTGGTGGTAGCTGTGTATTTTGTAATCTCAGCACCTACCCTGTTACGCGTAATTAAATTAGCATTACCCCCAGAAAAGGAGTTAAATCTAAAATAAGCAACAGAAGTATCTCTTACCGTTGCACCAGTAGATGATGAATTGTAATAAAGCGCAAATTTTGTATTGGTATCTGCTAAGTTAATTTGAATAAGCGCATTTGCCGGAGCAGCCTGATCAACCGTTAAAGCAAAACCTGCAAACAATGATTTAAATGCAGAGTCTGTGGCATATGCATTTGTAGTATCGTAGGTATTAATAAATCTTTTAGCCACATCAGACCTTAATTTAATTCTGATTTGATGGCTAGCGCTTTCATACCTATTGTTTACAGAATCTGATAAACGAGGAATATGAATAGTAACCGGATCGGCAAGTGCTCCTTTAGTTCTGAATGTATAAGCACCCGGATAATTTGCCGCGTAATTATAACCTGCATTTAAAGGTGTTGCAGGATCAATTTCTGAAACTGTAAGTTTTAGTGGTGCAGACGTGTCGCCATAAGCATATCTATAACTTAAAATTAAAACAGCTGAGTCTACACGAATACTATCTTTTGCACCAGGTATGGCATACGGAAAAAAAGGTGGCGCTAATTCGAAATACATAGCTGCTTCTGTTTTTCCAAACAAAGGATCATCTGTAATGGCACCTAATACATGGTTATCATTTTTATATACCCACACTGAATCATTTTCCATGTAGGTATCTGTAATTACATCAAGAATTGTGTCTTTGGTAATTACACCATCAATAGTTGGAATTAAACCAGCACCAAGTTCTGTGGAAGGAACTTTGGTACAGCTCATAAAAACCATCAACATCAATCCCAAAAATCCTATAAAATTACGTACTGTAAATTTTGAATACATGTTAGTCTAATTACTTGCCCGCAAGGTCGTTGTACAATTCTAAATACTCTGTTAAATCCGAGTCCCAACCTTTAAATGGAACTACTTTTTTGCCTTTTACTTTTGCAAACTCGGATGTTAAGCTTGCCTCAATTTGGTCGGAACCAAATGAAATGGCATCTGCAAAGCTTGCGCCTCCTTTAAATAAAGCGGTATTATTGGCAGCTTTAAAAGCTTCTAAATCTTTTTCTTTAACGTTGGCATTAATAAGTGCCTGTTTCATGAAATCTGGCCCTAGTTCATTTTCAAAGGTATTTTGACCAATGGTAAAAATTACTTTGCTATTACCAAAAACGGGCTCTTTTTTATAGGCCGTTTTGATGTATGCAGGAATCAGACCGGTCATCCAACCACTGCAATGAATAATATCAGGAGGCCAACCAAATTTTTTAACGGTTTCTAGAGCGCCTTTACAAAAGAACACTGTTCTTAAAGCGTTATCGTCAAACCAATTATCTGATTCGTCATGAAAAACTTGCTTACGTTTAAAAAAATCTTCATTTTCTAAAAAATATACCTGAAGTCTGGCATTAGGCAATGACGCTACTTTAATTTGTAAAGGATAATCATCATCATCTACAGAAACATTGATGCCCGATAAACGAACAACTTCGTGCAGGCGGTGCCTTCTTTCGTTGATCACTCCAAAACGTGGCATGATACAACGCACTTCAAGTCCACTATCGTTACTTTTAATGGCTAACTTGTTAATGATTTCTGCAAACTCTGTCAACTCCAAATAAGGAGACATCTCGGTAGCAATAAACAGTATTCTTTTCTTTGTAGACATGAGTTACCAATTTTTACCTAGAGCCTAAATTAAGGCAGCAAAGGTACGAAATTTATAAGGAATCAAGCTTGCACAATGCATTGACCAAAAAAAAGCATGATTTTGGCTATTCGTGAAAACTTTATATATTATTTATATATATTATATATAAGTCAAAAATTGTATTCGAATAAATGGCAGAAGGCCTTACATTTGTTTGGACCTTAACAAGTATCATGAAAAAGCAAATCGGCTCTATTTTAAAATATGCCTTCTTTTTTGGACTAGGCCTTTTTTTAGTATGGTGGAGTTTGCGACAAATTCCGGCCAACAAATGGGACGAATTTATGGATACCCTAAAAGGCGCTAAATACTGGCTTATGATTCCAGTTTTTGTGATTTTATCCCTTAGTCATATAGTGCGTGCTTTGAGATGGCGCATATTAATGGAACCTATGGGCTACAAGCCTAGCATCCCCAATACATTTTTTGCAGTGATGATTGGCTATTTGGCCAACCTAGCCATCCCGCGTTTAGGAGAGGTCTTAAAATGTACCCTACTTGCCAAATACGAAAAAGTTCCTGCCGAAAAATTAGTAGGCACCATTGTAGCGGAAAGAGCCGTAGATGTTTTATCATTAGGCATTGTTTTTATTATCACACTCCTGACGCAAACAGATTTAATTGCGTCCTATGGTTTGCAATTATTTAGGCAACTTTTTGAAAATAAATCGGGCCAATTTTCGATACAAAAAATTGGTATCGTCATGGGTGGTCTTGTAATCCTTTTTATAGCACTAAAATTTTGGAGTCGCAAATATGGAAATCTTCCCTTTGTTGTTACAGCAAAAAAAATATTTAGTGGTATTTGGGAAGGGGTTTCTAGCATAAGATACCTGCAACAAAAAGGATTGTTTATTTTTTACAGTGTTGCAATTTGGGCATTGTATATTGGTGGAACTTGGGTGGGACTTAGTGCCACAGCAGGTACTGCTGGACTTGGCTTTAATGCGGCCCTCGCGGCACTTGCCTTTGGCAGCATTGGAATGATTGTAACCCCAGGTGGCATTGGTGCTTACGCATATTTTATTGCAAAAATTGTAGAAAAAATGGGCGTTCCTTTTGAAATAGGATTTGCCAATGGAACGCTACAATGGTTTGCACAATTTATAATTGTACTTATTGTAGGAAGCATATGTTTAATGCTACTTCCCATTTTTAATAAAAACAAGCTATCCAATGAAAGCTATTGAGGCCATTGAACTAAAAGAATATTCATTACCAAAACTTTTAACGCAAGTTGCTGCTTGGCGCACAACAGGCAAAACAATTGCTTTTACCAATGGATGTTTTGATATACTTCATGAGGGCCATATTGCATCATTAAGTGCAGCAGCTAAAGAAGCCGATTATTTAATTGTAGGACTTAACAGTGACGCCAGTGTAAAGCAGTTAAAAGGAGATTCGAGACCTATAAATAAAGAGCAAAGCCGTGCCATTTTATTGAGAAATTTAGCAGTGGTAGATGCTGTTGTCGTGTTTAACGAACAAACGCCGCTTGAACTCATTACCGCTATATTACCAGACGTGCTTGTTAAAGGAGGCGATTATACTCCCGATCAAATTGTGGGCGCCAAAGAAGTAATGGCTGCCGGTGGTCGTGTGGTTATCAACCCCATCGTAGAAGGATTTTCTACAACAGGTACCATCCAAACAATTAAAGCGCATTTTTCGTAAACCACTCTCTACCGATTAAGCCTTTTATTTCACCCAGTTATGCGTATTGTTTAAGGTTGCGCCATTAGTTTTATTATGTTTATACACCTTAACTAAACTCATTTTGAAAGAGAATAAAAAAATACTGAACCTCCTCACCCATTTGGTGGCCTGGATTTGCCTTTTTTCGGTGCCGTATTTGGTTTTCTTTCCAAGGCTCCGTGAGTTTAATATGAGTGATCATATGATGGCTACCATCATCACCAATTACGTATTTATCATTTTCTTTTACTACCTCAATACACAATATTTAGTTCCTGCATTACTGATCAACAGAAAATGGTGGTTGTATGTTTTATCGGTGGTTGTTTCATTAAATATCTACCTATTTACGCCTAAACAAGTAGCGACTATTTTTGCTACACCAGAATACGTCGAACAAAATGGAAATTTCGTTATTAACCCAGCTTTTAAGGGAGATAAAAAAATGACCAGGACACCCAGGAAGTCTAGACGGCTTGCAGACCCTTACAATACCGTATTATTTTTATTGGTTTTATCATTTGGCACTTGCATATCTGTAACGCAGCGCTGGCTGAGCTCGGAGCAAAACAAAAAAGAAACAGAAAATGAAAAATTAAATACCGAGTTGTCATTTTTAAAATCGCAGATCAACCCGCACTTCTTTTTTAATACCCTCAATAATATTTACAGTTTAGCGATTGTAAAAAGTGAACAAACAGCCCCTGCTGTTATGAAGCTTTCTTCGATCATGCGGTATATTTTATCTGAAACAGAAAAAGATTTTGTACCGCTACAGAACGAAATTGAGTTTACTAAAAATTATATTGAGCTGCAGCAAATGCGATTAACCGATAAAGTATACGTTGTATTTAATATTACTGGCGTTATTGATGAAATGCACATTGCACCACTACTCTTTATCCCATTTGTAGAAAACGCCTTTAAATATGGTGTTAGTACAAAAGAAGCTACCACGATTGATATAAAAATTCATGCAACAGCGCATCAAATTGTATTTGAAGCAAAAAATACAATCGCTACCAATATTTCAACCCATTTAGATAGCACAGGTATTGGCATTAATAACGCCAAAAGAAGACTAGCGCTTTTATACCCGGGCAAGCATCAGCTTAACATAAGCACACAAGACAACACCTATCAAGTTTCTTTACACATTAACTGTTAATTGTATGATTACATGTATAGCCATTGATGATGAACCGCTTGCACTAAAAATTATTGAAGAATACTGTTCTAAAATATCTTTTTTACAGCTGGTTAAAACATTTAGTGACACAGATCTAGCGCTAGGATACCTAAAAGAAAATAAAGTAGATGCATTGTTTTTAGACATACAAATGCCAGACATTACAGGCATTGAATTCTACAAAAGCTTACCGAGCAAACCTATGGTGGTTTTTACAACTGCCTATAAAGATTTTGCAGTAGAAGGTTTTAATGCCGATGCCGTGGACTATTTATTAAAACCTTTTGAATACGACCGCTTTTTAAAAGCTGCATATAAAATCAAAGAATACACCGAGTTTTTAAGTGCACAGGAGGTACAGCTTAATTCTATTTTCGTGAAGGTTAACTACGAGATCATGAAAATTAATTTGAAAGACGTAGACCTTATTGAAGCCCTAGATGATTACATAAAAATATACACGAAGCCCACGCCTGTTCTTACCTTAATGACCCTAAAGGGCATTTTAGAAAAATTGCCACCTCGCGATTTTATTCGGGTACACCGATCCTATATAGTGCCCATTGCTAAAATTGACAAATTTAGCAAAAGCAAAATTTGGGTGGGCGAAAAAGAAATTCCCATTGGGAGCAGCTACGGCATTGTTTATGATCAGTTGCTTGCGCATAGCCAGGCCAAATAACTGCTATTGGCTTTTTAGTGTCCAGTTTGGGGCGGCTCTTTTATAATTTTCTTAAGAATTTGAACCCGCAATCACAAGTTAGAAACCTGTAATTTAGCGCTATGAATATGCGCTTTACCCTTGTAACGATTATTGGCTCTACCCTGCTGCTTTTGAATGGCATGCATCAGCTCCATGCACAAGTAGTACCAAAAAACTGGCAAGCATTAGACCCAAGTGCTGATAAAGTATTAGGCATTAGTTTACAAAAAGCCTACGACTACCTAGGAAGCAAAAATAAAAAAGCCACCCCCATTATTGTAGCAGTTTTAGATTCTGGCATCGATACCACACACGAAGATTTAAAAAATATTTTGTGGACCAACACCAAAGAAATTCCGGGTAATGGTATTGACGATGATAAAAACGGATATATAGATGATGTACATGGCTGGAATTTTTTAGGCGGTAAAAATGGACAAAGCGTAAAAAGAGCCCCCGATGAGCGTTCCAGAATTTATCATAAATACAAAGCAAAATTTTTAAACCCTAGCCTAGATACAATCACGCTCAGTAACGCAGATAAGGCGCTTTTTGCAACCTGGAAAAAAACGGAAACAGAATTAAATTTTAGTGACGAAGAAAAAGACCAACTAAAATATGTTGAAATGCTTGCTACTGCTTTTAAAAAGCATGACAAAGTATTAAAGCAAGAAATGAATGTGGTAAGCTACAATAGAGAAACACTCATAAAATTTATACCTAATACAATTACAGGTAAAGAAGCTAAATTAGGACTCTTATCTCTTCATAGACTCATGCAATTAGACGAACAGGAATTAAACACCTATACGATTGCACAAATAGACGAATACATAGAAGGTAAAACCGCCGCTTTTGGTGCCAAAGAAAAATTACCCAACGACGAAAGAACCCTTATTGTTAGAGACAATTATTATAATTTTTTAGACGCCTATTATGGCAACAACGACATTATGGGGCCTACCCCTAACCATGGCACACATGTAAGCGGCATTATTGCTGCTGCAAGAAACAATGGTACCGGTATTGATGGTGTAGCGGATGCCGTAAAAATTATGATGGTGCGTGTGGTTCCGGATGGTGATGAATATGATAAAGACGTAGCACTTGCTATTAAATATGCAGTAGACAATGGCGCCAAAATAATTAATATGAGTTTTGGAAAAGCCTATTCGCCCGAAAAATATTGGGTGGATAGCGCCGTTGCTTATGCCGAGCAAAAAGATGTTTTACTCGTGCACTCGGCAGGTAACGAAAATTATAATTTAGATAGCATCAACGTTTTTCCAAACGCAAATTTGGCCGCCTATAAAAAACAAGCGAGTAGTTTTATTACAGTTGGTGCTAGCAGCGACACCCTCATTACAGACGCTAGTATTGCCGCAGATTTTAGTAATTACGGCAAACAAAATGTAGACCTTTTTGCACCTGGCGTAAAAATATATTCGACCCTTCCTGGCGGTAATGTATATGGCAATCAAGATGGCACGAGTATGGCCGCTCCTGTTGTTTCTGGTGTAGCTGCAATGCTTCGGAGCTACTACCCAGGCCTATCTGCAAAACAAGTAAAAACAATACTAGAAAAATCAGTGTACGTTCCGGCAGCATCAGCGCCATGTTTACTTCCTGGCAATAACAGCATATCAACTTCATTTAGTACGCTCTCAAAAACCGGCGGAATTGTAAATGCATATAACGCGGTGGCACTTGCAAACAGCATGGGTAATAAATAAGAAAGCCCCAACAAAATGCTGGAGCTTTCTATCTCGGAGGGGGTGTAAATATTATTTAGCAAATAAATGCACAGCAATTTGAACGTCTTTAGAAGGACCTGCATAAGCAATGCCTAATAAGGTACGATCAATGCTAAAATAAGCTTGACCAAAAAGTCCTTTTTCAGAAGCACTTCTAATATTAGAAGCAAAGCTTACTGGAACAGAAAGACCTTTGATGTTTAAAGAACCGTTGATGGTACAAGCAGTAGCGCTTGAATAATCAACAGAAGAAATGGTGTAAGTAGCTTCACCAAATTTAGCTACGTCAAAAAAGTCAGGGCTTTTTAAGTGACCTGCTAATCTTTCACCAGCAGCATCAGTAACTTTTAAATTGGCTAGGTCAATTACAAAAGAACCACCTACTAACTTACCGCCTTCAACTTGAACGCTTCCACCTTTTACGGTAAAGGTACCCGTATGAAAATCAGCTGCTTTTGAGCCAATAAAGTCTACACGGCTCTTATCTGACTGTACAGCAAGGGTAATAGGCGCTTTAGGGTTTTTTGGGGCAACAAATGCTAAAGAACTCACTAAAAAAGCGGCTCCTAATAGCAAAAAGGATGTTTTTTTGATCATTGTATTGAATTTTAAGTGTTTATAAGGGATTAGACCATAAAATTAGGGGTTTTAATGTAAAGCCGTTTCGCTTATCTTCGCAAAAATTTTTTTGTATGAATCTTCATGAGTACCAAGCTAAAGAACTCCTTAAAAAGTACAACGTTCCAGTACAGGAAGGTGTAGCGGTAGAAACAGTAGACGCAGCAGCTGCGGCTTATGCCACTTTAAAGGCCCAAACCGGCAACAATTTTGCAGTTATTAAAGCCCAAATTCACGCAGGTGGTAGAGGTAAAGGTAAAATAGAAGGAAAAGAGCAGCGCGGTGTAGCAGTTGCTAAAAGCGAAGACGACGTAAAAACAATTGCTGGTAATTTATTAGGCGGTACCCTTGTAACCATTCAAACAGGTGCAGCAGGTAAACTTGTCAATAAAATTTTAATAGCGCAAGACGTTTATTATCCTGGTCCTAACGAAGTAAAAGAATTTTACTTGTCTATTTTATTAGACAGAGCAAAAGGAATGAATGTTGTAATGTACAGTACCGAAGGTGGAATGGATATTGAAGAAGTAGCACACAACACACCAGAAAAAATATTTAAAGAGTGGGTACACCCAGGTGGCGGCTTACAAGGTTTTCAGGCACGTAAAATTGCTTTTAACTTAGGCCTCTCTGGTGACGCTTTTAAAAACTGCGTAAAGTTTGTAACCAACTTATACAATGCATACGTGAACCTAGATTGCGGTATGCTTGAAATCAATCCTTTGTTTAAAACATCCGATGAAAAAATCATTGCGGTGGATTGTAAAATGAATATTGATGACAACGCACTAATGCGCCACGCTGATTTATTAGCGATGCGTGATGTATCTGAAGAAGATCCTACCGAAGTGGAAGCTGGTGAGTTTAATTTAAACTTTGTGAAACTAGATGGTAATGTAGGTTGTATGGTAAATGGTGCAGGTCTTGCAATGGCAACTATGGACATGATTAAGTTAAGTGGTGGTGAGCCAGCTAACTTCTTGGACGTAGGTGGTACTGCAAATGCACAAACCGTAGAAGCAGGTTTTAGAATTATCATGAAAGATCCTAACGTGAAAGCTATTTTAATTAACATCTTTGGCGGTATCGTTCGTTGCGACCGTGTTGCTGCTGGTGTTATTGAAGCCTTTAACAAATTAGGCAATATCAATATTCCAATCATTGTTCGTTTACAAGGAACCAATGCGGTAGAAGCTAAAAAATTAATTGATGAGAGTGGACTTAAAGTTCAGTCGGCTATTCAGTTAAGCGAAGCTGCAGACCTTGTTAAAAAAGCAGTTGCTTAATAAGATTTGTAAGAATACTTTAAAAGCCTCCAACTTGTTGGGGGCTTTTTTTTATTGCGGATTTGAAATGGGCTTCACTTCTGATAGTGCACTAAAGGTGTAACGAAGTCCGGTTTTAACCTCGGTGCATTCGTAACGTTTACGGCGCAGAGGGCCTTTACAAAAAATACGACCATTGTCTGTTGCAAAAAGGGAGCCCTCTGGAATACCCGCTACCACTGCGTATCCGGGCTTGTGTTTTTCGTTGTAACCACGAAGCACGAGTAAGAGTTCTGTTTCACCACCGGCTGTGGCTGCAGGATTTAAAATAGATTTTTGAAGTACTTTTTCTACGTCGGGTGGAAATATTTGTTGTGCAACGAAAGAACTCAAGAGCTGCCCGTAACAAAATTTCCATTCTTTACCATGCGCTTCTACACGGTTACTAAATTTTTCGAAAGTGAGTAAATGTGCGAGCTCGTGTAAAAACGTAATTAAAAATTCGTACTTATTTAAATTACCATTGATGCTAATACGGTGGTTGGCGCCCCTACCCGGATGTCTATAATCGCCAAGTACCGATTTACGCTGTTTAGTAATAGTTAAATGCACCCGGTACTCATGCAAATACGCAAGTACCTGCTCGAAACTTTTTTCTGGCAAAAAACCTGCCAGGGCCTGCATGGGATGCTCTTTAATGGGCATTATTTTTTAACATTCAGTTTTAAAAATAGCCTGATTTCTAAAAAGGTATAAAGTGGATACAGTGCAAAACCAGCATACACCGAGCGTGGGCTAATGCCGGCACCTGCTAGTTTCATATAAAGTAAAACGGCCACCGCAATACCCAGTAATCGAAGTCCCATAGCCATCATAACCGTGCGCACAAGTACATTGGGGTTTGGATTTTTAGAAGCATTGATAAGCGCAAATAAACCCAGCAGCGTTACTACAAAAAGCAACACATTAGCATAAGCTATTACGGATGGTACAAATTTGTAAGCATGAAGTTGTTTTTGACCAAACTCGATTCCAGCATTTACTAAAATAAAGAGTATGCCAATTGGATATGTTAGTTTCGAATATTTGAACATTGATTGTTGAGTTTTATTTTTTTGTTCCGGTTTTGCTATCGGTGTCTTTGATCACTTTTATGATGAGTCCAATGCCTACTAGCAGGGGCAGTATCCAGATAAAAACAGGTTTTCGAGAAAAAATTTTTAGATCCAGCCATTTGCCGCCGAAGGCGGCAAATGCAAAAGATACCAATAGCTGAGTAGCCAAGCTTGCATACTGTAAAAACGGCTTTGAATCTTTTTGAGGCATGGCTAATTGAATGATGTTGATTTAATCGTGAATCACTTCTGCCTTTGGAATATTTAATGGAACCGTATCCAATTCCATCCCCTTGTCTGTTCCTTCCATTACTTTTTTAACACTTTTAAAATATTGTTCGTTGTAACGGATTACTTGCTCTAAAGAATCGGTTCTAATTTTTAAATTTTGAAGCGCCGCGCGGCTTTCCCTAGTACCATATCCAGGGATATAATATTTAAGCGGTGTAAATGCAATAAAAACGATGGTAATACCAATTAGAAAAACAAACAAAGTACTAAGGCCAATATATACGCTTGTTCTAGAGAGTTTGAGGGTAACTACTTCTTCAAAAGTATCGTCGTCCATTACCACTAAACGGTAGTGGGTGCCAAGGCGGGTGGGCTCGTTTTTTGTAGGTATGGTGTCCATATTGTTAAATAAGCATAAAGGTAGCCCTTAAAGTTGTTTTAATACGCCCTCAAAACAGAAATAAATGTATTTTTAAGGCCTATTTTGAGATACATGAAAACCTATGCGCTGGTATTATTTTTGTTGGTTGGCTTGGCATACGATTTAGTGGCCCAACCCTACACGGGCATAAGTTTACAAAAAAACAAACCCTACACCGAAAGACTCTTACCTGCCGAAAAAACAGGCGAAAAAGGATTTAGGTTACCTAAGCGAATATTTAACAATACGGTTACGAGGTACAACTACGTTTTTAATGCCACAAATAGGCTTAATGAAATTATTGAAAGAGCTACCCAAAAGCAAATCGAAAACTATGCGGAGCTACTCCCCTTTTATCCCTATAGTTTAGAAGTAACTGCAAAGGATGAAATAGATACCATCATTTACAAGTGCACTGCTGGTATCTTGTTACATGATTTAAGAAGCGATTGGGTAGATAATTTATACATCATTTTAGGAAAAGCATATTTGCACCGCCAGGATTATGATTCGGCACTTGCCGTTTTTAAATATGTCAACTACGCTTTTGCACCAAAAGATGAAGGCGCTGACATTCCTATTGGAAGTAATATTAGTAACACGAGTGGCGTTTTTTCTATTTCAACCAATGAGAAAAGAAATATCTGGAAAAAAATAACCACCACCATTCCTAGCAGGAACGAAAGTTTTTTGTGGATGATTCGTACCTATCTCGAACAAAATAAACAATCGGAAGCAACAGGACTAGCAGCGCTTTTAAGAACAGATAAAATATTCCCTGCAAGACTCATTCCTACGCTCGACGAATTAACAGCGTATGGTCATTACAAAGGTGAACGTTACGAGTTAGCTGCCAACTTTTTAGCAAAAACAATTTCGTTTGCCGCAAATAAAGCAGATAAATCAAGAAAAGCATACTTAACCGCGCAGATGTATGAAAAAGCTGGCAGCTACACACTAGCTAAACAGTACTATCAAACAGCCATTGATGCAGCGCAGGACCCCTATCTAGAAATATACGCCAACGTTGCACTTAATAGATTAAGCGTTACTACAGGAGCTGACAGTAAAGCACTACTACTGATGGCCAAAAAAGACAGGTACGAAGCCTACAAAGATGTTATTTATTTTGCAGCAGCTTCTATCGAACTTTCAAAAAAGAATTATACCCTTACTCAAAATTATTTACTAGAGAGTATTAAGTATACAGGTGACAATGAATTACAAAAGCAAAAATCATTTGTATTACTAGGTGATATCAATTACGATCAAAAAAAATATGGTGCTGCGTATAAATTTTACGATAGCATCAATGTTCAAAACCTGGAACTAATTCAAAAAGAAAAAATTGAAACCAGAAAACCAGCCCTTCAACTCATCAATGCCAATTTAACCATTATTGAACTAGAAGATAGCTTACAAAAAATTGCTGCTCTCCCAGAAATTGAAAGGACTGTATTTTTAAGAAAGTTATACAAACAATTACGCAAAGAAAAAGATGACGCTTCACAGGATAAAATACTTGACGCAAATGCAGCAGCAAATTTTGATTTATTTAGCAGTAGCGCCAACACCGATTTTTATTTTTTAAATAAAGCACTCCGTTCTAAAGGAGCGGCTACTTTTAAAACAACATGGGGTAATAGACAAAACCTTGATAATTGGAGAAGGCAAGCCGCACTAGATGCAAGTATTGGGACAGCAACCATCAATACGGCTGCAGCCACCTTAGATGCTACAAACAAAGACAGTAGTTTAACTATTAGTTACGAAGCACTAGCCGAATCGATCCCTACTGGAGCCAAACAATTAGAAGCCTCCAACGAAAAATGGGCCAAAGCACTTCTTGACAATGCGCAAATATTTCAACTAAATTTATCCGACTACCCTTCTGCAATAGAAGCCTATCATTTTTATATTAGTAAGTTCACATTAGGCGCCTCTTTAGACTTGGCATACCATAACCTAGCACTTTGCTACAGCGTTGTTGGCGATGCACAAAAAGCAGATTCGGTACAAAAACTTTTTCAAGTTAAATTTCCAAGCAGTAAGTTGCTATCCAAAAAAGAATCAAATAGTACACCTAGCATTAGCGGTGCAGATATTACCTTCAATACTATTTACGAGTATTTTACCAAAGGAGAATACGAAAAAGCACTTGCCCTAAAAGAAGAAGCCACCGCTAAATTCGGAAAAGACATTTGGGCACCACAGTTTTTATTTATGGAAGCAACCCTTCTTATGAAAAACAAAGAAGACAGTGCTGCGATACAAAAATTAAATAAAATTATAGCCAACTATAAAGAAAGTAGCATCGCAAAAAAAGCGGCTGCTGTTTTAGAAGTATTAAAGCAACGAGAAACCATAGAAAAAGAAATCAATAAACAGCCTGCCAAAAAAGAGGAAGGCCAATAATATTAAACGCATCATTATGGAAATGTCAAAACCTGTTCGTGTCTTTTGGCGCATCTTTTTTTGGAGTATGGGCGGCCTTGGCCTCTTTTTACTCATGATTAATTTTGGATGGCTGGGCAGCATGCCTTCTATCGATGATATCGAAAATCCAACAGCATCATTAGCCAGTCAGGTATATGCACAGGATGGAACCCTAATGGGAAAATTTTATTTAGAAGACCGCATAAACGTTCAATACAAAGACATTAGCAAGCATGTTGTAAATGCACTAGTAGCCACCGAAGATGAACGCTTTTATGACCACAAAGGAATTGACCCGCGCTCACTCGGAAGAGCCCTGTTTTTTTTAGGAAGCGAAGGTGGTGCGAGCACCATTACCATGCAAACGGCAAAAAATTTATTTACCAATAACTGGAGTACGAGCAATATTTTACTCCGAATGATTCAAAAAATTAAAGAATCACTAATTGCCATAAAACTCGAAAGAAATTTTACCAAAGAAGAAATCATTACCCTTTATTTAAATACGGTTGCATTTGGAGACAATGTATTTGGCATTAGAAATGCGGCTAAAACATTTTTTCAAAAAGAGCCAGACCGCTTAAATGTGCAGGAGTCGGCGGTACTCATTGGTATGTTAAAAGGAGCCACCCTATACAACCCTCGCCGCAATCCAAAATTAGCACTTGACAGACGCAACACTGTACTCAGTCAAATGGTGCGTAACAATTATTTACCGGAGGCAGAAGCAGCAAAACTAAAACTAACCCCTATCGAGCTCAATTATAAAAAGCTTGATGAGTCCGCGGGATTGGGACCTTATTTTAGAATGATACTTGGTGAAGAATTAAAAAAATGGTGTAAAGAAAACACCAAACAAAATGGCGACAACTACAACCTCTACCGTGATGGTTTAAAAATTTATACCACCATCAATCCGCGCATGCAACAGTACGCAGAGGAAGCCGTGAGTAAGCACATGAACTACCTACAAAAAATATTTAACACCCAAGCCAATATCAAAGACGGAAGTATTTGGAAAGGCTACGAAAATGTTTTGCAAAATGCCATGAAGCAATCGGACCGTTGGCGCAACTTGCAAAACGAAGGACTTGACGAAGAAGAAATTAAAAAAACATTTTCAGAAAAAGTAAACATGCGCATTTTTACTTGGAACGATGCGCGTGAAAAAGATACGGTGATGACGCCATACGATTCTATCAAGTATCACCGTCAAATGTTGCAAGCAGGCTTTATGGTCATGGATCCATTAACAGGCGAAGTGAAAGCATGGGTAGGTGGCATTGGATTTAAGAGTTTCAAATACGACCACGTTAATATCAATACCAAAAGACAAGTGGGCTCTACCATGAAGCCCCTACTCTATAGTTTAGCGATTGAAGAAGCTGGCTTTACACCTAACACAACGGTGTATGACCAACAACAAAGTTTTGGTAGCTATGGTCTTGTGCCTGCCACAGGTAAATCATGTACAGGCCAGTCGATGCCAATGGCTGCAGCACTTGCACAATCACGCAACTGTGCCTCGGCATATATTTTAAAACAACTAGATACCGAAGGCAACAACAGTGCTAAACGTTTGGTTGAATTTTTAAAGCGTAGCGATATCACTGCTAATATTGATCCATACCCTTCTATCGCACTGGGTGCTTGTGAAATTTCATTGTATGAAATGATGCAGAGCTACAGTATGTTTCCGGGTAAAGGCTTTAATGTAAAGCCCATGTACATTACACGTATCGAAGATAGAAATGGAAATGTGCTAGCAACCTTTACGCCAAAAAGAAAAGAAATTATTAGTGAAGTGACCGCCTACTCAGTTGCTAAAATGATGGAAGGTGTGATGCGCGCCGGAACAGGACGCGGCATGTGGAGTTATGTGCCTGATATGGCTATTGCCGGAAAAACAGGAACCACCAATGAAAATAGTGATGGCTGGTTTATAGGTTATACCCCTCAACTTATTGCAGGTGGATGGGTTGGTGCCGACGACCGTTTTATACATTTTAATAAAGAGAGCGCATGGGGGCAAGGTGGTAGAGCCGTATTACCTATTTGGGGTTACTTTTTTGGCAAAGCCGCCGCAGATGCTAACTGTGGTATTGATACCAAACTTACATTTAGTAAACCTGACATGGTTGAAAATGAAATCATGCTGGATTATTTAAATAATACCCCACCTGTATTAGGTGCCGAAAGTGAAGATTTAGGAACGGGTACAGAAGGTGATTATGCAGTGCCACTTGATATTAAAGCCGAAGACATTGCACCTGAATCACAAAAAGCAACGGACACAAAACCTGCCACAGATCCTAAACCTTCCGATCCTAAAAAACAAACACCGCCGCCGCCTGCTGTTGTAACAAAACCAATAGATAAACCAAAAGCAGTGCTTCCAAAAAAAGGAGGGAATTAAATAAATTTTTTAATCACTCCGCGGTACTAGAGTGCTTTATTGACAAAATTAAAATTCAGGGATAACTGATGAAACATATTGCGCTGGTAAAATCCTGTGGCGTAATTGATATGTAGTTTTTGCATGAGCACCGCTACACCAAAAGTAACGCCATTAAGCCCATTGGTGATATTGTATCCATTTAAAGATTGTCTGCGCAGCACATTGTAACCAAGGTTGCAATGAATATTTTCATTGACGGTTAACTGCGCTCCTAACACCACATGCGACATCATTTTTTCAATGGTTGAAAATTGTTTGCCGGATTCTGAAATAATAAAACTCGTATCTGATCCGTGTAAATTAAAGCGCTGTAACTGCTGTAAGGTCAGTGAAAATTGTAGAGGTGCATCTGCTAATTTTTTAGAGATACCAGCATTTATTTCAAAAGGAAGTTCTTCTTTTACGGCGCCTGCATATGCATTTAATTGTGTTCCCATATTGGTTACCACTACTGCTGCTTGTAGCCCTGCGGCTTCATCAAAATAAGTGAGTGAGGCGTCCAATGCAAGTGCAGATGAACGGTAAGCGCTGTAATTTGAATGAATAAATTTTGCAGCAGCACCCAGCCACCATTTGTCTTTATATTGTTTACTTGTACCTAATTGAACCGCAAAATCAGTTGGGCGGTACATACCTAACACATTACCAGCAGCATCTGTTTGATCGATGCTTCCATAATTTACATATTGAACACCGAGTCCTATATTTTGCGCACCAACAGTATAACCAGCCATACAACTATACTGATTAATGCCCGCTAGTAAACTTGAAAATGAAGTAGCCACCTGACCATGATGCGCAGGCCTTAGTAATGACGGATTTGAAAAACCCGCTGCTACATTGTTTCCGATGAGTGAAACATTAGATCCTCCTAGAGCAGCAACTTCTGCGGTAGCTGGATTTTTTAAAAAACTAAATACCGGATTACCTCCTTGTGTTTGCGCAAAAGCATGCACTACTCCAACCCATAAAAAAACAAAGAGTAAACGGGCGCGCATAAAACAGTTGTGATTTTTAAAAATTAAACAAGGGCAAGGTCTACAACTTGCTGCATTGTTTTTACATAATGAAAAGTTACTCCTTTAATAAATGCCTTGTCAATTTCATTGACATCTTTTTCATTTTGCGCACACATGATAATCTCCTTTAAGCCAGATCTTTTAGCCGCCAACACTTTTTCTTTAATGCCCCCTACCGGAAGTACCTGACCACGAAGGGTGATTTCGCCGGTCATGGCTAAATATGGTTTTACTTTTCTACCCGTAAATGCAGATGTTAAAGAAGTAAGCATGGTAATTCCTGCACTTGGACCATCTTTTGGCGTAGCACCTTCTGGTACATGCACGTGAATATTCTTTTTAGAAAACACTGCAGGATCGATGCCGTATTTTTTAGCATTGGCTTGTAAATAACTTAACGCGGTAGTGGCACTCTCCTTCATCACATTGCCCAAATTACCGGTAAGCTTAATTTCGCCCTTGCCATCACTTAAAATGGTTTCAATAAATAATATATCGCCACCCACATAAGTCCAA
>CAMCDT010000012.1:0-62578 GCA_945873615.1 Sediminibacterium ginsengisoli | reverse complement strand
ACAAACTTATACGGATTCAGCACTTCTGACTAAGTTAAAGATATCAGATACAGCTGCCATGTTAAGTAGTCGAATAGCAAGGGATACACTAAATTTATCAAACAGAATAAATTTAAAAGCAAACACAACAGACGTTGCTAGTGGATTAGCACTTAAAGAAAATACATTAAATAAATCTACAGCTGTTGATTTAGGTGGAACATCACCTAGTGATATTTTATTTCCGACTCAAAAAGCAGTAAAAGATTATGTGACAGCAAATAATGCATCAGGTGGTATTTCAGATGGCAGCATTATTACCATCAAAATAGCTGATGATGCAGTAACAGATGCAAAGATTAATACAGTGAGTGGATCAAAAGTAATCGGGAATATAACAGGCAATGCTGCAACAGCTTCATTAGCGGGAAATATAACAGCAACAGCAAACACGACATTAACCTCATTATCAAATTTAAATACAGTTGGAATAATCACTAGTGGCGTATGGAGTGCAACAGAGTTAGCTATTGAAAAGGGAGGAACGGGTGCTATTACAGCAAGTGCAGCAAGAACAAATTTAGGATTGGCAGTTGGGTCAGATGTATTAGCCTATCGGACTTTTGGTACTGCAGCAAATAATAATACAGCAGATTTTGAAGTCCCATTAACTCTTACCTCCCCATTATCAAGAGTAACTAATACAATTTCTATTCCTGCAGCTACTACTTCTGTTAATGGATATTTAAGTAGCACAGATTGGACTATATTTAATGCAAAACAAACAGCATTAACTGCAGGTTCTGGAATTTCAATAAGTGCAGGAACAATTTCTGCAACAGGATTAACCGCAAGTAATTTATCTAGTACAGCAGGAATAACTAATGCACAATTAGGAGGAAGTATAGCAGCTAGTAAATTAGTTGGTACCGATATTACAACAGTTGGAACCATCACTAGTGGTACATGGAATGGAACAACATTAGCAATAGCGAAAGGTGGAACAGGATTAATTGCAGCTGGTACTAATGGTCAAGTATTAACATCTACTGGAAGTGAAACTTTAATTTGGACAACCCCTTCTGGAGGAGGAGACGTTCACACTATTGGGGAGACTTATGGTGGAGGTATTGTGTTTTATGTATATGACAATGGTAAACATGGTTTAATTGCTGCAACATCAGATAAGATTAGCGGAGTTAGGTGGTATGGCGGTACAAATACAAATACAAGAGCAAGGGCAGATGGGGTTGGGGCTGGATTAAAAAATACAGTATTAATTATTGCAAATCAAGGAGCTTTAGATGTTTCAGCATTTGCTGCAACGTTTTGTAATGAGTATTCAGTAAATGTTGGCGGAGTAACATATGGTGATTGGTACTTACCTTCAAAGCATGAACTTGATTTACTTTATTTAAAAAAATCAGTGGTCGGAGGTTTTGGGACAGGCTTCTATTGGAGTTCTACGGAGTTTTTCTCCGACCAAGCCTGGGCCCAGGATTTCTATGATGGGCAAAAGTTAAACTCAAGTAAGAACCTCAGCTTTAATGTTCGTGCCATTAGGGCTTTTTAACTATTTGTCAACTTAATTATCTCACCTATCTCTACTATTCGGGGAAAAAATTTAAAGAATACAAAATGGCCTTATATTACGAGTTGCCAGTTTATCGGGATGTGTATAAGCTCATCTTGATGATATTTGAGTGTACAAAATATTTTTCAAAAGAATATAAATACACATTAGGTCAAGATATGAAAAGGGATGATTTAAGTAAATGAATAGCAGAAAGAGATAATGAAACTCATCAAATTATAAACCTTATCTTAACTGATGAAAAAATAGGGTAGAAAGAACCCGTTTGCTACACTTTCAGCTACAGACATAAAATAACCCATTGAAAATCAATGGGTTAAGTGTTTTAAAGCGGACCGGACGGGAGTTAATTTATATTATAAATACTGACATGTATATTGATAATCAAACAGTTATAACTAATATATAATATATAAATGACATATTTGTGGGACTTTTGGTCCCACAAATGATATAAAACACTTATTTTTATTCAAATTTTAGCAGATGCCATCTTTAAAATTCTATATAAAACCTAATGATGAATATAATAGGGTTAGAATACGATATACCTACAATAGGGATAGCAGAGCTGATTTCTTTTGTGGAGTTAACCTTTCCTCATATGACAATTTTGATAAGGATAATGAGCTAAATCCCATTAAAAAGAAAGAAGCTGATTCTGAGTATAAGAACAATCAACTAAAGCATATTAAAAGAACTATTGAGGATGTTATTCAATCGTTACGATTAAATAAGAAAACACCAACTGCTTTATTGGTAAAACAAAAGTATAAAGTTTCAAAGATTAATCAGTTTGAAAATACAGATGTCGAAGCGAGGATAAACACATTTTTTATTATTGAAACTATTGATGAATATATTATTCATTTAAGGAGTAGGGTTAGTATAGGTGATAATATGAGATTGACCACTTTTCAAAAGAATAGTAGAATAATGGAAAGATGGAAGGATTTCTTTAAATCAAAAAAACAGATTTCAATTCAATTTGAGGAATTAAGGAATAGATATACCTTATTTAGAGAATTTGGAGAATGGGCAATTAAAAACCATTCATTTGCCAATTCATCAGTAAATAAATACAATTCCACATTTAGAAACTTTTTAAGATGGGCTATGAAGATGGATTTTCACAATATTGATTTAGGAAGATTTGATTCTCCAAATCTTAAAGAAGTATCAAATAGGACAATATTAGCATTAACTACAAAGCAACTTCAATCCATTTATAATTTTACCGATTTCCATTATAGTTTAAAGGGAGTGTATAATCCCAAATGTGAAACATTTAAGAAGAAAGAAGAGAGATATTTCTTTGTTGATGATGTATTTGATCAAAGGAAATATGATAAGGATGACAATGTTGAAATAATACCCCATTGTAAGAAATACACATCAATTGAAGTAGTAAAGGATTTCTTCTGTTTCCTTTGTTCAACATCTTTGGCTTATGTAGATGCTGCAAATCTAAAAGTAACAGATTTTGATTTCGCTAAGGATTGTTTTGAATTAATTAGGTTAAAAACATCTGCACCCACTACAATACCAATGAATGAGATGAGTAGGGCAATTTGGATGAAATATTCAAAAGATAAGAATGGAAAAAGAAATGATGGTAATAAGGTAGATACTCATTATCTATTTCCGCGATTTGTTGGAGATAAGTTCCTTTCCAATGCGAACACCAATTCAATGTTAAAGAGGATAGGGTTAGAAGTTAAAGGTGATTTGAGTAATATGGTAAATATTGAAGTCAGAAGTGGAAGTGGTTATAAAGATGGAACTGAGGATGAGAAGAAACTATATGAAGTATTACATACACATATGGGTAGGAAGACATTTATTAATTTTGCTTTATCTCAAAAGATTTCACCTACTGATATTAAGAAGATAAGTGGACATAGTGATGAGAAGATGTTCAAATATTATGTAAATTCACTAAGGGATGAAGTGAAAGAGGAGTTTCAGACAATGGGTGCATTTATGGGTAAAGGAGAGTTTATTGGACCTAAAGGCACTAAATCAAAAAAGGAAAGTGTTGAAGCAAAGACTGAGATGTTATTGCAAAAAAGGAAAAATGGGATTTTGTCTGAATCTGAATTCTTAGTCGAGTTGAGCAAATTGATTCCTTCAAAAGAAAAAGTAAAGAAACAATAATTTATTTAATATTATGAGAAGCCCTAAATGGTTAAGAGATGAGATTATACTTTGTTTAGATTTATACCTAAACCATAATGGAAATAAGATTCAAAAGAATGACCCAAAGGTTGCAGAACTGTCAGATACCCTAAATAAACTCCCAATTGTTTCAAATAAGGTAGAATTTGAGAAATTTAGGAATGAGAATGGGGTGTATATGAAGTTGATGAATTTTAAAGCATTTGACACTTCATATAATGGTAAGGGTTTAGAGGGAGGTAGTAAGTTAGATGAGGAAGTGTTTAATGAGTTCTTCAATCAAAGAGAGTTATTAGGTGAATTAGCAAAAGGGATAAAATCCTTAACTAATAATGAAACCATCTCATCAGAAATTAGGGAAATGGATGAGGATGAGGAAAGTAATGATAGGAAGGAGGGTAAAGTTTTATACAAATATCATAGATACAGAGAAAGAAACTCAAAGGTTATAGAAGATAAGAAAAAGAAGTTCGTTAAAGAGAATGGCAGCTTATATTGTGAAAATTGTGGGTTTAACTATTCAAAGGTATATGGTAAGATAGGGGATGGGTTTATTGAGGCACACCATATAGTTCCATTACATAAGTTGGATGGGGAGACTAAAACAACTGAAAAGGATTTGATATTGCTTTGTGCTAATTGCCATAGGATGATTCACAAAGTTGATGATTTGGATTTAAGTAAGATTAAAATATCAGTTGTAAAGAATTAATATTTTTTATTTTAAAATTAATTCTTCAAATTGATTCATAAATAGCTTAATTTTTTTTGAAACAATAGTGTTTATATAATATTTAATACACAATCCCCAAATTGGAACAATTATTAAATAAAATAAAGTCATTCCAAATTCATTGATTTTAATTTCATATGAGCTATTGCCGAATAAATTATAAAGGAATGTTACAATTTCGAATATCATTGTTATCAACCCAAACCAATAAAACAAAAAGAAAAAGTATTCCATTTTTTTGTTTATCTGCAAATCTTTACTAAATACTAAAATTGATTTTTCACCATTCTTTATAATCTCTATATTAAAAACAGAAGAAATTCCATTTTTTTTATCTATGTAAAAAATATCGTAATAATATCCTACTTCATTAATTATAACAAATTGAGGATATTTTATTTTCAATAAATTTTCTTTAATTTGATTTATATTGTCTATTTCTGACTTTTTATAAATTTTATTATCAATTAGCTTTATAATATCATTACTGCTATTTTCTATCGTTTTTTTGAATAACTTATTGCCAATAAAGAATTTTGCCATCACAATTGAAGTAGTAATCTCTAATAATTTCATACTTATAAATTAAAATTAAAACCTTCGTATATATCCGCGATCTCCTCTTTAGTGATACCTAAATATCTTCGCGTAATTGCAGAAGAAGAGTGGTTTAATACCATACTCAATTTAATCAAACTTTCGTCTGATTTATTAAATTCCTCCCATATAAATCTCGCCCCACTTTTTCTTAGGCTATGGGTAGAGATATTTTTCTTACGGATTCCTATTTCTTTTGCCCCAATTTGAAGTAATCGGTTAGTATGGCGAAGGGTATAATCAAATACTTCACAATCTAAAGAAGGGGACCCCATAAGTTCATAAGTTTTAGATATAATATCTTTTAATATCCCACCAACCTTAATTGCCCTTCTCTTATTGGTTTTCTTCTCATTAAGGGTAAGTTCATCCATATCCAATATATCCTCCCATTTAAACCTCTCTAAATCACTGAATCGTAGTAAGGTTCTAAATCCGAACTCAATTAGGAGTGCCATAGAGTAGTTCTTTTGGTTTTGGAAGTATCTATTCAGTTTTCTTAGTTCCTCAGTGGAGAGGTAATCAGAGGTTTTGTCTATCGAAGTTGTCATATTCTTTGTTTGTATGTCAAAGATATGTAATATGTCTGATAATGAGAAATAATATATAAAACGGGACATTTCAAAAATCACTATTTACACAACTAATTGGAAGTCAATGAAAATGGTCCCAATGTCCACTTTTGTTAATATCAGACATTTTGTAATACCTCTAAAATGAATCACTTTTCTAAACTTTAATACTACAATTATTAAATCATAAGGGAAATAAAAATCCGTCAGCCTCGCTAATACGTTTATTTGCTGCTTTCAAATACTCTTTACTAATCTCACTACCAATAAATTTTCTATTCATTTTTTTCGCTACAACTGCTGTTGAACCCGTACCCATAAATGGGTCATATACAATATCTCCCTCATTGGAAAAATTATTTAAAATCGTATAGACCAATTCTTCGGGAAAAACTGCGCCGTGTTCAGAATGGATTTTTTTTCCTCTTTTAATTTGCCATATATCATCTAATGTCCCTCTCTTAAAATTTGCTTTTTCAAATTGTCTACTTATAGCACTTTCTTTATCAAAGATTAAAATCAATTCGGTTCTTCTGTTGAGTACTTTTTCAGCCATTGCGGGCTGAGCGTAACCTTTATCCCAAATAACAATATCTTTTAAATTTTCATTAAGTTCTCCAATAATTTTGAAAATGGGCCTTTTGCTACCCGTTACAATCTGAATATTATAGAAGACCATTTTACTTACTCTCAGTAATTCTTTTAAAATACTGAGGTGAAGTTCATAGTATTCTTCTATTGGTAAATTATCATCAAAATCAGCGTATTTAGTACTTATTTCTTTTACAATTTGGCGAGAACAATACTGCCCATTTCTAATTCTCAAATTCATATTGTAAGGAGGCGATGTAATTACCAAATCAATTGAATCATCTTTCATCTTTTTTAGCGTTTCAATACAATTTTCATTGTAAATAATATCTACTTCAATTCCTTTTTTTTCTTTTGCCATAATTAATTTAATTGACTAAATTGTCCCATAATGTGTCTTTTAACAAAAATAAGACATTTTTAAAAAGCCACAAAAAAGTAATTATGACAGATAACGCTAATCAACTAAAAAAGCTAAAAGATGAATTCCTAAGGATTAAAAAATTGGGATTTGTTCAAAATAGTAGGCTAACAAATAAAGATGGAGGAATAGGTAACACTTTTGAAGATTATTTAGGAGTAGTTGAAAATAACTTATGCAATCCCGATTTTAACGGATTTGAAATAAAAAGTAAAAGAGATTTGAGTGATTCATTTGTATCTCTTTTTTCTAAATCACCTTCAAATCCAAAAAGAGGTGCGAACAAAATATTAAGAGAAAATTATGGAGAGGTAAGAAGTGATGAAGATTTGGGGCTTAAGAAACTATATGCATCAATATATGCACATAATTGGGGCTTAGTATATGAAAAATATTATATGAAATTATTTGTTGATAAGGAGAATGAAACTATTTCGTTACATATAAAAGATTTAAATAACTCAATAATTCATACTGAAACTAATTACAGCTTTGAAATATTAAGAAAAACAACTCAAAAAAAATTCAACAAACTTTTCATTGTAACAGCAGACGTGCAAAAAAAAGATAAAATTGAGTTTTATCATTTTACAAAAGCAGAAGTATTTTTTGATTTAGATTTTAATAAATTTATTTCAGAAATTGAAAGTGGTAATATAAGATTAGACCTAAGGATAGGAGTCAATAAAAGAGTTGGTGGTAAAAGTTTTGGTAAAACACACGACCACGGTAGTGGATTCAGAATTAAAAAAGATAGAATAGATGCTATTTTTAATTCAAAAATATTCATTGAATAAAGGAGTATTTTTATTAATTGCGTTATATCAATTAGGATTGATATTTAAATTCAGAAGAAGGCGAATTAATTATTTTGTGGAATTAAATAATAAAGTATTCGGGTATATTGATTACTGAAATTGTCTTTAGCTTCATATTGAAGTGTAAATGTTTCATCCTTTTTTTGAACATAAGGATTAGCAGAGAATGTGATTCTTATATCAATATCTGTTTGAGTATCTGAAACAACTTTAAATTGTTGGTAGTTCTCTTTTTTTGAAATAGTAATAACTTTTTGAATCGAAGGTATCCCATTGGTTGTAATTGACATCGTTGAATCTGTGAAAATAACCTCTCCTTTCATCTTAATAAATGAACCATTAAATAATGCTCTATTAAAAGTGAAATTCTGTGAGTAAGAACTTATTGATAATAATAGAAATGCTAAAATCAGATATTTTTTCATAAAGTTTAATTTTATTTTTTTCCCTTTGTATTGTTAGTTATTATTTTTTTACATTCTAAATGGTCCTTTTCTTCATTTATTAAATACTCATTGAATAAAGGAGTATTTTTATTAATTGCGTTATATCAATTAGGATTGATATTTAAATTGGGTATTGGCCAACGCTTATTTTTGCTATCATTATAATTTGCCTTTTTCATCTTTGTTGGGGTAGTAGCATTCATCCCCTCTTTCAATTTCGTCCTTTTGTTTGATGATTTTGTAATATCTACATAAGCCGTTCCTTTTTCATATTTAAACTTCATTTTACTTTTATCAAATTGAATACTTTGTTCTGTATACTTTTTACTACCATTTTTGAGTAAAAATTCATTTAGTGGATATTTGATGCTTTCAATTATAATGTTTTTATAATTTCTATCAGATATCTCCGTTCTCAATTCTTTATTATATTTTCTACATATATTTTGTATCTCTTTGAGATTTGTGCCGAGTGAGAATTTTCTTCTTTCACCACACCATATCATATCTACAATATATGATTTCTTATTTTTTTCTTTGTTTACATATAATTGAGAAATAGTAAAATAGTTGTGTGGTAGATTTTTAATGTTTTTAAAATTCTCATTTTCAATCTTTATTTGCACTTTTTTTAAATCTTCAATTTTGTTCAATTCTTTTTTGAATTCAATTTTCAGATTATCTGCTAATCTATTCAATCTTCTGATTTTTCTATTTGCAGTTAAAAACTTATAAACTGATGTCTTTATTTCGTTAGGGAGTTTTTCAAACTTTTCTCTCTCTTTCATTTTTTCTCCCAACCCTTCAATTCTTTTTGCCATAGGTTTTCGTTTGATTTAAAGTTAGTAAATCTTTTAATCTCTGCGGGGAAAGTTCCCTAAAAGGTGTGCTACCCGCTGCATAAAACACATAGCTCTGTATTGGAGGGGAGTGATAACGAACTCCAATACAATGAGAATGGTCTCTGCGGGGAAAGTTCCCTAAAAGGTGTGCTACCCGCTGCATAAAACACATAGCTCTGTATTGGAGGGGAGTGAGTAAATGAATTAGAGAAACAAAATAGTTTTTTGAAAATATTGAGTTGAAAATATGAGGTGAGGTGAAGCACACACTTAAAATCCCATAGGAGTATTGTAAAAAAAACAATGTTAAGATAGGTTTACTCCAACCGATATATGAAGGATGTACTGTTAGTGGGGTAATCTGAAGGTACACATTCGTTGGTTTGAATCCAACCATATTATTCAACTAATAAAATTTAAATAAGAGTTTAATTAATAAAAAAAGTAGAGGGTAAACTACTATAAAAACAAAAAGTTATGAGTAAAATCAAAACAAAACAATTATTTAATGAGGTATCAAACCACATTAAAACAAAATTAGAATTAGAAATATTTGATTCCTATTCTGATTGGGGAAATAAAAGTACTGTTGTTAGAAAGAACCCCGAATTTAAGGGTAAAGAAAATCAACTAACTACTGAGATTAAGTATTTCAGTATTTGTGAGTTTAGTGTTCACAAAAAATCAAAATTGGAATTTTTTGTTATTTGGGATTATAGAGAAAATCAACCATTTGATAAGAGTATTTATTGTGTTAATTCAGATTTCGGTTTTGGTAGATATGAGTTCACCAATAGAGAGAGTTTCTATAACCACATAAATTCAGATTTCGGATTAACTATTTTTGATAGAATGCGATTTGAAAATAAAACTGAAATAATTTAAAATAATAACTATGATAAGAAATGAAGTAATATTAGAATATCTTAATGAACAATTGAAAAATATTGATGAGAAATTAATAAAACATATTCGTTCGGCTAAACCAATCGCAAACCCAAAGTATATGGTTGAACCATTTCAGCACGAAACTATGTGGAGTGATGAAGATGACCAAATGTATTACATATTGAATTGTGAAAGAGATTGGTTAATTAATCAAATTGAAAATACAAAATGTAAAATATGAAAAAAACAATACAATTAGATAGTATAATCTACTTAGAAAGTATTGGTGGGTATTATTACAAACCTTTTAGTAATGATGGAATTGAAATTAAAGGTTTGTTATTAAAAGATTGTACTAAAATTTATAAAGATGGGAATACGTGGGAAATGATTGATATTGATTCTGATGGTTGTATAGATGTTGGTCCATTTAGTTGGGATGGATTAACCACTACTGAGATTGGGTATAATAATTTCGTATATGATTATATTTTAAAATTGTATAACAATTAAATCATAACAAATGTTTCCAAAGAAATAAACCCTATTAGAGTGAATCTAATGGGGTTTTTCTTTTATATGGAACTTAGTATCTCCATAAGGGATAAACCCTCTAATTTCCTCTCCTTTCGGTTATTACGATAGGTTACTCCAAAGAGTTCACTATGTTGTAATCCTTTTTTATATAATTGCATTCTTTCCTCCAATTCTAATAATGTACGGCTGAGTACCGCCAATCTATCTGAATCTAATTCATTGAAATGCTTCTTAATCAAATCATCTATCCTTTGGTAAAGGCTTAGTTGGCGATTAAATAGTATATCATCTATTTCATAGCTATTGAATTTCATTTCTTTCTATTTTGATATTTTTTCTACTTCTGTAAATTTTTATCCCCGATATTTGAAAGGGTATGTTAGGGTTTTTCAAAAAGTTATTTGTCTATGATTACGAGAAACTAAAGTTGGTCACTTTTCTACACTCATTGTATAGCGTGCTTCATACAATCCATATCATAATGTGGTACATTTAGATTGCCAATGTACTTTTGATAGAGTTCTCACTTCTCAATATCCCTTTACCTATCAAATAGCTTTTCACATCTTCAACCTTCCAATAATTTCTACCTCTGTACTTTAAGGGTTTAAGTTCTCCTCTAAAACTGATACGATAGATTGTGTTTTGTGACATTCTTAATGATTCAGATAGTTCTTCAATGGTTATTAAATCTCTATCTTCTAATAGGGTTGTGTTAATTAATGTGTTCATATATTTTATTGTTTTTATTTAGTTAAAAGGTCCCATACAATATCATCTCCAACTTTGATGTTCCAATTGAAATGCTTAGTGATGTATTTAGCCGCTTCATATCTATCCCGAATCGGTTCTACATAAAAGGTATCATATTTACTTATTCTTTTAGAGTGTTTATCCAATTGATGCTCTAATCCCATTGTATCCTTCGTATATATAAGTATATGTAAGTGATAGTTACTCTTATCTAAACCATCCCTTTCTCCTACATAAGTAAGGGTATTGATGTCCGAAATATCTTTGAATAGCTTAGTGGCTATATTCCTTACCATATTGGGAGTAGTTCTATAATTCTTCCTTATAGTTATCATATATTTCCAATCCATAGTTCCTAACCAATTGGCATATTCATTTGAGTAGTTAGGTTGGATGGTGGCAGATATGCAATTGCTTACTTTCTTCCTTCTTTTTGCTTTGTTTGCTGTAATCATATTGTTCATTATTAGATACACCTATGGTATATTAAGGATTTGGTAGAAACCCTCATAGATTGGTGTGTTTTATATAAATATGATGGAGAATGAGAAAACGCAAAGAATTTGGCTAAAATCTTTGAACTATTTTTAAACTAAGGGTTATGCACCCAAATTGTGAGTTATGAAGGAGGTTAAACTATGAGTTGGAGGTATGTAATAGTTTAGAAAGAAGCACCCTAAAATGAGTACTAAAATCGCTATAAATGAGGCTATAATATCCTCTGAAACTCAATAGAACAAAAAAATGTGGGATATATGTGGGACTTTTGGGCATAAAAAAACCTAAGTAATTGATACTTAGGCTTTTCTGCGGACCGGACGGGACTCGAACCCGCGACCTCCGCCGTGACAGGGCGGCATTCTAACCAACTGAACTACCGATCCAAACCTCCAAAAATTACCTTTTCAGGTCGTTTTCAGGACGGCAAAGATAAGGGTAAACACATTTCATAAACAAATCTTTTCTGAAAAATATTTGAACCCCTAATTTTACCGAAATTCGCAGCTATTATGCCACAGTACCCGAATAGACAATTTTTAGAATTTGAGACGCCCATTAAGGAATTATTTGAGCAAATCGAGGACACTAAAAAGTTACAAGAAAAGAATCCCAAAATAGATTATAGTAAAACGCTAGCGCAGCTTGAAGCTTCTATTCTTGAGAAAAGAAAAGATTTAACTGTTTCGTTAACACCATGGCAGCGTGTACAATTAAGTAGACATCCAGATAGGCCGTATACTTTAAAATACATTGACAACATGTTTACCAACTTTGTTGAATTGCATGGCGACCGCAATGTAAAAGATGACAAAGCAATGGTGGGTGGTTTTGCGCAACTCAATGGTGAAACGGTAATGGTGATTGGCCAGCAAAAAGGGATCAATACAAAAATGAGGCAGCTCCGTAATTTTGGTATGGCCAATCCGGAAGGCTACAGAAAAGCGCTTCGTCTCATGCGTTTAGCAGAAAAATTTAATAAGCCTGTTATTGCACTCGTAGATACGCCTGGTGCCTTTCCAGGACTTGAAGCAGAGGAGCGTGGACAAGGAGAAGCCATTGCCAGAAATATTTATGAAATGATCCGTTTAAAAGTGCCGGTGATTGTTGTGATTATTGGTGAAGGTGCGAGTGGAGGTGCTTTAGGCATTGGTGTTGGCGACCGTGTACTTATGATGGAAAATACTTGGTATACCGTAATTTCTCCTGAAAGTTGTAGTTCAATTTTATGGCGTTCATGGGATAAAAAAGAACTAGCCGCAGAGCAATTAAAATTAACGGCCAAAGACATGAAAGGTTTTGGGCTTGTTGATGAAATTGTGCATGAGCCACTCGGTGGTGCACACTGGGATTATTCTGAAGCTGCCGAACTTTTAAAGGCCGCTATTGTTAAAGAATTAGATGTAATAAAACATATTGCTCCTCAAGACCGTATTAACCAGCGTATAGATAAATATTGCAAAATGGGATTCTGGGAAGAGACAACCGCATAATTTTAAATGATGACAGTACAGCAACAATTAAGAGGAACAGGCGTAGCACTTGTAACACCATTTGCAAAAGATGGGAGTATAGATTTTACCGCACTAGGTAAAGTAATAGATCACGTAATTAAGGGAGGGGTAGAGTATTTAATTACGCTTGGTACCACAGGTGAAACTCCTACTTTAAGTAAAGAAGAAAAAATTGCTGTCATAGAATTTACTTTTAGCCATACTGCGGGAAGGTTGCCTATCATTGTGGGTGTGGGAGGTAATAATACCGCCGAAGTGGTTAGTGATTTGCAAAAGTTACCATTAGATAAAGCTGTTGCTGTATTAAGTGCGGCTCCTTATTATAACAAGCCTTCTCAAGAAGGTATTTATCAGCATTATAAAGCGGTTGCGGCGGCAAGTCCTAAGCCTGTTATTTTATACAACGTACCAGGACGAACAGGCCGTAATATGTCTGCAGCTACAACTATTCGTTTGGCAAATGATTGCCCCAATGTAGTAGCTTTAAAAGAAGCAAGTGGCGATATGGCGCAGTGCATGGATATTTTAAGAGATGCGCCTTCTAATTTTGTTGTTGTTAGTGGTGATGATCTATTAGCACTTCCTCAAATTGCATGTGGTATGCAGGGTGTTATTAGTGTTGCAGCCAATGCATATCCTTCCGAATTTTCAAATATGGTTCGTGCATGTTTAGCTGGTGATTTTGTAAAAGCAAAAGCAATCAACGATCCTTTAATTGAAGGATACGATATTATGTTTGCGGAAAACAATCCGTCGGGTGTAAAAGCA
This sequence comes from Sediminibacterium ginsengisoli, assembly GCA_945873615.1. Classification (GTDB taxonomy): domain Bacteria; phylum Bacteroidota; class Bacteroidia; order Chitinophagales; family Chitinophagaceae; genus Sediminibacterium; species Sediminibacterium ginsengisoli_E. Next base: position 48,849 of record CAMCDT010000012.1, on the reverse strand, counting down.
TTTATGCATGAAATGGGATTATTGGAAAACGAAGTTCGTTTGCCGGTAGTGCCATTAAGTGAGCCTGTTTACAGCCGCGTTAAAACCTATTTAGCTAAATAATTATTTTAGCAAAGCCTTAATTTCATTGAGTTTCATGAGTGCTTCAACTGGCGTGAGCTGATTGATGTCCATACTATTGAGCGCTGTTCTGATGCTTTCAAAAGTAACGGTATGTTCATCAAAAATAGATAGTTGCAGCTTTGGTTGCTTGGTGCCAATTTCTTTTGGTTGTTCAGATTTAGATTCTAGCACTGCTAAAATTTCATTGGCTCTACTAATAAGTGCAGGAGGCATGCCGGCCATAGTGGCCACATGAATACCAAAACTATGTGTGCTTCCACCAGCTGCTAGTTTGCGTAAGAATATAATTTTGTTACCTACTTCTTTGTGTGTTACATGAAAATTTTTGACACCCGTTAACGAATTTTCTAGATCATTTAGTTCGTGGTAGTGGGTAGCAAATAATGTTTTTGGTTTTGCTGTAGCGCCGTGTAAAAATTCAACAATACTCCAAGCAATAGATATACCATCGTAGGTACTTGTACCTCTACCAATTTCATCCAGTAAAATCAGACTGCGTGCCGAAATATTATTGACAATACTTGCCGTTTCATTCATTTCCACCATGAAAGTAGATTCGCCGCCACTTAAATTATCGCTTGCGCCAACGCGTGTAAATATTTTATCCGTTAAAGGGATTTTAGCGGCCGTGGCTGGCACATAAGAGCCCATGTGTGCAAGTAGTGTAATAAGCGCCGTTTGTCTTAAAATGGCACTCTTACCGCTCATGTTGGGTCCTGTTAAAATAATAATTTGCTGTGTGCTATTATTAATGGCAATATCATTGGAAATATATGGCTCACCCGGTGGTAAATTTCTTTCAATAACCGGATGTCTGCTTTCTGTGAGGTGCAGGTCGTAACCCTCGTGGATGCTAGGCTTGCAGTAATTTAATTGAAGGGCATTGTCAGCAAAACAACATAGGCAATCTAGCTGTGCAATCACCTGCGCATTTAACTGGATAACCGCAATATAATTTTGAAGGGTCGATAATAGGCCGTCAAACAAAGCAATTTCAATGGCGGTTATTTTGTCTTCGGCGCCCATTATTTTTTCTTCGTATTCTTTGAGCTCGGGTGTGATGTAACGCTCGGCATTGGCAAGTGTTTGCTTACGAATCCAAGTGTCAGGCACTTTGTTTTTATGTACGTTGGTAACTTCTAGGTAGTAGCCAAAAACGTTGTTAAAACTTATTTTTAAAGAGGAGATGCCTGTTGCGGCAGCTTCTCTTTGTTGGATGTTTACTAAAAAATCTTTACCGCCTGTTGCAATGTTTCGGAGGGTATCTAGTTCTGCATGAAATCCATCTTTTATTACACCACCTTTGTTTGCAGCTACTGGTGGGTTTTCTGCAATTTGCTGGTAGATGGTTTCAACAATACTTGGGATAGGATCTAGTAGGGCAGCAGCATCTGCAATTTTTTTATTGTTACTTTTTGATGCAGCTTCCCTTATAATTTGAATTTGTTCTAGACCTCTAGCAAGCTGAACAACCTCTCTAGGATTGATCTTTTTTAATGGCACTTTGCTCACCAGTCTTTCCATATCACCACATGCTTTAATAGCAGCAGATAATGTTGTACGAAGTGTTTGGTCTTTAATAAGTGTTTCAACGGCGTCTAGTCTTTCATTGATGGCCGTGGTATTTTTTAATGGAAAAATTAACCAGCGGCGCAGTAGTCTTGCGCCCATGGGGCTAACTGTATTATCAATAACTTTTAATAAATAATTTCCTTGGTCTACACCAGCGCCTAATAGTTCTAAGTTACGGATGGTAAAACGGTCCATCCATAAAAAGTCTTCACGTTCCATACGCTGCACACCCGTAATGTGCTGCAAATTTGGATGTTCGGTTTCTTTTAAATAATGTAAGATGGCGCCAGCTGCTGTGATAGCACTCGGCAGGGCTTCAATACCAAATCCTTTTAATGAATGGGTATTAAAATGTTTGAGTAAACTTTCGGTAGCAAAATCTTCATCAAAAATCCACGACTCCATGGTATAGGTATAAAACTTAGGGCCAAACTTTTCAACAAATTGTTTTTGAAAATTGCGTTGAAAAATAACCTCGGCAGGTTTTAAACCTTGTAAGAGTTTATCTATGTATTCGGTGTTGCCTTCTGCAACAAAAAACTCACCAGTAGAAATATCTAAAAAAGAAGCGCCTAAACTGTCTTCTTTATCTGAAAAATGTACAGCAGCTAAAAAGTTATTGCTGCCTTGTTCTAATAATTTATCGGAAGTGGCAATGCCCGGTGTCACCATTTCTGTAACACCTCTTTTTACAATTCCCTTTACAGATTTTGGATCTTCTAATTGATCACATACAGCTACACGGTGACCCGCTTTAACCAGTTTGTGCAAATACGTATCAAGTGCATGGTGCGGGAAGCCAGCCAACTCATTTTCGGATGCAGAACCATTGTTTCTTTTGGTAAGTGTGATGCCCAAAACTTTTGAAGCAACAATGGCATCTTCACCAAATGTTTCATAAAAATCGCCTACCCTAAATAACAAAACAGCACCAGGATATTTTTGTTTAATAGCCCGGTGCTGTTGCATTAAAGGAGTTTCTGAAGCCGCTTTTGCCATAGTGGCAAATATAAGAAGCTACGGCTAATTTTTACCTTTTCTAGGCAGCTTAGCGTCTCTTTGAGCGGTATTATAAGCAAAGGCGGCTACAATGGTCGCTATTTGCTTTAAATCGTCTTCTATAAGGTGGTCATACACGTCCATATTGCTATGGTGTGTTCTTGAATTGTACTCGATCGGATCCTGGATAAATTGAAAACCTGGAAGGCCAATACCATCAAATGATTGGTGGTCGGTTCCACCGGTGGTGCTAATGGTTACGGTAGAAGCGCCAAGGTCTTTAAACGGCGCTAACCAGCTACTAAAAATTGGGCCGCAGGCTTCGTTGCCTTGTAAATAAATACCTCTAATTTTTCCGGTACCATTGTCAATATTAAAATACCCAGAAAATTTATCGGCAGCAGCTGCCTGATCGCCGGTAAATGTTTTTTTAACGTAGCCTCTAGAGCCTAATAAACCTTGTTCTTCACCACTCCATAAACCAATACGAATGGTACGTCTTGGATTTACACCAATGGTTTTTAAAATGCGCATCGCTTCCATCATTACGGCAGATCCTGCTGCATTATCCGTTGCACCTGTACCTGCTTGCCATGAATCTAAATGCGCGCCAATCATTACAACTTCATCTTTTAAGAGTGGGTCGGTACCTTCTATTTCTGCTATTACATTATAGCCTTGTAAATCTTTATCCTGAAAACTTGTTTTTACATCGAGGTCAAAATTTACAGGTGTGCCAGATTTAGCAAGTCGTAAAAGTGTATTGTAATCTTCTACGCCAACTGCCATGTCTAAAAAGTTAGCAGGGGCATCGCCTTTATAAGCACCACCACCTTGTGCAAAAATAGTTCCGTCATGGTTACGGGTAGAAGTTGAAATCATGGCATAAGCTCCTTCTTTCAACGCCATCGCTTTTAATAAATATAATACGCGCGCTGCACCATTACCACCACCAGCGCGCATGGCGTCACGCATTCTGCGCTGTGCTGCGGTATCGGTGGGAGCCGCACCTCTTGGTGCTGCAGGTTTTGCGGCAGCCATAGCAGCAAGTTCATTGTCCGTGTATCTTTTAGCATCAGCCGTAAAACTATGCTTATACATATTTTGCTGATCGAGTATAATTATTTTTCCTTTTAACTGTCCGCGGAATGCTTCAAGTGCTGAAGAGTCTTTTGCATCCACGAGTAGTAGGGTTGCTTTTTTTAAACCTTTGGTGCCAGCAGTCCAAGTTTTAGGCCAAGCCATTAAAGGTTTATAATAAGGTGCTGTTACTGCTAAATACATTTTTTCTAATTCCCATCCTTTACCAAATTCACCCCATGGTTCAATAACTGCTTTTGCAACACCCCAATTTGTAAGTGTTTCTTTTGCATAATTAGCGGCTCTACTAAAGCCTGCAGAATTGGTTAAACGACTTCCACTTTTGTCGGTTAAATTAAAAGCGATATCCATTACTTTAGAATGCTGTAAGCCTTCTTGTCTAATTTTTTGCATCATGGCCTGGTCTACATTTTCCTGTGCTATACTAGCTACTGGAAAAGCCAAGGCAAGAAGGCAGCCTAGCTGAATAAGTTGTTTGTTCATGTCTTTTGATTAAAGGTTTGCAAATAAACTAGTTTCAATATAAGCAATCTTACGCTATACATTCACTTCTCTATTTGAGCGGTTAAAACTACCTTTGTGGCATGCGAAAACTAAGCATGGATGAGTTAGGCCGAAAATCCCTGGCACAATGTAAGACTGCACAAAAACAACCCATTGTGGTGATCCTTGATAATATCAGGAGCATGCACAATGTGGGGAGTGTTTTTAGAACGGCTGATGGTTTTTTATTGGAGGGGATTGTGCTTTGTGGATTCACCCCGCAACCCCCTCACCGTGATATTCAAAAAACGGCACTAGGCGCTACCGAATCGGTAGATTGGTGGTATGTTCAAAACACGCTAGATGCGGTTATGGATTTAAAAAGTAAAGGGTACAAAGTATTTGCTGTGGAGCAGGCGGAGGGGAGTATTTCTCTTTCTAATTTTAATACAATTTTTACAGAACCTATTGCGCTTGTTTTTGGCAATGAAGTGGAAGGGGTTGCATCAGAAGTAATTGCTGCATCAGATGGTTGTATCGAAATTCCGCAAGAAGGGATGAAGCACTCTTTTAATATTTCGGTGGCAGCAGGCATTGTGCTTTGGGAAATGGTGCGAACAAATCAGTCAAATGGTTGAAATTAAAATCTAACAAAGATTTATCCGATGGTTAAAAAATATTTAAGTCTTGTAAAGTTCTCGCATACCATTTTTGCGTTGCCTTTTGCATTCATTGGTTTTTTTATGGGTGTGTTTGAGGTTTCTCTTGCAAAGGGGCTACCCATGTTAGAAGTGATGATGCAAAAACAAATGTTGCAATTATTTTTATTGGTGCTTGTGTGCATGGTTACTGCCCGTAGTGCTGCGATGGCTTTTAACAGATACCTCGATCGTAGTTTTGATGCTAAAAATCCGCGCACGGCCATTAGAGAAATACCAAGTGGTGTGATTGCTGCATCAAGTGCGCTTCGTTTTGTTATTTTAAACGCTGTCATTTTTATGGCCGCTACTTATTTTATCAATCCTATTTGTTTTTATTTATCGCCCGTAGCACTTTTTGTTATTTTATTTTACAGTTACACCAAACGCTTTACAGCACTGTGTCACATGGTGCTTGGCCTTGGTTTATCGTTAGCGCCCATTGGTGCCTATTTAGCGGTTACTGGATCCTTTGCAGTGCTGCCTGTTTTATTTTCTTGTGTTGTTATTTGTTGGGTGAGTGGTTTTGATATTATATACGCCATGCAGGATGTTGATTTTGACGCATCTCAAAATTTACATTCTATTCCTACTTATTTAGGAAAAGTAAATGCACTTCGTTTATCGGTGCTATTGCATGTGGTAGCCGCGGTGCTAGTAATTGTAGCTGGATTGCAAGCAGGCTATGGATATTTTTACTGGGAGGGTGCCCTTGTATTTATTGGGATGTTGTATTATCAGCATTCTATTGTATCACCTACCAATTTATCTAAAGTAAATATTGCTTTTATGACAGCCAATGGTATTGCAAGTGTTATATTTGGTGTACATGTACTGGTAGCGTTATTTTTAAAATAAAATTTATTACTCTTTTGGCTAGAATACTTTGCATTGATTACGGCGGAAAAAGAACGGGCCTCGCCGTTACCGATCCACTGCAAATTATTGCAACGGGTTTAACAACCGTTGACACCAAAGATTTACACGCCTTTATAAAAAACTATTTACGAACGGAGGCCATCGAACTTATTTTAATTGGTGCGCCTTTAAGTTTAGACAATACACCTACCCATGCTACGCCGCTTGTTAAGGCAGCTATTGGTCAGCTCAAAAGAACATTTCCTGCCATTCCCATACAAACCGTAGATGAGCGATATACCTCTAAAATGGCAGTTAGAGCCATGGTTGATATGGGGATGAAAAAAAAGGACCGCCAAAATAAAAAAATGGTAGATGAAATAGCGGCTACCATTATGTTACAGGAATATTTAGCAAACCGGTAAGGTCTATTTTTGTTGATTGGCATAATTGGGGGTATTTTTGCACCTTAATAGCCATTATTCAACAACTCAATTCTCATGATTCTTCCAATTGTAGCCTATGGGGCCCAAATTTTAAGAAAAGTTAGTGCTTCAATAGACGCTTCTTATCCGTCGCTTCCTAAATTATTGGAAGATATGTGGGAGACCATGTACTCAAGTAATGGGGTAGGGCTTGCTGCGCCTCAAATCAATAAAGACATCCGGTTATTTGTAATAGATAGTGCTCAAATTTTTGAAAGTTTAGAGCCCCACGAAATAGGTAAATACCCGGATGCACCTGGTGTTAAAAAAGTAATGATCAATGCAAAAATTATTGATTTGGCTGGTGAGGTTTGGTCTTACAACGAAGGCTGTTTGAGTATTCCAAATATTAGAGAAGACGTTGCTAGACATGAAACAGTTACATTAGAATACCAAGACGAAAACTTTAAAACATATACCGAAACGTTTAATGGTATAACAGCCCGTGTTATTTTGCACGAGTATGATCATATTGAGGGTAAATTATTTATCGATTATTTAAAGCCACTTCGTAAAAAATTATTACAAGGCAAATTAAATGATATTAGTAAAGGCAAGGCGCGTATCGATTACAAAATGATTTTTATTAAATGATAAAATATACTTGGTTATTACTGATGTTTGTGAGTGGGCCTTTGTTTGCACAAGACACCACCATTGCCATCGAAAACCAAGCTTTTACTTTATCGGAAGTGGTGGTCCGAAATAATTTTGATTACAAACAGGTGCTCGAAACCATCAAGCAAGACACTACATTTTACAAGGCATTCAGAAACCTACGCATCATTGGATTTTCTTCTTATAATAGCATTCAAATGCTCGGGAAAGATGGTGCTGTAAAGGCTTCATTAAATAGCAAAACGCGTCAAAACCATATAGGTAAATGCCGTACTATGGATGTACTGGAAGAACAAACTACCGGCGACTTTTATTCAGGTACTGGTAAATACAATTACTTAACCCCAGAGCTATACGCCGGTTTATTTTTTACCAAGGGACAAATTTGTGGCGAAAATAATATTGTAAAAGGTCGCAATTTATTAACCAGTAATAAGTCTGGTATCGAAAAGCATAAAGAACAATTAAAAATGCTTTTTTTTAATCCAGGAAAAAAAATACCAGGTATCCCATTTATTGGAGACAAGCTGGATTTGTATGACGAAGATGCACACAAACTATACGATTACCGCCTAGATGTTGTGGATTATAAAGGAACCCTTTGTTATTTATTTTCTATCAAACCCAAAGAGGATCTTGGTTATTTTAAAAGCGACAGGGTGGTGGTAGATCAAATGAATACCTGGTTTGATTTAAAAACACTAGAAGTATTAGGCCGTAATTACGCCTTAAGTTATAAGGCGGGTGTTTATGACTTTGATGTGGCTATGGAAGTAGAAATGACCAAATTTAAAGGCCTTACGGTGCCCAAAACACTACGTTATAAGGGTAACTGGGACGTTGTATTTAAAAAAAGGGAACGGGCTATATTTACCGCTACGTTATTTGATTACAATTAATGGCCTGGGTGTAACCTACGCCAAAAACTGGTCATGGATATAGTCCACAACATCAATAAAGCTTTCGTTTTTCTGATAAACAGCGAGTTGCCTGTCTGCCCCTGTTCCAGCCTTAAATAGGGCATCAATATTTGAAAGGATATCTTTACTGCCTAAGTCGTTTAAAGTGTCGTCTACAAAGTCTAGAAGCTCATAAATGAGTGCTTTGGTTTCTACTTCTGTTTCTTTTCCAAAATCGATTAATGTTCCTTCAATTCCGTACCTACTAGCTCTCCATTTGTTTTCATTAATTAGCGAGCGCTGGTAATTCATGAAATTTAAATTTTGATGCCTTAGCTTATATATTTTAGCACAAATAGCCTGAAACAATGCAGCTATAACCGTGGTTTCTTTAACGGTGAGTGGGACATCACAAATTCTAAATTCGACGGTATTAAAAACGGGGTGCACCCTAACGTCCCACCAGATTTTTTTTGCATTGTCTATGCAATTTGTTTTGATGAGTAGGTTTACATAATTCTCATAATCCTCAATCGTTTCAAAGTAATCTGGAATACCTGTTCTAGGAAATTTATCAAACACTTTGGTTCGGTAAGATTTGTATCCAGTAATCCGGCCTTCCCAAAAAGGAGAGTTGGTACTAAGTGCATATACATGGGGTAAAAAATAACGAGCCGTATTGGCAATATGCATGGCCATTTTTCGGTCCTGCATACCCACGTGTACGTGTAATCCAAAAATTAAATTACTACGGGCTGCATCCTGTAATTCATTGACAATTTGATTGTACCTAACATGGTCGGTAATGAGTTGATGTTGCCAGTGGCTAAATGGATGTGTACCTGAAGCGCCTACCCATAAATTTAAATCTCCTGCTATGTTTGAAACAATGTTTCTTAATTCTGTTACCTCTTTATTTGCTTCTTCGATGCCCTTGCAAATATCTGTCCCAACTTCAACTACCGCCTGATGCATTTCTGCTTTAACCTTGTCTTTTAAAGTTTTTTGCCCCTGAATAACAATTTGCTGTTCGTGGCTGGTAAGCTCTCTTGTTACAGGGTCAATAACCATGTATTCTTCTTCCACACCAATGGTAAATTGAGTAGGGGTATGCATAAAATTTTATAGATTGAAGTGAACGGGTAATAAAAGTACCCCGTTTTTCTTACATAAAAAAAGGCCGAATCAATTAAGATTCGGCCTTTTTGAGATATTGGTATTTATGTATACTAGAAATTGAAACGTAAACCAATTTGACTAATCCATCTTGCAGCGTAAGCAGCATTTGTTGTGGTGCTCACACTCCATGGAGTTTTGATAGTTGGGTTAAATCTGAAGTTAACAGGAGTTAAATCTGTTGCACTTGCATAACCTCCAAAAGTAAGTAATGGGAAGTTATCGTTAGATTGGAAATAGTTTCTACCCCAAGTTCTGTTGATCATGTTGCCAAAGTTAAACACGTCATATGTTAACTGGAATTGGTAACGCTTAGCACCCACTTTAATGTTAAAGTCTTGTGCAATTTTTAAGTCAACAATATTTGTGAACGGTGTACGAGAACCATTTCTTTCAGCAAATTTACCACGGTTGTTTCTTAGGTAAGGATTAGATTCGATGAAAGCGTTAAACGCATCTTTTTGTTGCTGCGCAGAGTATGTTACACCAGAAACGGTATTTGTTGCAAAAGACATGGCAGCTAATTGCGCTTGTGTTGGGATGAAAAGTAAATCGTTGGTTTCACCAGTGTTTACATCTCTTACTGGGCTACCAGCATAAGTGTAGCTCATTGGTGAACCTGATTGACCTGTATAAGCAAGCGTAATAGTTGTAGCTAAGGTCTTTTTAGCATATTCAAATTTCTTGCTTAAGTATGTAAATATTCTGTGACCAGCACTAAAATCAGAATTTGAACGCGTAATAAAGTTACGACCGTTCACTGTTTCCATAAAGCGCCATTGGCTAAAGTTTACAGAACTTGTACCATCATTAACCGCTACTGCATTACCATAAGTATAGTTTACGTCAAATGCAAAACCTGTGTTGGTACGCTTGCTTGCAGTTAAAGTAAAGCTATAAGAATAACCAGTTTTACCTTCGTTATTGCTTAATAAGATAGCATTGTCGTAAGGGTTTGAACCATTAGCATTTAAAGGAATACGACCATTGTTGGTTGTAGAGTATACATTTCTGCTACCAAAGCCATTTGAAACGCCTATTGGAGGTAATAAGTTGATATTGGTGTAGTAAATTTCATTTAAGTTTTTACTAAAAATACCTTCTAATGTACCAGACCAACCGTTACCAAATTTCTTATCAAGAGCAATTGATGTTCTAAATAATTTAGGCGTACTAAATTCAGCAGCCACTAGGTTAAGAGGTCCTTTAGTTACACCTGCTCCAACTTGTGCTGGAGTCCATTGGTTATTCGGATCAGGTCTGAAGCGGATAATATCTAATTGTGCAGCGTTAGCTGAGTAACCACCCACAAAAATACCATTGTTATTGTATAAGCCACCAGGCCATACTAGCGGGATACGTCCAGTAAATAATCCTACACCACCACGTACAATTAGGTTTTCTTCAGGGATTTTGTATGTAAAGCCAACTCTTGGTGAGATAGCTATAGGCACTTTAGGCGTTAAACCAGATCTTGCACCCTGTAAATTGTAATATTGAGAAAACACAGGAATCGCAACATTATTGGTATAATCGTCAGCCCAAGGCGTGCTTAAAAACTTGTAGTAGTCTGCACGGATACCAAAGCTCAAGGTTAAATTATCTGAAGGTCTTAATTCATCGTTTATGAACATTGAACCTTTTGCGATTTTAAATTTAGCAGCAGCATCTGTGTTATCACCTTTACCATTATCAACCTGAGAAAAACCATATTGGTAGTTTTGTGGTCTTGCATTGGTTAAAAAAGCATTTAGGTTAGGATAGGTATAGTTACCAAATGTGTTTTGAATGAATGTGTTAAATACATCATTGTATTCATAATCGACACCTAACTTAAGTGCGTGCTTACCTAAAGTAACTTTAAACTCGTCGTAGAAAGACCAGTTTTTTTGCGTTAATAAGTTAGCAGTTGAACTGTTATCTGGTCCAAAAATTATTGCACCAGAACCATCATTGATACGAACTCTTGGAAAAGCTTGACCTAATGGACCTCTATCATCTTTTACATTGGTAAATGTAACTAGCATTTTATTGCTTGCATTTTTACCTACTAAGCTTTTCAATTCTGCAGAAGTAGAATTGGTTGTTGTAGGGAACTGGAAACCATTGTTATAAAAGTTAATAGCTCCAGAACTAGAAGTAGACGTGTTTAAGCGCATACCTTTTGTGTATCTATTTGAAACTGATAATTTATGTCTGTCATTAATATTCCAGTCAATTCTTGCAGTGATACGGTCTGCATTTACTTCTTCGGTGTTGTCTAAAAATCCGCCAGCATCGTAGTTATAAGTAGACTTTAAAGTAGCAGCTAAGCTATTTAACACATTGATATCTTTGGTATTACCATTGTACTGAGAAAAGTCAAATGGTTGAGGACGAAGGTCTCTTTGTAAATCTACGTTGATGAAGTAGAATAATTTATTTTTTGTAATAGCACCACCAAGTCTAAAACCGTAGGTTTTTTTGGTGAAGTTATTGAGTCTTTTTGCGTTTTCTTTTAAACCAGTTGGTGTTTTACCAGCTAAATCTTGATTTTGTAAGAAATAGTATACAGAAGCTGTTGTTTTGTTGGTACCTGATCTAGTAATCGCATTGATACCACCACCTGTAAAGTTACCAAGTGATGCATCAAATGGAGATATAACAACCTGGAACTGATCAATCGCATCAATTGATAATGGAGCGATAGCAGCTTGACCACCATTGGTACCTGAAGCAGATAAACCAAATACGTCATTGTTAATTGCACCGTCTACATAGAATGCATTGTAACGATTGTTTTGTCCTGCAATTGATACAGCACCTTCAGAACCGTTTACCAATTTTGCTTGAGGAACTGCACGTAAGTAATCGTAAATGTTACGACCTACCGTAGGTAAGTTCGCCATTTTATCACGACCAATTGTTGTCTCAGCACCACCTTTACCAGAAGTTTCAGTCGTCTTGCGTAAAGCACTAACTGTTACGTTTCCGAGGTTGGTAGCTTTAGAGGCAAGTGCGAAATCAACTTTTAAAACATCACCTAAGCTAAGGTAGAGTTCAGTCTTTTTTTCGTTTGCATAATTTAAAAAAGAAACTTCAACAATGTATGGACCACCAGGGTTCATATTGCTGATGTCAAAACGGCCACCCGAACGGCTCTGAACGCGGTATGTTGTACCGGTAGGCTCATGGGTTGCAGTTACGGTTGCGCCAACTAATACCTCACCGGTATTTGTTTTTACAGTACCACTCAGACTACTGGTGGTGTTCTGTGCTAGTGCAAATGCTGGTAGGATTAATACCGCAAGTACAAATTGCAAGAGTTTTTTACTAAGCATAAGTTTGATTTTTCAGCTGCAAAGAAAACGAATATTCCGCTACTTATTTCAACAGAATATTAACAAATCGGTACTTATTAGATAAAAACCCCCTTTTTTAGCAAAAAACCCCCTTTTTGAGGGGGTAAGGGTATTCAGAAGGGTTATTTAGGGGGGCAAAGGCTATCTTTTGCCATAGGCTTCCTCTTCTTTTTCGTGTTCCTTGTCATAAGCCTTGATAATGGCTTTCACCAATTTGTGTCTTACCACGTCTTCTTCGGATAGGGCAATATGAGAAATTCCTTCAATATTTTGCAAAATTCGGCTTGCTTTTTCAAGTCCGCTGCGCATGTTTCTGGGCAAGTCAATTTGGGTAGGGTCACCCGTAATAATGGCTTTTGCATTTGCGCCAATACGCGTTAAAAACATTTTTAACTGTAGGTCATTGGTATTTTGCGCTTCATCCAAAATAATAAATGCATTGTCAAGTGTTCTTCCGCGCATGTAGGCGAGTGGCGCAATTTCAATGGTACGCGTACTCATATAATAGCCTAATTTTTCGGCAGGAATCATGTCATCAAGTGCGTCATATAAAGGACGTAAATAGGGGTCAATTTTTTCCTTTAAATCACCAGGTAAAAATCCTAAGTTTTCACCTGCTTCTACAGCTGGTCTTGTTAAAATTATTTTTTTTACGACTTTGTTTTTTAGTGCACGCACCGCAAGTGCAACTGCGGTGTAGGTTTTACCAGTACCAGCTGGTCCGATGGCAAAAACAATATCGTTTTTATCGGCGGCAGCCACCATCTTTTTTTGATTCGGTGTTCTTGCTCTTACCGTTTTTCCGTTAGGTCCAAATACTAAAATATCGTTTGGATTTTTATCAACAAAATGATCAATTGCTTCAGCATCATCACCACCTAATATTTGCTCGAAGTAGGCCTCACTCATACTTCCGCTTCGCTCCAGGTATTGAATCACTAAATTAACTTTTTCTATTGCGATATCAATTTGCTCAGGCGCGCCACTTAATTTTAGTTGAGTACCACGCGATAAAATTTTTAATAACGGAAATCTTTTTTTTAAAACGTCTAATTTTCCGTTGTTAACGCCATAAAATTCGATAGGGTTAACGGAGTCGAGGTTGATAATTGTCTCTGTCAAATTACTTGGTTTTAGTGAAGTGGTTAACCAAATTTAAGTATTTGAATACCACTTTTCCAAGCCTTATTTATGAACAAATTGTGAATATTTTTTTTAAACAATAAGGCCTACAACGCTTTCAGGGCAGCAATGGTTTGTGTAGGGTTTTCCGATTTAAAAACGGTATTGCCAGCTACCAATACATCGGCGCCTACAGCAATCATTTGTGGTGCGTTTACAAGCGTAACCCCTCCATCAATTTGAATAAGTGTACTACTATTTTTTGCTGTAATTAGCGCTTTTAACTCGGCAATTTTTTGGATGGTTTGTGGAATAAATTGTTGACCACCAAATCCGGGGTTTACACTCATTAAACATACCACGTCAATGTCTTGTATCACATCAACAAGGCTTTGAATAGGTGTGTGCGGATTGAGTGCTACACCGGCTTTCATGCCAAGTTGTTTTGCTTGTTGTAAATTCCTGTGAAGGTGCGGACATGCTTCTATGTGAACTGTGTAAACATCAGCACCTGCCTTTTTAAACGCTTCGGCATATTTTTCTGGTTCCAAAATCATAACGTGCACATCACAAACTTTGGATGTTGCTTTTCTGATTTGCTCTATTATGGGTAAGCCAAAACTAATGTTGGGTACAAACCTGCCATCCATAACATCGAGGTGAAACCAATCGGCAGCACTATTATTGAGCATGTCACAATCTTTTTGTAGCTCTAAAAAATTGGCACTTAATAGGGATGGAGCAATGATGGGCATATACAGGTTTTGCGCAAATTTCTGCTTTTTTAAGCAACCACGCTAGTTTTTTGAAGCTTTTATTCTTGAAATGGCAGCGGATGCTTCTGATAAGCTATTGTCTAGGTTATAGGCTAGTTGATACGCGTTTATCGCTTTATCCGGTTGGCCTAATTTTTCGAGGCATTTGGCAGTCCAGTAGTGTCCTCTAGCGTCGGTGGGTTTTACCGCGGTTGCTGTTTCAAAAATTTCTTTGGCAAGTGAATATTTTTCTTGATCAAAATAGATCCAACCAATTTCCAAATAGGCGTCTAGGTAATAATAATTTTCTTGGATACATCTATTAAAATTTTCTATGGCGGCTTCCGTTTTTTCTATGTTTTCATAATAGAGACCTGTAATGTAATAGCTATGTGCTATATAGGTTCTGTCCGGTTTTTGGGCGGCAACTTCAGTACATAAACGAAGGGCCAATTTATTTTTTTTTGCAGCATATAAATTGGCAAGGGTTAGCAAAACATCTGGTGAATTATAAATGGCGGCTGCACTAGAAAAGCTTTTAATGGCAAGTGCCGTATCCGTGTTATGTAGTGCTAGTTCCCCTTTTCTAAACCAATTGCCATAATTACCCGGATCTTTTACAATAAGGGAGTCAATTTGTTGGAGTGCCTCTTTTGTTAAATGCAGGCTATCCATGGTATCAATGAGCTGAACGCGCAGATCGGTGCTGTCCGGAAAACGCTCAATTTCTTCTAGTAAATCTTGTACAAAAACAGGATATCCAGCAGCTTTTTTATTGGTGTCAACCCTGTCTTTTGGGTTGTTGCAAGCAAAAGCTCCTAGCGTAAAAGCAAAAAATAGAATAAAGCGCATCTTCAAAAATAACACCAATATTTTTATCTCATGACAATGGCCTGACATAAAAACCTAGAAACATGCTTACTTTTGCATCCTCTTAACACGTATTTATGAAATCAACTACCGCTTTTTATTTGTTCCTATGTACACTGTTTGTCTCTCCAGCTATTGCGCAGTATGCAACCCAAGACACGGTGCACTTTGCTGGCGAAAAATATTTTAAAAATATTAGACAGTTAACCTTTGGTGGCGATAATGCTGAAGCTTATTGGAGCTATGATGGAAAGTCGATAGTGTTTCAAAAAACAAATCCGAAAGAAGGTGTTTTTTGTGATCAAATATTTGTGGGAAAAGTTCCGGTAACGGATGCTCAAAAATTTTCACCAACCATGATTGGCACTGGAAAGGGCAGATCTACCTGTGCTTATTTTTTACCAGATGGTAAGCATATTATTTATGCGTCTACACATTTGGGTGCAGATTCTTGTCCGCCTGTTCCAGACAGAGCAAAATATGGCAATAAATATATTTGGCCACTCTATAATAGTTACGACATTTTTATGGCAGACATGTCAGGTAAAATTGTAAAACAAATTACGAGTGCTAAAGGATATGACGCAGAAGCAACGCTATCTCCAGACGGTAAAAAAATGATTTACTGTTCTGATAAAAGTGGCGACTTAGAACTCTATGTGATGGACTTAAATTCGGGTAAAGAAATTCGTGTAACCAACGAGCTAGGATACGATGGTGGTGCATGGTTTAGCCCCGACGGAACAAAAATTGTTTGGCGCGCTAGCAGACCTAAAACACCTGAAGCCATTAAAGAATATAAAGAATTACTTACAGAAGGAATGGTGGCACCAACCAATATGGAAGTGTTTGTTGCGAATGCCGACGGTTCTAATGCAAAACAAATTACCGCACTTGGCCAGGCCAACTGGGCGCCTAATTTTACGCCGGATGGTAAGCATATTATTTTTTGTAGCAACCACGAATACAAAAGAGGATTTCCTTTTAACATGTACCGTATAGATCTGGAAGGTAAGGGGCTCGAAAAAATTAGTAGAGACAAAGGTTTTGACGCGTTTCCTATGTTTAGCCCTGATGGCAAAAAAATTATTTTTGCTTCTAACCGAAACAATGGCGGTACAAGAGATACCAACTTGTTTATTGCAGACTGGGTAGAATAAACCCAAATCCACTATATTAGCATTACAAAATCAAACACTATGGCAACAGGACTTTTACATTTACATAATTTTTTACGCTGGGTAATCTTAGTTTTATTGCTTATTTCAATTGTAAAAGCATATACTGGATGGCAGTCTAAAAAAGAGTTTGCCGCTGCTGATAAAAAAACTTGGCTATTGACAATGATAGCTGGGCATATTACTTTGTTGTTAGGTTTGTATCAAGTGCTAGCAGGTCGAATAGGTATATTTACCACAGAAGTTGCCGCTGGTACTTCTGTAATGAAAGATAAATTTTTACGTTTCTTTTGGGTAGAGCATCCAGTGACCATGATTGCTGCGATTGTTTTTTTAACACTCGCTCATGGTGTTGCAAAAAAAGATTTGGATAGCACCACCAAGTATAAAAAAGCCTTCTACTTTTTTGTACTTGCACTGGTATTAATTTTAGCGGGTGTGCCTTGGCCTTTTAGAGGTATCGAAATTGCGCGTCCACTTTTTCCGGGCATGTAATTTAATACCCTTTTATACCCTTGTTCCGAGTTCTACAATCTGACAATTTTTAATGTCTGTCCCGTCAATATCTATTTTGATGAGGGTTCTTACTTTTTGCCAGCCCTGCTTACCTGCAGCTCCTGGATTGATGTGTAGGCAAGCCATGGCAGGATCATAGATGACTTTTAATATATGGCTATGGCCACTTATAAATAGCTGTGGTTTATAAGCGGCAATAATGGGCTTTGTTACTTTATTGTAGTTGGGAGGGTAGCCGCCTATATGAAATAGCATGACCCTTACGCCTTCTATCTCAAATTGTGCACACTCCTCAAATTCGGATCTAATATCTTGACCATCAATGTTCCCATAAACACCACGTAGGGGTTTAATGGCGCGAAGCTTTTGGGCTACTTCGTGACTGCCAAAATCGCCAGCATGCCAGATTTCGTCACAGTCAGCAAAGTGAACCGCCACTTTGGGGTCCAAATAGCTGTGGGTATCTGAAATGAGGCCAATTCTTTTCATACTAAAAGCGAATGAGCCGCAAACTACTCAATATTGGCATGTGTGAACCTAATTTTTATTGTTGTGAAGGCTTTAGTATATTCGTAACCATACAGTAATCGAAAAAGTAAATCATGAAAAAATTAGTACTCGCTTTATTTGTATTTGCGTCATTTGCCGTAAATGCACAAGAAGCCCAAAATTTTACCGTTAGCGGTACCCTTCAAAATATTGCATTGCCCGTTAATAAGGTATACTATTCTTATAGAGCCGATGGCGTAACGGTAAGAGATAGTGTAGCTCCAGTAGGAGATAAATATAGTTTCTCCGGAAAAATTGCGGAGCCACTAATGGTAACCATTTTTGTACGTTATAAAAACGATGCTACTGGTAAGCCTATTAAAATGTTTCAACCACGTGACTATGCTTCTGTGTTTGTAGCGCCTGGTGCTATTCAAGTAAGTTCTATTGATTCATTTAGTAATGTAAAAGTAAAGGGATCTGAGGCCCACGAAGCCTACCTTGCTTTAACCGAAAAAACAAAACCGGTAAACGATAAAATGCAAGCGGCTAGTAAAGCATACAGCGCTGCATACCAAGCTAAAGACTCTGCAACCATGAAAACCTTGGATGCAACATTTGATGCATTAGATGCAGAAATGAAAGAAGTATACAAAGGTTATTTAGCGTCTAATAACAATTCTCCAATAGCTATGTTTGCGCTAGGTCAGATGGCTGGTTGGGATATCAATCCGGAAGTTGTGGAGCCTATTTACAAAGCTTTGTCTGAGCCTGCCCGCGCCACCCCAAGTGGAAAAGCTTTTGCAGAAAAAATAGCGACTGCTAAAAAAACATCGGTAGGAGCTATGGCTATGGACTTTACCCAAAACGATACTTTAGATGTTCCTGTTTCTTTGTCAAGCTTTAAAGGTAAATATGTACTCATTGATTTTTGGGCGAGTTGGTGCGGTCCTTGCCGTCAAGAAAACCCAAATGTGGTAAAAGCATTTCAAACCTATAATGCTAAAGGCTTTACTGTGCTAGGTGTAAGTTTAGACCAACCAGGTGCAAAAGACAAATGGATGAAAGCGATTCATGACGATAACTTAACTTGGACCCAAGTGTCTGATTTAAAGTATTGGGACAATCAAGTTGCCAAACAATATGGTATTCAAGCAATTCCGCAAAACTTCCTAGTTGACCCTTCTGGTAAGATCATTGCTAAGAATATTAGGGGGGAAGAGCTGTCTAGCAAGCTTGCTACCATTTTCAAATAACCAAAATAACAGTTGAAAATCAAGGAGTTACGTAATTTTTCACAAATTCTGTAAATTTTTCCCCGTTTTCTTCGTATTTCGGTTGCATTCTAATATCTTTGCAGCCCCAAAAATTGTATGTCTAAACAACCGTTGATCAAACAAGATGGAGTTATTCTAGAAGCACTGAGCAATGCTATGTTCAGAGTTAAGCTAGAAAATGGCCACGAAATATTGGCTACCATCTCAGGAAAAATGAGGATGCACTACATCAGAATTTTACCTGGCGACAAGGTCGGCGTTGAGATGAGTCCATACGATTTAAGTAGGGGTCGGATTATTTTTAGGTACAAATAACCGGGTAGGATAAACCGAATAACAACCAGACTAAAACTAAAGAGATGAAAGTTAGAGCTTCAATCAAAAAGCGTAGTGCAGATTGCAAGATTGTTAAGCGCAAGGGTAAACTTTTTGTAATCAACAAAAAGAATCCTCGCTTTAAGCAACGTCAAGGATAAAAATGAATGGTGGCGCTAGTTTGCGCTTCATCGTTTTTTTAATCAGTAACTACAAACAGTAATTACTAATAGTAAAGTAAAATTTAAAAAAAGCATATGGCTCGTATTGCCGGTATTGACTTACCAAAAAACAAAAGAGGCGAAATTGGTCTGACCTATATTTTTGGTATTGGTCGTTCAACTGCACAGTATATCTTAACCAAAGCAGGTATTGACTTTAACAAAAAAGTAAATACTTGGAATGATGAAGAACAAACTGCAATTCGTAACATCATCAACAGTGAGTTCAAAGTAGAGGGTGCTTTACGTAGTGAAGTTTCTATGAGTATTAAGCGTTTGTTAGACATCGCTTGTTACCGTGGTCTTCGTCACAGAAAAGGTTTACCTGTTCGTGGTCAACGTACCAAAACAAACAGCCGTACCAGAAAAGGTAAGCGTAAGACAGTTGCCGGTAAGAAAAAGGCACCTAAAAAATAATTAATCTGGTAAGAGCGGTGAACCCACCGCTTTTGCCATTTTTAATATACAAACCCAAACGCTGTCGGATCGCCGCCTAATTGTAGTAATTAGGATGCAGGAGAAGCGGGTGGTACCCAGGTTAACCTGGGGTTATTTTAAAGACTACCTCAAAAAACAAAAATGGCTAAACCACAAAAAGCGCAGAACAGTGCAAAAGCTGCTGCCAAAAAAAGAGTTGTAAAAGTAGATGCTGCTGGTGAAGTACGTATCTCTGCAACATTCAACAACATCATCATTAGTTTTACCAACAAAACTGGCCAAGTAATTAGCTGGAGCAGTGCTGGTAAAATGGGCTTCAGAGGTTCAAAAAAGAATACACCATATGCCGCTCAAATGGCTGCTGCTGATGCTGCGAAAGTAGCTTCTGACGCGGGCTTAAAGCGTGTAGATGTATTTGTTAAAGGACCAGGCTCAGGCCGTGAAGGTGCTATCCGTTCTATCGCACAATCAGGTATCGAAGTAACTTCTATCAAAGACGTAACGCCAATGCCGCACAACGGTTGTCGTCCTCCAAAACAAAGAAGAGTTTAATTATTTTATTATACAGGGTGTATCATTCATTTTAGATTTTTAACAATGATACATCGTCATTAAAAAATCACAAAAAAGGTCCGCAGCCTCTTAAAAATTGCGTTAAAAAAAATGGCACGTTATACAGGTCCAAAAACAAAAATCTCCAGAATCTTTGGAGAGCCAATCTTAGGAAATGGCAAATGGTTGGGTAAGAACAGCAACCCTCCAGGTCAACACGGAGCAGCACGTAAGCGTAAGAGCTTAGGTGAATACGCGTTACAATTACGTGAAAAGCAAAAAGCTAAATATACTTATGGTGTATTAGAGCGCCAGTTCCGTAAAACATTTGAAGAAGCAGCTCGCTTAAAAGGTGTTACCGGTGAAAACTTGATCAAATTATTAGAAGCTCGTTTAGATAACACAGTTTTCCGTATGGGTTTAACAGCTAGTCGTCCAGAAGCACGTCAGTTGGTTAACCACAAGCACGTAACTGTAAACGGCGAAATCATGAACGTTCCTTCTTACACATGTAAGCCAGGTGATGTAATTGGTTACCGTCCAAAAAGTGCTCATAATACTTCATTAACTAGCAAGAGCCGTGGTAAAAATCCTAAGTTCGGTTGGTTAGATTGGAACGAAAATGAAAAGAAAGGAACTTTTATCACTTTTCCTGAAAGAGAGAATGTACCTGAAAACATTAAGGAGCAACTAATCGTAGAATTGTACTCTAAATAATAAGTACTAAATCCAATTTCCGGTTTCAATATTGACCCGGACAAACTAATAAAAAACAAGTTTTAATATGGCCATATTAAGCTTTCAAAAACCAGACAAAATTGTTCTACAAAAAGCAACTGAGTTTGACGGACAATTTGAATTCCGTCCTTTAGAACCAGGCTTTGGTTTAACAATCGGTAATGCCTTACGTAGAGTATTACTTAGCTCACTGGAAGGATATGCAATTGTAGGTATCAAAATCGAAGGTGTAGACCACGAGTTTGCTACTATTAAAGGTATTACAGAAGATGTAACTGAAATCATATTAAACTTGAAGCAAGTACGTTTCAAGAAAAATGTTGACCACGAAGTTGCAACAGAAAAAATCAACTTATCTATAAAAGGTCGTACTGAATTTAATGCAGGTATGATTGGTGAATTATCTCAACATTTTCAGGTTATGAATCCTGAGTTGAGCATTTGCACCATGGATACAACTTCTAAAATGGATATTGAATTAACGATTTCAAAAGGTCGTGGTTATATCCCTGCAGAAGAAAATAAAATTAAAGATGCTCCTTTTGGATACATCGCTATCGATTCTATTCACACGCCAATCAAGAATGTTAAATACGCTATTGAAAACTACCGTGTAGAACAAAGAACCGACTACGAAAAATTAATTTTAGACGTAGCTACAGATGGTACCATTCATCCTGAAGATGCTGTAAAGCAAGCTTCTCGCATTCTTATCCAACACCTTATGATCATTACGGATGAAAACATCACGTTTGATAATAAAGAAGATAAGAAAGAAGATGTAGTGGATGAGCATGTATTACAATTACGTAAAGTGCTTAAAACACCACTTGAAGATTTAGATCTTTCTGTACGTGCATTTAACTGTTTAAAAGCAGCTAAAATCAATAGCTTAAGCGAACTTGTTCAATATGAGCAAGAAGACCTTATGAAATTCAGAAACTTTGGTCAAAAGTCATTATCTGAAATTGAGCAAGTGTTAACTGAAAGAGGCCTAAGCTTTGGTATGGATTTAGGTAAATTAGGTTTAGATAATCTAGATAATTAATAAAAGGGCTTAGCCCATTATTCACGCCTTACAATTCCTGACACGGTGTAAGGATTAAAAACAAAAGTCATGCGTCACGGAGACAAAATCAACAACCTAGGCCGTAAAAAAGCACATAGGGAAGCATTGTTAGCCAACTTGGCTAACCAGTTAATTACGCACAAGCGTATTGTTACTACTTTAGCAAAAGCTAAAGCATTAAGAACATACGTAGAGCCGTTAATTACAAAAACTAAAAAGAGCGATAACAAAGAAACAATCATGCACCAGCATAGAGTTGTTTTCAGTTACTTACAAGACAAAGAAGCTGTAAAAGAATTATTTACAGTGGTAGGTCCTAAAGTAGCAGGTCGTCCGGGTGGTTATACGCGTATCCTTAAATTGGGCATTCGTCCAGGGGATAATGCAGAAAAAGCAATGATTGAACTTGTAGATTTCAATGAAATCTATGGTAATTCAGTTAATGCTGCAGCTGAACCAGCTAAGAAAACACGTCGTAGCCGTGCAACCAGCAAAAAAGCTGATGTTGCTGAAGCAGAAGTGGTAGCTGAAACGCCTGTAGTAGAGGTAGAAGCAGAACCAACCGCAGATTCTTCAACTGATAAAGCAGCTGAATAATTTGAAACGGTAATATTATATAAAAGGCAAGGCTTTAGTCTTGCCTTTTTTTATGTGTAAAAAAAAATAAGGAGATACAAGAGAATTGAACTTTTTTTGTACCATCAAACCCATCAAAAACTAGTATTCTAATGACGCATCAAGCCAAAAAGCCCGCAATTTTGATTCTCGCTGACGGACACGTATTTCATGGTCATGCTTTTGGTAAAACAGGTACCACTACCGGAGAAATTTGTTTTAATACCGGCATGACGGGTTATCAAGAGGTTTTTACGGATCCAAGTTACACGGGTCAAGTGCTTATCATGAACAATGTGCACATAGGTAATTATGGTGTAAAGGATACAGACGTAGAAAGTAGTACCGTAAAAATTAGAGGCTTGATTGCGCGTAATTTAGAAGAGCAGTTTTCGAGACTACTTGGCGATGGTGATTTAAATACGTATCTCGTTAATAATAATTTAGTTGCTATCGATAATTTAGATACACGTGCACTTGTTGCGCATATCAGAGAAAAAGGCGCTATGAACTGTATTATTTCTTCTGATGATTTAGACATTGCTTCTTTACAACAAAAATTAGCAGCTGTGCCTAGCATGGATGGACTAGAACTTGCTAGTACAGTAAGCACTACTTCAGAATACGAAATGGGTGATACCAGTTCAGCTATCAAAGTAGCCGTTTTAGATTTCGGTGTTAAACAACATATTCTACAATGCTTGGTGGATAGAGGCGCACATATTAAAGTGCACCCTGCAAAAACGCCATTAGGCCGTTTAAAAGAATTCAATCCTTCAGGATATTTTATTTCTAATGGTCCTGGCGATCCTGCTTCTATGGATTATGCAATTGCAACCGTTAAAGAAGTTTTAGAAGAACAAAAACCAGTATTTGGTATTTGTTTAGGACATCAATTACTCGCGCTAGCAAATGATATCCCAACATTTAAAATGCACCACGGACATAGAGGACTCAATCATCCTGTAAAAAATATTATTACGGGCCAGTGTGAAATCACAACACAAAATCATGGTTTTGGTGTTGATCCTGAAGCCGTAAAAAATCATCCAAACGTAGAAGTAACGCACGTTAATTTAAACGACGATTCTATTGAGGGTATTCGTTTAAAAAACAAGCCTGCATTTAGTGTGCAATATCACCCAGAAAGCACCCCAGGCCCGCATGATAGCCGTTATTTGTTTGATAATTTTATTGATTTAATTAAAGCCAAGGCCTAGTTATGAAAATAGCCATCATCAATGGACCCAATTTAAATTTATTGGGCAAAAGAGAACCTGAAGTGTATGGCACTGCAAGTTTTGATGATTGCTTTAATGCTTTGGTAGCAAAGTATCCAAACATTGAGTTCGAATATTTTCAATCCAATATAGAAGGCGAACTCATCAACGAATTACAACGCGTTGGTTTTACAGCGAGTGGTATCATTTTTAATCCGGGTGGTTATACCCACACATCTGTTGCGATAGGTGATACCGTAGCAGCCATTACAACACCTGTTATTGAAGTGCATATTAGTAATGTACATGCAAGAGAAGATTTCAGAAAAATTTCGCACGTATCTGCAAAGGTAACCGGTTCTATTATTGGACTTGGTGTAGAGGGCTATCAATTAGCGGTAGAGTGGTTTGTAAAAAAAGGCGCTTAATTTTTAATCCATATGTTTAAGTCCTATTCCCAAAAAGTATTCGGGCTCATTTTGATTGCTGCATGCTTCAAAATGATGGCTGCTCCTTTTTTGGAACTTGGTAACGACGAAGTCTATTACTGGACCTATGCATTACAACTAGATTTCAATCATTTTGATCACCCACCACTTGTAGGTTTATTAATCCGTGTGTTTACTTTAAATATGCACTGGGTATCTGAACTCAGTATGCGCCTCGGTGCCATTGTATCGGCTAGTATTGGTTGTTACTTTGTATTTAAAACAACGGTTCATCTTTCTAATGAAAGAGCTGGATGGTATGCAGCACTTTTGTATCAAGCAGGCGTATACACTGGGTTTATTGCAGGATTTTTTATTTTACCGGATAGTGCACAGCTCATATTTTGGACAGCGTCATTGTATGTAATGTCACTACTACTATTTACAAATAAAGAAAAGCAAATAGGGTATTGGATGCTTCTTGGATTACTTATTGGACTTGCCACACTTTCAAAAGTGCATGGTTTATTTTTATGGGCGGGCTTTGGTGCATATTTATTATTTACAAATTATAAGAAAATATTTTCGTGGCCTTTTGTGGTAGCGGTTTGTGTTACGCTACTTTGTATTGTACCCATTGTTTACTGGAATGTCATGTACGATTTTATTACTTACCGTTTTCATTCGGAGCGTGTAACACATACGGGTATTGACATTACAAGTTTCACAACAGAGGTAGTAGGAGAGGTTTTATATCAAAACCCGATCGTGTATATTTTGATGGCTGCTGCTTTATTTTCATTTAGGAATATTTTATTTCAGCAAAATAATATTGGCCGCTGGTTATTATGGATGAGCCTACCGCTCATTTTGATATTTTGGATGGCAGCGCTTTTTAATCCTACACTTCCACATTGGTCTGGTCCTGCATTTATTCCATTAATTATACTCGCAGGTATTTATATCGATCAAAAAAAATCAACATGGACCGTTTATTTGTTGAGGTCTTCAGTGATATTAGTATTTACAATTTTATTTGTACTTGTAATCATCGTTCAAAAGTATCCGGACAATTTTGGTAGTCAACAATCAAACAATTTAGGAGAGTACTGTCCAACACTTGATTTATCTGGATGGAAAAATTTTAGTGTAGCATTTGATTCATTGGCCAAAAAGGATCAGGCCAATCATACTATGTCTGAAGCGCCTTCAATTATTGTGGGCAAATGGTTTCCGGCAGGACATCTCGAATTTTATACGGCGCGTACTACCGGACTTGCTCTAATGGGCATTGGGCCACTGCAAGACATTCATAAGTTTGCTTGGTTAAATAAAGAGCGGCCTACATTAACAATGGGTGCAGACGCGTATTGTATTGTGCCCTCCAATGTGCCTTTTGATGTTGCAGCTGCTTATGGGTCTTATTTTAAAACGATTGACGCTCCTGTTAGCATTAATCAAATAAGGGGTGGTGTTGTTGTTCGTTATTTTTTAGTGTACAGGCTGCATGGTTGCACTAAAGTTCCACAACCTCTTTTGTAAGTGCTTTAAAATAGCCTCTCAAAATCTCTTCTATAAGAAATACTAGCCCCAAAACGGTTGCGTCTTCCAAAGCTGGATCCACTTATATCAAGGCTATTTTTATTGAATAAAATGGCCCTTAATTTGCGATCCTGTGTAAGTATAAATTCTATGTTTAAATCGGGGAGCCATTGTAAGTTCCCGTTTTTAACACTTGAAGAATTGCTTAAGTTAAAATCTAAGTCGCCACCAAAGGTCACCACAATTTTATCTTCAAAAAAGCTTTTGCCCACTTTAAAATTGACCCTAGATCTATTAATTCCTGCATTAGCTACGTTGCTGTTGATGCCTGATGCGGCACCTAAAAGTTCTGTATTGCTATATAAGGATGTTCCAACGTCAAAACGTAAGCTCTTGTCACCAGTTAGCTTATATAGCATGTTGGAGAACATTTTATTGATCTCTTTGGTTAGAATTTGAGAGAGTGTGTTTACTCCAATCGTTGCAAACATAGCATTGGCATTTCCATTTCCTCCATTGCCAATAGTAGGAGGGGCAAAGGAATTGAAAACAATTAAAAATGAAACCTGTTTTAATATTTCATTGTCGTCTTGTTCAAGCCTCGTTAAATATTGTACAAGTTCATTGTCTGTTTTAATAGGACTTCCTTGCGGAAAATCCAATTTAAAACTAATAGACGGCTTTGATAGCTTATCTCTTAACTGAGCAACTACATATACCGGCCCACGATATCCTTTAACCGCGCCACTCATATTTAAATTACCTACAAGGTCGTAAAGTGCTACTTGCTCTGCGGTATACTGTGCATCAATTTTGATATTGGCTTTATTAGGATCACCGGTCCATTCGATATAATTTCCTTTATTAGGGATGAGTTCAAATGGTTTTTTGATAAGTGACTGAAAACTAAAATCATAATTTCCTTTATCGATATTGTAACGGCCCCTGATGGTAAGTGGCTCCGAAGTACCAGATCTGATTTTGAGCCTTCCGCTTCCATTTGCTTTAATAATATCGCCAGAAACGTCATCTAGAATCACATCTATTTCTGCTTTATTATTTGCCGTTAAGTCTAGGTCTACGAGTAAATTAAAATTTGATGTTTTGTTTTCGGTTTGTATTTCGGTACCATATTTTTTATAGGTAATAAAATCGGCACTTGCAGACTCTTTAGATACTGCGTTTGGAAGTACTATATGTGAACTATCTGTAGATTCTGCTACAAGCGTAATTTTTGCATTTGTAGATGGCCCTTTAAAACTAAAGTTTGCTTTACCAAGTGCTTTACCATAAAAAAGCGGATTGTCTTTTGCCTTGGTGTCTATAAGCAGTAAATTGTTGGTGGTAACTTCAAAATCAAAAGCCATATTTTCAAACTGCTTTTCATATAATTTACCGGAGCCATTTGCTTTGTTGTTATACTTGTCCCGCACGGTAAACTTTCCAAAGTCTATACCGTCTTCTAAAAATTTAACTCGTAAGCTATCAAGTTGATAATTTACCTGTGTGTAATCTACTTTTAAGGTTGCGTTTTTAACAAGTACTTCGCCTAATAGGGTTGGGCTTGTTGGATTTCCTTGGATGCTTAACTGACCAGTCGCTTTCCCGTCCACTTCAGAAAATATGCCTGTCAAAAACTGCTCGACAAAATTAATTCGGGTATCACTCAGTTCAATATTGGTGTAGAGTGGTTGTTGGATACTGTCTGTTAGATTATAAAAGCCGTTTGCGCGTATTTTATAATCTTTATTGTCTGACACTACCGTAAATGGCAGGTTGCCGGTTTTTGCATCATACCCTGCTGTAATATTTACAAGCCCTACCGAGTCGTTGTCTACACGTAACTGGCTGGTATTAATTCTTGCGTCTGCCTTTATATCAGAAAAGATGTTTTTTAATGTAATATTTCCGTTAGCAATACCCTCAAAACGTGGTTGTTGGATAACGAGGTTTGTAATATCTCCAATAACAAGGTTATTGAGTTTTATATTAAGTTGGTTGGTGTTGCCACCATCTTCTTCTTCGGTTTGTATTAATATTTCTTGAGTACCTTGTACAAATTTTACATTGCTGGCATGCACAAAGTTTTTGCGCAGCACCAATTCACCTTCTTTTTCTAGTGTCCATTTTTTATTATTGAGGGTGAAATTCGAAGGCTTCCACTGTATACGAAGTCCATCTTGAAGTGTATATACTTCTGCTTCTAAATTGGCGTCGTTTAAATTACTAGAAGCACTCGTTTTTACTTGCACATTGGATTTATCATTTTTTGAATCTATTGAAATGATAGAGTTTGGAAAATGTATACTATCTCCGATACCAAAATTGTCAATATTGGTTAATAAACTTAGGTTGTTAATATCCCCTTTTGCTAGGATGCTTGCGCCAGTAATTGCAAAGTCGTCAATTTTTCCGTACGGGATGTTTGCCTTAGCGCTTAATTGATAAGTTTTGGTATTGATGTTGCCTTCAAACCAAAAATCATTAAATCCACTCCAGTTTTTATTGTATAAACTAATATAGGGGTCTATGTAGTTTGCATTTGCTTTAATGGTAAAGTTCTGATCTGCACTAAGTTTACCAGGCGCTTCAATATAATTAGGGTAGTAGTGGTGTAAAAATGATTGAATGCTTTTTGGTAAATCGGCCACATTAAATTGTCCGATGATGCTTGCATTAAAGTCATTACTTTTTAGTGTGATACGTTTTTCGTTTCCAACTTGTGATGACTGAAGTGATAAAGAATCAAAATTTAGTTTGGTGATTGAATCGTTAATGTTTGCGTTTAAAAATTTAGCATTCCCTATAAAATTATCGAGGTTACTTCCTGTAAAGTTAGCATCCAATAGTCCAGTTACTTCAATAAGCTTTGGATAGAGTTTCAGGGCTTTTAAATTTGAGTAGGCAAGATCACCTACAATATTAAACGCTGGAATTTTTTGATTGAAATTAATTTCTACTGAGCTCGTAAAGTTTAAGTTAGGGTCGTTAATGATAATATCCCCACTAAAATATTTTTTCTGGAAAGTGCCGTTTGTTACAATGCTTTTGTAGTAATAATCTTTGTATTGAATAGATCTGATGTCTCCACTAATACTGGTTTTTAATTTTTCTATATCAAAACTGCTACCTTCGATACTTCCTTTAAAATCTATGGTTCCTAAGTCGTTATTGTTAGTGAATTTACCGAGGTTAAATGCGACAGTTTCTAGTTGCCCTTTATAGCTTGGCTCGCCTTTTAAAGGGAGTTTTAAATTAATATCTGTGGTTATGCCGCCCAGTGAAGTGCTAAATACCCCTTTGGTGACAAAGTCAAATGCAGTGCCATTAAAATCGCCTCTATATAAAATAGTGCCTAGTGATGCAAAGCTTGGGCTTTGAATATTTTGTATAGAAGGGATGAGCTGAGCTAGGTCTTTGTAATTGCTTTGTATAAAACCTTGTCGTAATTGAATTTGTGTTTTTTCTATTTCCGGTAGGCCCTTCATAGAAAATGCACCCGTTAAAATGCTATTGCCTCCTGTTCTTAATTGCAAATTAGATACGGTAAAATCAGCAACGGTTCCTATATATTTTCCTGAAAGTTGCGCTTTTGTTTTAAAAATAGACATGGCAGGCGCAAAAAAAGCAATATCATCTGTGTGGACATCCGATTCGTTGATGTTAGCCACCATTACCACATTTGAGATATAGTTGCTAAAGTCTTTTTCAAAGTTTGTAAACTTCATGGCATAGTAATTGCCAATGCGTGACCTATTTGTTTGAAGGTCTAAATTGGCAAACTCCATGATGCTCTGGTTGAACGTAAAATTGGTATTTAATTTTTTTACCAGTAATCCTGATCTTTCTTTGGCGGATAGTTTTATAGAGGCTTTTATTTCCTTTTCAGATACAAAAGCATTTTTTATAGTAGCGTTGATGTTATTAAAATTAAGATGCGTTCCGTCAAAATTTGGATACGGTTTTTCAAAATCACTATCAATAACAAGTGCTCCTTTACTAATGGTAATTTCGTCTGCATTGATATTGAGCGGACTTGCACTAGATGCAGCAGGTTTGTTAGCTGGTACTTTACTATTGGCAGGTTGTAAAGCTGGTATCACTTTCATTACAAAAGAAGGTTGATCCAAACTAACAGTCCCTAATGAAATAAAATTTGTTTCAGTATTTATTTTCTTGCAATCTGCTACTATGCTTACAGCCCCTGCCTTCATATAAGTTCCTGTCCACTGATCGGTTTGCTCAAACCGTACCGATTTTAAATCTATTTTTTTGATATCGTAATGGGCGCTACTAGCAGTATTACTGGTATCGCTACTTTTGAAGTAGTTGGTGATAAATTCGTAGTTCCAAGTTTTTGTTTTTCTGTTAATTTTTACAACGGCATCCTCTATACCAATATAACTGAGCGTTGCATTTTTTTTCAAGAAAAACCAATCAGTGATTCTGATTTTACAAAGGTTTGCAAATAAAAGGGTGTCTTTGTTTTTATCCCTTATTAGTACGCCTTCGATATTTAATTTATTAAATGGAGAGATACTTACTTTTTTGAGGCTAACTTCTGCACCTATTTTATTAGAAAGTGATGAAGTGATTTTTTTTGCGATGTAGTTTTGTACGGGGCTTGTGTTTAGAAGTAGAAGCACCAAAAAGAGACCCGCAACAACTGCGAGTAAAACATTTCTAGTTATTTTTAATTTTCTTTTCAGGTAATTCTATTCTAGTATCAATAATTAAAATCCAGCAACAGTGTCATCGCCTCTCTTGTCGGCAACTGTAATTCTTTTACCCGTTGGACCTATAACAATGCCTTCGGTTCTACCAATTGCACCTCTTTCTTTAATACGGTAACCCATTTTTTCAAGCGCAACTTTGGTGGCTGGGTTAAACGTTTTTTCTATGCTCACTTCATCGGGGAGCCACTGGTGATGAAACTTTGGATTATTAATTGCGTCTTCTAAACTCAAATTAAAATCAATAAGGTTAACGATGGTTTGAAATACCGATGTTGGAATGGTGGTGCCGCCAGGTGTACCTACGGTCAAATAAGGTTTTTTGTTTTTTGTTAGCAGGGTAGGTGTCATGGAGCTGAGCATTCTTTTATGTGGTGCAATAGAATTGGCTTCTCCACCAATGGCGCCATACATATTTGGGCTACCTGGCTTTGCGCTAAAATCATCCATCTCATTGTTTAAAATAAAACCTGCGCCACCTACAACCGTTCTATTGCCATAGCCTCCATTAAGGGTGGTAGTCACCGATACCATATTGCCTTCTTGATCAACTATACTAAAATGCGTTGTTTCTTCAGAAACAGGCGCATTGCCTGCTTGGGTTTGATCACTTGAACCTGCAACACCAGGTTTGTAATCCAACATTCTATTTTTTAAATAGGCGCTGCTAAGTAATATGTTTTGAGGTACTTTATAAAAATCTGGATCGCCCATATGCGCAGCTCTATCAGCATAGGCTCGTCGCTCCACTTCAATCATGAGTTGCACAGATTCTGGTGTTTGAAAACCCATTTTTTGAACATTGAAGGGCTCCATCATTGTAAGCATCTGGCCAATTAAAATACCACCACTGCTTGGAGGTGCAAAACTTATGACGCCATAGTCTCTGTAATTAAATACAACAGGCGCTCTTAGTTTTGCTTGATAACTTTTTAAGTCTTCAAGTGAAATGATACCTCCACCTCTTTTCATTTCTTCTACAATAAGTGCCGCTGTTTCACCTTCGTAAAATCCCTTGGCACCATTTTTTTGAATACGTGTAAGTGTACTTGCAAGTTCTTGTTGAATAAGGGTGTCTCCAACTTTCCATTTTGATTCTTTTACAAATGCAGAAGGCTTGGTCGAGTATTTTATAAAATCTTTTTTTGTTCCATTTAAACTAGAGGCTTCTCTTTCGGTAATCACAAATCCGAAACGTGCTAAATCGATAGCGGGTTGGATGAGCTGCGCAAAAGGAAGTTTTGCATGTGGTAAGGTTGCAAAAATTCCTGCAACCGCGCCTGGAACGCCAGATGCTAAATGACCATTTTGCGAAAGTGCATCTTGTGCATTTCCTGCAGCATCTAAATACATATCTCTAGTTGCTTTAGATGGTGCTGCTTCTCTGTAATCGATACCAATAAGACTGCCATCTTTTTTTCTGGCGAGGGTAAAACCTCCACCTCCAATATTACCTGCGCCCGGATATACAACAGCCAGTGCAAATTGTGTAGCAATGGTTGCATCAAAAGCGTTGCCACCTTGCTTCATGATTTCGGCGCCAATCATGCTTGCAAGCGGGTGTGCACTCGTTACACTTGCTCTATTAAATACGCCTGATTTTGTAACACTATATTGGTATGGATTAACTGCTTTTGATGGGCCTACAATCGCATTTTCATATTGCCCCATAACGCTAGTGCATAGGCAAAATAAGAAGGCCGAAAAGATTGTTGATTTCATGGTTGAAAATTACTCAATTTTTGGTTAAATCTGGGCCATTTTTTGTTACATTCACGCATTGTTTAACAAACTGTTCATGATTTAAATGACAGCCCCATTAGGCGTTTTGACAGCTATGAAAAAATTATACTTTTTTACCCTGCTTCTTATAGTTGGATTACTGTTTTCTAGTAATAGCGTATGGTCGCAACAAGTGAGTCTAAATAATGGTGGAGTAATGCCTAGTTCTGCTATACTTCAGTCATTGAAAAAGTTGCAAGTGTTGGGTTCTGTTTTATATATTGCTGCGCACCCCGATGATGAAAACAATAGTTTATTGCCTTATTTGGCCAAAGAAAAAATGTACCGAACGGCGTATTTGAGTTTAACTAGAGGTGATGGTGGTCAAAATTTAATTGGGCCAGAACAGGGTATTGAACTTGGCATGATTCGAACCAAAGAACTATTAGCCGCCCGCGAAATAGATGGCGCCGAACAATATTTTACAAGTGCTTACGAATTTGGTTTTAGTAAAAGCATGGATGAAGCTTTGCAGGTTTGGGACCGAAATAAAGTATTAGCAGATGCTGTTTGGGTAATCCGAAATTATAAGCCCGATGTAATTATTGCGCGCTTTCCTCCGGACGCGCGCGCCGGACATGGACACCATAGCGCTTCTGCACAAATTGCTAGAGAGGCTTTTGCTGCAGCTGCGGATCCCAATCAATTTCCGGAACAGTTAATAAATGGAGTTACGGTTTGGCAGGCAAAAAGATTATTGTGGAATACATTTAATTTTGGCGGCGCTAATACCACCAGTAATGATCAATTTAAAATCGATGTGGGTGTTTACAATGCACTCGAAGGAAAAAGTTATGGTGAACTTGGTGGTGAGGCAAGAAGCATGCACAAAAGCCAGGGTGAAGGAAGACCTCGACGCAAAGGAGAAATTATAGAATACTTTACCACTATTGTAGGAGAGGCACCTACAAATAGTTTACTCGATGGTGTTAGTACTGATTGGATAAGGCTTGGTCAAAACGGTGCAAGTATTGCAAGCGCTATTGACGCAGTTATTGTTTCTTACAATCCTTTGCAGCCCGCTTTATCGTTACCTGCGCTTGTAAAAATCTATGAGCAAGTTAAAGAGCTTCCGGCTTCTGTTTGGAGGTCGCATAAATTAATTTCGTTACAACAGATTATTGAAGCTGCCGCAGGATTGTCTGTAGAGGCATTTACGGTTACAGAAAAAGCGGTACAAGGGGATTCTATTCGTTTTACCTGTGCTATTAATAATAGATTTACTGCTGCTGTTCGTTTAGAAAATATTATGGTATCCAATCAGTCCTATACAAAGCAAGCAGGTCAGCAATTGATTCAAAATAAAAATTATAATTATGCAGTAAACTTCCTTCCGGTGGTAGCAAAAAATCAGTTTCAACCTTATTGGTTGCAGCAGCCTAAATATTCGGATGGTATGTTTTTGGTGAATGATTATACAGTACTTGGGAAAGCTTGGAATGATCCTTCTATTGCTGTGCAATTTAATTGTACAATTGAAGGGGTTGTATTTACCATTACTAGGCCGGTACTACATAAATATGTAGACCTTGTTAAAGGCGAATGTGTGCAACCATTTATTATCATTCCACCTTACGAACTTGTTGTAAAACCAACCGTGGTATTAACGAATGTGTTATCTGAAAAAGGCAAAAAAAATCAAACCACGCCATTACAACTTACTGTTTTGTCCAATCAAGAAAAGAAAATGAGCGCATCGGTTCGTTATACTTTAGTGGATCAGAAAAACGGCAAGCAGGTATATGAAAAGGGGATAGATTCCGTTTTTAATGATGCAAAAACGAGTGCTGTTATGGTGCCTTTTGTAAGTTTTTACAATCCTACAAGTACATCAAATGCTATTACCGCATCAGTTGCTGTAACCAATAGTAAGGGTACGCAAAATTATAATGAGCACTTGCAAAAAATTGTATACGATCACATCCCAAATACACATTATTTGATGCAGGATATTGTTAAGGTGGTAGATGAGCCTATTCGTGTAAAAGGCTCAAGAGTTGGCTATATTGCGGGTTCTGGTGATTTGACGGAAGAAGCGCTGGTGCAACTTGGCTACCGTGTAGAAAAAATTACAGCTGCTAATATGACGCCAGCGTATCTAGCGGGTTTTGATGCGATAGTTACGGGTGTTAGAGCGTATAATGTAAATGGATTTTTAAAAGAAGGCTATCAGACCCTATTACAATATGTACAAAATGGCGGTAATTTAATTGTACAATACAACCGTACGGGCACCAATGGTTTAACGCCTCCTATGGCGCCGTATCCATTTACCATTAGTGGTGGCTCAAGGGTAACTGAAGAAAATGCAGAAGTGGTATTTTCACTTCCTGAACATCCAGTTTTACAATCACCCAATCAAATAACTGCCCGTGATTTTGATGGATGGATTCAGGAAAGAAGCACCTATCAGGCAACCGCTATAGACGCACGTTATGAAGCACCACTATCTATGCATGATAAAAATGAACGGCCATCAAGTGGGTCATTAATTACCTGCGCGTATGGTAAAGGAAATTTTTCATATGTGGGTTTAGCGCTATTTAGACAACTACCTGCGGGTGTTTCAGGCGCTTATAAATTATTAGCAAACTTAATTGCTTTACCAAAACGATAAAATATGTCATTGATTGATTGGGTTGTTTTGGTAGTAACTTTTATACTCATTATTTCTTATGGTTTGTATAAAAGCAATGCTACAAAAAATTTGGAAGGCTACTTTTTAAGTAACCGTTCGATGCCATGGTATTTGGTGTTATTGGGTATTATGGGAACGCAGGCAAGTGCCATTACATTTTTATCGGCACCGGGTCAGGCCTACACAGATGGTATGCGTTTTGTTCAATATTATTTTGGCTTGCCACTTGCTATGATTGTTATTGTTGTTTGGTTTGTACCTGTATTTAGTAAATTAAAAATATTTACCGCTTATGAATATTTAGAGCAGCGGTTCGATTTAAAAACGAGGACTTTTACGTCGTTTTTGTTTTTATTGTCTCGTGGGTTATCGACGGGTATTAGTATTTACGCGCCTTCTATTATTTTATCATCACTACTGGGCTGGGATATTTATTGGACCAATATTGCGATGGGAGGGATGCTTACTTTGTACACAGTAAGTGGTGGATCTAAAGCCGTTGCTTATACCCAACAGCTTCAATTTGTAATCATATTTATTGGCATGGTGGTGTCGGGGTATTATTTGGTGCATTTGCTACCGGATGGACTTGGATTTACTGATGCCTTAAAAGTAGGAGAAGTGTCTGGTAAATTAAATGTAATTACAACGGGTAGTACAGGTAGCGGATTTGATTTTAAAGACCGGTATAATATTATTAGTGGAACCATTGGCGGCTTTTTTTTAGCACTCTCTTATTTTGGTACTGATCAATCACAAGTGGGGAGGTATATTACTGCAAAAAATGATCGTGAAAGTAAATTAGGCCTTTTGTTAAATGGCGTGGTAAAAATTCCAATGCAGTTTTTGATTTTACTACTTGGTGTTTTATTGTTTACCTTTTATCAGTTTAAAGAGTCTCCTATATTTTTTAATAAAACCGTTGAAACCAAAGCCTGGTCTACTCCTTATAAAGATTCATTGTCGTCTATTCAAGACCGGTTTAAGATAGCACAGGCTATGCAATTGGAATTAAATACTGCGCTGGTACAATCTAAAAGGGCAGATACCGCGCTAGAAAATAAAATTCAAAAGGGCGCTGTGTCATTAACGGCGTTACAAAAAAATTATAAAAATGTAATTGCAACGGCTGTGCCTGGTGCCGACGTTAATGACACCAACTATATCTTTTTGCGCTTTGTTGTGGACTATTTGCCAGTAGGTCTTGTGGGTCTTCTAATTGCAGTTATATTTTTAGCCGCATGGGGTTCCATTGCAGCAGCGCTCAATGCACTTGCATCATGTACTGTTATTGATTTTCATTTGCGTTACCGCTCAAAAACTATTGATGGAACTACGCTGGCGCAATCTGCAACCGATTATAAAACATCTAAGTGGTATACACTAGGATGGGGTGTGTTTTGTATTTTAACGGCGCAGTTTGCAACGGGCATGGGCAGTTTAATTGAAGCTGTTAATGTACTCGGCTCTTTATTTTATGGCGTTATTTTAGGCATTTTTTTAGTAGCATTTTATGCTAAAAAAGTAGGCGGCACGCCTGTGTTTTGGGCCGCTATTGTGGGAGAGATTTTTGTGATTGTATGTTTTTTATTAGACAAGTATAATATTGTGGGTATCGGATTTTTGTGGTTAAATGTAATTGGTGCGGTGCTCGTTTATCTTTTATCTATTTTGTTTTCTAAATTATTTAGACATGCCATTTAATACTGTTTCTTGGGCGGTTCGTGCTAATATGTACGAGGTAAATGTTAGACAGTATACCAAAGAGGGGACCTTGGCTTCATTTGCCTTGCATCTTCCAAGACTGGCAGATATGGGCGTTACGGTATTATGGTTTATGCCTATAACGCCCATTGGTATAAAAGGCAGGCTTGGCAGTTTAGGTAGTTATTACGCTTGTAGTAGTTATACGGAAATCAATCATGAGTTTGGAACAGAACAAGATTTTATAGATGTTGTAAACGCTGCACATGCCCTGGGTATGAAAGTAATAATTGATTGGGTGGCCAATCATACAGGACAAGATCATGTTTGGACATTATCTAATCCAGATTATTACATACAAGATGCAGCGGGTAATTTTACAGAACGTAATGGTTGGACCGATGTTATTGATTTAGATTACAATAACCCTAGTATGCGCAATGCCATGATTGAAGCAATGCGGTATTGGGTAAATACATTTGGTATCGATGGTTTTAGATGCGATATGGCGCACTTAGTGCCTTTACATTTTTGGATAGAGGCAAGGGAGGCTCTTGATACCTTAAAGCCTTTATACTGGCTAGCAGAGTGTGAAGATGTCCGTTATTTTGAAGCCTTTGATACCACCTATGCTTGGGCATTTATGCACGCCACTGGATCTATCAATAGGCATGAGCCAAATTTGAGTCCTGTAATTGAACAACTAGAAATGTATGCAAGTGAAGGACCGGGTACAAACAAATTATTATTTACGTCTAACCACGATGAAAATAGTTGGAATGGAACCGAGTATGAAAAGTATGGTATAACCGCTAAAGCATGGGCTGTATTTTCGGCCACATGGGGTGGATTGCCACTTGTATATAGTGGTCAAGAAATCCCCAATCATAAACGGCTATTATTTTTTGATAAAGATGAATTATCATGGCCAGTGCAAACTACGCAGCCATCGCTGCATGCTTTTTACAAGGCGCTTTTTACTTTACGAGCACAGAATGACGCAGTGTTATTTGGTCAACCCCAAATGCTTCAAACGCCCTATCCCGATAGTATTATAGGCTTTATAAAAAAGCACCAAAACAATGTTGTTTTGGTGCTTCTCAATATTTCTGAACAAAATAGATTGGCTTTTGAAATTAGCCATCCATTACTGGAAGGAAATTTCGAACAAATATTTTCGGGCCTTCACTTTTCATTTTCTAGTAAAGAAAAATTTGAACTTCAAGCTGGCGAATATTTGGTGTATCAGCTTATTCCTCGCTAAGGTTAAGCGGATAGGTATAGCTACCTTCAAATCCAGGGTAGAAGCCTTCGAGTCTTACAACACCAGATTTTATTTTAGTTAATATTTCTTTGAGTTCTTCCAGGTTTTTTACTTCGGAACCATTAACGCTTATAATTACGAAGCCGTCCTGCATTCTACTTTTTTTAAGTAATCCATCGCCTACTTTTTTAACCACCACGCCGCCCTCTACTTCATTGGCTGCTGCTACTTTTTTATCTAGGTTTTCAAATGTGCCACCTAATTTTTCAATGATGGAAGTATTTTTTACGATATCGGTATTGCCCACTTTATTTTTTAAAGTAAGTGTAACGGTGTTTTCTTTACCAGCACGTTTATAAGTAATGGCTACTTTGTCTCCTGGCTTATGTTTGGCTACTTGTTCTTGTAATTCTGGACCAGAGGTAATATTTACGCCATCAATTTTTGTAATGATATCATATTTTTTAATGCCAGCTATTGCAGCAGCACCACTAGCCGGAACATCTGTTACAAATACGCCTTCACCTTCTTTGATGCTAATGCCAAACTCTTTTTCGTAAGCTTGTTTTTGTTCGTCAGTAACGTTTTCTGGTAAAAAGTTAATACCAATGTAGGCGCGTTGAACGGTTCCAAATTTTACAATATCTGTTACTACTTTTTTAACAATATTAACCGGTATTGCATACGAGTAACCAGCGTAAGATCCAGTAGGAGAAGCTATTGCAGAGTTGATGCCAATCAGTTCACCAGTGGTATTAACAAGTGCGCCACCACTATTGCCCGGATTAACGGCCGCATCTGTTTGAATAAATGATTCTACAGGTCTATCACTTTGTTTTCTATTGATATCAATAGATCTTGATTTTGCACTGATGATACCAGCGGTAACAGTTGCGTCTAAAGTTAAAGGATATCCAATGGCTAATACCCACTGTCCAAGTTTAGCTTCGTCACTATTACCGTAAATTAAGTATGGTAAACCTTTTGCTTCAATTTTAATAACCGCAATGTCGGTGCTAGGGTCAGCGCCAATAAGAGTGGCTTTATAAGATTTTTTATTGCCAAGTGTCACATTGATTTCGTCAGAACCATCTATTACGTGGTTGTTGGTAACAATGTATCCGTCTTCTGTAATAATAACACCGCTTCCGCTTGCACGTTGTTCAGGCATAACGCGTGGACCGCCTCCAAATACATCGCCAAAGTCTTCACCAAAGAAATCGGAAAAAGGATTTCTTTCACGTGAACCTCCCGAACCTCCTCGGCTAATTTGTCTTTCTTTTGTTTTCGTTTTAATATGCACAACAGCAGGAACCGCGGTCGTAGCTGCCGGTGTAAAATCAACGGCAACGCTAGGCGCGTTGTTATTATTAAATCCCACATAATTAAAAGGTAATTTACTCGGGTCTTGAATACCCGCTTGTTGGTATGCATTGAATTTGCTTACTCCCCAAACACTTACAATAGCAGTTGTGGCGCTAATGGCTACCATCGTGGCCACAGTTTTGAAATTCATATTCATCGTTACAATTTTTTAAAGGTTCTACAAATTACATGCCTTTGCGTTACAAATAAACGAAGCTGCAAGTTTGTCTGTGTACCGTCTGTCTTATTTAACATTTTTTTTGCGCAAAGGGTTTATAATGTCTGTAAAAATGCCAGGGTGTCTGTCCCGTCGGCATAGTCTGTTAAACCAGGGGCTTGGGCGCTCCCAAACGGGATATAGCCATGCCCTACAATACACTGGATATCGGTATTTTGGGATAAACTGCTTAAAGCCTGCGGCTCGGTGTAATACTGATAATGTACCTGGCTAACCGGTGAAAAAGGACTCTCATTTTCCGAAAAAACAAGGGAGTCATTATTCATGTAATATTTATTGCCCATAATTAACAGTGCCAAATGGTAGTCATAATTGTGTTTGTACTTATGAAAATCTAAATAATATTCATACTTTTTTAGGGCCGAAAAAAGTGGGATAAAATCATAATTGGCTGGCACAAATAACTGCGTAACATTACGACATCCTAATCCAAAATAAGTTTGAATATCATCAGCTAGTAAGTCAAGCTCTGCGGCTGTTTCCGTGCCATCAAGTACCGCTACTGATGTTCTATTGCGTCTAATAATATTTGGAAATTTCCCAAAATAATAATCAAAATACCTGCTACTATTATTGCTCCCTGTAGCAATGTATGCGTCAAGTCCAGAAAGTTGTGGTGCAAAAACTACCATTTCCGAAACATGGCTGTCCATTTTTATAAGTTCCGAAACAATATGCTTGATTAAAATTTCATCTTTCGAAGAGGGCTTAATAACAGCGGTATGTCCAGAAATAAACACCGATAAAAAGTCGTGAAAACCAACGAGTGGAATATTGCCTGCCATCACGAGGCCCACTTTTTTGGGTGCTGATTGCTGTGTCGGAACCCTATATTTAGCCGCCCATTCCGTTAGTAGTTGGGGGTCTAAAAAGCTATTTGTGATCGAATCGATGGCTTTTTCGATGAATTCGGGGGCAAACCAAGGGTTTTCACGGGCTGCTCTTTCCTTTGCTTCCGCCCATTCTGGCTCATTTCCGGCCATATAGGCACTTAATTTGTTAAGTATTTCAATTCGTTCTTGTAAAATCATTTGTCGGCCGTATTTTTGATACTGCAAATGTAAATTCAGTAACCCAAACAAAACCATTTAATATGGCTATTAAAATTACAGACGAATGTATCAACTGCGGGGCATGTGAACCCGAGTGTCCAAATAACGCAATTTATGAAGGTGGGGTAGAGTGGGCCATTGCAGATGGCACTTCAGTAAAAGGAAGTTTTACGTTAATGGATGGTAGCGCCGTTGCAACCGATGCTAGACTTTCTCCAATAAGCGTTGATACATACTATATTACACCTAATAAATGTACCGAGTGTCAGGGCTTTCATGAAGAGCCACAATGCGCTGCGGTATGTCCAGTAGATTGTTGCGTACCAGATGAGTTATACAAAGAAACGGTAGAAGAATTGCTTTCTAAAAAAGACAAGCTACATCTCTAATTTTCTTTTAATACGCAAGGGTTTATGAAAAAAAAAGTAGCACTGGTAACAGGTGGGTTAAGTGGCGAAGCACAAATTAGTTATAAGAGTGCGGTTACTGTTAATGGAAATTTAGACCGAAATAAATTTGACGTTTATCAAATTGATATTAATGCAACAGGTTGGTGGTATACGCCTGAAAATAGCGCGCCTCAAAAAGTAAATAGAGATGATTTTTCTATTACAGATGGTGGCAGCAAAATTAATTTTAATGTGGTTCTTTTATGTATTCATGGTACGCCTGGTGAAGATGGAAAACTACAAGGGTATTTTGATATGCTGGGTTTACCATACACGAGTTGTGATGCGGCTACTTCTGCATTAACTTTTAACAAGCGTTATACGGTTGCTGTTGCTGCATTTGGCGGCATATCAGTCGCAAACTCTATGCACTTGTTTAAACATACGCCTGTTTCACCTGCAAACATTTTAGAAAAATTACAACTACCTGTTTTTGTAAAACCTAATAATGGTGGAAGTAGCATTGGCATGAGTAAAGTAACCACTGCCGATGCTTTAGCGCCTGCACTTGAAAAAGCTTTTAAAGAAGACACCCAAGTACTTGTAGAAGAATTTATTAGCGGAAGAGAATTTACCATTGGTGTATTTAAAACAAAAGGATCATTACAAGTACTACCTATAACTGAAATTGAAACGTCCAACGATTTTTTTGATTTTGAAGCAAAGTATCAAGGTAAAAGTGTTGAAACAACACCTGCTTTAATTTCTGATACTATGCAGGCTCAATTAGAAGCTGCTGCAAAAAGAGTATATGAAGTGCTCAATTGCAGAGGTGTGGTGCGTATCGATTTTATTTACAACGAGGGGAAAGGACTACCTTATATGCTTGAAGTGAACACGGTGCCAGGCCAGTCTGCGGCAAGTGTTATCCCACAACAAGTAAAAGCCATGGGGATGAGCCTTCAAGATTTTTATACTTCTATTGTAGAAGAGTCGCTTAATTAATAATGCATGAATAACCTAATACAAAAGATAGTGCAAAAGCCTTTATGGCAAAACATACTAATTGGTATTGGGGTGCTATTTTTTTTACTCATCGTATTTTTCTTATCGCTTGGCTGGATTACTGGATATGGCAAAACAGCCAAGGTAGGTTCAGTAATAGGCCAAAGTTATGTTGCTGCTCAGCAACAATTAGAAAAAGAAGGGTTTGAAGTGATAATACTAGATTCTATTTATGTGGATAGTATTGCTAAGCTTGCTGTAATCAGACAAACCCCCGAAGCAGATGAAGTTGTAAAAGCGGGTCGAACAATTTATTTAACCATAAATAGGATGGTGCCGCCGCAGGTTGAAATGCCTTCACTTGTTGGGTTTTCACTTAAAAGTGCAGAGCTTTATTTACAAAGTTTACAATTAAAATTAGGGTCTATTTCCTACAAGCCTGATTTTGCGCGTAACGCAGTGCTCGATCAACTTTTTAATGGAGCACCCATTGCACAGGGGGTAAAAATTCCGCTCGGTTCAACCATCAGTTTGGTGATTGGCACTGGTGTGGGTGGCGAAGAAACCGATATGCCAAACCTGGTTGGTCTTACCTATCCTGAAGCCATCAATCAGCTCACGATGCAGCGTATCAATGTTGGATCTGTATTGTCTTTAGAAACCATTAATGATTCTGCGGCCTCTTTTGTATTTAGACAAACGCCTGCACATTTATCTACTAAATTAGATTCTTTAACTGGCATGAAGCTCCCTAATAAAATTAGACAAGGACAACTTGTAGATTTGTATTTGAGTAATACGCCTCCTCCTAAAGATTCTATTACCAATTCTTCTATTAAAAATTAAAATAGGTTTTACATGCAAACAATTACCGTAGAAGCGCTAAAAGAAATACTCGACGCTGGAGAAAAAATCAATTTAGTAGATGTTCGTGAGCCACATGAGCACGCCGAATTTAATATTGGTGGATTGTTATTGCCACTTGGCAATGTGCAAAGCATGCAAATTGATGAAATCGAAGACCTTAAAAACCAAAAAGTATACTTCTACTGCAGAAGTGGTAATAGAAGTGGGCAAGCATGCTTGCTGCTTGAAACCATGGGCTTTACAGACGTGGTAAATGTAACAGGTGGCATGCT
This sequence comes from Sediminibacterium ginsengisoli, assembly GCA_945873615.1. Taxonomy (GTDB): domain Bacteria; phylum Bacteroidota; class Bacteroidia; order Chitinophagales; family Chitinophagaceae; genus Sediminibacterium; species Sediminibacterium ginsengisoli_E. The sequence continues at coordinate 5,842 of CAMCDT010000012.1, read as the reverse complement.
TGCCTGGAAAGAAAAATTCTAGAATTTTATTGTAATTCCTATTAGATAATTAATGGTTGCCATAGGGTAGTAGCCATTTTCTGTAATGGTTTCGCCTCCATATACATAGGCATAACTATATCCGTTGGGAACATATTTTTGATTGCTAATATTGTTAACTCTAGCAGTTAGTAAACAAGAACGGCCAGTTTTTTTTGCAAACTCATAGCTTGCACTGATGTCCTGATTTGCGAATGCTTTTAATGACCTTTCTTCTAAAGAGCTATTGTCTAAATATTGTTTACCTACCCATTTTGTTTGTAATTCTAATGTAAACTGTTTGATAGGTTTGTAGGCAAGGGTAGAAGCGGCAATAAAGTTTGGAGAAAAAGCAATATTGGTATTGTTTCTTGTAATAGCGTCTTGACCTCCGTTGTCATAGTTGTCAATATACTCAGTAAATGACTCGATTTTATTGCTGCTAAACGTTACGTTGCTTGATAATTGAAGTTTATCAGTCAAGACAGTGTTATGCATAAGTTCAATACCTAGTCTGTATGAATTTGGTACATTCATTCTGGTGTAAGCACCTACGTCATTTATTTTACCTGTTAATACCAACTGATCTTTGTAACGCATGTAGTAAATGTTGGCGCTCCAGGTAGTTTTCTTATTTCTTTTTTCGAGGCCAATTTCTAGGTCTTGTAACCTTTCGGGATTGGGTTGTGTGGCAGCGCCTACTTCAAAGTCGTCACGGTTAGGTTCTTTTTGTCCTACAGCGTAACTCGCATAATGTACCCATCCATTTTTATTGTATTGATACCCAATTTTAGGATTAAAGAATCCAAAACTTCTATTTATGTTTAGTGTTGGGTTGTTTTGAAATCCATTCATTTGGTGTCTTACATTTCTATATTGTAAATCAATATAGCTGCTAAAATTAGTAGCCCAGCTATGCTGCCACTTTGCATAGATATTGGCTTCTTTTTTTATGGCAGGTAAATCGTAATATCTTTTTGGTGAAAATGTATTTGCTTTTTCTATCCAAATAACTTCTCCAAAATGTTTTCCGGTATAGGTGCTCCATCCGCCACCTACTAAAATTTCTTCATCATTTTTTTTATATTGTAGCGAGAGGTTTTGTCCGTAAAAATCATTGTCGAGCCAGCGTCTTCTAACAAGGTCCGATCTTGTGTGTGCTGCAGTGCCGAGGGTAATGGCAGGTATACCGTATCTAGACAAATTTTGATCTGCTTTATATTCTTCATAGTAGCCAGCACCCTTTGTATAATAATTGGAGACTTGTAAATCTAAATTTTTGGCTACTTGATGATTAAAAAATAATTGATAATGCGTTTGAGTGTAATTATCGGTTTGGTTGTTGTAAGGGTCGCCAGATTTTTCTGTTCCTGCTGGATTAAACGTTCTATTATTGGCAAGTTCATTAGCAGGTACACCATACCAAGCTTGATATGTTTTTTCTTTACCAGAAAAAGTTGTAAAACGAAGGCTTGATTTGCCTTTAATGTATGCGACACTTACATAATACGAGCGGAGGTCACTAAAAGCTCTGTCCATATATCCATCACTTTTGATATTACTTAATCTTGCATCGATTGTAAAATATTTATTGAGAAGTCCGCTACCAAATTGAATGGTATTTTTTAGCGTACCAAAAGAACCGGCACTATTACTCGTGCTGAAATATGCTTTTTCATTTAATTCATGCGTAGATAAATTAATGCTAGCACCAAAAGCACTTGGCCCGTTTGATGAACTACCAACGCCTCTTTGTATTTGTATGCTACTAACAGAAGATGCAAAATCTGGAAGGTTCACTAAAAATGTGCCCATGCTTTCTGCATCGTTATAAGCAATGCCATTAATGGTAACATTAATTCTGGTGGCATCGGTACCTCTAATTCTAATGCCTGTGTAACCAATGCCGTTGCCAGCATCGGATTGCACCACTACCGACGGTGTTTGGTTGAGTAAAAAAGGAAGGTCTGGCCCCAAATTGTTTTTTTGAACCTCGGCCTTGGTTACATTTTGTTTTGCAAATGGAGCTCTTTCGGATGCTCTAATGGCTCTTACTTCGAGGGGTGGGAGTTGGACGCTGTCTTTTTGTATGCTTTGCGCAAACAAGGTTTGACACGCGGTTACCAATAACATTGTTCCCAAAAACTTTTTCATCTTTTTTGTTTTAAAGTTTATAAATGGGAACAGGGAGAAAGCTATGGGAGGCACTAAAAAAGTGAACACCTTCCCTTCGCAGGCATTACCCTGTTCAGGTTCTACGGGTATTTTCTCAGCCTATGGCAATTTGCATAAGCACCCCGAGGAATTGTTGACACAAAACTAATTGTAAAAAATGTTGCTACCAACTGTAACTTTAGGAGGACTCTTACGTTTTACGAAAAAAAATACCCCATGATGATTAAGAAACTATCCCTTTTTGGTGCCCTTTTTATGTTTGTTATTTCGAGTGCATGTGCTCAAACCACTAAAAAAATGGTGGTTGATGGTGCCGCACAGGATAGAAACCTTGCGGGTTTTACTAGTATTAATGTGTCTAACGCGTTTGATGTGTATATCTCACAGGGCAGTTCGGATGCAGTTGGGGTGAGTGCAGTTGATGCCTCTGCCACAAAAAATATAAAAACACATGTTTCTGGAGGAGTGTTGTATGTGAGTTTTGACAACAAGGGTTGGTCGAGTTGGAAAAACAACAAACTCAAAGCCTATATCACTGTAAAAAGTTTAGAAAAGTTAACTGTGTCCGGTGCTTGTAATGTTTCTTTTGTAGATGCAATTACGTCGAACCGATTACATATCAGTGTTTCTGGCGCAAGTGATATTAAAGGGCCTGTTAAAGTGAATGCTTTAAAAGTAGGGGCGAGTGGTGCATCTAATATTAGTTTGTCAGGCACTGCCACCGATTCAGATTTTAATATCTCTGGGGCTTGTTCCATTAAGTCTTTAGACCTTGTTACCGATAATTGTGTGGTAGTAGCTTCTGGAGCATCTAGCATCCGATTAACCATCAATCAATCCCTAAAATCTAATATCTCAGGCGCAAGCGACATTAGGTATAAAGGAACCGTGAGTCGTTTTGACACTCGTTCTAGTGGTGCTTCTAGTATTAAGCCACTTTAAGGTATTATTAATTTAAATTAATTTGTTATATTAATTTAATTATATAGCATTAATATTATATTTTTAGAATAAGTTATACAATCTAAAAATATATGTTTACCTCCCAAAAATTATTGCTTTCATTGGATGCAGGTATTGTTTTCATCTCTTTGTTGGTGTTTGTAGATGTGCTTATTAGGTATAAAAAACCACTTGTTTTAAAATCATTATTGCTTTTAATGGTTGCGTGTCTAGGATTAAATGCATTTTGTCAAATTTTTGAATTTCATTATTACTATTCCAGGGTTTTAATAGAATTGCCTATTCATATTTTATCTATTGCTTGCATAAATTTTATATACCAGCTTTATAGAAATAAGCTGAGCAGATTTGTACTTGTAAGCTGTTTGTTTATTTTTTTACTTGTCATACTCATACCTCTTTATTATAATTATAAATTTGGATTAAATATTTATACAACAAACTATTATTTGCATCCTCTAACAAAGTTAAGCACTTCAATAGTAAGAATAATTTCAGGTATTTATATTTTATCACTTTGCATTTATTATCTTTCCAATATATTAGAAAAGTATAACCAAGCTAATATTTATTTTAAAAAATTAAGACTGTGGTGCGTATTTACGATTGGCGTTTTAGTAGTATCCATCATTGTAGGAATTTTAAAATTTTCCTTTCCTCATTTATACCTTTTCAAATTTCTAGGAAATATTGTTTTATTGGCACCCCTTGTCATTATTTTATACAGACCTGCATTTTTAAACAAAATGCCTGTAGATATTTCTTTTCTATCTATTTTTTCTTCTCAAAGAGTAGATAAAATACCTTCTGATACTTTTGCCAACCATTTTTTTACTAATCTATATTATTTAAAAGAAAAGTGTACCTCTTCGGAGTTTTCTGAAATTTTGGGTGTAGATCAAGAGACGCTGAATAATTACATTAAAATAAATTACGATACATCTTTCACAGAATTAGTAAATAAATACCGGATCTTGTATTTTCTTGATTTGGTTAATAATCCAGAGAGCAAGCTCCTTACCATCGATGCACTTGCCAAGCAAGCTGGCTTTAGCTCTAGGCAGAACATGGCTTTTTTCTTTAAAAAGTTTCATGGTGGATCCCCTTCCGACTATGTAAAACACATTCATAGTAACTAATTATCTATATTTATTTAGTGTTCTTTAGGTTAAAATATTTTCATAAATAATTGATATTCATAGGACTATGTTTTATTGGCGAGGTAAATGAGCTATCGTCAACTAATTTTCAACCCCCTTACTTGCACCTTGTTACTTTGGTTTTAATATCAATTTGAATTTAATTCATTTTAATCTTGTAAGTATGAAATTGGTAACTAAGCTAAAACCGCTTTTTATTTTTTATTTTTCCATTGTTTTGTTTGCGAGCTGCGCAAAAGAGACAAGTGTTTCTCCTTTAGACCAAAGCAAAATTTACTTAACTGGTACAGGCAGTACACCCACCAAGTGGTATTTAACGAGCTACGCTACTACAGTTACGGTGCTTCCGTTAAATTATGCCCAAAAGCGTTACTACAAGACCTTTGCTGCCAATAACCTATACAAAGACAGCGATGGATTTGTAGGTTCATGGGATATGCCAGGTACGGAGCAGCTTATTGAGCGCTACGTTAACTACCCATCAGGTTCACCTGCCACACAGTCTTACAAGATTGTTTCAATCACAGCTACTAATCTCATCATTTTACACGATTATAATGGTACACCAATCACAGCGGTTTACACTGCGGGTAATTAGTTTTGTATTTGTGCTACTATGCTGTAATGGCCTTAGTGCACAAAACATAAATCCTATCAGCACCGTATTTAGTATTGGTGCTGTTGGTAGTATTGGATCTACCACGCCTAGTTTTTCTGGTTCTGTGGTGTTAGATGCCTCTTCATGTATCAAACTATACACTGGGTTAAGCACGTATAATGCTACGACCGCTGGCCTTTTTGTAAGCAATTGCATAGTTCCGGCATTTACAAATACTCCTTTAAAGCTGATTTGCTATCCTAACCCCGTAACCACAACGTTATGGGTTAAAACGGCTGAGCCTGTTATTGAAACATCGGCTACGGTAAGTTTAGCACTTGTTGGCGCAGACGGTAAAACGGTAGGAGCGTACAACACAAGTGTAGCGCAACTCAGTGTAGGATATGCCATCAATGTTGCAAATAAAGCAGCAGGTGTATACTATATCCGCTACAAATCAATCACCCAAACAGGTGAACTAAAAATCATTAAAGTTAATTAACTGGTACCCTCTAATGTTCAATTTTATGTTAAAGAAATTTATTCAAACAGCGTTACTACTTGTTGTATTATGTACAACCGCAACTACGTATGCCCAGGTAAGTCAAGCACCTGATGGTATTCAGTTCCAAGCCTTAGCTACCGATGCTAATGGTCACCCTGCCGCAGGTAGAGTGATCTATGTTAAAGATGCCATTGTTGCAAAAACGGCTACAGGTACTATTGTGTACTCAGAAACATTTAAAGTAACAGCGTCCTCTGCTGGTATATTTACCATTGTACTTGGTAAAGGAACGTATGCAAGTGGTGTGAGCAGTATTGCAAATATTGACTGGGCAAACGGACCTTTCTTTTTAAACCTTAAAATAGCGGTAGAGCCAACAGTACCTACTGCAAGTTGGAACGTTAACAACGAATACGTAGACCT
>CAMCDT010000011.1:0-63836 GCA_945873615.1 Sediminibacterium ginsengisoli | reverse complement strand
AATTGGATGGTGATGAGATGACACGTATCATCTGGAAATTTATCAAAGACAAATTAATTTTACCCTACCTCGAAATCGATATTAAATATTACGATTTGGGTATGGAATATAGAGATGAAACCAACGACCAAGTTACCATTGATGCGGCTAATGCCATCAAACAATATGGTGTTGGTATTAAATGTGCTACCATTACTCCAGACGAGCAAAGAGTTGAAGAGTTTAAGTTAAAGCAAATGTGGAAGAGTCCGAACGGAACCATTCGTAATATTTTAGATGGTACTGTGTTTCGTGAGCCAATCGTTTGTAGCAATGTGCCACGTCTTGTTCCAAACTGGACAGCACCTATATGTATTGGTCGTCACGCATTTGGTGATCAGTACCGTGCTACAGATTTTGTAACGAAGGGTAAAGGTAAATTAACCGTGAAGTTTGAAGGTGAAGACGGTACCGTTCAAGAATTTGAAGTTTTTAACTTTAAAGGTGATGGCGTTGCAATGGCCATGTACAATACCGACGAAAGTATTTTTGGTTTTGCAAGAGCTTGTTTTAACCAAGCGCTTGTTAAAAAATGGCCTTTATACTTATCAACTAAAAATACCATCCTTAAAAAATACGATGGTCGCTTTAAAGATATTTTTGAAGAAGTATACCAAAATGAATTTAAGGCTAAATATGCTGAAGCTGGTATCACATACGAACACCGCTTGATTGATGACATGGTAGCGAGTGCTTTAAAGTGGAACGGTAATTTTGTATGGGCTTGTAAAAACTATGATGGTGATGTACAATCTGATACAGTAGCACAAGGTTTTGGATCATTAGGTTTAATGACTTCTACACTTGTTACACCTGACGGTAAAGTAATGGAGGCAGAAGCAGCACACGGTACTGTTACGCGTCACTACAGAGAGCACCAAAAAGGAAAGCCAACTTCTACAAACCCTATTGCGTCTATCTTTGCATGGACTAGAGGTTTAGAATTTAGAGGTATGTTAGATAACAACCAGGAGCTTATTAAATTTTGCCATGCACTAGAAGCTGTTTGCGTAGAAACAGTAGAGAGTGGCAAAATGACCAAAGATTTAGCGGTTTGTATCCATGGTAATAAAGTAAACCACGGTGAACATTATTTATACACCGAAGAGTTTTTAGATGCACTAGATCAAAACTTGAAAGTGAAACTTGGATAATCTCTAAGTATAACAGCATAAAAAAAAGACGTTGAATTTTCAACGTCTTTTTTTTATTTTAAAAACCTTTTGATTTCTTTTTCTACATCGCGGGCTTTTAGAGTTTCTCTTTTGTCGTGTAGTTTTTTACCTTTTCCAAGTCCTATTTCTACTTTAACTAAATTTTTATCGGTAAAAAAAACGCGCAGAGGAATAATGGTGTAGCCTTTTTCTTTTAAGCGCCCCTCAATTTTTTTTAATTCCTTTTTGTTGAGGAGTAGTTTGCGGTCATGAACGGCGATATGGTTGTTGGCAGTGCCGTGGGAGTAGGAGGCAATAAAAAGGCCACGCATCCAAAGCTCACCATCATCAAACAAGCAAAAGGCGTCGTTGAAACTAAGCTTGCCGTCCCTAATCGATTTTACTTCGGTGCCTAGCAAAACAATACCGGCCACATATTTATCTTCGATGTGGTAGTTAAAGTAAGCCTGCCGGTTGTTCATTTCGTTTGCCATGGGATATCTTATTACCCCTTAAACAACACCGCTAGTTGAGCTAGTTTTTCTTTTAAATTTTTTCGCTCTACAATGAAGTCTAAAAATCCGTGCTCCAATAAAAATTCACTTCTTTGGAATCCGGGTGGTAAGTCTTTTTTGATCGTTTCTTTAATAACCCTAGGTCCTGCAAAACCTATCAGCGCACCTGGCTCAGCGATATTTAAATCACCAAGCATACCAAAGCTTGCAGAGATACCACCAAAAGTAGGGTCGGTGAGAAGGGAAATAAATGGTAAGCCAGCGTCCGATAGTTGAGAAAGTTTACCGCTTGTTTTTGCAAGTTGCATTAAACTGTAAGCACTTTCCATCATACGGGCACCGCCACTTTTACTGATTACTAAATAAGGGAGTTTGTGCTCGATGCAATAGTCTACTGCACGGCTAAATTTTTCACCCATTACACTACCTAATGAGCCGCCAATAAATTCAAAATCCATACATGCAATCACGTAACCTTCGCCCACTAGTGTGCCGGTTGCTACGCGCATAGAATCTTTTAGATCTGTGGTTGCATGAATATCATCAAGTCTTTTTTGGTATGGCTTTAAATCGGTAAAGCCAAGTGCATCTTTACTTTTGATATTGTCAAAAAGCTCAGTGTAATTTCCATCATCAAATAAGATGTCAAAATACTCTTGACTACCTATGCGGTGGTGGTGGTTACACATACTGCATACGTACAAGTTTTCTGCAAGCTCGTTGGTGGTTGATATATGATTACACTCGGGGCATTTGTTCCAAAGCCCTTCGGGTGTTTCTTTTTTATCTGCGGTTGAGGTTAAAATACCTTTGCGAATACGCTTAAACCAACGGGGTTTAGCATTTTCTTGCTCCTGCAATTCTTCGCCGGTTAAATTGGCCTCAAAATCTTCTTCTCGTTCTTTTTTCATATGTGCAACCTTTAAATATGAAGGAAAATAGATTAAGCGTTTCTGTTGATACAGTTTAAATCTTCGAAGGCAAGTTCTAAGCGTTTGCTAAAGCTTTCTTCGCCTTTGCGTAACCAAACTCTTGGATCGTAATATTTTTTGTTTGGTTTTTCGGCACCTTCTGGATTACCTAATTGTGCTTGAAGGTAAGGTTCGTTTTTCTTGTAGAATTCGTTGATGCCTTCCCAGAAAGCCCATTGTAAATCGGTGTCAATATTCATTTTGATCGCACCATAACCAATCGCTTCTCTGATTTGATGCTGTGGAGATCCGCTACCACCATGGAATACAAAGTATACAGGTTTTTCTGGCGTGTTAAATTCTTTTTGAATATGGATTTGGCTATTGTGTAAAATGTCAGGACGAAGTTCTACGTTACCTGGGCTGTATACACCATGCACGTTACCAAAAGCAGCAGCAACTGTAAATAGGTTACCTACTTTGCTAAGTGCTGCGTATGAGTATGCTACGTGTTCTGGTTGCGTATATAATTTATCGTTTTCTACACCGCTATTGTCTACGCCGTCTTCTTCACCACCGGTAACACCAAGTTCAATTTCGATGCTCATGCCAAGTGGCGCCATTCGTTTGTAAAATGCAACTGAGGTTTCAATATTTTCTTCTAGTGTCTCTTCCGATAAATCAAGCATGTGTGAACTAAAAAGGGGTTGACCTTTTTCTTTGTGAAAAGCTTCACCAGCATCTAGTAAACCACTAATCCATGGAAGCCATTTTTTAGAAGCGTGATCGGTATGGAGTACCACAGGTACGCCATAATGTTTTGCAACGTTATGAATGTGCAAAGCGCCAGAAACAGCACCAGAAATATTGGCTTGTAACTGATCGTTTGGCATACCCTTGCCCGCAATAAATTGCGCGCCACCATTTGAAAACTGAATGATAACAGGTGAGTTAACTTTAGCAGCCGTTTCGAGGGTTGCATTGATATTATTGGTACCAATAGTATTTACGGCAGGAAGTGCAAATTGATTGTTTTTTGCGTCGTTGTATAAGTTTTCTAATTCTTCTCCAAATAAGACGCCAGCTCTGTACTTTTTCATGTGTATTAATTCTTGTATGTTTCGTATAAATATGAGGGTGCAAGATACTTTATTGCCTGCAAACACCTGTTAGCTTTTATGCACCAAGAAGCCGTAAAAACGGGCTCAATTGGCTTATTATTTTGTGAGGCTTTGTATCACGTCGTACTTTGTAACGATATGGTAATCACCCTTTTCGTCTTTGGCGATAACAGCTCCGTTCTTTTGGTTGATTAATGTGCCCAGTTTTTCTACCGGGGTTAAAAAATCGACAACAGGGTATGGCTGTTCCATAACGCTTTGTACCGACTGATTTTTGATATCTGGGTTGGTAAATATTTGTTGGAAGAGGCCATTTTCACTGAGGGATCCCACAATATTATGTGCATCCATTACAGGGATATGTTCGATGTCATATTTTTTCATGAGTGCAACGGCTTCTGCAATTAAATGATCTGGAGAAACGGTAATTAATTTTTGCCCAGCTCTTCCACTCACGATGTCTTTAAATGTTTTCACGTCTAAAAATCCGCGCTCCATCATCCACTCATCGTTGTAAATTTTTCCTACATATCTACTGCCGTGATCATGAAAAATACATACCACAACATCGGTAGGTTTTAATTCATGTTTGAGTAGTTCTAAACCTTGCAAACAACTACCTGCACTATATCCACAAAACAATCCTTCTTCTTTAGCAATGCGGCGGGCCATTACAGCGCCGTCTTTGTCGGTTACTTGTACAAACTTATCAATTACACGCATGTCATAGTTTTGAGGCACAAAGTCTTCCCCAAATCCTTCTGAAATATACGGGTGCACTTCGTTCATGTCTATTTCGCCGGTGTTGTAATATTTTGTAAGTAAAGAACCGTACACATCAACCGCCCATATTTTAATGTTTGGATTTTTTTCTTTCAAATACATTGCAGTTCCAGTAATGGTTCCGCCCGTTCCGGCTGTACATATTAAGTGTGTAATTTTACCTTCTGTTTGTTTCCAAATTTCTGGACCAGTAGATTCGTAATGCGCTTGTCTGTTGGCCAAATTGTCGTACTGATTCATGTACATCGAATTGGGTATTTCTTGTCCGAGTCTTTTTGCAACACTATAATAACTGCGCGGATCTTCTGGTAAAACATTGGTAGGGCAAACGATTACTTCGGCACCTACGGCTTTTAAAATATCTGCTTTTTCTTTAGACTGTTTATCGGTGGTTACAAAAATGCATTTGTATCCTTTTACGCATGCTGCTAGTGCGAGGCCCATACCGGTGTTGCCACTGGTGCCTTCAATAATAGTACCACCTGGTTTTAATTTTCCTTCGGCTTCTGCAACTTCTACCATTTTAAGCGCCATACGGTCTTTGATAGAATTGCCCGGATTAAAATAATCTACTTTGGCAAGTATGGTACCTGGCCAGCTTTTGGTTATTTTATTGAGCTTGATAATAGGGGTGTTGCCAATGGTTTCTAATACATTATTGAGCCACATACAATGCTAACATTTGTTTGCTTACAAAGATAAAGGAAAGGCTTGGTTTATGGCACTTGTGCCTAAGCGGTAAAGTTTTCGGCAATTTTATTGCAAAAACCGGTTTCAAGCATTTGAACGGCAAGTGCTACGCTATTGTGAAACGCGGTAGCTGTGCTAATACCGTGGCTAATGATAACAGGCCTCGCAACGCCAAGTACCGGAAGGCCACCGTAGTTTTCGAAATGAAGACGTTTAAAATACGCGTCTTCGCCGTGGCCACGCTCAGCAGCAATGGTATGTAATGATTCTGCTAATTTAAGGGCGATATTTCCGGTAAATCCATCGCATACAGTAACGTTAGCTTTGGGCGTTAAAATATCACGTCCTTCGATGTTGCCAATAAAATGTATTTGCTTGTTTTGTTGGAGTATTGGGTAAGTGGCTTGTGCAAGCGCATTGCCTTTGCCTTCTTCTTCACCAATATTTAAAAGTCCAACGGTAGGATTTTTAATGCCCATCATAATACTAGCATAGAGGCTTCCTAAAATAGCAAATTGATTGAGTTGTTCTGGTTTACAATCGGCATTGAGTCCTACGTCTACTAAAATACCTGTAGATCCATCCGATTTAGGCATGGTAGCGCCAATGGTTGGACGTAAAACGCCAGGAATTGCTTTGATGGTAAACATAGCGCCCACTAGCATAGCACCGGTGTTACCCGCACTCATAAACGCGTCAATTTTACCTTCAGCTAATAACTGAAAACCAATGGCAATAGAAGACTGTGGTTTTTCTTTGAGTGCTTTGGCTGGATGCTCGTTGTAGCCAATGATTTGTGGGGCATGTACTAAATGCAAATTAGGTGATGTAACCTGGTGTTCCTCTAGAAGAGGCTTTACCAAAGCTTCATCACCTATGCAGTATAGGTTGACATTTGTATTGTGTATAGCTAAGTATGATTTGACTCCCTTAACCGCTTCGAGCGGTGCAAAGTCGCCACCCATCATGTCTATACCAATATTCATGCGCAATATTTTGAGTTCGTAAATTGAACTAAAAGTAAGGCTTAGTTTTGGAACTAGGCTTTAAGTGGTGCTTTTTCAGCTACTAACTTTCCTTTGTAGAACAATTTACCTTCACTAACATGAGCACGGTGACGCACATGTGTCTCACCAGTTGTGCTGTCTTTACTTAAAGTAACTTCTTGCGCTACATAGTGTGTTCTTCTTTTTGCGCTACGTTGTTGCGAATGTCTGCGTTTAGGATTCGGCATATCTCGAAATTTTGAGTATTAATCTATGTTGTTTATTCTTTTATTTTCTTTTGTCTTTTTTATTTCCGTCTTTTCCCAAGTTTTTAAATTGGTCGAGACCTTTCCATACCGTGGTATGTGTATCTGCGGCTGCATCCCTTTTCATTTGCTCCAGCTTTTCTAAAACGCTAGGGTTGCATCCTGTGGTTCCGTTTGGTAGGTCTTTGCATTTTTTTTGAAGTGGAATGCTGAGGTTGACAAACTCAAAAATCCAATCACTTACATGCAGGTGGCTTTCTGTTCTGCTGATGTAAAATACATCAGGATCTTCTTCTTGTTCGTTAAGGATATCTGGTTCATCTACAAGTTTAACTATGATTTTAAACTCGTCCCATAACTGCAAAGGAAGGTCGTCGCCACACCTATCACAAGAAGATTCCAATTGGCCATCAACGTCAAATTGCAAAAGCATAAAACCATTGTTTTTTTCAATGTTTAATTTGACAGTAGCGGCACAATTTTTAAAATCTTGTGCTCCATAAGGTACAAAGAACTGGTCCTTAATTTGGTATTCAAACAAATGATTCCCCGGCTTCAATCCCACAAATGCTATTTCGTATTCCCGCCGCTGACTCATAACCGATTTTTAAGGGTTGGCAAAGTTAGGTCAAAATGACGGAAGTCCCAAAGGAAAATGGGATATTTGTAGACATGAAAAGATTTTTTATTTACTTGGCTTTGGCATTGCTACTCATGGGCTTTGGCTATTTCCCGGCCCAGGTTGAGTGGTGGTATAGTGGGCAGCTATATCCAGTGCTGCTAACCCTGCGGCTTTGGCTAACGGCCTGGGTGCCCTTTAGCATTGGAGATTTACTTTACATCATTGTATTTATATACCTGATTTACAATGTAATAAGAAGTTTAATTATAATTAAAAAAGAAGGTGTAAAAGGATTGAAGCTGTGGCGCGCCAGCGCCATAATCCTACTTGTTTGGATATCGTTTAAACTGCTGTGGGGGCTTAATTATGACAGGCTGGGTGCGGGGCACCTGCTTCAAATTGAGCAAAAAGCGTATTCGGGCGCAGCAGTAACTAGCCTCGTAAACGAGCTTATTGATAGCCTCAATAGCACCAGAAAGCAACTATCTGAGGCAAAAATACAAGTAGACACCCTCCCCGTGGGTAACCCAGCTCCTTATTTTAGTTTGGCACAGGAGGCCTACCAAAGGGCAAAAAACAGCTATTCTTTTTTGCCAGATAAGGCCCCAAGCGTAAAAGCAACCCTTTTTAACCCGCTTGCAGATTATGTGGGGTTTACAGGATATTTTAACCCATTTACCGCAGAAGGTCAGGTTCGCACCGATATGCCCGGATTAGAGTTACCTTTTGTGGCCTGTCACGAAACGGCGCATATGCTGGGCTTTGCCAGCGAGTCGGAAGCAAACCTGATTGGTTATTTGGTGGCTACTAAAAGCAGTAACCCCTACGTTCGGTATAGTGCCTACAACGAAATTTTTACCTACGCCCAGCGCGAGCAGTTGGGCATGATGGCGCAACAAAAAGATTCGGTAGGGTTTATGGGGGCGGTGGCGCAAAATAGAGCGCGCCTTGACACCCTGGTAAAGCAGGACCGTAAAGCCGTGCGCAGTTTTTTTAATAGGCACCGCAGCAGCGTGGCGCCCATTATGTCTGGTGTATATGAACAGTATTTGTTTTTAAACAAGCAAAATGCAGGACTCAAAAGTTACGACGAAGTAATTGGCTGGCTCATCGATTTAAAAAATAAAAAATGAACAATACGCTAAAAGCAGTGCTCTCTATTTCTTTTTGTTTTGTACTAGGATCTAGTGGGGGACTCATCACCATCAACGAAATACCGGGCTGGTATGCGACACTACAAAAGCCAAGTTTTAATCCACCCAATTGGCTCTTTGGTCCAGTATGGACGGCGCTATACATTATGATGGGTGTATCTTTTTATTTGGTGTGGCGCACGCCGCCTTCGGCGGCGCGCAAAAAAGCGCTCAGCGCTTTTTTGGTTCAGTTTGCACTGAACTGCGCCTGGACGCCAGTATTTTTTGCGCTGCATCAACTTGGTGCAGCCCTTGTAGTGATAGTACTTATGTGGACCGCTATACTGCGCACAATTTTCCTATTCGCTCCATTTTCAAAAACGGCGCCTTGGTTACTCGTCCCTTATATTAGTTGGGTGAGTTTTGCAACACTGTTAAATGCTGCAATCTGGTGGTTAAATTAAAACTTGTTCTTCCACATCATGCTCTCGATAGGCTTGTTGGGTTGACCTGAGTATTTAGCGTTAGACTTTTGGTTGTACTTCACTTCAATTTCGCCATCCACCGGGAAATAAATGAGTTGCCCGATAGGCATGCCCTTGTAGACACGCACGGGTTGCTTACAAGAAATTTCTAGGGTCCAGTTACCGCAAAATCCTACGTCACCTTTACCGGCTGTTGCGTGGATGTCTATACCTAAACGACCTGTAGAAGATTTGCCTTCTAAGAACGGAACGTGTGCATGTGTTTCTGTGTATTCGAGTGTTACGCCTAAATAAAATTTACTAGGTTCTAGCACGATACCTTCGTCCGGAATTTCAAAATATTCGATGGTGTTGTGCTTTTTTGCGTCGAGAACTTCATCTACATAAAGCGCCATGGTACTTCCTAGGTGAACGTCATAACTATTGCTACCTAAATCTGCCCTATTATAAGGTACAACCTTGATCGTTCCTTTATCCATTTCTTCTAAAATACGCTTGTCTGTCAGAATCATTTTTGTGTTTATTTATGGTTGGAATGCAAATAAATCTTAAATCTGCAAACTAAACCGCTATTATTGTAAGATGCCACTCTTTTATCAACAAAATATTAACGACAGCACCCGCCTTGCCATTTGGGATTTGCAGGAAGAAGAGTCTTTTTTTGGTGGTTTTACAGACATTGTGCACCCACAAAAAAGGCTACAACACCTTGGTGGACGCTATTTGCTGTCTTTTTTGTTCCCAAATTTTGATAAGGCAGCCATTGCTATTGCGGCTTCTAAAAAGCCTTTTTTACCAGATGGCTCTTTTCAGTTTTCTATTTCCCATTGCACCCAGTTTGCGGCGGCCCTGGTAAGTAGCACCCAGCGGGTTGGCATCGATATCGAAACCATAACAGAAAGAGTGCACCGGATTAGGCACAAATTTTTACATGCATCGGAGCATGAAATGTTGGAGAAAAACGCTTCTGAAATACTCACGCTTACAGCGCAGCTCACCATTATTTGGTCTTGTAAAGAAGCCATTTTTAAATGGTGGGGAATAGGTAATATCGATTTTAGTGAGCAAATGATATTGGATCAAATGCCAGTAGCGCAAGACGGAATTTTGCCGGCAAGGTTTATAGAAATAGATGGCACCGAGCATACGCTTGAGTTACATTACAAAGTACTTGATACCATTTGTTTGGTATGGGTGTGCAGCAAATAGTAATTCAAATATTTTTTTACTCGAGTAAAAGTGCGTCATCATCGGAACTGGTGATGCTTAAATTTACAGCGTCGGCGCCGGCAATACCTTCTACCGATCCTTTAATATGCGCTGCATTGAGTAATACTTTTTCGAGTTGTTTTTCACGAGACTTCCAAAGTTTTTCCATCATGTCACGCTCTTTTTGAATACTAAGTTTCATACTCATAAAGCCTTCTCTAATCGCTTTCCACTGTTCACTAAATTCGGAGCTGGTTAAATAATCGTAGAGCATCACCATTTTATCGCCTTTGTTTTCCTGACTTTTTTTAGCTTCTGCAATTTTTAATAAAGCATTGCGCAGTAGGAGGGCTACACTTCTTACTTCGGTAAACGTACAAATGTATACGCCATCTTTTTCTCCAAAACGGTCCATGTCTTTAGGAAGTGTTTGGGTAACAATGATGGCAACATCGGCACCAAGTGTGCGCATATCTGATTTTAATTTTTCAATCCAGTCGTTGGCAAAGTCTTTGGTACGCTTGCTTTCATAAATAATTTTACCCGACTCGCTACCAAATTGATTGCGCACCGTTTGAATACAATCGGCACCTCTCACGCCTTTGCCTACTTCTTCAATTTTATCAAAAGGGAATGTGGTTTGTAATAATTCTTCTAGCATTAACTCTTGCACTTCACCTTGTAGTTGCATGCTGCCTTGTTCTTGTTTACGGCGCATTTCTTCTACCAATTTTTTCTGGTCTTCAATTTGCTTTTCTAGTTCTTTGGTGCGCATGGCAAATTGCTGTTCTTTCAGGTTGTTTTTTTCCGCTTCTTCTTTAGCTAGTTGCTCTTGAAGCTTTCCTCTTTCTTCTATTAATTGTCTTTGGAGGGTAACTTCTAATTCTGCTTCTTTTGTTTTGAGGTCCTGCTCTTTTTGTAAAAACGCAACTTCTTTAGCGCGGGCCGCGTTTAGTTTTATTTCTGCGTCGGCAGCATTTTTTTGAAACTGTTGTAACTGCGCTTCATACTCCGATGCAATATTTTTTTTGAGATTGTTTTCGAGTTCGGCATGCATCTTTTTTTTCTCCGCGTCTATCAGTGCAGCCGTTTCAATTTCTTTTTGTCTTTGCCATTCCTTCATTTGTCCGCGCAGTTCATTTTGCACTTCTTCTCTAATAGAATCACCAGGTTCAAACGCGTGGTTGCACTTAGGACAATGAATTATGAAATCAGCCATTTTTGTATTTTTTTTTCAATGTACGAACGATCTATGAAACAAAAAACCCAGAACGGGTCTGGGTTTGTGCGGAAGAGGAGATTCGAACTCCCACGCCCGGTAAAAGGCGCTACCACCTCAAGGTAGTGCGTCTACCAATTTCGCCACCTCCGCAGGCTTTTTGGGGATGCAAATGTATAGTAAAAGCGCAAAATTTCGCGCTAAAATTTACAGTTACAAGGGTATTTACATTCTTTCCGGAACAGGGATACCTAATACACCCATACCCGTTTTTAGGGTTTTGGCAGTTAGGGCAGCCAGCTGTAACCTGAGTATTTTCTTTTCTTCGGTTTCTGCATTTGTGATAGAATGCTCCGCGTATAATGCATTAAATGTTTTGGCTAGGTTAAATATAAATATCGCCACTTTAGAAGGGTCAAATGCATTTGCGGCGTCTTCTAGCATGCTCGTAAACTGCTCCAACTGGATGGTCACTTCTTTTTCGAGCGGCAACAGTGGGGTAGCGGTTCCTGCATATTCGGCTTTAGTGGTGCTTTCCGCCTTTCTTAAAATACTTTTAATCCTTGCGTGTGTGTACTGTATAAATGGTCCGGTAAATCCATGAAAATCGATACTCTCTTCTGGATTAAAGATCATTTTCTTTTTAGGGTCAACCCTTAATAAGAAAAATTTAAGGGCACCAAGTCCAATGGTATGATATAAAGTTTCTAATTCTGCTGCAGTAAAATCTTTAACCTTACCAAGCTCTTCTGTTTTTTGTTTGGCAATATCAATCATGGCGGCCACTAAATCATCGGCATCTACAACGGTGCCTTCTCTACTTTTCATTTTACCCGTAGGTAATTCCACCATGCCATAACTTAAATGATAAATACCATCGGCAGCAGGTAATGCCAGTTTCTGACAAATTAATTTTAGCACTTTAAAGTGATAATTTTGTTCGTCGCCAACCACATAAATACTTTGGTCTGCATTAAACTCTTTTTGCTTGGTTTGTGCAAGTCCAATGTCTTGAGTGATATACACCGATGTGCCATCTTTTCGTTGCACTAATTTTTCATCAAGTCCATCGGTGGTTAAATCTATCCAAACACTACCGTCTTCTTTTTTGTAAAATACATTTTTAGTGAGGCCGTATTCTACCAGGTCTTTACCAAGTAAATAGGTTTCACTTTCGTAGTATGTTTTGTCAAAATCACTTCCAATACTTTTGTAGGTTACATCAAATCCTTCATATACCCATCCGTTCATATTGCGCCACAACTCAAGCACAGCAGGGTCTCCAGCTTCCCAGTCTAGTAGCATTTTTTGGGTCGCTTTCATAATGGGCGCTTCTTTTTCTGCAAGCTCTGTAGTCATCCCGCCAGCAACTAAACCAGCAACTTCAGCCTTATATGCATCATTAAATTTTACATAATAATCGCCTACAAAATGATCGCCTTTTTTACCCGTAGAACTTGGTGTTGCACCATTTGCAAACAATTGCCAAGCAATCATACTCTTACAAATATGAATACCTCTGTCATTAACGATACAAGTTTTAACCACTTTATTACCCGCCGCTTCTAAAATAGCTGCAATACTCCAGCCTAAAAAGTTGTTGCGTAAATGCCCAAGGTGAAGTGGTTTGTTGGTATTAGGTGAAGAGTATTCTACCATCACTGTTTTACCAGTAGAAGCAGTGGTTGTTTGACCAGCGGTTTCGTTATGTATAAACCCATTCCAAAAAGCATCTGCAATGGTTAGGTTTAAAAATCCTTTGATGGTATTGTGTGCTGTAAATAAATGAGGGTGTGTATGTACTAAATGATTACCCAGCGCTTCGCCAAGTGCATCCGGAGATAGTTTTAATTCTTTTACAAAAGCAAATAATACAACGGTATAGTTGCCCTCAAATTCTGGTTTTGTGGCATTTACTAAAATGGCACTAGGAGGTACCGATACCTGGTATAAGCTAAAAAGGGCTTCTGACGCTGCTTTTTTGAGTTGATCTACAAGATGCATGAATATCTATTTGTTTGGCCGTTGCAAAAGTAATTAATTAAGGGCTACCTTCGTCCACTAGTATGCAAAAGCTGCACGAACATATCCGAGGAGGGATCTTACAGCTAGTAGATTTGTTTTATCCCCTCTTTAGGCGCATCATGCCCCATCAAACCTTTAGGTATGCGGCTTGTGGTGGCTTTAATACTGTTTTGGATTTAAGTTTATTTTTTGTGAGCTACAATTATTTGTTCCTTAAAGAGCCACAGCATATTGGCCCGCTTACTATTAGCCCGCACATTGCCTCTTTTTTATCTGCCTTTTTGGTAACCTTTCCAATTGGGTTTTACCTGAGCAGATACGTGGTTTTTCAAGAATCATCGGTAGCCAAAAAAGTGCAATTGTTTCGTTATTTTATGGTTGTACTTGGTAGTCTTATCTTGAACTATATTTTTCTAAAACTCTTTGTAGAAGTGTTGGGTTGGTATCCTACACCATCAAAATTAGCCACCACCGTTTTTGTGGTTGCCTTTAGTTATTTCATGCAAAAATACTTTACGTTTAAAGCGGTAGAGGCAGGGGTGGATTAAAGGGAAGATTAATTTATTTCTGAATTAAATAACCGTTTGTTTTAGCAGGTATAATTGAATTTGAATCGTAAATGAGGGGCATAGTAAAATCATAATAGGTAGAACCTGATGCATTTAAATGCAATGGCTTCATTCTATAGAAAAAATAATTAGCTGGAACAGTGTATGTTTGATTACTGAAAATCACATTAACTTTTTTATCAACCAAAAATCCGCTTATAGCTAAAAAATTATATGCGTTATTTCCATTACCTGAACTTCTGCCCGCGTCCATGGAAATAATAGTTCCAGGACCAAAAATCATTGGATACTTGATATTTTGGAGTGATGCATTAGTTCCTCCAATTGTATTAGTTGGTGTTACATAAAACAAATCGTTTGTTTGACTTTGCTCTAAATAAATACCATCTGCTGTAACCCCGCTTGTTGTAGATCCCCAAAAGGGGCTACATTTTGTGTTGTATAAGTATAAATTTTTTCCGGCAGGCACAACGTATCCTTGACCATAAGTTGAAACAATGTCGTTAGTATTTCCATATTGATTATATGGATAAATAACATACTCAACTAATGGAACAACATTTACATATCCATCTGGAACATGCCAGTCAAAATTGCCATTGCTAAAACTTGATGAGCCTGATGGACCAGTTAAGTTTGCTTGTAAAGTCCAAGTATTTGAATTCGTTTTTTTATAATACTCTCCTGAAGTTGTGTTTAGGTATAAATCATTCACAACCCCTAGAGTACTTGATGCTGTCCCTGCTCCTGTAAACCATGTTGCACCATTTGTGCCTGCTGGCCCTGTTGCTCCGGTCGCACCTGCCGGTCCAGTTAATCCAATAGGGCCTTGTGCTCCAGTTGAACCTGCGGGACCTGTTAAACCAATCGGTCCTTGTGCACCTGTTGCTCCTGCCGCACCTGCCGGTCCTGTTAATCCAATAGGGCCTTGTGCTCCAGTTGTACCTGCCGGACCTGCGGGTCCAGTTAATCCAATTGGTCCTTGCGGTCCTGCAGCTCCAATTGCACCTGCAGGTCCTGTTAAGCCAATGGGTCCTTGTGCACCAGGTGCACCAGTGTCTCCTTTATCGCCTTTGATACCTTGCAAACCTTGAGCGCCAGTCGCGCCATTTGCTCCAGCTGGTCCCGTTAAACCTATAGGTCCTTGCGGTCCAGTTGCTCCTGCTTGACCTTGCGGACCAACGGGTCCGGTTAAGCCAATGGGTCCTTGCGCACCAGCCGGTCCAGTTGCTCCAGTCGCACCAGCTGGTCCGGTCGCACCGGCATCTCCTTTATCACCTTTAATGCCTTGCAAACCTTGAGGTCCCTGTGGCCCTGCGGGTCCTGCAATAGGATTATCTAAGCTTTTTGCTTTTTCGGCGTAAAGTGCATAGGGTACACTTGCGAGTTCCATAGATCCGGCAAATTCAAATTTGTTGGTTAGGTTTTCATCTAGTTCAATTAATACCCAGTATTTATTAGTGCCCCATGCGATTGATGCAAAAGTTCCTTTCGTTGCTTTGCCTTTACCAATGGCAACATTGTAAATGCCAAATTCATTTGTTTTTGCAGAAATTTCTTCTGTGTAAACACTGTTATTATCTACAATACTATTTGTAGATACACTCACTCTAATTTTTACTTGTTTGTTTGGAATAGCCTGTCCGCTTGCATTGCGAAGTATACCTTGATAATTAATAGCTTGAGGGGCTTGACCGCTAACTTGTAAACTAATAACAAGTAATAATAAAAAAACAAAACGCATAATTAATATTTTAGTGGTACACAATTACTTTTTGTGTTGAAATGTGTTTGTTGCCGCCATATAATACAAATAGGTAGGTGCCGATACTTACAGTGCTTACATCAATTAAGTTGCTTCCTTCTAGTTGAACACGTTCAAATATTTTTCTACCAATAATATCATACACAATTAATTGCAACTTATTGGCGTCGCAATCTTTTGGTTTGGATATGTAAACACCAACAAATTTATTAGCAGGCACCGGCCAAACTTTCCATGATAAACAGGGGAGAGAATCGCCCGCTGCTTTTAAAAAGTAGAGCCCTAAAGGCTGTAAAAAACCTCCCGTGAAAACATTGGTTTTTGTGCTAAGGGTATTTATGAAAGGTTCGCCAATAGTTGAGCTAAGGAAGTTGGTACTGGAAAGGACATTGTCAACATATCCTGGGTTAAGGGCCTGCTTAGTAGACTGTGAATAGGATAGGAAAGGTGAAAGCCCAATGAGTAATACAAATACGATTAACCTGATTTTCATATATGTTAACAAATATATATAAAATAAGGTATAAGTATTGGTCGATTTTAGACTTAAGTCTGTTAAATTGTTATAAATTTGATTCCCCCCTATTTATTGATTTACGTTAACATATTAATGATTATGAATAGGAATTTTATGCAATTCAAGCATATTTTAGGGGCATTACTTTTATTGTTGATTTCGGTAAAAGGATTTACGCAGCCAGTTGCACCAGCTTTTAGTAGTTCGAGTTTGGCTCCATTTACAATACCTAACTTAACTTCTTTTGTCATTGACTATAATAATGATGGGGTTGATGATGTTGTAGGATATAGATTTCAATATGCAAATACTGGCAAGCTTTGGAAGAATAATGGTAATGGGACATTTTCTGATGTTAGCTCAACTGTTGCATTTAGTAATTACAATTGGACGGGTGCATTGGATTTTGATAGAAATGGTCTAATGGATGTTTATCAATTAAACGGAGATACGTTAAGGATTAGTTTTAATACTTCCGATGGTTTTACAACACCTGATTTAAGTTGCGGATACTATTTGTTAAGTAATTTATTTGGCACCACTGCAAATAATATACTTAATCCAATTCTAGGAGATTTTAACGGTGACGGTGTTTATGATATTATAAGTCAAATAATCAGTGGTGCCTCTACAAAAATCAATGCAATAAAGGGGCAGCTGGGTTGTGTAAATGGATGTTTTTTTCGATTCCCTTCTCAAACCCCAAGTACTTTAATTTCTTTAGCCAATACAACGAACACATTAGTAAAATTAGCAGATATTGATAACGATTTTGATATGGACTTGTTGGTTGGTAGAGGGACAACTTATCAAAACTATGCATACAGTATTTATAAAAAGTCTGCAACTGGGTATGCTCTTTTTTCTGGATCTGGATATGATATAGGACGCCAATTTGGTTTTGGAACTTTGGGTGATTTTAATAACGATGGTAGAACAGATATTGTATCGGGTGCCGAAGATTGTTGTGTTACACAGGGAGATGTATTATATGTTTATTATTCGAATCCCAATGGTACATATGCTGCTAATTCTTCTGTTATGACAAGGGTTAATGGCGAAGATCCATATTATTATCGCGCAACTGTTTTAGATATTAATTTGGATAAAACACAGGATATTATTTGGACAGATATGTCTGCAATTAATATTTCAAAGACTCAGGTCTTTTTGAATGATAATTTCAACACATTCGTTGAGAGTTCTTCTCCGATGAATTTACATAATGGATATACGGATGGATTGTGTTGTCCAATTACACTTTTTACCAGGGCAACTGTATTAGATATTAATAATGATAGGAAGCCTGATATTAATATTGCACAAATTGATGAGTTGGCGCCATTTTCAATTACCAATAACTGGCAAAGAATTAATACAACAACAAATAATAGTGTTAAATTAAAACTTGTTGCATGTAATGGTTTAAAAGAGGGATGGGGTGCTAGAGTTCGATATAAGGTTGGTGGTGTTTGGTACTACCAACAACACAACGCTTATAGTAGTTCAGGTTATCCATTTTTATACTTAGGCATGGGCACGGCAACTACTATTGAAACAATTGAGGTAACATGGTTTGGTGGAGCAGTTACAACTCTTAGTGGTATTAATGCAGGTGAATTTAAAGTGATGGAAGAGAATGTTAATTGTAATAATGATGCATTGAGTTCTTTTTCATTTAATACGTTGACCGATACTACAACAAATTGTGGAGCTAGTGCAACTTTAGCAGGACCTTCAGGATTTGCTACTTATAGTTGGAATAGTGGAGCTGCCTCTCAGTCAATCTCAGTAACAAAAAATGGGTTTTATAAATTAACAGTAACAAACAATAGCGGATGTAGTGCATATGATAGTACTTATTTAAGTATCGTTAAATCCGACATTTTACAAAACAACACAACAATTTGTAAAGGCGCATCTATTACCCTTTCTGTTGATAGTAGTTTTGCAGCACAGAATTTAAATAATTTAAATCTGCTTCCTTCTAATTTAAAGGTTGGATTAAAAGCGTATTATCCATTTTCTGGTAATGCAAATGATGTAAGTGGAAATAATAATAATGGAACAGTAACAGGAGCTACCTTAACTTCAGATCGTTTTGGCAATGCAAATAGTGCATACTCATTTAATGGTAGTTCATTTATTGACTTAGGAAATATTGCTGGAGTAGGTTATTCTGCTTCACAGGATATATCCATGAGTTTTTGGATTAACGAAGGTGCTTCAGGAACGGTCATTTCAAAATACACAAATTTGGATGCGCCTAATTCAAATTTCTTTATGTCTAAAGCTACTAGCACAGCTCAGTTAGCAGGAAATGGAACAAATAGTTTTACAGCAAGCAACATAAAGGATTATAGATGGGCCAGTTATGTATTTATTGCAGCAGCTGGCACTAATAAATCTTTCTTATATCGTAATGGAATACTGGTTGCAACAGGTACTTTAAATGCAAATGGTTCATTATCTGGAACCAAAATAATGCTTGGTAAATTAATGGGATCGCCATCTAACTTTTTTACCGGGAAAATTGATGATGTATTTATTTATAATAGGGCATTGACTGTTGCAGAAATTGTGCAATTGTCAAATTTTCAGCCAAAGGTATCTTGGTCAACGGGAGCAACAACAAATACTATAAGCGTTACTCCAACAGCTACTACAAAATACTATGCAACTGTTACAGATGGGATTACTTCTTGTATGGATAGTGTTATAGTGACGGTTAGTGATATTGGAACATTTAATCCTTTTCCTACTCAGTCATCAACTTGCGGTGTTTCAAAATTATTAGATGCTGGTGCAGGTTACACAAGTTATTTATGGAGTACAGGGGCTACAAGCCAAACTATTTCGCCAACAATCAATGGAGAATATAGAGTAACTGTAACAAATGATGCAGGATGTACTGCATCTGATACTCTTTCGATTAGCCTTATTAAGTCTGATATTATTCAGGCCAACCAAACAGTTTGTGCTAACACAACTTTAAATTTATTTATTGATAGCACTTTCTCCGGCTCTGTAATTAATGCAAAGTCTCAAATGTCTGCTAGTTTACAAACCGGATTGGTTGCTTATTATCCATTTAATGGAAATGCTTCTGATATTAGTGGTAATAATAATGTGCTTACCGCTAATGGAGTTACTTTAACAACAGATAGGTTTGGAAGATCTAACAGTGCATATTCTTTTACCAATACACAAACCAGTGTAACGAATTATTTAAAGGCAGTTAATCCTACGCCATTTGCAAAAAATACGTATACAATTTCTGCATGGTTTAATTCCCGTCAGTTCTATCCTAATATTGGAGGGGTAACTTATAATTATCAATCTATTGTATTTTATAGCCCTCAATGGTATACATACGGTCCAGCTTATCATTTAGCGCTGCAGCATGCCAATAACTCTATTTTAGAAGGGGGTAATTGGACTACTACAAATACGAATCAAGGGGTAACAACAGCTAATGGTTCTATTGTAGTGAATCAGTGGTATCATGTGGTGTTAAGTTATGATGGTACGAACTTAAAAATGTACAAAGATGGCCAACTAGTTGGTTCTAGAGCCGCAACAATTTCTTATGCAAATCAAATTCAATTTTTAATTGGTGGAGCTGGTGATGGTCCTAATCCCGGAGGTATCTATGGTGGGTTTAATGGTAAAATAGATGATGTAGGATTTTGGGACAGGGCATTAACATTAAATGAAATTCAAGAATTATATAATGGTAGACCAAGCGTCTTATGGTCAACTTCAGAAACATCCAACAAAATTTCAGTTACTCCAGCTGTTACTACAAAATATTATGCTACGTTAACCGACGGTATAGCAAGTTGTACTGATAGTGTTACAATTACTGTCGATAATATAGCTGGATTCAATCCACTACAAGACACAGTAAAAATTTGCGGCGATAGCACAGTACTTGATGCAGGTACTGGATATGCTTCATACAATTGGAGCAATGGTGCAACCACTTCAACAATTACTGCGAAATCTTCTGGTAGGTATATTGCAACTGTTTTTAATGCTAGTGGTTGTAGTGCCAGTGATACTAGTTATGTAAGTATCGTAAAAGCAAAAATTTTGCAACGCGATACTACAATATGTTTGGGAAATAGTATAACACTGGCAATAGATAGTTCAACTTTAAATAAAAGTTCGGCCTGTTTAAAAAGTAACTTACCTGCACAGTTGCAAAATGGGCTAATAGCCTATTATCCGTTTTGTGGAAATGCTAATGATGGAAGTGGTAACGGCACCAATGGAATTTTATTTGGTGCACCAACATTAGTTGCGGATAGATTTGGTAATTCTAACGCAGCCTATAATTTTAATGGGTCTAATCAATATATTCAAACTGCGTCTATAAGCGAGGTTATAACAAATAAAACAATTTCTGTTTGGGTAAAGTTGTCAAGTCTATCTCAAATGGGAGGAGGGCTTGCAGCTGTACAAAGTTCTAATGGAAGTATTTTTGATGCGGTAGTGTATAATGAAACAAATAGTGGATGGGGATTTGGTAGTGACAATTTGACGAGAACAAAGTGGTCTGGAGTAAAGGAGACGGCTTCAGAGTGGGTAATGTTAACGGCGACATACGAAAACAATTCTTATAAGTTATACCGAAACGGAGTGTTGATTTCTTCTACAACCCAATTTCCAATTACAAGTTTTGGTACAACAAGTAAATTTAATATTGGACTTAGACATAATAATGGCGGCACTCCTTATTTAAATGGAGTTATTGATGATGTTTATTTTTATAATAAAGCATTATCTTCTTCAGAAATATTATCATTATTTAATGCTACTGCTGTCTCTTGGTCTACAGGGGCATCTTCAAACAGCATAACTGTAAGTCCTACTATTACAACAAAGTATTTTGTAACTGTTTCTGATGGCATAAACACATGTAATGATAGTATAACAGTTACGGTTAGTGATATTGGCACCTTCAATCCACTACAGGATACGGTTAAGGTTTGTGGAGATAGTACAATATTAGATGCGGGTGCTGGTTATGTATCATATAATTGGAGTAATGGCGCAACTACTAGAACAATAACTGCTAAGTCTTCTGGTAAATATTTTGTAACTGTTACAAATGCAAGTGGTTGTGGTGCATCGGATACAAGTATTGTGAGTATTGTGAAAGCGAAGATATTTCAACGCGACACAACAATATGTAAGGGAAGTAGTATAACTCTTTCTATAGATAGTTCGTTGTTAAATTTATCGCTTTATAATAGCATAAATCTTTCTTCTCAAGCAAATTTTAATATTTGCTCACTTGGTGGCTTTTCAACAATTTCATCAGGAACTAGTTTATTTGGTGGTATTCCATTTACAATTTTACCATGTAATGGATTGAATTCCTGGAATTCGAGTATTGGGGGAAGTGCCAATCCTAGAAAACTCAAATTGCTATTAAATAGTCAAAAGGTTGAAACATTAGAGTTGCTATCTAATACATATTGGGGGCAGTCTGGGCCATCTGCTTACAACAATGTTTCGTTTTGGAGTGGTGGAGTAAAAATTTACAATAAAGATCTTATTGGAAATGTTGATACTAGGGATTTCCTTCAAAATTCATGGACTAATAATATTAATAATACTACTACAATAAATGTAAAAAACTTTACAACAACCTCTCCTGTAAGCCGGTTAGATAAGATTAAAATTGCTTTACCTACGCCTAACTATGTTGATAGTATAATTATAACAGATATAGGGGACACGCTTTTTCATAGACTTTTTGTTTATGGTGCAACAGTCAAAACAAAAAAACATACAGTACTTTGGTCTAATGGAGATACTACAACATCGATTTCTGTTGCTCCACTTGTAGCAACTAAATATTATGTAACAATTTCTGATGGAATAACGTCTTGTATAGATAGTGTAACTGTTGCAGTTAGTGACATTGGATCATTCAATCCTTTGCAAGACACAGTTAAAGTTTGTGGAGATAGTACTTTGTTAGATGCAGGCGCAGGTTATGCTGCTTATAATTGGAGTAATGGAGCAACTACTAGAATTATTAATGCTGATGCCTCTGGGAAATATTTTGTGACAGTTACCAATGCTAGTGGCTGTAGTGCAAGAGACACTTCTGTTATTAGTATTATTAATGCAAATATTATTCAGTCTGATACAACGGTTTGTAAGGGCAATAATTTAACCCTGCAAATTAATTTAAAGCCAAATCAAAATGCTACCTGGTCTACCGGTGCAACCACCCCAAGCATTGTGGTTAATCCAACTGTTAAAACAACTTATAAAGTAACGGTAACGGACGGTATAACTACTTGTACCGACAGTGTTGTTGTGGATGTAAGTTCTTCAGAATTAAAAGTTACAGATCCTGCTGCGGTTTGTAGTCCTGGAGTTGTAAATTTGACTGCTGCCGCCGTAACAGCTGGTTCTGCTGCAGGTTTAACATACACTTATTGGAAAGATTCAACTGCAACACAAGCTTTAGCTAATCCTGATAAGGTTTCGGTTTCAGGAACGTATTATATAGTAGGTACATCTTCAACGGGTTGTACAAGTGCGTCAACAGCAGTCAAGGTAACGGTTAACCCGCTTCCTGTTGCATCAATTGTAACACCTACACAAACAACAATTTGTGACAAGAGTACGCTTACTTTAACGGCAACTGGTGGAACATCTTATCAGTGGCTCTTCAATGGTGCTGTAATAGCAGGTGCTACAAGTTCGACATATGCGGCAAGCCTTGCAGGTAGTTACGAGGTTAATGTTATTGCGCTGGGTTGTACAAGTAAGGTAGCTGCTCCAGTTAATTTATCACTTATAACAGCTGCCGTTCCTAAGTTTAGTAATAGCAGCACTTGTATAGATGTTCCTGTTTCATATTTTAATGAAACAGATACTACAACAAGTGGGTCTGTTAGTTGGCTTTGGGATTTTGGTGATGGTCAAACTTCAACCATATTTAATCCGGTATATACTTATAAAAAGTCGGGCGCTTTTAATGTTAAACTTACAGTTACGCCTAAGCTATGTAGTAGTCTGCCAGTTAGTTTTACAAAAAATATAATGGTAGATGTTCCGCCAGTAGGTATTAAATATCCAGATGTACTTGCTGTAAAAAATAAAGCAATGCCACTTTCTGCTAGGTTTATAGCAAATGGTTATTCTTATCTGTGGATGCCATCAACTGGTTTAAATAATGGCGCAATACAAAAGCCAGTTTTTAATGCCAGTCAAGAGCAGTTGTACAGAGTCCGTTTAACTTCTCCAGGTGGTTGTATCACGATGGATACTGTTAAAGTATCTGTGTATGATAGTTCTGATATTTTTGTTCCTAAAGCATTTTCGCCAAATAAGGATGGTAAAAATGATCTATTACAACCTTTCTTAGTAAATATTACAACACTCAAATTCTTTAGAATATACAACAGATGGGGGCAGCTCATGTTCCAAAGTACCGATAGTAAACAAGGGTGGGATGGTATGTATAATTACAAGCCTCAACCGCTTGAAACCTACACCTGGATTGCAGAAGGTATAGATGGCAATGGCACCACCATATTTAGAAAAGGGCAAACAGTATTAATACGATAGACAACACAACATGAAAAAAAATATTTTAGCTATACTATTAGTGTTTGCGATATCTGCTGTAAAAGCGCAGGATCCTCATTTTTCGCAGTTTTTTGCATCCCCACTAACCATCAACCCCGCTTTAACGGGCAATGCCAATTCAGACCTGCGTGTATTTACCAATTACAGACAACAATGGCTTGGTAATACGACAAGCTATAACACTGGAACGCTTAGTATCGATTCTCGTTTATTTAAAGAGCAGTTAGGAGAAAAGCGTGTGTTAGGTATTGGCGGATTTCTTATGTCTGATCAATCATTAAATGGATATTTTAAAAGCACCTATGCATCCATCAATACATCATACATGATTGCATTAGATGATGATGGCGAACATAATTTAGGTATTGGATTGGCTGGTATTTATGGAGATAGAAGATTAGATTTTTCGCAATTAACTTTTAGTGAACAATTTGGTTCCGGTGGTTTTAATACCGCGCTTCCAACTGGGGAAAGTAGTTTAGCAAACCTTAAGCCTTATATGTCTGTGGCAAGTGGTTTATTGTATAGGTACAAAGGAGAGGAGAGTGATATAGAGATTGGAGTTAGTGGATACCATTATAATAAACCCAAGCAGTCTTTTTTATCAGACTCTACAGGCAATTATTTGCCTGCACGGTTTGTTGCGCATTTTAGTATGGAAAGCTATTTGTCTGAGAAATTTAGTTTGAGTACCAATGCCATTTATCAAACTCAGGCAAAGCAAGGATACTTTGCAGCAGGCGCCATTTTAAATTATGGAACCATGGACGAAGGAGAGGGGAAAATATTTAGCACAGGGCTATTTTTTAGAAGTGATGATGCGATTTATCCATACGCAGGCTTGACAGTCAATAATTTTCAGTTAGGTCTTACGTATGATGTAACGGTGTCTAGGTTTAAGACAAGTTCTTATGCACCCAAAACTTGGGAGCTTAGTTTAATTTATGCATTACCGCATGTAAGCCTAAAAGATAAAAAACTAATTCCTTGGCGTAGAATGTAAATCGGGGGTATCGTATTTAAACAAACTCCCCGTTTTTTTATTTTCCCCAAATACATTTTTGTAATCAGGTCCGGTGTATTCAAATACAATCTGTTTAGTGGGTGGCACTCCATTTAAATTACTTGTTGGCAAAGCTGTAAATGTTGCAGGAAAAACCCCCGTTAAAGAGTCTGTAATGGTAAAGCCGCTGATGCTTTGTAAATGCCAGCTAGCTGCTATGTTACCCAGTACTTCAAAATGATAGCGCCCAGTGCTGTCAATGTTTGTAAGCCATATAAGTGGATATTCAAAATTATAGGGCCCCCAATTTGTAATGCGCATTTCTTCTAAACCATGTCTAAAACTTGTGAGTGGGGTACTGGTTGCTTTTACTTTTTGTAAGCGTTTGTCGATGGCGTAATCCAGTCCTACTTCTTCATTTTCTTTGGTGGAATCCATTTCATGAATTCGCGTTCCTAGTTTATAGTGCTGTCCGGTATTGATTTTGGTATTGCCACTTAAATAAATACTATCCGTACCCATAATTTCATATACCGTATTGTTGTTGTCAAAACTGTTGGTAGCGATATAGTAGTTTTTACTGTTTGTGTTTTTTAGTTGAGGATATTTCCAGTCAGCAGGTTGCGTTGCGCGCGACCATAGTTTAATACCTGTTTTATCTCCTTTAAAATTATTGAGCGCAATATTTATATTTTGTCCGTGCTCTATCGCAATAGCGATTCTATTATCCGAAAAAATATTGTCAGTAATATCTGTTTCAAAACTATAACCACCCCATACGCCATGATCACAATGTGTAATGGTGTTTTTCATAATGAGGTTGCTACTAAACGTAACTTCTACACCATTGGTAGGTGCAAACGAAAAATCGTTACCATAAATAAAATTATCGTTACAGCCGCCAAGCCCAGTATCCATAGTGGTTTGGCCGGCCCATAAAAAAAATCCATCACCAGAGTGTGTTGCTGAATTGTAAGCAAAAATATTATGGTTGCACTGTTCAAACACGAGTATGGCAGCGCTGTCTTGCCCTCTTCTGTATTTTTTATAATGATAGCCACGCACATTAAAATCTAGCGTATTGTGGTTGATATTATTATAAGAGCTTTTATAAAGGCCAATGCCAATACCAGAATTAAATGAAAAATTATTATCTGTAACTAGCGCATCTGTACAACTGGTAAGCATGAGTCCACACTGTCCGTTGGTAACCGTATTGTTTGTGATGGTAGCACCTTTGCAGTTTTTGATATAAATGCCCGCACCATAACGCATCCATTCGTCTTTTTCGTTTTGGTGAAAACTCATCCAGTCGTCTTCATTTTCTTTTTCGAAATTACTTTTTAGGGCGTCTCTATAATTGTAGCTTAGGTCACAATTGTCGATGGTAAGCGCTTCAACACTATCTGCTTTAATGCCAATTTTATAGCCTTTGATAGTGGCGTTTTTGATGGTGATATGGCTAGACCCTGGTTTAATTTCGATGGCGATTCCTGCAAACTGATCAGGCATAAATGAAGGGCCAGCGCCATCTAGTACCACACCGGCTAAATCTAGCACTATGTTTTTGCCCTCTATAATAATGACACCGCCCTGTTTTTGAATGCTATTGGTGTCTGGTGTTGGTAGGGAATAATGACCGGGTGCCACCAAAATGGACTTTTTAATGTGGATCCCAACTGACGGAATGGTTGCTTTTTGGGCTTCAAGCCTGACATTTAGGGTGGTTACCAATATAGCCAAGAGGAGTAAAACAAAGCTTCTCATGCTTAAAACTACTTATTTTGGCTAAAAAAGGCTGACATTTTTGCACTTTTTGGCTAGATGGCATAAAGATTGGATATATACCCCTGATTATTAATCTGAAATTCAATTTATATGGGAAAAATAATAGGCATTGACCTCGGTACCACAAACAGTTGCGTAGCCGTAATGGAAGGTAATGAACCAGTTGTAATTGCAAATGATGAAGGACGTAGAACTACGCCTTCTGTAGTTGCCTTTTTAAAAAATGGCGAGCGTAAAGTAGGGGATCCTGCTAAGCGTCAGGCCATCACAAATCCTCAAAACACCATTACCAGCGTTAAGCGTTTTATGGGTCGTCGTTTTGATGAAGTAACCGAAGAAATTAGTCATTGGAGTTATAACGTTGCAAAAGGTGATAACAACACCGTTCGTGTAGCGATAGATGATCGTATGTATACACCTCAGGAAATTTCTGCCATGGTGTTGCAAAAAATGAAAAAAACCGCCGAAGATTATTTAGGCCATGAAGTAACAGATGCTGTTATTACAGTGCCTGCCTACTTTAACGATGCACAGCGTCAGGCTACTAAAGAAGCTGGTGAAATTGCAGGCTTAAACGTTCGTCGTATTGTAAACGAACCTACAGCTGCAGCACTTGCTTATGGCTTAGACAAAAAAAATGCAGAACAAAAAATTGCTGTGTTTGACTTAGGTGGTGGTACGTTTGACGTATCGGTACTTGATTTAGGTGATGGCGTATTTGAAGTAAAATCTACCAATGGTGATACACACTTAGGTGGTGACGACTTTGATAAAGTAATCATGGACTTTTTAGCGGACGAATTTAAAAGTCAAGAAGCCATCGATTTACGTAAAGATCCAATGGCGCTTCAACGTTTAAAAGAAGCTTCTGAAAAAGCTAAAATAGAATTAAGTGCTTCTGCCGAAACAGAAATTAACTTACCATATATCACAGCAGTTGATGGCGTGCCTAAGCACTTAGTGGTAAAATTAACGCGTGCAAAGTTTGAAGCATTAGCAGATAATTTATTTACCCGTTGTTTGAAGCCATGTGAAGCAGCATTAAAAGATGCTGGTTACTCAACTTCTCAAATTGACGAAGTGATTTTAGTTGGTGGATCTAGTCGTATTCCTAAAGTACAAGAGATTGTAGAAAAATTCTTTGGTAAAAAACCTAACAGAGGTGTTAACCCAGATGAGGTTGTTGCACTCGGTGCAGCGATTCAGGGTGCGGTATTAACTGGAGAAGTTAAAGATGTATTGTTATTAGACGTTACACCACTTGGCCTAGGTATCGAAACCATGGGTAGCGTAATGACAACCATGATTCCTTCTAACACAACCATACCAACTAAAAAAACAGAAGTATATTCTACAGCGAGCGATAACCAACCGGGTGTTCAAATCCATGTATTACAAGGAGAGCGTCCAATGGCCAATCAAAACAAGAGCTTAGGTATCTTTAATTTAGATGGTATTCCTCCAGCACCAAGAGGTGTTCCTCAAATCGAAGTAACTTTTGATATCGATGCAAATGGTATCTTAAGTGTACACGCAAAAGACAAGGGTACTGGTAAAGAACAAAAAATTAGAATTGAAGCGGGTAGTGGTTTAAGCAAGGAAGAAATTGAAAAAATGAAAGCCGAAGCTAAAGCCAACGAAGCAACTGATAAAGAAGCTCGTGAAAAAGTAGAAAAATTAAACCAAGCGGACAGTCTAATTTTCCAAACGGAAAAGCAGTTCAAAGAATTTGGTGATAAAATTTCTGCCGATAAAAAAGAGCCGATCGAAGCAGCGCTTACTAAATTAAAAGAAGCGCATAAAAATCAGGACATACCAGCTATCGACGCTGCTATGGCTGAAATGAATACTGCTTGGACGGCTGCTTCTGAAGAAATCTACAAAGCGCAACAAGCTGCTGGCCCAGAAGCTGGTGCTGCAGGTTCTGACGCTGGTGGTGCACAACCACAAAACGACAATGTAGAAGACGCACAGTTTGAAGAAGTGAAATAGGTTTTACTTAGGATGAATAAAAAAAGTCCCCTGTATTTTACAGGGGACTTTTTTATGTATAGAATAACGTTATTTAATTATGCGGTAGCACCAGCGTTTTAGTTTTCCTTCAAAATCAAAACCGGTAGTGGTTTTTGTAATGTCTTTGATACTACTTGCTTTAATAGATGCTTCATCTAAAATAAACTTTGTGTAGTTGGTACTAAAATAAAGTGTGCCACCAGTTGTTGTTGCTGCAAGCATATCATTGATAAGCTCGACATGGTCTCTTTGAATGTCTAAAAAATCTTTCATACGCTTGCTATTGCTAAACGTAGGAGGGTCCATCACAATCAAATCAAAACTATCAGGAGCCAGCGTTTTCAAATACTGTTTTACATCGGCGTGGATATAAAAATATTTGCTAGGGTCTTTTAATAGATTAATAGCCATATTGGTTTCTGCCCAACCCAAATAGGTTTTGGATAAATCTACCGATGTTACAGTGGCTGCTTCGCCAGCTGCCGCATACACCGAAAAGGATCCGGTGTAACAAAATAAATTAAGGAACCTTTTATCCTTTGCTTCTTTACGCACCATTTCACGCGTGATGCGGTGGTCTAAAAAAAGGCCCGTATCTAAATAGTCAGTTAGGTTTACCTGAAATTTTAAATCGTTTTCAAGCACTGTAAAAAACTCCTGCTTGGTATCTACTTTTTCATACTGCTCGTCTCTATGAGACATTTTTTTTCTTTCACGCTTGTAAATACTGGTAAGCGGCGTGCCGGTTATTTCGCTTATGATTTCGAGTGAGGGTTGTAGCCATGCATCATGCTCTTCGTCGGTCATGCCATGTCTTCTTACATATTCCGATACGTAAATTTTATTTTCGTAGGCTTCTATGCAAAAAGGAAATTCGGGAAGGTCATGCTCGTATATACGATAGCAGCCCACGCCGGTGCGCCTAGCAATTTTACTGCGGTGCTTAAACACTTTAGTAAGTCTATTGCTAAACATTTCTAGCTTTTGGGCTAGCGGTAATCCTTGTTTTTTTTCTATTTCTTCTTCCATGGATTATTGTAAAGCCGCGAGTGCGTCTTTGATGCGCGCCCATGCTTTTTCAATATTTTGCATGCTATTTGCAAAAGAGAAACGAACACAATTAGGCTCACCAAATGCATCACCCATTACACTTGAAACATGCGCTGTATTTAATAAGTACATGCTAAAGTCTGCAGCGTTTTTAATGGTTTCACCATTTACAGATTTACCATAATAAGCACTTACATCTGGGAATACATAAAATGCACCTTGAGGTTCAAAGCAAATAAAATCAGGCATTGCTTTTACAAGTTCTAAGGTTCTTGTTCTTCTGCGTGTAAACTCTTCAGTCATTTCTTGAGAAGGTCTTAAATCACCAGTAAGCGCAGCTACTGCAGCTTTTTGCGTGATAGAACAAGTGCCACTTGTAAACTGACCTTGTAATTTTTCCATGGCTTTTGCAATGGTAGTGTTAGAGGCTGTGTAACCAAGTCTCCAACCTGTCATGGCAAAACCTTTACTCAGGCCATTGATCACGACTACTTGGTCTTTGATTTCTGCAAATTGCGCGATGCTTTCATGCTTGCCTTCAAAATTGATGTATTCGTATATTTCGTCTGATAAAATAATAATGTTTGGATGCTTTTTAAAAACTTCTACAAGCGCTGTTAACTCAGCTAATGTATATACGGCACCAGAAGGATTACACGGCGACGAAAACATAAACACTTTTGTTTTTGGTGTAATCGCTGCTTCTAATTCGGCGGGTGTTGTTTTAAATTGGTTGGCCACTGTGGTTCTAATTTCAACCACTTTACCACGTGCAATTTTTACAAGTTCTGAGTACGTAACCCAGTATGGTGTTGGAATGACTACTTCATCACCTTCGTCTACTAAAGCTAAAATAGCGTTTGCTAAACTTTGCTTAGCACCGGTAGAAGTCACAATATTTTCTGGTAGGTAATCTAAATTATTATCTCTTTTTAATTTGGTACAAACAGCTTCTCTCAAATCTGCAAAACCAGCAACAGGGGTGTAGTGGCTCCAGTTATCATTGATGGCTTTAATGGCTGCATCTTTAATGTGCTGCGGTGTATCAAAATCTGGTTCTCCTAAACTAAGATCAATTACATCAATGCCTTTTGCCCTTAATTCGCGACCTAATTTGGCCATTTTGAGGGTTTCTGGTTCTGCGAAACGGTCAAGGAGTGTAGAGATTAGCATGCTTACTTTTATTAAATAGTTTTAAAAATGGGTTCGATTGCGGAGCAAAGTTCGTGAATCTTGGCTTACCATCACGCCATCAAAAGCAGGGGATCACTTAATGGGGATAAGTTGGCTTCGATGTAAAAAAGCCTCATTTTTGCTAACTTTCGTTAGTTTTGTATTTACAACGATTGTATGATGGCGGAGCATGATTTTATATCGGTATTTGACATGTTTAAAATTGGTGTGGGGCCTTCTAGTTCCCATACCCTAGGCCCATGGCGTGCAGCGCTGGATGTCATGCAAAAGCTAGAAGCTTCCCAAAAAACGGATCAAATTGATTCCATAACTGTTTTACTTTATGGGTCACTGGCCAAAACGGGCAAAGGGCACGGTACTGATATTGCAGTGATGCTGGGGTTAATGGGATATGATCCTGAAACCATTGATGTTGGTATTATGGACGAGCTTATTGCAAATGTTTCGGTAAAGTATCATATTGAGTTTTTAAAAAACGAATCACTTCCATTTCATCCAAACGGCCTTACATTTTTAATTGAATTAACAGATGGAAATAAAATAGCCGAAACTTATTTTTCGATAGGGGGTGGTTTTATTGTACAGGAAGGGCAGGCACTTGATAAAAAAGAAAATATAGAAGTTCCATTTACCATAGGTCATGCCAATGATTTACTCCACTGGTGCATGAAAACGGGACTTACCATTCGTGATATTGTTTTTGAAAATGAACTAACAAGGCGCAGCGAAACCGAAATAAAAGAAGGCATACTAAAAATTTGGCATGCCATGCGGGACTGTATGTACCGTGGTGTACATACTGAGGGTATGCTACCTGGTGGCCTAGAAGTGAAGCGCAGGGCGGCTGCCACCAATAAGCGTTTGTTAAAAGACGGCGTGTATGACGGGTACGATGCGTGGACATCACTCATACAAAAAGGCGGTAATGATTTTAGTTATATCCTAGATTTTGTAAGTGTGTTTGCACTTGCTGTCAATGAAGAAAACGCTTCATTTGGTAGAGTGGTAACGGCGCCTACCAATGGTGCTGCCGGTGTAATACCTGCAGTGCTTCAATATTATATTTGTTTTTGTGCGCATGGAAAATCTTCCAAAGAAATCGAAGAAAATATTATCACTTATTTATTAACCGCATCAGAAATAGGCAGCTTATTTAAAAAAGGCGCTACCATTTCTGCGGCGATGGGTGGATGTCAAGCGGAAATCGGTGTTTCCTCTGCAATGGCTGCAGCAGGCTTAACTGCATTGATGGGAGGCTCGCAGCGTCAAGTACTGATGGCTTCTGAAATTGCTATGGAACATCATTTAGGACTTACATGTGATCCTATTGGAGGGCTCGTTCAAATACCATGTATTGAGCGTAATACAATGGGCGCCGTAAAAGCAATTACGGCTTCACAACTTGCACTTCAGGGCACACCCGATTTTGCCATTGTTAGTTTAGATAAAGTGATTCAAACCATGTGGGATACCGCACAAGACATGAATAGCAAATACAAGGAAACCGCCGATGGTGGACTTGCGGTGCACGTGCCCATCAGTTTATCAGAGTGTTAAAAAAAATCGAATTTATTTGGTGGAATTATACGAGCTCTTCATCCGGAACCAACGCATAATTTTTTATCTCATTGTAAAGTGTGCCACGCTCAATTGGTTCTCTTTTTACTTGTTTGATCAGTCTAACAAGTTCGGCAGTGCTCATAGTAGGCGTTTGTTCTTCACTACCAGCCATCGCATAAATTTTTGTAGAGTCATCAATCGTACCATCAATATCATTTACGCCAAATGATAAAGTGAGCTGCGCATTTTGTCTACCAAGCATTGGCCAGTAGGCTTTGATGTGCGCAAAATTATCCATGTAGAGGCGAGATACTGCATACATGCGCATATCCTCAATAGTTGTTGATTCTGCTACATGACTCATATCATTATCTTGGTTACGGAACTTTAAAGGAATGAAAGTATTAAAGCCACCCGTTTGATCTTGCAGTTGACGAAGGCGCTCCATATGATCTATACGGTGCCAGTATTTTTCGATATGGCCATATAACAACGTGGCATTGCTATGCATTCCTAAATCGTGCGCTACTTTATGAATATGCAACCAACCATCTGCGTCAACTTTGTCTTCACAAATTTGCTGTCTAATTTCTGGATGAAAAATTTCGGCGCCACCACCAGGTAATGAATCAAGACCAGCCGCGTGCGCAAGTTTCATGCCTTCCTCGGTGGTAACTTTTGCTTTTTTAAACATATAATCCAGCTCTACGGGTGTAAAGCCTTTGATATGTAAATCTGGACGATGTGCTTTAATAGCTTGTAATAATTCAATAAAAAAGTTGAGGTTCATTTTTGGATGAACGCCGCCTACAATATGTACTTCAGTAACAGGCTTGCCGTCGTAACTTTTTACGATATGCATCATTTGCTCGATGCTTAATTCCCAACCTTCTTCTCTGTTGGCATATAGTTTTGAGTAGGAACAAAATTTGCAAGAGAAAACGCAAACGTTGGTAGGCTCGATATGAAAATTTTTATTGAAATACGTTTTGTCGCCGTGCTTTTGTTCGCGCACATAATTGGCAAGTGTACCAAGCCACGATAAAGATCCTTTTTCAAATAGCAAAACGCCATCATCAAAAGAAATACGTTCTTTGTTGATTATTTTATTGGCTATTTGTTGAAGTTCTTTGTCTTTGGTTGCTTCTACTAAAGAAACAATGGCAGCTTTATTGGTACCCATCTCGCAGTCATTTATTTAGGCTGCAAAGTTACAACAAGTTTGAGACTAACCCATTAAAATACCGGCAATACTAGCCGATAAATAAGACGCCAAAGTACCGCACAATAAGGCTTTTAAGCCTAGTTTGGCAAGGTCGGCTCTACGAGAAGGAGCAAG
Organism: Sediminibacterium ginsengisoli; assembly: GCA_945873615.1. Taxonomy (GTDB): domain Bacteria; phylum Bacteroidota; class Bacteroidia; order Chitinophagales; family Chitinophagaceae; genus Sediminibacterium; species Sediminibacterium ginsengisoli_E. The sequence goes on along the minus strand of CAMCDT010000011.1, from coordinate 30,260 downwards.
TTCACCAATACCGCCAATTTGCATACCAACACTACTAAAGTTTGCAAAACCGCAAATAGCGATACTTACAATCAAGAGTCCTTTTTCTGATACGATTGGAACGGCTTTTGTGGTCAAATTGTTAAACGCAACAAACTCGTTGATAGTTAATTTTTGACCCAGTAGGGTAGCAGCATTGGCTACGTCTTGACCAGGAACACCCATGGCCCAAGCCATTGGATAAAATATTTTGCTAAAAATAAGATCTAGTGATAAACCAGGGTAAACTAAACCTAGCATGTAGTTTAAAAAAGCAATTAAGGCAATAAAACCAATAAGCATGGCAATTACGTTCACGGCAATTTTCATTCCGTCGCTAGCGCCATGAGAAATGGCATCAATAATATTACTGTATGGGCTTTTTACTTCCAGTTTTACTTTTCCCATGGTTTCCGATTCTTCGGTTTCAGGGAAAACAATTTTAGAAATAACAAGTGCGCCAGGAGCTGCCATTAAACTTGCCGTTAATAAATACTCAGCTTTGGCACCCATGTTCGCATATACAATTAAGATACCGCCGGCAATACAAGCAAGACTGCCACTCATACTAGCGAGTAGCTCACTTTTGGTCATACCATTTAAATATGGACGAATCATTACCTGCGCTTCTACCTGACCCACAAAGGCACTCGCTACATTGCTTAATGCTTCGGCGCCACTTACGCGCATGACAAAGTTCATGGCTTTAGCGATGATCGATACAATAAATTGCATCACACCAAAGTGGTATAAGATAGCTACTAACACACACACTAATATAATGGTAGCGGTTACGCTAAAAGCAAATACAAATCCACCTTGTCCAAAGTCTTTAACACCATCTGGTGCGTTAACCATAACACCTCTGTACACAAAGGCAACGCCTTCTCTAGCAAAACGTTCAATTTTTTCCATGCCGTGGCCTAGTTTTTGAAAAAACCAGGTAACGGGCGGAATCTTTAAAACAAGTACTGCAATCAGTACTTGTAATAGCATGCCACTCACGACTAATCTATAATTGATCCTTCTTTTATTGTTTGAAAATAAAAAGGCAATGGCTAGAATAAGGATGATCCCTAAAACGCCGTGAAATTTGTCCATACTATTACTTTAGGCAAGAAAAAGGTAAGATAATAGTCTTACATTAAAGATTGTATCTTTTTGTCAAGTACCGACTTAGGTACTGCGCCAATTTGTTTGTCTACGATTTGACCGCCTTTGATAAATAAGATAGCAGGGATAGAAGTGATGCCGTAGTTAACACTCAAATTAGGGTTATTGTCTACGTTTACTTTTCCAATATTTACTTTGCCATCATATTCTTTTGCTAATTCTTCGATAACTGGTCCGATAGCTCTGCAAGGTCCACACCATTCTGCCCAAAAATCTACTAAAGTTAATTTGTCGCTGTCTAATACGGTTGCCTGAAAGTTGGCGTCTGTTAATTCTAAAGCCATAATTTTTTATTTAAAATTGTAAGTAAAGTTGAATATTTAAGAAGTGTCAAATTTAAATCCAAACCCTGCAACTGCCACATTGACTTTTCCACATTAGCCAACAAGTCCTACTTGCACCTCCACGTCTGGATTATCGAGTAAAAAGCCTGCCATTTCCTCATTCATTTGGAATCCTTTGTCAAAACTGTATAAACTTACCAACAAGTTTTCTTTGGGTTCCAAAACATTAAATCGAAGGCTGGACTTGCCCGGGTATTTTTTAACGTTGGTTTCAATGAACTCAACAAACTGCGGCGTTAGGGAAGCAGCATGTACATTGATATCTAAACTTCTGGTTAAATTTTGTTTTACGGTCTCTAATAAGTTAATGGAACTTACCTTAAAATCAAATTCGTTGGGGCGGTTGTAACGCGGTCTAAAAAATCCGTTGAGCAAAACATTTTGCCCCTTGTCTAAATAGTTTTGAAACTTGATATAGTCTTCACTCCATAACACAAATTCGGTTTTACCACTAAAATCTTCGATGGCAAAAGAACCAAAGTTTTTACCCGTTTTAGTTACACGGTGTTGCACGTCAATAATAAGTCCGGCCACTTTAATGGCACGACCTGGGTTGGGTTGTAAATGAAGCGTTTCTTTTATTTCATTAAAATCTGCAATATTGGTAATACCATAATAGCGCAGTTCAAATTTGAAATGATCTAATGGGTGACCACTCATAAACATACCCGTTACATCTTTTTCAAACTCTAGAAGTTCGGTGAGGGTCCATGGTTCTGTTTTGGTAAGCTTTGGAACAGGCACTTGCATGGCAGAGGAAAGATCACCAAAAAGGGTATTGGTAGATCCTGCACTTAGGCTTTGTAATGCTTGTCCGTAATTGATAATTTTTTCGAGGCCTGAAACGCGCTCGCCATCTGGTATTTTAAAATACTGTGCCCTATGAAAATCTGTAAAGCAGTCAAAGGCGCCAGAGTAGGCTAAACTTTCTAAAGATTTTTTATTGACAGATCTGCTAATCACTCTTTTGATAAAATCAAAAATACTTGCAAAAGAACCACCTTTTTCTCTTTCCGTAATAATAGTTTCAATAGCAGCTTCACCCACACCTTTTAATCCACCTAGTCCAAATCTAATTTCACCTTTTTGGTTAACGGCAAAACCGTTGAGTGATTCATTGATATCTGGCCCCAGTACTTTAATACCCATGCGTTTACACTCTTCCATAAAGAAGGTGATTTTTTCGATACTGCCCGCGTTGTTTAATACCGCCGACATATATTCGCCAGGGTAGTGCGCTTTTAAATAAGCAGTTTCGTAGGCTACATACGCATAGCAAGTAGAGTGCGATTTGTTAAATGCATACTGTGCAAAGGCTTCCCAGTCGGTCCAAATTTTTTCGAGTATTTGTGCGTCATGACCTTTGCTGGTAGCGCCTGCCACAAACTGTGCTTTCATTTTATCCAGCACCGATTTTTGCTTTTTACCCATGGCTTTACGCAGTACATCGGCGTCGCCTTTTGTAAAGCCGCCAATTTTTTGACTGAGTAGCATTACCTGTTCTTGATAAACAGTAATACCATAGGTTTCAGACAATATTTCTTTCATTTCATCGAGGTCATAACTGATGGCTTCGCGGCCATGTTTACGGTCAATGAAATTGGGGATATACGCAATAGGCCCTGGTCTATACAGGGCGTTCATCGCAATTAAATCGTCAAATTTATCGGGCTTTAATTCGCGTAAATATTTTTGCATGCCCACACTTTCAAATTGGAATGTGGCATTGGTTTCTCCTTGTTGGTAAAGCTTAAATGTTTTTTCGTCGTCTAATGGAATGGTATCTAAATCAATAACAACGCCATGGTTTTGTTTGATAAGCGCAAGCGCCATTTTTAAAATGGAAAGGGTTTTAAGCCCCAAGAAGTCCATTTTAATAACACCTGCTTCTTCAATAACACTGCCTTCAATTTGGGTAACCCACAAATCAGAATCTTTAGCAGTTGCCACCGGAATTAAAGAGGTTAAATCCTGTGGTGCAATAATGATGCCGGCTGCGTGAATACCCGTGTTTCTTACGGAGCCTTCTAATCTTTCTGCTTCTTTTAAAACCTGTGCACGAATATCATTACCTCTGTATATTTCTCGAAGCTTTTTGACATTGTCAATGTCTTCTTGTTGATAGCCTTCTTTTTCTTCTAAAGATTTTGCACCTTCTTTGATGGTGATAGGAGCGTGTAGTACACGGCCTAGTTCGGTACCGGGTTTATCAGGTACAAGCTTTGCAAGTACGTTGCTTTCTGCAAGTGGTAAATCAAGTACGCGCGCTACGTCTTTGATACTCATTTTAGCAGCCATGGTACCGTACGTAATAATTTGCGCTACTTGATTTTTGCCGTATTTATCAACCACATAATCGATTACTTTTTGACGACCTTCATCGTCAAAGTCCGTATCGATATCGGGCATGCTCTTACGGTCTGGATTTAAGAAACGCTCAAATAGTAAGTTGTACTTGATAGGATCAATATTGGTGATACCAATACAGTAGGCTACCACAGAGCCCGCCGCAGATCCACGACCTGGTCCCACAAAAACGCCCATTTGTCTACCCGCTTTAATAAAGTCACTTACAATTAAGAAGTAACCTGCAAAGCCCATAGTTTTAATGGTAAATAATTCAAAATCGAGTCGTTCTTGAATTTCAGGTGTTACATCGTTGTAGCGCATGTTGGCGCCCTCACGTGTAATATGTTGAAGATACTCCCACTGGTTTAAGTTGGCATCTTTGTGTATCTGAAACTCTTTAGGAATAGGGAAGGCCGGTAGTAGAATATCCTTTTTTAAATTGAGGACTTCTACACGGTCAACAATCATATTGGTATTGTCGAGTGATTCTGGGATATCGCTAAAAAGCTTACCCATTTCTTCCTGCGTTTTAAAATAAAACTGATCGTTGGGAAATTTAAAACGTCTATTTTTTATTTGCGTATCATCGTTTACAAAGTCATCAAAACCAGGCGTGCTTTGCTTTTCGCCGGTGTTGATACAAAGTAAAATATCGTGTGCGTTGGCGTCGTCCTGATCTACATAGTGGCTGTCATTGGTAGCAATAACAGGTACGTTGTATTTTTTTGAAAACTGTAATAACGTGTTATTGATTACTTCCTGCTCCTTAATATTGTGGCGCTGAATTTCAATAAAATAATCTTCTCCAAATAAATCTAGCCACCACTTAAATTCTTTCTCTGCTTTTTCGGGGCCTTCATTTAAAATGGCTTGAGGCACGTAGGCACCAATACAACAGGTAGTGGCAATAATACCTTCGTGGTACTGTTCAATTAATTTTTTATCGATACGCGGGTACTTGCTATACATCCCTTCAATAAATCCAAGCGATGTAAGCTTTACTAAATTCTCGTATCCCTTTTTATTTTTTGCCAGTAAAACCTGGTGGTATCTTTTGTCTTTTAATTCTTTGGTAAAGGTTTTTATGTGCATGTCTTCTACCACATAAAATTCGCAACCCACCACTGGTTTAACAATGGGTTCCAAAATGTCTTTTCCAAATTCGTCTTTACCAACAACCTTTGTTTTTTTCCATGCCTGACTTACAAATTCAAATGCACCAAACATATTTCCATGATCCGTAATGGCAAGAGCCGGCATATTATTTTCGATAGCTTTATCGTATAATTTTTCTACCGAAGCCGCCCCGTCTAAAAGTGAATATTGGGTGTGAACGTGTAAGTGTGAAAAAGTTGGCATGGCCCAAATATCCTGACTCAAACGCAACCTTTTGGGGTGCAGTTATCCACAATTGTAGGTGAGTGGAACAGATTGTTAAAAAGTTATGCGCAAGGGCCCATTTTACTGGTTTTTAGGCCTATAATTGTTCCATATTTATGCGTAATAAAGTATATATATTTTCTGTTTTGGGCCTTTTGATGCTTTCTGGCTGTAAATCCCTAGGTAAGCTCACTTCTAAAGACCAGTCCAGCGCCACCAAAGTGCAGGGGAGTAGCTCCTCTATGCCCCGTGGTTTTTTGGATAATGTAGCCGTTTTACCCGGAGAAGTAAAGCTTGCGGGCGTAACAGTTGCGGCGCCACCTGTGGCGCCGGCAAATACCAAAACGTTATTGTATGACGCCGCGCTTACGCTCCCTAATAAATATGCAAACTTATTAGGCGTTGCACCCACCGAATTAACCAATACGCTTCTTTTAAGCCAAATGGAAAAATGGTATGGAACTCAGTATTGTTTTGGAGGTAGTACAGACTCTTGTATCGATTGTTCTTCGTTTACGCAAGTGATACTGCGTGATGTATACAATGTAAAAATCCCAAGAAATTCGCAACAGCAATTTGATGCATCCACAAAAATAGAAGTAGAAAATTTAAAAGAAGGCGACCTCGTATTTTTTAATACCGTTTCGGCGTCTATGGTTATCACGCACGTTGGTGTGTTTGTGTGCAACAATAAATTTGTACACGCATCTACATCCAAAGGCGTTACCATTAGTGATTTGTCGGAAAAATATTTTGCAAAAGCCTTTAGAGGCGCCGGCCGTTTTATAAACCCGTAAGGGTCCTCTGCAACCAAATAGTACCCGCCTCCGTTAACATCGCATTTTCATTTTGATCGGTGGCACCAATACCCGCCTGCGTTACAATAATACTATCCGCGTTTATGGTTTGCTGTATTCTTTTGAGCGAAATATCTTCTATAACACATGCTCCGCCAAATTCGTCAGATGCTACAATGCAATCGCGCACGTCCAAAAATTCATTGTCAACACCCTCCTCTAATAAATAATGGTGCAAAAGGGCGGAGCCAAGAACGGCGCCGGTACATACAATTTGATCTTTATAATAAAGAAAAGAGCGAACGGGTTTGTCGTGTAGCAGCCACTCAATTTCTGTAAATAAATCGCCTAAACGGGAAGCGCAAGCCGTTTTTTGATCCACCAATAAAGAATCAGCAAGGCCAAATACACTTTTTTTTACCGCCTCAAATAATTGTAAGGCAATGTCTTTGTTTCCATCGAAAAAAGCGCTGGACACCTCCGATAGCGCGGACTGGATAAGGGCAGGGGTTTCCACTAAAAAGCAGGTGCCGTTGGTGTTATGTGTTGTTGCGCTGTTTAAAGCGGGGGTTGTGCCACTAATGGAAGCATTGGTTGCCGCTTGATAGGCAGCAACGATATTTAAAAATGCTTCTTTAGACTGTATTTGTTGAGCTGGAATCCATTGTAATTGCATAAGCGCTAATTGGTGCGCAAAGGTACAATAACTTGCGCTTAAGCACTATCTTTACCTGACTTAAAGCGTAGCTATGTTGGACCCCATTATTAAAGTAGAAAACCTCACTAAAAACTACGGCGATTTTGAAGCCGTAAAAGGTCTCAGTTTTGAAGTATATCCTGGTGAAATATTTGGCCTATTAGGACCTAATGGCGCCGGAAAATCTACCACACTTGAAATTATTGAAACCCTGCGCGAAAAAACCAGCGGTCAAGTAACCGTTAACGGTATTGATATTGAAAAAGATCCTGCAGCGGTAAAAAAAATCATTGGTGTTCAATTACAAACAGCGGGTTTTTATCCGGGTCTTAATTTAATAGAGTTACTAGATTTGTTTGCCGGACTATATAATGAGGAAATTGATCCCCTAGCAATACTTGATAGCGTAAACCTTAGGGATAAAGCAAAAGCAAAATTTAAAGAATTAAGTGGTGGGCAAAAACAACGTTTTTCAATTGCAACAACTTTAATTAACAAGCCAATATTAATTTTTTTAGATGAGCCTACTACAGGACTAGATCCACAAGCGCGCAGAAATTTATGGGACCTCATCAGATCCATCAGAGATAGTGGCACAACAGTGGTTATTACCACGCACTATATGGATGAGGCCGAAATTTTATGTGATAGGGTGGCCATTGTAGATAGCGGAAAGCTTATTGCCATTAACACCCCCGATCAATTGATTGATGATTTAGTAGCGGGTGGTTTTGAAAAACCTAAAGAAGTAAAGCAGGCCAATTTAGAAGACGTGTTTATTCATTTAACAGGACACGCACTAAGAGAAGCATAAAAAAATACCATGGAAAAAGATCCTAAATATCCAATTGGAAAATACGAAGCGAAGCCTTTTTCAGTAGCACAAAAGAAAATATGGCTTGCTGATATTCAGTTTTTACCAAATGAACTTGAGCAGTCTATCGAAAATTTAGACGAAGCACAACTACATACCCCATACAGAGATGGTGGTTGGACGGTGCACCAACTCGTGCATCATATGGCGGATAGTCATATGAATTCTTTTATTAGGTTTAAACTTGCTTTAACCGAAGATAACCCTACCATAAAGCCTTACGAAGAAAACGCTTGGTCAGAAACGGCAGATGTATTAAAAGAACCCATCAATGTTTCTATTACCTTACTATATGCGCTGCATAAACGCTGGTTAACACTACTTCAAAATATGTCTGACGCCGATTTTGAAAAAACCTTGTTTAATCCACAACGCCGTGGTCAAATAACACTTTGGGATATGCTTGGCATTTATGCATGGCATGGTAAACACCATGTAGCGCATATCAAAACATTAAAAGAAAACAAAGGCTGGTAATATTTATTTATAATGCATGAGAGAGCAGCGCTGGAAAAAGATTTCTTCTAAAAAAGTATTTGAAGACAAATGGTTTAAAGCTAGGGCCGACGCTTGTCAGTTTCCGGATGGAAGAATTATTGATCCGTATTATGTGGTTGAACTTCCTGATTGGGCCAATGCGGTTGTCGTAACACCTAACAATGAAATTGTTTTAGTGAAACAATACCGTTATCCTGTTGATGCAGTAACCCTAGAACTCCCAGGTGGTGTGATTAATGATGGCGAAGACCCTGCGTTAGCGGCACTTAGAGAAACCCTCGAAGAAACGGGATATACATCGGATAGTATAAAATTTATTTGTAAGCTAGCTCCCAATCCAGCCATCAATGATAACACTGCTTATTTTTATTTAATTGAAAATGCAGTACCTACTAAATATATCAATCCGGATTTTTACGAAGACATTGAAGTAGTGTTGTATAGTAAAAAGGATTTTATTGAACTTCTCCAGCAAAATAAAATCATGCATGGTGTTCAGTTAGGGCCTATTTATGAAGCCCTTATTCAACTCGGTTGGCTATATTACAGTTGATGGAATAATGCCTTCAATTTCTCCCACTAAAAAAACACTTCCGCATACCACTATTAAATCATTGACATGTGCCTGGTTTTTAGCAGCAGTAATGGCTTCATTTACGGTTAAATAGGTGTTGCCCTGTAATCCATACGCACCTGCTTTTTCTTGCAGTTCATGCGCATCAATGGCCCTTTCAATTTGTGCCTTTGTAAAATAATAGGTAGCATGCGTTGGCAATAACGCAAGTACACTTTCAATGTCTTTGTCTTTTACCATACCAAAAACAAGGTGTAAATGGCTGTTGTTTATAAGTGCTATTTGTGCGAGCAGTGTTTGAATGCCTGCCACATTATGCGCTACGTCTACAACAGTAGTGGGGTTATTTCCAATCACTTGCCACCTGCCATACAGGCCTGTATTTATTTTTACCTGACTCAGGCCCGTTGCAATATTTTCATTCGTTATTTTCCAGCCTTTTGTTTGTAAAATACCAACAGCAGTTAATACGCCTAAAACATTTTTTGCTTGATAGCTTCCATTTAAATCAAGTGAATAAGTATTGGTTGCTCCAGTTACATTATTTACAAGATCCACTTGTAAATAATCGTGTGCATATTTGGTGCCCTGTATGCTATATACATCTGGTGCATACGTTAAGGTCGTATTGCTAGCGGCTGCTTCAAAAACGGGCCTAGTATCAGCTGTGTATTCACTAATAACACAAGGGATATCTTTTTTAATGATGCCTGCTTTTTCACCAGCAATTTCCGGTATGGTATTTCCTAAAAATTGGGTATGATCAAGTCCTATATTGGTTATAACTGAAACCTCAGGTGTGATAATATTGGTGCTGTCTAAACGGCCACCAAGGCCTACTTCAATAACAGCTATGTCTACTTTTTGCTCCGCAAAATAACTGAATGCCATAGCAACGGTTATTTCAAAAAACGAAGGCTGAATGGCCTCAATAAGTGGCTTTATTTTTTCTGTAAAATCAACAACAAAATCTTTAGAACAATAGTCACCATCAATTTTAATTCTTTCTCTAAAATCTACGAGGTGGGGTGATGTGTAAAGCCCTGTTTTATAACCTGCAGTTTGAAGTATAGATGCAAGCATATGACTAGTAGAACCCTTGCCATTGGTGCCTGCAATATGAATGGATTTAAATTGGTGTTGCGGATTACCTAATGCTTCACAAAGTGCAAGAGTATTGGTTAAATCAGCTTTGTAAGCAGCTGCACCAACACGACTAAACATAGGAAGTTGTATAAATAAATACTCAAGTGTTTGTTCGTAATTCATTTACTCGTGAATCTTAAAACTAAATACAATCGTTCCTTTTTGTTCGGGATCAGTGCCTGCATTTAAGCGGAGCATCTTTGCTTTTTTGATGGCAATATTTCTGATACCTCCGTTTGTAGTTGTGGTTCCACGAGGGTTTACAGTAGCACTTATAACTTGTCCATTGCTATTTACCACAATATCTACCGCCACTTTTGCATTTTCATTAAAATCATCTTCAAAACTTGGAAGTTTTGTAATGCGTCTTCCATCAAGTCCACTTCTAATATTTACGACACCGCCTGCACCAGCAGGGCCGCCTGTGCCATTGCCACCATTACCGGTGTAGCTATCTGAATTAGGGTTACCATTTGTTTTTCCTTGATCGCCCTTTCCGCCCGCAATACCTTGATCCGTTTTTCCATTATAACTATCAGCATTATTACCACTTGTTGTAGTGCTAGTTCCTCCGCCAAATACGGCTTTAGGTTTTGGTGGGGTAGGAACAGGAGGCGTTGTTACCGCTTCTTTTTTTACCGTTTTTGTAGCAACGGCGGCTGCCTCATTTGTTTCGTTGGCATCGGTTTGAATAGGTTTACTTGCTTCAACCTGAGCCGGTGGTGTTGTTTTGGAATTGTCTGTTTCAGTGGCCGCTTCTCCGGGTACTTGAGGTGGTTCGGCGCCAAAGCCAGTTTCTGAATTACCTAAATTAACTTCAATGCCTTCGCCAAAAGTTGGTGTTGGTATTTGAGGAAGTTCCCAAGTCAAAAAAAAGAAAATGCAAAAGAGCAACAAACAAATAACGGCTGTTATAAGTCCTGCTTTAATGTTTTTTTCTTTTTCAAACCCAATGGTCATGTAAATAGGTATTATGCTTATAAAGCTACGAGTTAAGGTGCCAATTCAATTGAATGTTGAAAATTAACGCTTATTGTGGGGAGTAATCCACCTTAATGGCCTAAAAAAAAGTTAAGAACCCTTATTTGAAAAATACGTCGTAGCCAAATCTTAAAATAGTAGCACAAATAAGGAGTAAAAAGAAGACGCGGATAAATTGGTTGCCCTTTGCAATGGCCAGCTTAGCGCCTAATAGCCCCCCAAAAGCGTTGCAAATTGCCATGGGAATGGCAACACCCCAAATAATGGTTCCCTTTATAAAAAAGAGTACAATAGATCCAAAATTGGTAGACAAATTGACCATTTTAGCATGCGCGCTGGCTTGTAAAAAATCATACCCGAGTAAAGCAATAAAACCAAGTACTAAAAAACTCCCAGTTCCAGGTCCAATAAATCCATCATAAAATCCAACTGTGGCACTTAAAAGTAAACTGCGGACTAAAAGCGTTTTATTAGAAAGACTTTTTGATTTGGATTGCCCAAAACTTTTTTTGGTATACGTGTATATCGCCACAACAATGAGAACGCAAAATAAAATAGGTTTCATATGCGTGTTACCCATTTTGCTTAATAGCTCGGAGCCTAAAAATGCAAATGAAAAGGCAACGGTGCACATGAGGGCCATTTGTTTCCAATCAATGGGTACTTTTTTTATGTATTGTTTAGCCGCAAAAAAAGTACCACTAAATGCAGGGATTTTTAAAGAGCCTATTACGGTAGCTACGGGTAAATTAGGCATTAATATAAGCGCAGTAGGCGTTTGAATAAGCCCGCCACCACCTACAATGGCGTCTACAAAACCTGCACCAAATGCAGCGATGCATAAAAAGAGTAAAGTAATCGAATCTATTTGATCAAACATGCTGCGACTGTTTTTTGTGTTGCCCTGAATTGGCTAGGATCAATCCAAAAATAACAATACCCGCACTAATCATATGAATTTTTTGGAATGGCTCATGTAAAAATAAAACGGCTTCGATGGTACTTATAATAGGGATAAGGTTGCCAAATAAAACAGTGGTGCCAGCGCCAATTCTTTTAATGGCTGCATTCCAACATAAAAAAGAAACCACCGAGGTTCCTGCACCCAAATAGATGAGTGACATTACAAGTGAATTGTTCCAAACAATAGGAGCAGCGCTTACTTGTTCAAATAAAAAACCGGGTAAAATTAACAAGCTGCCCAGTCCAAAAATGGCTAATAAAAAAGTTGTTGCAGAAATAGTGGCTGGCTTTTTTCGTACAAGAACATTGTACACCGCAAATGCAATGGCACCAGCCAGCGCCCACAAATCACCAATTGAAAAAGTAAAAGACATAAGCGTTTGCAAGCTGCCTTTAGAAATCAGTAACAAAACCCCTAACAAACAAACGAGCATGCCAGTGAGTCTAAATGCATTGATGCGTTCGCCTATAAAAATAATGGCAAAAATAGTAGCAAAAATAGGGGAGGAAGTAGTGCTTATCAGCGCCATATTAATGGCGGTGGTATAGTGCCCCGATATGTACAAACAAGTATTGAATATTGCAATACCTGAAAGGGATACCCAAAATAAATAAGCTTTATGTTTTTTTAAAATATGCCACTCTTTTGTAAAGGCCTTATATGCAATAGGAAGCATTAGTACAGTCGCTAACGACCATCTAAAAAATGCAAGGGTAATAGGAGATATTTGCTGGTTCACGCCTCTGGCAATTACAAAATTACCAGCCCAAATAATGGCTGCTACAGTAGCTAATAGTATGCCTATGTATCTATTATTACGGGCGTCCACCGGCAAAATCCATTTCGTAATTGCCTTTAATACGTTCTATTGGCGGATTAAAATACCCAAATTTTACTTTTGGAAATTCTTCAGCAATAAGGCTCATGAGTTGTTTAACACCCAACATTTCACCGGTTTCGTTGACGCCAATTTTACCCATGTACCAGTCCGGATCGATATTAAAATTACGCCACTGAATCATGGTCAAATCGGTATCAATAATAAGTTTGCGAAGCGCTTCATATTCTTCTACACTATCTGTCATGCCCGGAAAAACAAAGTAGTTAATACTTGCCCATCCGCCATAACTGCGCATCACTTTTAAACTCTCAATGATATCTTCAAACTGATAATTGTTGGGTCTATAATAAGGCTCATAAATATGTTTACGCGCAGAGTTGGTACTTACACGAATACTATTTAAACCCACTTCGCACAAGGCTTTTACGGCGTCCGGTTTAGAGCCATTGGTATTGATATTGATACTGCCTTTATCTGTGTGTTTTCTGATTTCAATAATTGATTCTCTAATCGTTTCCCACATGAGTAGTGGCTCACCTTCACAACCCTGTCCAAAACTAATGAGTGGGAAAGGCGCATTTTTTAAATGCGGCACTGTAAATTCTACAATTTCTTCGGCGGTAGGTTTAAACGTTAAACGGTCTTGCGTAGAAACAATGGTTTCATCAGAAGGTTGAAAAGAAATACATCCAATACAATTGGCATTACATGCTGGAGAAGTTGGCACGGGACATTCCCATCTTGACATTGAAAAATTTCTAGCAGCAGGGCAGTTATATGTCATGCAGCAGTTTTCCATCAAATGTTTTACAAGTCTATTGTGCGGATAGTTCGCTAATAATACCTCGGTACCAGAAGCTATTTTTTCATCGTCATATCCTGCGCACTCTTGTCTAATATCTTGTTCAATTCTTACCGCGGGCACATAGGTTTTATTATCTAACCAGCCTGCTGCTGTGTAGCAAAATAAGGGTAGTGTAGGGGCTTCCGCTTCTGTTTCGTAAGCGGCAATATATAAACCGGTATGTGCGGGTGGAATAAATGCGGCAACGGCCCAGCCTTTGTCACATAAGCGCATTTCACCAGTTTCAACATCTAGTCCAATGCCACGTCTACCAGGTAATTCATACAAATTACCCCCCTCAGGAAGTTCGATCCAATCGGCGGGATCTATAGGCATGGCATCCCAACCGGCACGACCTACCACATACAAACTCGTGTCTTCGTAAATATTTCCTTCGCCGTCTGAATATAATATGTAGGGTGACTGTTGTAGTGGCATGTTATTTGTTTAAGCGTTCTTGACAAAATACATTAAATGCTGCTTCGTCTTCTTTTGTTACAGCAGATTCTATTTGTTTTTGAAACAAGGTATTGTTTTTATAATCTAGTGTAAGCAGTCCGTCTTTTAAAACAATGTTTTCAAATGCGTCCCAGCTATGTCTCTTTTTAGGAAAGCTATTAATGACAACCTCATCGTCGTCAAAAGCAATCTCTTCTGGAAATTTAACTTGTTTTTCTATCACTGCGGCAGCCACATAAACAAAAGCTAGCCATGAAATATATGGTTGTATAAAAATACCCCATGCACCTAGTAAAAGTGCTATCCTATATAATGCCGGTCTTCCTTTTTTTTCTTTTAAAATAGTAAACGCGGTCCATGCAATCATGGAAAGCATAATGGTGATATAAATAAGTGTCTGCTGGTAGCCGTGTAAAATAACTTGCACCGATAGTAGGAGCGCAGCAAGTGCGATCATTAGAATACTTACCCAATTAATAAAAACAAAAGAGCGTTTCTTTAATACAATAATAAAGTCGTAAACTTTTCCTGCCATCTTAGCTATTTGAAGGGGTGTTTTTTACCATCAAATTACACATGCGCCATAATAAGTGAGCGCCTACATTGCTATCCCAGTCTGTTTCACCTACACCTACTTCTACAAAGTCAAAGCCAATGAGTTGTTTGCCGCTGGCTACTATTTTTTTGAAAAGGTAGAGTATCTCTTCGCTTTCAAATCCTCCCTGAACCGGGGTTCCTGTGTTTGGGCAAAGTTTTGGATCAAGGCCATCAATGTCAAAACTGATATACACCAGTTGAGGCAGTTGATTTACAATTTCATCCGTTATTTGCTTCCAGGTTTCGCCTTCGTATTGTCTGGTTTTAATGTCTTTATCAAAATAGGTAACAACCCTTCCGTTGCTATTATTAATGTAATCCCACTCTTCGCTACAAAAATCTCTGATGCCAACTTGTACTAGTTTTTCAACGCCTTCAATTTCGCTCAGTACATTGTACATAACGGATGCGTGTGAATAGGTAAAATGCTCGTAGCTTTTTCTTAAATCGCAATGCGCATCAATTTGTAAAATACCAAAGCTGCCATGCTTTTTTGCTAATGCTTTAATATAGCCTAGCGGGGTACTATGGTCGCCACCAATAAGGCCTACCAGTTTGCCTTGCTCGAGTAATTCGTTGGTTTGTTCGTACACCCAGTTATTAAGCATAACCCCGCCTTCATTAATTTCTTTGAGGCTCTTGCACATGAATTTGTTGTTACCAACAATTTCACCTTTAGAAATATAGTCTATAAAAAGTTCGGCTTCTTTGCGTAAGTAGTCGCTTTTTAAAAGAATTTTTTTATTGGTTTCCCTTAAATAAAATCCTTTTTTCCAGCCATCAGGCACATCGGTATCTAATAAATCTACCTGAATACTTGCTTTCCAAATGTGTTCTGCAGCCCTTGAAGTACCGGCTCCATAACTTACGGTTACTTCCCATGGAACGGGGAGTAAAACGAGGGCTGATTCCGCTTCAGAAAAAGGGAGTCCAAAAATGTTGTTATTTGGGTTTCCGACCACATTTGGGTCAAAGTTGGATAATTGGCTCATACTGGGTTGTATTGCAAACAGGGCGCAAGTTAGTAGCTATTTTTCGAAATACGTTAAAGATTCTTGAATGCTTAAACAAGACCACCAAGATTATCCATTTTAGGCTACTTTTGTACTAGAAATCAGCGTATTTATGAAAAAGACCCATATTATCCTCCTGCTCTTAATTGCCGCATCAATCGTTGTGCTTATCAGCTATACTGGTGATTTAACCACTTACGAGACCATTGCGTCTGCGCGTGAAAAGGAAGGTAAATTTGTGAATTTGATTGCTAAAATTGATAAAACGCAGCCGCTCGTGTATGACGCTGTTAAAGATCCCAATTATTTAACGTTTACAGCAGTAGATACCCTTGGTAATTCTATTAAGGTAATTTACCACAACAACAAGCCCACCGACATGGAAAAAAGTGAGCGTTTGGTTTTAAAAGGTAAAGTGCAAAATGGACAATTTGAATGTAAAGATATTTTACTCAAGTGTCCTTCCAAATATAAAGACAATCCCAATTCAATAGACAAAAGTCAAACTACCTATACTAACTAACTGTATCCTTTAATTTTATTTCAATGAATTATATCGGCGAACATTTGTGGCTTGGTCAAGCAGGGCATATTTTTAACTTGGTTTCTTTTGTTGCTTCTGTTGTTGCAACCATCGCATTTTTTTTAGGTGGGGTAGCAGATCATAATGATCCCAATGCAAAAAGTTGGATTAAAATTGGTCGTATTTTCTTTATTGTAGAAGCCATCTGTGTTTTTGCAACATTTTCTTTACTCTATGTTATTATTTCGAATCACTATTTCGAGTATAAGTATGCATACATGCATAGTGACAAGTCTTTACAGCCCGAATATTTACTCAGTTGTTTTTGGGAAGGTCAAGAAGGAAGTTTTATGCTTTGGAGTTTTTGGCATTGTGTGTTAGGGATTGTTATCATGCTCACTGCTAAAAAATGGGAGGCGGGCGTAATGTCTGTAATCTCTTTTGCAGAAGTGCTTTTGGCTTCAATGGTGTTAGGCGTTTATTTATTTGGCCATAAAATTGGGTCTAGTCCTTTTTCTCTTTTAAGAAATGAAATGGATTGGCCTATTTTAAGCAGACCCGATTATTTAACGCTAATTAAAGATGGTACGGGATTAAATACGCTTTTACAAAATTATTGGATGGTGATTCATCCGCCTATTTTGTTTTTAGGATTTGCTAGTACCATTGTTCCATTTGGATACGTAATGGCTGGCTTTATGCGCAAGTCTCATGATTGGTTAAAATCTGCAATCCCTTGGGCTTCTTTTTCGGCGGCCATTTTAGGACTTGGTATTATGATGGGTGCCGCTTGGGCTTATGAAAGTTTGTCTTTTGGCGGATACTGGGCATGGGATCCTGTAGAAAATGCATCACTCGTACCATGGTTAACACTTGTTGCTGGACTGCATACCAATATGATTGCAAAAAGTACGGGTTACTCTTTGCGTCCTACTTATTTCTTTTACATCGTTTCATTTTTATTGATTTTATATTCTACTTTTTTAACTAGAAGCGGCATACTTGGTGACACTTCGGTGCACGCATTTACAGATTTAGGCATGAACACACAGCTACTTGTGTTTTTACTCATTTTTGTAATACCTGCATTTACTATTTTTGCTATTCGTTATAAGTCTATTCCATCTATAGCAAAAGAAGAAGCCACCAGTAGTAGAGAATTTTGGATGTTTATTGGATCGTTGGTTCTCTTTTTAGCAGGCATGGTCATTATTGCTAAAACGTCTACACCTGTTGCCAATAAATTATTTGGTACCAATATTGCGCCTCCCGAAGATCCAGAATTTGCCCACAACCAAATTCAAATTTTTGTAGCAATTGTTTTAGGGCTTTTAACAGCGGGTACGCAATTTTTAAAATACAAGTACACCGATACCCAAAAGTTTATAAAAAATATTGCTTGGCCTGTATTAGCAGCAGCGGTTATTAGCTTACTTATTGCATTTTTTGGTGACGTGAATTATACTAAAAAAGGTCCTGTATTTTTATTTGCTATTCACCTAGCTATCTTTACAGCGGTATATGCGGTTACTGGAAACTTATCTTATATCTGGCTCGTGTTAAGAGGAAAATTAAAAGCGGCAGGCGCCTCTGTTGCGCACGTTGGCTTTGGTATGATACTAGTAGGTATTTTAATTTCGTCAGCTAAAAAAACGGTATTAAGTTGGAATACAACAGGTATTTCACCACTTGCACAAGCTGCCCCTGGAGATAAAAATCCAGCGGGTAACCCTGCAGAAAACCTAACCCTTTTTAAAGGTGTAGAAACGGACATGGGTAAGTTTATGGTGAATTATAAGCGTGACACTTTAAATGAAGCGGATCGAAAAAAATATTACGAAATCACCTTTAAAGCTAAAGATGGTTCCGAATCGTTTAACTTATATCCTGATGTAATTAAAAATAACAAGGGTATGGAAGGTTTTGCTGCCAACCCAGCTAGCAAGCACTATTGGTACAAAGATATTTTTGTATACATCACTTCGTTTCAACAAAATGACGCTTCAGATACGACTCGTTTTGTTGACAAAGACATCAAAGTGGGAGATACCATTTTTTACAGCAATGGACTCATGGTTTTAAAAAGTGTATCCATTAATCCAGCTTCTAAAAAAGATTTATTATTGCCTGGTGAAACTGCTTTGTTTTTAGATGTTGACGTTACAGCTAGAGATGGTCGAAAATACGCAGCTATGCCTGGTATAGCGATTGATAATTCGAGCATTCGTCAAATTTCTGATACGGTAGTGGCACAATCTTTAGTGCTTCAGTTTAATAAAGTAATTGATCAGGATAAAGGGATACTACAAATGGGCGTTAAAGAATCTGGTTCGATCACTGATTTGATTACGTTAAAAGTTTACGAATTCCCAATGATTAATATTTTATGGTTAGGCGTTATTGTAATGGTAATAGGTTTTGTGATGTCCATCATTCAGCGCTATAAAACTTTAAAAAACAAACTCTCTATTTCTTAATTGAATACATGCAGCCAATACGAAAACATATTATTTGTTTGGTGCTTTTTGTTTCTGCTGCATGTACAACTATAACTGCTCAACAGCGTGGTCCACTCGATACCATGCGAGTACGTGCTTATATCACACCAGAAGGTGATACCATTCCTGAATCTATATTGCCGCCTGTAGACGTATACGCAAAGCTTACGGGGCATTGGAAAAACTATTGGGCCGATTGGACTAGGCTTCGAAATGCAGTATACGTAACGTATCCGTATGCTATTGCAGCGAGCCGTGTTATGAACGAAGTAAACGCCAAATTAAGTGGCGTAACCGATAAGAAAAAGCGTAAAGCTATTATCAAATCTCGCGAAAAGGAACTTAAAAAAGAATTTGCAGATCAACTGGTAAAGTTATCTGTGTATCAAGGTAAAGTTTTAATGAAACTGATTAATCGTCAAACAGGTAATAACTGTTATTCAATTATTGCAGAATACAAAGGTTTTTTTAATGCAGCTTTTTGGCAAACTATTGCCTTTGTTTTTGGTAGCAATTTAAAGCAACCCTACAATCCATCTGGAGATGATGCCGACATGGAAAAAATTGTCAAGGACGTTGAAAAAATGTATGGCTATAAAAGTTAGCGGTACGCGTAAAGAATCTTTTTAAAATCTTCTCTGGGTATCATTTGAGCACCTAAACTCTCTAAATGTTCGGTGTAAATTTGACAATCAATTAAAACAATTCCTTCTTGTTCTAACTGTTTTACATAACTAATAAAAGCAAACTTGCTGGCATTGCTTTCGGTGCTAAACATACTTTCTCCAAAAAATAGTTTGCCCATTTTAATGCCATAGAGTCCACCCACAAGTTTGTCGCCTTTCCATGCCTCGGCGCTATGAGCAGTACCTATAGTATGTAAAACATTGTATGCTTTATCTACTTCATTTGTAATCCAAGTTCCAGCCTGTCCCTCGCGCTTTATTTTTTTGCAATTTGCAATTACCTGATCAAAAGCAGTATTGGTTTTAAAAACAAATTCTTTTCGTTTAATCACCTGCTTCATGGTGGCACTCACTTTTAACTGGGCAGGGTACAAAACAAACCTAGGGTTGGGGCTCCACCAAAGAGGCGTTTCACCTTCGTACCATGGAAAAATACCTTCTTGATAAGCCTTAATAAGCCTTTCGGTACTAAGGTCACCACCCATGGCAAGCAAACCATCTTCGAGGGCTGTTTCTATGGGCGGGAACCAAATATTTTCATCTAATACGGTTAGAGACATTAGCTTTTGGTAGATTCAATAGTGGCACTGATACCTCTTTCAGTAATTGCGTCACACATGGGCTTTAAGGTATCGTAATCACCATTTTTAACGGCGTATTTGCCATTGTAATGAATAATCATGGCTGATTGTTCGGCCTGTTCCTGTGAATGTTTACACACATCTATTAAGGTTTCAATCACCCACTCAAACGTATTGACCTCGTCATTCCAAACAATGAGTTGATAGGGGGTATCGGTTGCCGTTAGGAGGTCCGTTTCTTCTGATTCCCAAGGTTTTGTTTGGTTGTAGGTTTCCCTCATGGCGTAAAAATAAAGAATGTATCTTATACCAAAAAACCGCTTAATT
Source organism: Sediminibacterium ginsengisoli (assembly GCA_945873615.1). GTDB lineage: Bacteria > Bacteroidota > Bacteroidia > Chitinophagales > Chitinophagaceae > Sediminibacterium > Sediminibacterium ginsengisoli_E. Next base: position 10,096 of record CAMCDT010000011.1, on the reverse strand, counting down.
TTAATTGTGTTAAAACATCGTTATGAAAAAAGTATTGTTCTTTTTGTTTTTAATTGTGAGTGTTCAAATGGCAGCTTGTAAAAAGCCTTACAAAATAATTGAACCACCCGTTACCGTTGATACGAGCTTCTTTGCAAAAGGGGCCGATATTGGATGGTTATCTGAAATGGAAGCCGCTGGGGTTAAATTTTATATGTCTAATGGAACTCAGTCCGATTGTATTTCAGTTTTAAAAAGCAAAGGGATTAATTCGCTTAGATTTAGGGTTTGGGTAGATCCAGATAATGGATGGTGTGGTCAGGCCGATGTGGTAAAAATGGCGGTTCGTGCAAAAAATGCCGGCATGCGTGTCATGATTGATTTTCATTACAGTGATTTTTGGGCCGATCCAGGGAAACAAAATAAACCAAAAGCTTGGTTATCTTATAATGCGACTGAATTAAATCAAGCGGTTTACACACATACTAAAACTGTGTTAACGGCACTATTAAATGCAGGTGTTGTTCCAGCATGGGTTCAAATTGGTAATGAAACCAATGATGGCATGTTGTGGGAAGAAGGAAGGGCTTCTAAAAATATGGCACAGTTTGCTGCCATGGTACAGGCAGGTTCAAAAGCTGTGAGAGAAACAAGTGCGTCTTCTAAAGTAATTGTACATATTTCTAACGGTTACGATAACGCCATGTTTAGATGGATGTTTGATGGCTTAACGGCTAATAAAGTAGACTATGATATTATTGCCATGTCTTTGTATCCGAGTGTGTCAAATTGGTCTAGTTTAAATATGCAATGCTTAAACAACATGAATGATATGGTGGCGAGGTACAACAAAGAAATTATGATTAGTGAAGTTGGTATGGAAGCGTCGGCAGCTACTGCATGTAAATCATTTATTCAAGATTTAATTTCAAAAACAAAATCTGTGAATCAGAAAAAAGGCTTAGGTGTTTTTTATTGGGAGCCTCAGAGCTATAATAGTTGGAAAGGGTATAAGCTAGGTGCGTTTGATGACACTGGTAAACCAACTGTTGCAATGGATGCATTTATAAATTAGTGCTTTCCTTTTCAACCCTTCTTGTGCCAGCGTACATTTCGTATTCTAGTAAACGGCAATCAATTTTGGCATTTAAAAATTCGATACGTCTGCTTGGCTTTAACCTTATTTTTTTAGCGAGTTCTAAATTGCCCGTAAAAATATAACCAGTGGCGCCTTTGCATTTACTTTTTAAAAAGTCACCCATTCTTGCATAGGTAGCTTCAAGTTCTATTTCTTCACCCAGTCTTTCGCCATATTCTGGATTAAATAAAATAACGGCGCCTTCCATATCCTCAGGCATCTTTGTATTTTCAAAATCACATACTTGAAAAGTAATCAGGTCTTCTACGCCAGCAGCGGCAGCATTTAGTTTTGCAATATCAATGGCCTGTTTGCTTATATCTGATGCGATAATGGGTAAGCCCGTTGGCTCTTCAATTTGATTTTCTATAACGGCTCTTTCTTTTTCGTATACGGCTCTCTCATATCCAATCACGTGCATGAAAGCATAATTGTGACGAAGTAAGCCAGGCAAGCGTTTGCTAGCAATTAGCGCTGCTTCAATGGCGACTGTACCAGATCCGCACATAGGATTAATAAAAGGCGTTTTTGAGTCCCATTTGCCCGATAAAATAGTGGCAGCGGCAAGTGCTTCGAGCATTGGCGCTTTACCAGGAATTTTTCGGTATCCATGTCTTGCTAATGAGTCGCCAGTAGTATCAATAAAAACTTCTGCTTCGTCATATTTCCAATATAAATAAACAACGGCGCCTGTTAGGCTTGATCCGGTAGAAGGTCTTTTATTGGCCACTTTACGCATACGGTCTACCACAGCATCTTTAACCCTAAGGTTGGCAAATAAATTGGTGGTGATGGTGGTATGAAACACATTACTGGTAACAGAAAAATACCCGCCCGGGTCAATTATTTTTTCCCATTCAATGGTAGCGAGGTTTTCATACAATTCGTCAGGATTGTTACAGTTAAATGTTTTGATAGAATATAAAACCTGGCTCGCTGTTCGAAGATTTAAATTAAGTTTAATGCAGTCGTTTATTGTGCCCGATATTTCTACCCCGGTTTGAAAACTTCTGGTAACGGTAAATCCTAAAGCAGTTACTTCAGATGTTAGGGCAGGGGATAACCATTTATGGCAGGTTATTACAATTTTATTAGGTGTTGTGAACGGTTGCATGGTTACAAACTTAGTTTAAAAGACTAAACAGTAGGCACATAAAAAAAGCCCTCGATACGATCGAAGGCTTTTCTGTGTGGGAGCACACGGGTTCGAACCGCGGACCCTCTCGGTGTAAACGAGATGCTCTAAACCAACTGAGCTATGCTCCCTTTTTATTGGAGTGCAAAAATAGGGTCTGAAGCGAAACTGCCAAAAAAAACTTTCTATTTTTTGCGAATTAATTGAATTGAAGCGATGGAAACCTATATAATTGGCTGTCATACACGAAAAGTTCCTCTATTTCATAGTCCCAATATTTATACAGGGGTGATTTTTTGAGGTATTTGGCGGCTGCTTCTTTAGAATCGGTGTTTAGGGTAATCCAGCAGGTTTGGCTCTCCATACTCACCGCATAGCTGTCAATAATGCTCTTATTAAATAAGAAATTGATATAACTACGGTGGGGAGGAACCAGCGTCATAAACTGGTCGTCCATGGTAAATTTAATAATTGCTTGAAACTTTTTCATACCGAGTTATTTAATACTGCTCTACTAATCTACAATTTTCGTGCCTAATTGTTACAATCTTACCAAATTAATTTTGCGATTCGGCCACGGCCGCCTGCAAGGTATACAGCCCTTCCTTCTTTTGCCATTTGCACCACATGAAAACTTTCTTTAGAAACCAGTTCCCAGTGAATGCCACCATCGGTACTGATGTCTATCCCGGACGTGCCACAACTAATTAAAGTTTCATTGTCAGTGTAAATAACACATGATCTATAACCATGTGGGTTAATAATAGGGGTAGTGTAGGTTCTGTTGCCATTTTCAAAAGAAAGTAAAATACAATTAAACCTGCTAATGGTATCATGGGCAAAGTCGCCACCAACAATAACGCCTTTTTGATTTTTATTGTTAAATGCAATAGAGTTAGCGCCTGCTGAGCTAAATCCTTGTAATAGTGGAAGCGAATCATTAAGAGAGTGGTTTAAAAAATCTTTTAAGCGCGATTTAGTACCACCGGTTACTACCAACCATGGTGATTCGGCACTAAAATTTGTAATCGCAATATTAGTACCGCTCGATGCAAACATGGCTTCACCTTCTGGTACGGTTGGTACATTTTTTAATTCTTTTTTAGAAGGTTTGATCCAGCTGTCGCCGCCGTCAAAAGTTTTGGCATAAAATATTTTTTGGTTGATAGGGTCGCCTACAACCATGCCCACTAATTTTCCATTTACTTTTTCAAAATGCATGGCGTCTAAAAACATACCAGCAGTTGTGTCTTCAAAAACTTTTTTCCAGCTTTTTCCACCGTCGGTTGTTTTTAAAATAATGGCTGGATCTGAAACCGCCATAATAACAGCTGTGTTTTGATCAAAAGCTTCAATGTCTCTAAAGTCTCTTTTTTCGTAACCAGGCACCTGCATCCACTCAATATTTTTACCGCCATCGGAGGTTTTTGCAACCATACCTCCTGAGCCGCTGGCCCAAAAAACATTATCATTGACAACACTCAGTCCTCTAATGCTCACTTTATTATTGGACGCAAGGAGGCTAATACTAATATCTGGTGCGGGTTTTATAACAAGCGGAATCTGATTTTGCGCTTTTGAAACAAAGCTTGAAAGGAGCCATAAAACAGCGCTACAATAAAATATTTTTATAAACCGCATAGGATGTACATTTTTGCATGGTTAACTAGACTAAATCTAGAACAAGTTTTATACTCAAAAAAATAATATTGATGATACCCTATTGGATGAGCAGAACGCAGTTAATGCTAGGGGATGCACCCATCGAAGCACTGATGTCTAAAAATGTACTCGTGGTTGGATTAGGGGGCGTTGGTGGTATTTGCGCCGAAATGATTGCTCGCGCAGGTGTGGGCAAAATGACGATTGTAGATGCGGACACCGTAGATTTGAGTAATGTTAATAGGCAAATTCCGGCGCTTCATTCTACTGCTGGAAAACCCAAAGCGGAAGTTATGGCCGAAAGGTTAAAAGACATCAATCCGGATTTAGATTTAACGGTTTTAACAGAATACATAAAAGAAGATCGTACCCGCGAGATATTAGACAATGGTGCTTTTGATTACGCTGTAGATTGCATTGACACATTATCACCTAAAGTGTATTTTATAAAAGCTTGTATTGAAAGAAAAATACCGATTGTAAGTTCGTTAGGGGCGGGTGGAAAAATGGATCCATCTCAAATTAAAGTGACCGATATTTCAAAAACGTATCAGTGTAATTTGGCAAAGTATGTAAGAAAAAAATTACATGCACTGGGTATTTACAAAGGCTTAACCGTTGTGTTTAGCCCTGAGATAGTAGACCAGTCAAAAATTATTGAAACAGAAAAAGCGTTTCCTAAAAAATCTATTATTGGCACACTCTCATACATGCCTGCCATATTTGGTTGTACAACAGCTAGCGTGGTAATAAGGGATTTGGCGGATTTAGAATTAATAGCGTAAGTAAGGCTCCATTTGTTCTTTCCAGCCCGCGCAGTGGGTTAATTTTGTGCAGTTCGCAATAAATTGTGGTAGCGGTAAATCAAATAACTTATGCGCATTACTAATGCCTAATAATTTACTGAGGTGATCTTCACCACTCGGGTTTACGGCCGTTTTATAAGGCGCCCATGTAAACGCCTGAGGGTGTTTTGCCCGAATCATATATACAAGAAGCAAACCAAAAAATACGGGTTTAAAATAGGCAGGGTCTATGACCTCAAAATGAATACCCTTGCAAAGTTTTTGTGCGTATTTGCCAGATGTAAGTGTAAATGAAATTTCACTGGCTTTTATTTCGTCGCCAAAACTTTGGTTGATAAAACTAGTGATTTCATTTGTTTGCATCCAGGGTGCTGCAGCGGTTTCAAAGCTGTAGGCGCTGCCTCTTCCTTCACTAATATTGGTAGCTTCTAATAAACAAAGGCCCGGATATAATAGCATACTATTTGGGCTTTGTATGGCTGGTGATGTAGGCACAAAATTTGTTCCCCAATCTGTAATCAAATCATTGCGGTCCCAGTTTTTTACAGGAATAACCGTTATGTTGGCGCCAATATTTTTTGTGCTGTTAAAATAAAGTGCCAGCTCTCCAAGGGTAGCGCTGTGTTTGATAGGAATATTCCATCTGCCAATAAATGAACTTGAACTTTCTTCTAAAAAAGGGCCTTCCGCGGCTTCAAAATTTCCGGAAACAGGGTTTGGCCTGTCCAGTACAATCAATTCTTTATTATTAAGCGTGCAGGCTTCTAATACATGCGTTAAAGTCCAGAGGTAGGTGTAAAAACGAGCCCCAATATCTGGAATGTCAAATAATAGGATGTCAATATTTTTTAAATCCTGTGCAGTAGGCATGTAGTTATTTCCATACAAACTAATGATGGGTAATCTTGTAATTGGGTCAATGCTATTTTGTTGCGCTTCGCCATCTGGCGCCATAGCCGAAATCCCATGTTCTGGACTAAATAAACAAACAATATTAAAGCCCGCTTGCACCAGTGCCGTTCTTGAAAGTATACCCGTATTGGTAGTGGCTGCATCATTTGTAACAAGTCCAATAGACTTAGTTTTCCATGCAGGATTTTGTAGGATAATTTCATCTACACCAAAACAAATCATAGGTTTTCAGTTTTAGGTGCTGGCGCAAATTGAGTTTCTATTTTCAGCTGCTCTACAATATTAAAAATGATGGGACATCTATTGTAATGCATAAATGTTGTAAAAAGTCTTTTGTTAAAATGGGGTAGGTGCATGGCCGGAAATTCTTTGCATCCTTCAAATCTGTAATCGTAAACAGTGCACTTATTTTCTTTTAAAAAATGACAGGGCACTGCACTCATAAGCATTGCTCGATTCATGCCTTTTTCGAGATAATTTTTATCAAACATTTCTCTGGTTTGGTGCAAATGGTTACTCAGTGCGTCCGCCTCTTTTTCGTTGATATTTATCAGTAAAGTTTTGCAGCAATTGCCGCATTTCGTGCAGTCTATTTTTGGTGCAATTTTGTCATTTAAAGCATGCACTTTTTGGTCTACAACCGCAGGGTCCATTTGCAATAAATATTGCCCAAATTGTTGGTTGACCACCTCGTTTTCTTGACCCGCCACTAAGAGCCTGTCAAGGTTGGTTTCTAGGTATTTTTCTGCTTCTTTGATGGCCTAAAGGTACATTTCTGCTGTTTATTTTAAGAAAAACCCCAAAAAAGCCGATTTATCCACATAAACTGGCCATTTGTAGAAAAGTAAAATTGGGGCTGGTTACGAGGTAGTTAGATTTGCGGGTTGAGTAAAATGTGTGAACTCATTTACAGGAAAAAGTAGGAGAAAAAATGGCTGAAAAAGTAAACAATAGTGCATACGACGAATCGTCGATTAGGTCATTAGATTGGCGTGAACATATTAGGCTTCGTCCTGGTATGTATATTGGTAAATTAGGAGACGGTTCTGCAACAGACGATGGTATTTATGTACTCATCAAAGAAGTGGTAGATAACTGTATTGATGAACATACCATGGGGCATGGCAAACAAGTTGAAATTACCATCGAAGATAAAGCGGTAACCATCAGAGATTACGGTAGAGGTATTCCACTTGGTAAAGTGGTAGATGTGGTAAGTAAAATTAACACGGGTGCTAAATACGATAGTAAGGCTTTCCAAAAAAGTGTGGGTTTGAATGGAGTAGGTACCAAAGCGGTAAATGCGTTAAGCCAATATTTTAAAGTAACCGCTTATAGAGATGGTAGAGAAAAAACAGCCATTTTTGAAAGAGGTGTTTTAGTAGATGATCAAAAAGAAACAAAGAGCTCGGAACCTAATGGAACTTTAGTTGAATTTATTCCGGATGAAACCGTATTTAGAAATTTCCATTTCATACACGAATACCTAGACGCGCAACTTTGGAATTATTGCTATTTGAATGCAGGTTTAACCATGCAGTTTAATGGCAAAAAGTATGTAAGTAAAAATGGTCTACTAGATTTACTACTGCGTAAAACCAATCCCGACGAACTGCGTTATCCAATCATCCATTTAAAAGGAGAGGATATTGAAATAGCAGTTTCGCATAACAATGATTACGGAGAAGATATTTTTTCTTTTGTAAACGGACAATATACCACACAAGGGGGTACGCATCAGCAGGCTTTTAGAGAAGGCTACATTAAAGTGATTCGTGATTTCTTCAAAAAAGATTACGACGTTTCTGATATTAGAACCAGTATTGTAGCGGCGGTTTCTGTGCGCGTACAAGAACCCGTTTTTGAAAGCCAAACAAAAACCAAATTAGGTTCTCAATATGTTTTTGAAGGCGGACCTTCTATGAAAAAATTTATAGAAGAGTTTTTAGCCAAAGAACTTGATAACTTCTTACACCGCAACCCGGCAGTGGCTGATGCACTTCGTAAGCGTATCGAGCAGAGTGAAAGAGAGCGCAAGGAACTCGCTGGTATTAAAAAGCTAGCCAACGAGCGTGCTAAAAAAGCAAACCTCCACAATAAAAAATTAAGGGATTGTAGGGTGCATTTAAATGATGAGCTACCTGCCAAAAACAAGGAGGAGTTTATTGTACTACAAAACAATTCTACCATTTTTATTACCGAAGGAGATAGTGCGAGTGGAAGTATTACGAAGTCTAGAAATGTAGATACCCAGGCTGTATTTAGTTTGCGCGGTAAACCACTTAATGCATTCGGCCTCACTAAAAAAGTGGTGTATGAAAATGAAGAGTTTAACCTTTTGCAACACGCGCTCAATATTGAAGATGGACTCGAAGGACTCAGGTACAACAATATTGTAATTGCCACAGATGCCGACGTGGATGGTATGCACATCAGGTTGCTACTCATGACATTCTTTTTGCAGTTTTTTCCTGACCTCGTAAAAAAGGGTCACGTATATATTTTAGAAACGCCATTATTTAGGGTGCGTAATAAACAGGAAACTATTTACTGTTACGACGAAACTGAAAAGCAGGCTGCTGTAAAAAAATTAGGTAATAAGCCTGAGATAACAAGGTTTAAAGGATTAGGGGAAATTTCACCAGAAGAGTTTGGCCGATTTATTGGACTTGATATGCGTGTGCAACCCGTTATTTTAGAAGTAGGTGATCATATCCAGCACTTGCTAGAATATTATATGGGTAAAAACACCATGGAGCGCCAAGAGTTTATTATCAACAATTTAAAAGTTGAATTAGACCTCGTTAACGAATAATATTATTAATCATTTTAGAAGATATACTTTATGATTCACGTTGTTTTTGATCATGCAAATGTAGCCGTGTTAGAAGGGGTAATGGAGATAGACGAAACACTGCAAGGGAATATCATTGAAATTAAAGATGACTATATGGTAGGTCCATTAGGGGCTATTTATGAAACCGAAGGCTACCTGGAGCGCAAGCAGTGGTGGGAAGGCGTACTTCAAAATTCGCCGTATCAAGATCAGCTTAGGATTGTGGATGATAAATTAACAGTGCATCAGCTCCTTACCACTTTAGATGAAAATCCCGAAGAAGAAGTGTGGCTGTGGATGGCACAAAATGCACATGATGTTTGTGGTTATTACTGGCTCATGACGCAGTTAAAAGAATATGCAGGTCGTATTCAAGTATTGTACTTAAACAACCTTCCTTTTATTAATGAAAAGGGGCAAATATTTTATCCGGTTTACCTGAATGAAATTCAGCCTAAAGAATTTTTAAAAGCTAAAAAATTAGCGCGTCCTATTACACTCAGTGAATTTGAAGTGGATCCGGACGAGTGGAAAAAAATTGCCACCGAAGGCTCGATGGTGCGTTTTTTAGAAGGGGGCAAAAAATTAGTAGGTAAAGGAGAAGAGTTTTTTGATAAAGAAATTTTATCCGGTCTTACAGGCGAAGCGGTTAAATTAAATAAAGCGATACATAATATTTTAGCTAAGTTAAAAGTAAAAACAGGCGATGCCTTTATTGTACACAGGCTTAAGTCGCTTGCGGTACTTGGTAAAGTAGAAATTATTGGTAATATCGAAAAGGGTTGGAAAGATTGGAGTGTTAAATTGGCAAATTAAAATTGGGTAACAAAAAATGGCGAAAGAGAAACATCAATATATTGTAGGTGATAATGTATCAGGCGTTCAGGGCCAATATAAAAATTGGTTTTTAGACTATGCTTCTTATGTTATTTTGGAGAGAGCGGTACCTGCTATCGAAGATGGATTAAAACCGGTACAGCGTAGGATTTTACATTCCATGAAAGAAATGGATGATGGCCGTTTTAATAAAGTGGCCAACATTATTGGACAAAGTATGCAGTACCATCCGCACGGTGACGCGAGTATTGGGGATGCACTTGTGAACCTTGGACAAAAAGATTTATTGATTGATACACAGGGTAACTGGGGTGATGTAAGAACTGGTGATCAGGCAGCTGCATCACGTTATATTGAGGCCCGCTTATCAAAATTTGCACTTGAAGTTGCCTTTAATGCAAAAACAACTACTTGGCAGTTAAGTTACGATGGACGTAAAAATGAGCCCGTAACCCTCCCCATGAAATTCCCTTTGCTACTTGCACAAGGTGCCGATGGTATTGCGGTAGGTTTGTCTACAAAAATTTTACCCCATAACTTTTGCGAATTAATTGATGCTACCATCAAATATTTAAAGGGTAAAAAGTTTGAAATCTTTCCTGATTTTCAAACAGGTGGTATGGTGGATGTGTCTGGCTATAATGAGGGTAAGCGTGGTGGCAAAGTAAGGGTGCGTGCGCACATTGAAGAGTTAGATAAAAAAACGCTCGTTATCAAAGACGTTCCTTATGGTGTTACTACTACCCAGCTTATGGAAAGTATTACCAAGGCCAACGACCAAGGTAAAATAA
>CAMCDT010000010.1:0-65223 GCA_945873615.1 Sediminibacterium ginsengisoli | reverse complement strand
ACGGCCAACTCATGATTGAAGAAAAAGTTATTTATTCGGTCGAAAAATTTTTAGTAGCACGCCGTCAAATGTACTGGCAAGTATATCTACACAAAACGGTTTTGTCTGCCGAAAAAATGTTGGTTAAAATATTAGAGCGCGCGCGTAGTTTATATACAAGTACCGATGCTGCTATGCAAACGGGGTCGGCACTGGATTATTTTTTAGGTAGTTTTAATGGAACCATGGACGCGCATGCACTTGCGCAGTTTTGTGCATTAGATGATCATGATATCATGCACGCGATAAAGCGTTGGAGTGCACACCCAGACAAGGTTTTATCGCTATTGTGTAGCCGATTTTTAAGTCGTCAACTATACAAAACAACCATTCAATCGGAACCTTTTTTACCGGCTACTATTGCTGCTAAACAAAAAGAAAGTCTCGACGCATTTAATGTAGATGCATCCGAAGTTGACTTTGTATGTTTTACCGGAGAAGCTACCAATACACTCTATCAAACCAAAGATGAACGCATCAATATTTTATTTAAAGATGGAAGCATCAAAGACATTTCATTAATTGACAATGCCCTAATCCATCAAAACTTATCTGCTGCTGTCAAAAAAAATTACATTTGTCAACTACTATAATTTTCTAGTATGCAATTTACTGCACAACAAATAGCACTTCTCGTTTCCGGTACCATCGAAGGTAATCCGGATACCACTGTTACCTCTTTTGGAAAAATTGAAGAAGCAGTAGCTGGCCAGCTTTCTTTTTTAGCCAACCCTAAATACCAAGACTATTTATATACCACAAAAGCTTCTCTTATTATTGTAAATGAAAATTTACAGTTGCAAAAAAATATAACGGCTACACTAGTGCGCGTTAAAGATGCATACTCTGCGTTTGCAACACTTTTAACTACTTACCAAAATTTAAAAGCACAGCAAAAAAAAGGTATTGAAACACCAAGCCATATTGCAAGTTCTGCAACCCTTGGCACAGATGTTTTTGTAGGCGCCTTTGCATACATTGGCGAAAAAGTATCCATTGGCAACAACAGTAAAATTTTTCCGGGTGCATATATCGCAGAAAATGTTTCTATTGGAAACAACACCACCATTCATGCGGGCGTTAAAATTTATGAAGATTGCATCATTGGAAATGACGTAGTGATTCACGCAGGCACCGTCATTGGTAGTGATGGATTTGGCTTTGCACCTCAACCCGACGGTAGTTACCAAAAAGTGCCTCAAATTGGCAATGTTATTATTGAAGATCAGGTAGAAATTGGGGCAAATACCACTATTGACAGGGCTACCATGGGTTCTACCATCATTAAAAAAGGCGTTAAACTAGATAATCTCATACAAATTGCCCATAACGTAGAAATTGGCAGCCAAACCGTAATAGCCGCACAAACTGGCATCAGCGGTAGCACAAAACTGGGTCAAAAAATTATGATTGGCGGTCAGGCGGGCATTGCAGGACATTTAACCATCGCAAATGGGGTTAAAATAGCAGGCGGTGCAGGTGTTACCAAAAACCTAGAGGGCGAAGGAAAATCATACGCGGGCTTCCCGGCCGAAGACGCAAAACAGTCTTTAAAAGCCCAGGTTTACACCAGACAACTCCCAGAATTAGAAAAAAGGGTTAAAGAATTGGAAAAATTACTGGCAGAATTGGTTCAAAAAGAGCCTAAATAGACCAAAACAGTGGTTTAACCACCCATAAATCATATTTTTGCGCTAGATTTTATTGAATTTAACATTCTAGCATGGACCAACATTTTAACCCAGACAAACAACATACCCTAGCTAACTCTATTGGTATTAGTGGAACTGGTTTACATACAGGCGCACTCGTAGATATGACCCTTAAGCCTGCCAACCCAGGTTTTGGATTTCAATTTCAAAGAACCGACCTAGAAGGTCAGCCCATCATTAAGGCCGATTGTGACCTAGTAACAGATACCTCAAGAGGTACCACCCTTCAGGTGGGGGATGCAAAAATTAGTACCGTCGAACATATTTTAGCAGCGCTTGTAGGTATGGGTGTAGACAATGTACTCATTCAAGTAAATGGTCCAGAAATTCCAATTATTGATGGTAGTTCGGCCCCATTTATTGATCTTATTGATAAAGCAGGCGTACTCGAACAAGATGCAACCAAACAGTGGTATAGCATTGATGAAAATATTTTTCATTACGACGAAGAGAAGCGCGTAGAAATGGTATTACTACCTGCACTTGATTATCAAATTACAACACTCATCGATTTTAATAGTCCGGTATTAGGAACGCAACACGCAGGTTTAAAAACCATTAAAGATTTTAGAACTGAAATTGCACCTTGCCGTACATTTTGTTTTTTACACGAGCTAGAAGCTTTACTTGACAACGACTTAATTAAAGGTGGCGATATCAATAATGCCATTGTTGTTGTGGATAGACCGGTAACAGATGATGAAATGTCGAGGCTTGCGAAAGTGTTCAAGCGCGAAAAAATTGAAGTAAAAAGCGAAGGCTATTTAAACAATTTAGAACTACGTTTTCCAAACGAACCTGCAAGACACAAACTACTTGATATTGTTGGCGACTTAGCACTTATTGGTTATCCAATTAAAGGAAGAATTATTGCGAATAGACCAGGTCATAGCAGTAACGTAGCCTTTGCTAAAAAAATTAAACAGTACATCAAAAAAAATAAACACGTTAAAGATGTACCCGTTTACGACCCAACCATACCACCAGTATTATCACTGGTACAAATAGAAAAAACATTACCACATAGACATCCGTTTTTACTCGTTGACAAAATCATTGAGTTAACAGACACCTGTATTGTGGGTGTAAAAAACGTTTCTTTCAACGAATGGTTTTTTCCAGGACACTTTCCGGGCAACCCAGTAATGCCAGGCGTTTTACAAATTGAAGCACTTGCACAAACAGGTGGTATTTTATGTATCAATTCTATGCCGGAAGGACAATACGATACTTACTTTTTAAAAATAGACAATTGTAAATTCAAACAAATGGTAAGACCTGGTGATACCATGGTTTTAAAACTTGAATTTCTAAACCCAATCAGAAGAGGCATCTGCGAAATGCGCGGCACTGTTTATGTAGGCGGCAAAGTAGCCACAGAAGCAGACCTTGTAGCGCAAGTAGTAAAAAGAGCCGAAGTACTTTAAAACAGACAAATGACACATCCGTATACTTACATAGATCCTAATGCAAAAGTTGCGCCCAACGCAAAAATTGATCCATTTACCGTAATCCATGGTGATGTTCAAATTGGCGAAGGCACATGGATTGGAAGTAACGTAACCATCATGGATGGCACGCGTATTGGAAAAAATTGCAGAATATTTCCGGGCGCCGTTTTGGGAGCGGTTCCACAGGATTTAAAATTTGACGGCGAAAAAACAACCGTAGAAATTGGAGACAATACCACTATTCGTGAATTTGTAACAATCAATAGAGGTACCACAGATCGTTGGAAAACCAAAGTGGGTAACAACTGCCTAATTATGGCATACTCTCACGTTGCGCACGACTGTATCATTGGCGACAATTGCATTTTAAGTAATAGTGTTCAATTAGCAGGTCACGTTGTACTAGGTGACTGGGTTTGGATTGCTGGCGTAAGTGCCGTTCACCAGTTTGTAACCATTGGTCAACACTCTTATATTGCTGGAGGTAGTCTTGTAAGTAAAGACGTGCCACCATATATTAAAGCGGTGCGCAACCCACTTAGCTATGGTGGCGTAAATAGCGTGGGTCTTAAACGCAGAGGTTTTGAACTAGAGCGTATCAATCATATTTTAGATATCTACCGTATTATTTTTAATAAAGGACTTAACACAACACAAGCGCTAGAATTTATTGAAGAAGAATTACCAGCAAGTGATGAGCGCGATGAAATTGTAACATTTATTAGAGAAAGCGGTAGAGGTATTATCAAAAGATTTGTAAAAGGCGCAAGCGACGAAGACTAATACCATGCAAATCCAACTCGAGCAAACTGGAAAAAAATACAATCGGGAATGGATTTTTCGCGGACTATCCCATACGTTTATGGCAGGCAAAAAATATGCAATTACTGGACCCAATGGATCTGGCAAAAGCACACTGCTGCAAACGATTGCAGGCAGTACTGCATTATCAGAAGGTAGTATTCTATACAGTGTAGCAGGTAACGAACTTGCACCAGAAAATGCTTTTACCCAGCTTAGTATTTGCGCGCCTTATCTCACACTCATAGAAGAAATGACCGCTTTAGAGTTTTTAGCTTTTCATGAAAGCTTTAAATCTTTTATGCCGGGCATCACACCAGATATCATATTGGAAACAATTGGACTAACAGATGCAGCGAATAAACAAATCAGGTATTATTCGAGCGGCATGAAACAGCGCATAAAATTAGCACAAGCTATTTTTTCTAATGTGCCTGTTTTATTTTTAGACGAGCCTTGTACCAATTTAGACGAAACGGGTTATGCACTTTATCAATCACTCATTCAAAATTATGCATCTAATAAATTAATTATTGTAAGCAGTAATGATAAATTAGAATATAGTTTTTGTGAAGAAGTGATTGATATTAAAAAGTATAAATAAGCATGAACCCTAATATCGAAGCGCTTTACCGCATAGCTGGAAAACATGAAAGAACCATTGTTGGTCTCATGAGCGGCACTTCTGTTGACGGACTAGATATTGCTGTTTGTAAAATTGCAGGGAGTGGTAACCGCACAAAAATTAACGTTACACACCACACTACTATTCCATACGACGCTGCATTTAAAGCTTCCATAGCTCAAATATTTTCTATTAAAAATGTAAATCTAGAAGAGGTAACGCTCTTACATGCACATATAGCAAGGGTTCATGCTAGCATGGTATTGTCTGCACTTAATAGTTGGGGTATCCAGGCTTCAAGTATAGATTTATTGGCAAGCCATGGCCAAACCATTTACCATGCGCCTGCATCTATGCATCCACAAAGTGGTTATGGTAATGCTACTTTACAAATTGGCGATGGCGATATAATCAGCACTACCACTGGCATTATTACCATAAGTGATTTTAGACAAAAACATATTGCAGCTGGTGGCGAAGGCGCACCGCTTGCTTTATTTGGCGATACCATTTTGTTTGCTAGTGAAACTGAAAATAGAGTTTTATTAAATATGGGTGGGATTGCTAATTTCACCTATTTGCCTGCCGGACAAACAGCAAGTATTATTAGCACAGATGTAGGGCCCGCCAATACACTTATAGATAGTTATGTAAAAGCAAATTACGCTGGCCTTAGCTTCGATGCAAACGGTGAAATAGCAAGCAGTGGTACAATCAATGAAGCGTTTGTGAACGCAGTATTAGCACATCCATTTTTTAGTGCTGCTTTTCCAAAAACCATTGGACCCGAATTATTTAATCTAAACTTTATTGCAGCAGCTTGTAAAAGCGCTGGCATTGTTACCCTCGCCCATCAAGATATGGTTGCATCACTTAGTTATGTTACAGCGCGTGTAATAACAGATGGTATCATTAAAGTTGTGGGTGATACGGGTAAAGAGATCGTCATATATGCAAGTGGCGGTGGTATTCATAATGCCTATATCATGCAGCAGTTACAAAGCTTATGCCCTAACGCTTTATTTAAAAATTTAGAAACACTGGATGTTCATCCGGATGCAAAAGAAGCTGTACTATTTGCTATTTTAGCCAACGAAGCAGTTGCTGGATCACCTACACTTAGCATGGGAAAAGTTAGCTTTCCACAGTAAAATTATCAGCATTACGGTATGCATTAATCAGTGCAATCTCTCCTTCTTTACCGCCACCAGATTTACCATGCTCCATGCCATAAATGCCCCTGAAACCTTTATTATGTATGTGTTTGAAGATGTTCTGGTAATTCATTTCGCCGGTACCCGGTTCGTTACGACCCGGATTATCTCCTATTTGAAAATACGCAGTTTCATCCCAGCATAAGTTAATGTTGGCGATAATATTTCCTTCATTTCTTTGCATGTGGTACATGTCAAATAAAATTTTGCAAGAAGGACTATTCACCGCCTTACAAATTGAATAGGTTTGATCAGTATGTCTTAAAAATAAATCAGGTGTATCACTTAACGGCTCCAATACCATAATTAAATTATGCTTTTCTAAAATTTCGGCGCCATATCTAAGTGATTCAATAACCCTAGCCGTTTGAATACCCATTGGAAGTTTGCGATCAAAATTACCAGGCACTACAGTCATCCATTTAGCACCACATCTTTTTGCCACTTCAACCGAATCTTTACAATATTTAATAAATTTTTCACGCCACTGCTTATCACCACTTGTTAAAGAAGTTTGTAATGGCCAGTTATCATAAGCAATTACAAACACGCCCATACGCATGTTTAAACGCGCAAGTGTATCGCCAATTTTTTGTTGCATTTCTGGTGTGCGGGACATCATGCCATTGTCTTCTATCGATCTAAAACCTACGCTATGTGCAAATTTGATTTGTTCAATAAAATCAGGGCCTGCGTGCGCACTAAACATGCCATCATGAAATGCATAATCGGCAGTAAAGGGTTTTGAATCTAAAGAGCTAATTGCTTTGCTGGATTTGCTAGCCGCACCCGAAACAAATGGCATTGAAGCAGCTGCTATACCTGCACCTGCTAGGATATTGCTTTTCAAAAAATTTCTTCTTTCCATGATTTTTTATTGAAGCTGTTTAACGCCTACTGGCAATAAGTAAATTAAGGTCTGTGTATTTTAAATCAAATTTTTGACTGATATAAAAATCGGTTAAAGCGCCTTTAAATAAATAAATACCCTCACGCACATTTACATCATGCCATAGCATTTCATCGAGTCCGCCCTCATCACTAATAGTAAGCATGAGCGGCATGAGCACATTGCTAATGGCCTGACTTGCTGTTCTTGCAAAACCAGATGGAATATTTGGCACTCCATAATGTATTACGCCATGCTTTACAAAAGTTGGTTTTTCATGACTGGTTAATTCACTGGTTTCAAAACAACCACCTCTATCAATGGCCACATCAATAATGATACTGCCTGGTCTCATGGCGGCTACCATTTCTTCGGTAACAACAACAGGAGCTCTACCATATTCGTTGCTGAGCGCACCCACTGCCACTTCACAAGTTTTTAATTGCTTGGCTAATATTTTAGGTTCTAGTACAGACGTCCAAACGCGCTGGCCTAAATTATTTTGTAATTGCTTAAGCTTGTATACATCGTTATCAAAAACTTTTACCGACGCTCCTAATGCAAGTGCATTTCGGGTAGCACTTTCTCCAACAATACCTGCGCCTACAATCACTACTTTAGTTGGCGGAATACCACTGATACCACCTAATAGCACACCTTTCCCTTTATTAAAACTGCTTAAATACTGAGCGGCAATTAGCATTACAGCACTACCTGCTATCTCACTCATACTACGCACAATAGGATAGGTACCACTAGCGTCTTTAAAATTTTCGAAACTTAGTGCCGTAATTTTTTTCTCCATCATTTTTTGAATATCCGCCTGTTGTAAAGCAGAATAGTGGATGGGAGAAATAATAATTTGGTTGAGTTGTAAAAGCGGTAAATCTTCAGAAACGATGGGCGCACTTTTTACAAGAATGGGACATTTGTAAATTTCATGTCTATCAAAAACAATGTTAGCACCCGCTTCACTATAATCAGCATCGGAGTAATGACTACCCTCGCCGGCTAAATGTTCGATAGAAACTTCGTTTCCATTAGAAACCAAAACACCCACCGCCTCCGGCGTTAATGCAATACGGTTTTCTTGAAACGCCGTTTCCTTTGGAATACCAATATGCAATTTTGCACCAAGTGGTTTTACATCTAACGTTTCTTCGAGGGTCTCGTATAAAAAAGAAGTAGAAATAGTAGGTTTACTAGTAGCCATAATAATTTGTATTTGCTAGTGACTAGCTGGGTTGTCTATAAAGTTAGCATTTTACACTAGAATATATATGCCTCGTATTTTCATCTATGAGGGATAAGCGTACTTCAAATACTGGCCCGCTTAAAAGCGCAGGCACATTTTCGGGCCATTCAATAAAACAAGTATCCCCACTGTGTAAATGCTCGTCAATACCGGCCCTAACCGCTTCCTCTAATGAGCCTAATCGGTACCAGTCCATATGAAAAATACTGCCGCCTGGGTGCTGGTATTCATTGACAAGGGCAAAGGTTGGACTGCTCACTGCATCGGTTACGCCCAAGGCTTCACAAATGGCATGGATGAGTGTGGTTTTACCCGTGCCCATGGGGGCATAAAAAGCCCAAATTGGGGTATCGTTTCCTTCGGCCCAAACAGCAGCCGCTACTTCCTTAATTTGGCTTAGGGTAAAATTTTGATCCATGAAACAAATATACAAACAAAGGCCTCCGAATGAAGTAACTTTGTAGCAAAATACGTCTTATGGAAAAAGTGAATTGGAAGGTAAAAGGCATGAGCTGTACCAACTGCGCACTTAGTGTAGATAAAGTGCTTACTGGTTCCGGCATGGAGGATGTGAAAGTAAATTTTATGGGTGGCGAAGTAAGTTTTAACGCACCTGAAAATACCAATAAAAAAGCATTACAAAAAGAAGTGGAAGCACTCGGTTATCAATTGACTGGTGAAGGTTTAGAACCAGAAAAAAAATCAAAAATTTTGTTTCGTTCACACCTTCAACGATTTTGGTTTTGCTTTGCTTTTACAGCACCTCTTATGCTGCATATGATTCCGGGTGTTCATATTCATTTACTGATGAACCCCTTTGTGCAACTTGGTTTAACCATCCCCGTATTTATAGTTGGGATGGGGTACTTTGGAAAGAGCGCTATTAAAAGCCTTTCTAAAGGAGTGCCAAACATGAATGTACTTGTGGCACTTGGTGCGCTGGCTGCATTTGGATACAGTTTATATGGTACTATCATTGGAGAAGCAGAGCAGTATTTATTTTATGAAACCACCGCTACCATTTTAACCCTTGTGTTTTTTGGTAATTGGTTAGAAGATAGATCAGTAGAAACCACACAAGCTGCTTTAAAAAAATTAGCCGTATCGCAAAAGACAATGGCCAACCTTATTGCCTTCGATGAAAACCATCAAGAACTGGTATTCCCGGTAGAAAATACCAGTTTAAAAGTGGGCGATATTGTACTTATTAAAAACGGCGAAACGGTACCCATGGATTGTAAAATTTTATGGGGAGAAGCAAGCATTAATGAAGCCATTATTTCTGGTGAGAGTGTACCTGTTATTAAAAAAATGAATGACCTGCTTATTGGTGGTAGCATGGTAGAATCCGGCACCATCAAAGCTTATATTACAGCTGTTGGAGAAAACACAGTGCTTGCAAATATTTTACACCTTGTAAAACAGGCGCAAACAGAAAAGCCACCCGTTCAACAACTTGCCGATAAAATTAGCGCCATATTTGTGCCTACTGTTATTGGTATTGCGCTAGTTACCATTATTGGTAATTATTTTTTTGCTTCCCTTCCTTTTAGCAGTTCCTTATTAAGAGGTATTGCCGTACTTGTTATTTCATGTCCATGCGCCATGGGTCTTGCAACACCTGCAGCCATTGCTGTTGGGCTTGGTAGAGCTGCCCGCAATGGGGTGCTGTTTAAAAATGCAAGGAGCTTGGAAATATTTAAAAGTATTAAGCAGGTTGTATTTGATAAAACCGGAACGCTCACAACTGGTAAATTTACCGTCACTAATTTTACTTTGTCTCCTACGGCAACTATTGATGAAAGCACTTTTAAGCAAATTGTTTTTTCATTAGAAAAATATGCGAACCATCCTATCGCAAATGCAATAGCTGCTGCGTGGAAAACAAAAGACGATATTCGCTGGCAAAAAATAGAAGAGCAAAAAGGACTTGGCATGTTTGCCACCGACAAAGAAGGCAATACCTACATTGCCGGTTCTTTTAAAGTGGCTACACAACATACCACAGACCATAGCCACAATGTATACGTTTTAAAAAATAATATTTTATTAGGCTATATAGATGTGGCAGATGAAATTAGGCCAGAAGCCAAAGAAGTAATTGCAACACTCAAACGCATGGGGCTTCAACCCATTTTATTAAGTGGTGATAAAAAAGAAAAATGTGCAACCGTTGCAAATGAATTAGGTATCACTGAATTTTATTATGAGCAAACGCCTGTAAATAAACTAGAAAAAATTGGAAGCTTAAGCCTCCAAGCGCCAACTGTTATGGTGGGTGATGGCATCAATGATGCGCCAGCGCTTGCAAAAGCCACTGTTGGGGTATCATTAAGTGAGGCTTCCCAAATAGCCATGCAAAGTGCGCAGGTGGTGCTCATGAACCATGGCATTAAAAATTTACCACTCGCTTTAGGACTTGGCAAACACACGTATATTACCATCAAAGAAAATTTATTTTGGGCCTTTGCCTATAATATTGTTGCCATTCCGGTAGCAGCCTTTGGTTATTTAAATCCAACATTTGGCGCACTTGTAATGGGCCTAAGTGATGTAGTGCTTGCTGTCAATTCTATCAGACTCAACTTTAAAAGAGTAACACGTTAAGCGCCGCATGTCAACACCATTACAAATACTAAAAAAATATTGGGGGCATGAACAGTTTAGGCCATTACAAGCGGATATTATTGATGCGGTAGTTGCACAAAAAGACGTGTTGGCATTACTTCCAACAGGGGGTGGCAAATCTATTTGTTTTCAGGTACCAGCACTCATGCAGGATGGCATGTGTCTAGTGATTAGTCCGCTCATTGCACTCATGCAAGATCAGGTGAGCCACTTACAAGCAAAAGGCATTGAAGCTGCTGTCATTCATAGCGGCATGCCTTTTACAGCCGTTAAAGAAACCATGCAGGCATGTACAAGTGGTGCTTATAAATTTTTATACCTGTCGCCAGAGCGCATCGAATCTCAATTGTTTAAAGAATATTTACCCGCACTAGACATCTCACTCATTGCAGTAGATGAAGCGCATTGTATTGCGCAATGGGGTTACGATTTCAGACCTCCCTATTTGCGTATTGCGGCCTTAAGAACCGAACTACCGGGTGTGCCCGTTATCGCTTTAACTGCTTCAGCCACTAAAGTTGTTGAAACGGATATCATAGAAAAATTAGCCTTTAAGGATTATACAATATTTAGGCAGCCTTATAAACGCCCCGCACTTTCCTATAGTTATTTTGAAGTAGAGAGTAAAATTAATAAGACAATTGACATTATTAATAATGTAAAAGGGGGTGGTATCGTTTATTGCAACACCAGAAAGCAAACAAAAGATATTGCCGAACTATTACAACTTCAAAAAGTGAGTGCTGATTATTATCATGCAGGACTTAGTGCAGAAGATCGGCAGGCAAAACAAAAAAAATGGATGGTTGGTGAAACACGTATCATGGTGTGTACATCCGCATTTGGTATGGGCATCGATAAAGATGATGTTAGAACAGTTATTCATTACGACATGCCCGACTGCCTCGAAAATTATTACCAAGAAGCAGGAAGAGCTGGACGTGATGGCAAAAAAGCCTACGCTGTTTTGTTAGCTACAAGTACGGATATCAGTAAGGCCCAAAAGCTACATGAGACAAGGTTTCCAGCTATTGATGTGATTAAAAATATTTATCAATCCATTGCCAATTATTTGCAATTACCAGTAGGTGTTGGCGAAGGTGGTTACTATGATTTTAATGTACTAGAATTTTGCAACAATTTTAATTTGGACCTTACACTCGTAACACAAACGCTGAAGGTGTTAGAGCAGGAAGGTCATATCCAATTTTCAGAAAATATATTTTTACCTACGCAGGTTTGCTTTACCTGTTCCAAAGAAAGTTTAGAAAATTTTGAACAGGCTTACCCCGTATTTGAACCCCTTATTAAGGCGCTTCTAAGAAGTTACCAAGGGATTTTTGATAACCGGATTTCAGTATTTGAAAAAAGAATGGCTGGCATTTGTAAACTAGACATGCCAACTGTTCAAAAACAACTTCAACAGTTAGCGGTCATGGGCATCATCGAATATTTGCCCCAAAAAGAAACGCCACAAATTCATTTTTTAGTAAACCGCGCGCCTGCCGCTTTTTTACACATAGATAAAGACCAGTACTTCAAAAGAAAAGAAGCTTTTACAACAAGGATGAATACCCTTATTTATTTTGCCATAAATCCGGGCTGCTGCCGCAGTGTATTTATTGGCAACTATTTTGGAGACACCGATAAAGAGCCTTGTGGTATTTGCGATTACTGCCTCGGGCTTAAAAAAAATAAAATAGACGCCGTTACATTTACCGGCATAGAGCAGCGGCTGTTTGCATTATTATCTAGATCTCCTTCTCCCATAAATCCCATTTTTGAAGCACTTGGTAAAGAAAACAAAGAGAAAATCTGGGAGGTCATGCAGTTTTTAGAATCGGAAAACAGATTGATGCTGAATGAAGATGGTACGATACAACTGGTTTAGCGCTGTTTTAACAAAATATTGGACGTTCAACTGCATCAACAGTTATTAATTTATCTTTATTTCACATAAAATACTATCCCATGGAAGAAGCAAAAAAATACAAGATTTTACTTTGTGAAGATGATACCAACCTAGGCATGGTTTTAAAAAACTATCTAGAACTCACAGACTATGATGTTACACTTGAGCGTGATGGCCGTTTGGGATTGGCCGCTTTTCAGCGTGAAAAATTTGACATTTGTTTGTTAGATGTGATGATGCCCAATATGGACGGGTTTACACTAGCCGAAGCGATTAGAGATG
This sequence comes from Sediminibacterium ginsengisoli, assembly GCA_945873615.1. Lineage (GTDB taxonomy): Bacteria > Bacteroidota > Bacteroidia > Chitinophagales > Chitinophagaceae > Sediminibacterium > Sediminibacterium ginsengisoli_E. The sequence goes on along the minus strand of CAMCDT010000010.1, from coordinate 52,415 downwards.
TAGATCCTGATATGCCATTATTCTTTTTAAGTGCTAAAACCATGAAAGAAGACATCATCCAGGGTTATAAACTTGGTGCTGATGACTATATTACCAAGCCTTTTGATAGTGAAGTATTACTTTTAAAAATTAAAGCGATATTAAAGCGTAGCGAAGAAGAAAATAAAATCAATGATAATATTGAATTTGATTTGGGTGGCTATCATTTTAATCCAAGACTTCGTGAATTAAAAATTGGCGCTACGGTTCATGTATTATCTCCTAAAGAAAATGAACTCCTTAAAATGTTAGCAGAACATAAAAATGATTTGCTTCCAAGAGAAAGAGCACTCAAAAAGATTTGGGGAAGCGATACTTATTTTAATGGAAGAAGTATGGATGTGTACATTGCCAAATTACGCAAGTACCTAAAAGAAGATACTAAAATCGAAATCGTTAACATCCATGGTAACGGATTTAGATTAGTAGCTCCTTAGTAATCTTTACTCAGAAAATAAATTGGGCTTACTGGATAAGCCTGCTTGACGGCCAAGGTGTGTATACGCTTTGGCCGTTACTTCTCTACCCCTAGGCGTGCGTTGCAAAAATCCTTCTTGAATTAAAAAAGGCTCATACACTTCTTCAAGTGTGCCCGCTTCTTCACCAACTGCCGTAGCTATTGTTGTTAAGCCTACAGGGCCACCCTTAAATTTATCAATGATGGTGAGCAAAATTCGGTTATCCATTTCGTCTAAGCCGTGCGCATCTACATTGAGTGCCTTGAGGCCATGTTGAGTAATGCCTAAATCAATTTTGCCATCATTTAATACTTGTGCAAAATCTCTAACCCTACGTAGCAATCCATTGGCAATACGGGGTGTTCCTCTACTTCTGCGCGCAATTTCAAATGCTGCATCGGTATTGATTTTGGTATTTAAAATAGTAGCACTTCTTTCAATAATTTTTTGAAGGGTATCGGCCTGGTAATATTCGAGTCTGGATTTAATACCAAAACGTGATAATAATGGCGCCGTTAATAAACCTGATCTAGTGGTAGCGCCAACAAGTGTAAATGGATTTAAATTGATTTGAACACTGCGCGCGTTAGGGCCAGAATCAATCATGATATCAATTCTAAAATCCTCCATCGCAGCGTATAAATACTCTTCTACAACAGTGCTTAAGCGGTGAATTTCATCAATAAACAATACGTCGTTAGGACCTAAGTTGGTAAGTAAGCCAGCTAAATCGCCTGGCTTTTCTATAACCGGGCCCGATGTTTCTTTAATATTTACGCCAAGTTCATTAGCCACAATACGGCTCAGGGTTGTTTTACCAAGTCCTGGAGGACCATGAAATAAAACGTGGTCTAATGCTTCGCCTCTAAGCTTTGCAGCTTTAATAAAAATAACTAGGTTTTCAATGAGTTGAGGTTGCCCCGAAAAGTCATTGATTTCGGATGGACGAATGGCGTTTTCAAACTCCTTGTCTGCAGAAGTTAAATTAGAAGCGTCGGTATTTAAATTGGCGTTAGACATGTTTCAAATCTAGTTAAAAAAGAGCAGTTCTACACTACCACATTAATCATGCGACCTTTTACAAAAATGAATTTTTTAACAGGCTTCCCTTCCATCCACTTCTGAATCAGGGTGTCCGCCAATACAATGGCCGTTACTTCTTCTTCAGAAGCGTCTAGTGCAATAGAAATATTGGTACGTACTTTTCCGTTGATACTTACCGGATATTCTTTAGAAGACTCAGTAACATGCTTTGCATCAAAAACAGGATAGCTCGCATCCAATATAGATCCTTCATTACCCGTAGCGGTCCATAACTCTGCAGCTACGTGTGGCGCATGAGGCGTTAATAAAACAAGTAATGGCGATAACACTTCTAATGATTTACATTTAATGTCTGCTAAATCATTTACACAAATCATAAACGCACTCACAGCCGTATTAAAACTAAATCGCTCTGTATCTTCTTCAATTTTTTTAATGGTACGGTGTAAAATTTTCAATGCTTCAGGACTAGCTGGTTCAGTGTTGTATACCGCGCCTTTTTCTTCATCAAAAAACAGGCGCCACAATTTTTTAATAAAACGGTGTACGCCTTCAATACCCTTGGTATCCCATGGTTTGCTTTGATCCACAGGGCCTAAAAACATTTCATACATTCTAAAAGTGTCGGCACCATATTTTTCTACCAAAATATCTGGGTTAACCGTATTGAATTTAGACTTGGACATTTTTTCAACCTCAACGCCGCAGATATATTTTCCGTTTTCCAATTCGAAACTTGCATTTGCGTATTCATTGTTGCGCCATTTTTTAAACGCTTCCATATCTAATTCTACGCCGTCTACCATATTTACGTCTACGTGTAATTTATCTACCTCCGTATCACCCACAAGTCCTGCAGATACAAATACTTGGGTTCCTTTCTTACGGAAAACAAAACGACTGCTTCCCTGAATCATACCTTGGTTTAAGAGCTTTCTAAACGGCTCGTCAAATCCAATATGACCAAGATCAAATAAAACTTTGGTCCACATCCGGCTATATAACAAATGCCCTACCGCATGTTCGGTACCGCCAATATATAAGTCTACTTGGTTCCAGTAATCACTCACTTTTCGGTCACAAAATACATCCGTGTTGTGTGGATCCATATAACGTAAAAAGTACCAGCTACTTCCTGCGTAACCCGGCATGGTATTGGTTTCCAGCTCTTTTTCTACCCATGATGGAATATTAGCAAGCGGACCCTCACCCTCCGGACCCGGACTATAAGAATCTACTTCCGGTAGTAACAAAGGAAGTTCCATTTCATCTAATGCAACCGCTACGCCATTTTTCCATTGCATTGGAAAAGGCTCACCCCAGTACCTTTGTCTACTAAAAGCCGCATCGCGCATTTTGTAATTCACTTTGCGTTTGCCAATGCCGCGCTCTTCTAATTTTGCGAGTGCAATTTCGATGGCATCGCGCATCATGATTCCGTTTAAGAAATCACTATTAAATAGTGGTGCATCTTTTGTTGAATTGGCCTCGTTACCATTATATGCATCTCCAATAATATTGGTGATCGGAATATTAAAATGTTGCGCAAATTTATGATCACGCTCATCGCCACATGGAACCGCCATAATTGCACCGGTACCATATCCTGCTAATACATATTCAGAAATCCAAATTGGAATTTGTTTACCATTAAATGGATTCACTGCAAAGGCGCCCGTAAAGCAGCCCGATATTTTTTTCTCTGCTTGACGCTCTCTATCACTTCTGCTTTTTACGTACTGGGTATAATTGTCTACCGCAATTTGTTGTTCTTTGGTTGTGATACTTGCAATGATTTCATGCTCAGGTGCTACCACCATAAAATCGACACCAAAAATAGTATCAGGTCTTGTGGTATACACAGTTAATGTGGCATCTGTATCGAGTGCCGCAGAAGCAATTTTAAAATCAATTTCGGCGCCATAAGATTTGCCAATCCAGTTGGTTTGCATTTCTTTCATAGCCTCACTAAACTCAATGGTATCGAGGCCTGACAAGAGCCTGTCTGCATAATCAGTGATACGCAAATACCACTGACGTAACTTCTTTTTAACCACCGGATGTCCGCCTCTTTCACTCACACCATTCACCACTTCATCATTGGCTAAAACAGTACCAAGTGCTTCGCACCAGTTAACTTCACCATGACCGCAAAAAGCAAGACGGTACTGCATTAAAATTTGCTGTTGCTCCTGACTCGAATACGCCTTCCACTCGGCTGCCGTAAATTGAATGGTTGCATCTGAAGGACATTCATGTTCCGCATTACCATTTTTTTCAAATGCGTTGATCAAATGTAAAATGGGTTCAGCTTTAGTTTTTTGTTTGTTGTAAAAACTATTAAATAGTTGTAAAAAAATCCATTGCGTCCATTTGTAATAGGTAGCGTCACAAGTTCTAATTTCTCTACTCCAGTCGTAACTAAATCCAATATTATCAAGCTGGGCTCTAAACGTATCAATGTTTTTATGGGTGCTTACCGCTGGATGTACGCCATGCTCAATCGCATACTGCTCTGCGGGTAATCCAAAAGCATCATAACCCATCGGGTGCAGTACATTAAAGCCCTTTAATCTTTTGTACCTACTAAAAATATCTGAGGCAATATACCCCAACGGATGACCCACATGCAGGCCAGCACCACTTGGGTAAGGGAACATATCAAGCACGTAATACTTGGGTTTTGAAGACTCGTTACTCACTTTATAGGCATCCGACGCTTTCCAAGCAGCCTGCCATTTTTTCTCGATTGCACTAAAATTATATTCCATGTTTCAAGCCTCTTTGCTAGCCGTATACTTTACAACTATTTTTTACGTTATACTTAAGTGAAAATTGGTTCTATTTTGGACTGCAAAGGTAAGCCTTTAGCCATAAACACTACCTTTGAGCCCAGGCAGAAAAGCAGCGAAAGAACCAGATTTTACAAGAAATTGAATCTAAATAACCCCAATTTACCTGATTTACTATGACGGATAGTGCTAAAATGTCTTTGAAACGCAGCAAACCCAATTATATCTATAGTATTGTTGGCGTAGCCCTTGTACTGCTTATTATGGGCATCATGGGCTGGTTTTTCTTAAATATCAATGCCGTAGGCAACACTTTTAAGGAAGATATTCGCGTAAGTGCCTACCTCAGAACCCTCAACAAAGATACCATTGGTCAAATTCAGGCATTTATAGCGGAGCGCCCCTATACCAAAACGGTTACGTACGTAAATAAACAATCTGCTCAGGCCATTTGGAACAAAGAAAATAGTGAAGACTGGGCTAAAATTTTGGATTCAAACCCACTTCCGGAAAGCATTGACTTTTATGCTAAAGCCGAGTATGTGAACCAAGATTCGTTGAGTAAAATAGCTACTGAACTTATGGCGCGATATGGCAATCAACTTACCGACCTTCAATACCCAAAAAGTTTAGTAACCAGCCTCAACGAAAGAGCTTCAAAAATTGGGCTTATCTTTTTAGTAGTTGCCATTATTTTATGCTCTATTGTAATTATTAGCATTGACAATACCATCAGACTTGCTATGTTTAGTAACCGCTTTTTAATTAAAACCATGCAAATGGTGGGTGCTACCCGCGGTTTTATTATTAAGCCATTAACCGTCAAAGCCATTATCAATGGACTTATCAGCTCTGGCATTGCCATTGCCCTGGTATTTACCATCGTGAGCTGGGCAGAAAGCCAGTTTCCGCAACTAAAAGCCATTAGAGACTTTCAACATACCTTACTTTTATATGGTGGTCTGATTTTAATGGGCGTTGGTATATCTGTATACAGTACGCACCGAAGTGTGTTGAAGTATTTGAAAATGAAACTAGACGATCTTTATTAACGAACGCTTCTTATCTTCGATTTAAATACATCTACAAAAACATATTATGAGTCAACAAAAAAATTCTTTGCCTACTTTATTTACAAAATCTAATTACACCTGGATGCTCATTGGTGGTATAGTAATTGCTATCGGATTTTATTTACTAAGTGGCGGTAAGAGTACTGACCCTGCTGTGTTTGATACCAAAGAAGTATATAGCACAACGCGTATTACCATTGCACCGATTGTTATTATACTAGGTTTTATAATTGAGATTTACGCCATCTTTAAAAAAGCAAAATAAGCAGAGGCTTACCGCTTTTTCATCTAATTTATATTCATGCAATTATTTCAAGCAGTTGTTATTGCCATTGTAGAAGGCTTAACAGAATTCTTACCTATTTCTTCTACGGGGCATATGATTATTGCAAGCTCTTTACTTGGTATTGCATCTGATCCATTTACTAAACTGTTTGAAGTATGCATTCAACTAGGTGCTATTTTATCGGTAGTGGTACTCTATTATAAAAAGTTTTTCCCACTAACCAACTGGAAATTCTATATTAAATTATTAGTGGCCGTTACACCGGCACTCGCCATTGGATTTGTATTATCAGATGCCATTGATGCGTTATTAGAAAGCCCTAAAACGGTTGCAGTAACCTTGCTATTAGGCGGTATTGCACTTCTATTTGTAGACAATTTATTTAAGGCGCCAACAGTCGAATCAGAAGAAAAAATCACTTTCAAAAAAGGATTGATGATTGGATTTTGGCAATGCCTAGCACTCATACCTGGTATGAGCAGAAGTGCTGCTACCATTATTGGTGGTATGCAACAAAAACTAACCCGTAATGTAGCCGCCGAATTCTCTTTCTTTTTAGCCGTCCCAACGATGGCTGCTGCCACTGGTTATAAACTACTTAAGGCTTATAAAACAACGCCAGATATCCTACTCAACAAAGAAAATCTAATCCTATTAGGGGTTGGTAATTTAGTGGCTTTTATAGTAGCGCTTCTAGCCATTAAATTTTTTATTGGATTCCTACAAAAGCATGGCTTTAAACTCTTTGGATGGTACCGCATCATTGCTGGTATTACACTCCTTACACTTATCTACACGGGTATCTTAAAATAATTGGACGGCTGCTTTTGTTTTGTACTTGAAGCCCTTATCTTTAAGAAAATAAAAACGACTGCATGCAAACTGCACCCAAAAAAGTAATTAATGGTTGGGCCATGTATGATTGGGCCAATAGCGTTTATAACCTTGTTATAACATCCACTATTTTTCCTGCATACTACGAAGCTGTTACTGGCGATGGCAATGATGCAACTATCGTTGACAAAATCAAAGTTGGCAATTACGAGTTTTCAAATACTGCTTTATACAATTATATATTGGGCATCGCGTTTGTTATTGTTGCAATATTATCTCCGATTTTATCTTCTGTAGCAGACTACAGAGGAAATAAAAAACAATTTCTACGATTTTTTTGTACCATGGGTTCCATTTCCTGCGCTTCATTGTATTTTTTTGACAAGGACCATATCAATGGAGGATTGATATCTGTAATCTTAGCATGTATTGGATTTTGGAGTAGCCTCGTATTTTACAACTCTTATTTGCCTGAAATTGCGGCACCAGAAGATAGAGACAGAATAAGTGCAAAAGGATTTATGATGGGTTATGTGGGTTCTGTATTGTTACAATTGATATGTTTTGTTTTTGTATTAAAGCCAGAACTTTTTGGTATAACAGTTGGCAAAGCTTCACAAATATCTTTTTTACTTGTAGGTATATGGTGGATAGGTTTTGGTTGGCTTGCCATTGGTCGGCTACCTGAAGGGCGAGGCGTTAAAGGTGCTCATACAAAAAACCTATTTACACAGGGTTATAAAGAATTACATAAAGTTTGGCTAGAACTAAAAACACAACCTACACTTAAACGTTTTTTAACAGCATTTTTCTTTTACAACATGGGTGTTCAAACAGTAATGTTAGCTGCTACACTATACGGTAAAAGTGAATTAAATATCCCTACCACCAATTTAATTTTAGCCATTTTAATTATCCAGATTGTAGCAATTCCTGGTGCTAATTTGATGGCAAAAATGGCAAGCAAATTTGGCAATTTTAATACTTTAAAAATAGCGGTGGTTATATGGATTGGCGGTTGTATCATGGGCTACTATTTACCCCGTAATAGCGTTGTTCCGTTTTACACTTTAGCCGTAGTAGTTGGATTTGTAATGGGGGGTATCCAATCTGTGAGTAGGAGTACCTATTCAAAATTAATGCCAATTACACATGACACTACTAGTTATTTTAGTTTTTATGATGTTACAGAAAAAATTGCCATCGTAATTGGCATGTTTAGTTTTGGATATATCAATGAAATTACTGGATCACAAAGAAATTCGGTTTTAGCCTTAACCATATTTTTTATTATAGGGTTTATATTGTTGTACCGAACATCAAAACTGGAAAAGCATGCAACTGTATAGCGTCAATGCCGGAAATTTTAAATTAGACGGTGGCGCCATGTTTGGTGTTGTGCCAAAAAGTATTTGGAACAGAACCAATCCAGCAGATGAAAATAATATGTGCAGTTGGACGATGCGCTGCCTACTTATAGAAGACGAAGACCGTTTAATACTTGTAGACAACGGTATGGGCGACAAACAAGATGCTAAATTTTTTGGTCACTACTATTTACACGGGGATGACACCTTAGAAAAATCTTTAGCAAAGCATGGTTTTACGCCCACTGATATCACCGATGTTTTTTTAACCCACTTGCATTTTGATCACTGCGGAGGATCTATAAAAAAAGACGGCGACAAATTAATCCCTGCATTTAAAAATGCAAAATACTGGAGTAATGAAGCGCACTGGAACTGGGCTACCGTTCCCAATGAGCGTGAAAAAGCTTCTTTTTTAAAGGAAAATATTTTACCTATTCAGGCGTCGGGTCAACTATCATTTATAGATGCCCCTGCCGCTCATTTTACAAGCAACGGTTTACTTAATAGCGTTTCTTTTGCGAATAATATAGACATCCGGTTTGTGCATGGGCACACCGAAAAAATGATGCTACCTCAAATTCATTACAAAGGACACACTATAGTTTATATGGCCGATTTGCTGCCATCGGTAGGGCATTTGCCATTACCGTATGTAATGTCTTATGATATGTTTCCGTTAACAACCCTCACCGAAAAGAAATCTTTTTTACAAGAGGCTTTTGAAAAACAGTATGTGCTCTTTTTTGAACACGACGCTGTGCATGAATGCGTTAAACTCATACAAACAGAAAAAGGAATTAGAGCCGGCGAAGCCTTTACACTTGCAGATTTATAGATAGTGTTGTTATGATTCGTCTAAAACCTACCTCGCTTTAACCAGGGAACTTAATGGATATCGGAGGTTTTTAAAACTCATCATATCTGCTTTAATACTTCCTACAATAATGGAACTTTCGATACGTACCGGAATATGGTTTAAATCGTCGGTAACCCATATGGTCATTTTTTCTCCTCCTTCAAACAAAGTTCCTTTGAGTAATAAGGGTTTAAATTTTATAGCATTAAAAGTGCCGTACTGGGTTTTGATACGCTCTTTGCCGAGGTATTTAATGTATACATTGTAAACTTGATTGTCTAAAAATAAATTAAACGGGATTTTATCTTCTGGCTTGTATCTATTAAAATCAATATTGCGTAAATAATAGATGGAACTCACAACATCCTGAACGCAATTGGGGATTTTAAATACACCCTCAGCGCCTGTTGCCGTATTAAGCTTTTGATTGAAAACAATATTCTCCTGCTTTTTATAGGTACCTTCTTCAATATTTCTAACAAATTTAATGGGCTGCAAATGAAGCGTATCGATATAGGATTCGTAGCGGTCGCGCACTTTAAATATCCAATCGTATCTACTGTTTGATGTACCTATACAAGTAACGTGGTAAGAAGGCGTCTCGTTTATTTTTTCTTGCGCTACCCCAAATTTTGCAGACCCTGCATTAATGTATAATCCAATTACCGAATAGTATAAGTTATAACTAATTTCTTCGCCGCTATTAAATGCAAAATTTTTAATGCCGCAAAAATCATCTCCTGCTTTTAGCGGATGTACTAAAAACAAACATATAAAACAGTAAGCTGCTATTTTTTTAATCATCTGATTTGAATTAAGAGCGCTTTCTAAAATATTGTAAACGTAATAATATCAGGCCGCCTAAGCAAGCGGGTATAATTAAATTTAACAACCAAATGCCGCCTGCCGCCGCTAAAATACCCATCGTATTTGAACTATAGATACCAAATAAAATCAAACTCACTTTCCCTCTAATACCTAATTCTGCAAGGGTTAAGGTAGGTATAATAGCAAGTATTAAGAAAAGTACCCCAGTAAGCGCCATAATTGTTGGGGCATCAATAAGAACGCCGCACAATCTAAAAATTAACAAATATTGAAGTAGAAATACAAGGTACCGAGCGCTAGATATGAAGGAAAGCTCGAGTAGTAAGCGCTTAGGGATCGATTGTACCGATGTGATTAAAAAAACGTACTTAGAAAAAAAAGAGACCTTGGCCAGTTTATTTGCGAAAAATGGAATGGCTATGTAACAAATAATAAACAAGCCAACTACAACAAACAAACTGCCATATAGCATAGATAATAAAGACGCCGATAAGTGAAGTTGATCCTGTAACCCAACGCGTATATTAGGAAACAACCAAATAATTGCAATCAAACCAGCAATGAGTGTAACTAAAAGTTGACTAGCACTTGCTACAAAAGAAAGCACTACGCCTTTTAAACGGTTACCATCAGATAGTAACATTGATTTGCCAATAGATTCTCCCACTCTATTAATGCTAGAAAATGAAACCGCCTGCCCTGTTAATATAGCCGCATACGCTGCCTTAAAAGATAGTGGCTCTAACTTATTTGTTAAACGCTTCCATTTAAATGCTTCTAGACCCCAATTAAACGCCGTTAATAGGGCTATACAAAGTAAGTACCAAAAAGCAGTATACGCTGGTATTTGCTGCAATGAGGCAATAAAATTAGGTAACTGTTTTTGTTCACTTATTTGATGATAAATAGAATAGCATAGCCATACAAATAAGATGGGGGCCAACAGGTACTGAACCAATATGTTTATTTTCTTTTGCAGTGCTAGCAGCGTTTAGATGACTCAAAAAAGCTTGTGCAGCAAAAGTAGGTAGAATCTCAAAGGAAGCTTGTAATTTCACATCAAATTGAAAAAAGATCAGATTATATTAGGCATTGACCCCGGCACCCAACTTATGGGATATGCCCTCTTGCGTATTACAAATAGCACGCCGCAAGTGATACTGATAGATGCTTTAAAACTAACCGGGCAAAAAGATATTTACGCTAGGCTTGAGATGATTCATACCAAGGTTGTAGAACTCATTAAATTATACCAACCTACCACTTTTGCTATTGAAGCTCCCTTTTTTGGAAAGAACGTACAAAGTATGCTTAAGTTGGGAAGGGCCCAGGGTGTAGCGATTGCCGCAGCCATGCAAACGGGACTCTCTGTTACCGAATACGCACCAAAAAAAGTTAAGCAATCTATTACCGGAAACGGTAATGCAAGTAAAGATCAGGTTTGGCAAATGCTACAACGAACGCTTCAAATAGAAGTAAAGCCCCAATATTTTGACGCCACGGATGCCCTCGCCGTTGCACTATGTCATTACTACCAGAGCTCATCACCTTTAGCGGCAGCTAGTGGTAAAGGATTTAAAGGATGGGACGATTTTATTGCAAAAAATCCAGGAAAGATTAAATTATAAATTAGGCTTAACTGTTTATAAAGCAGCTACAATTTTACTTTGTACTAGTGCCAAGAATTCAGGCGTTACCTTTATTTTTTCTTTGGTGAAATTTATATCGTTGGCGCTATTGATGGGCATCAAATGAAGATGCGCATGTGGTACTTCAAGCCCTACAACACTCATACCACAACGGTTACAAGGAAATGCTTTTTCGATAGCTGTAGCTATTGGTTTTGCAAACAGCAATATTTTTTGCAGGTAGTTATCTGATAAATCAAAAAACTTATCGGTTTCATTTTTAGGAACAATGAGTACATGCCCTTCCACTAACGGAAACACGTCTAAAAAGGCATAAAAGTTTTCGTCTTCCAAAATTTTGTAAGAAGGAATTTCTCCAGCAATGATTTTAGAAAACAAAGTCATACGGTACAATTAAACAGTGATGTTATCTACCCTGAATTTTAAAACACCAGCAGGCGTTTGAATCTCTGCTATTTCTCCCACTACTTTACCCATCAAACCTTTTCCAATTGGAGAAGTTCCTGATATTTTTTGTGCTTTTAAATCTGCTTCTTTTTCACCAACAAGTTGATAGGTAACCGTTTTTTTAGTGGCCATATTAGTAATAGTCACTTTGGTAAGGATGGTTACTTTACTGGTATCAATTGTTTTGGTATCTACAATTTTAGCATTGGCAATCACACCTTCTAGTTGCTTGATTTTTGCTTCAAGCATACCCTGCGCTTCTTTTGCCGCATCATATTCTGCATTTTCTTTTAAGTCACCTTTCTCTCTTGCTTCACCAATGGCTTTAGAGGCCGCAGGACGGTCTATAGACTTCATTTTTTGTAACTCTTCGCGCATTTTTTCAAATGTCTCCATCGTTACATACATATTCGTATCACTCATATAGTAAGCTTTAAGTTGGATAAAAAAAGACAACGCCACATTTGACTGCAGCGTTGGACGTCAAAAATAATTAATTTAATTAGATTCCAAGCTTGTCAAGTACAATTTTTGCCATTAAATAGAAGGCTTCATGGCTATAACCGGCAATATGAGGGGTAATGATCACATTAGGCTGGTTGCAAAGCCAGTCTAACTGCAGTTTTTCTACCTCGGAGTAAGTGGTTAAGTTTTCATTTTCTAGCACGTCTAAACCAGCGGCTTTTATTTGCCCATTTTTTAAGGCCGAAATAACAGCGGCAGTATCAGCTACTTTACCCCTACAAGTATTGATAAAATACGGCGATTTTACAAGGCCTGCAAAAAAAGAGGTAGAGGCGTAATGATGTGTTTCGGGCGTTAATGGCAAATGCAAACTCACCACATCGGCGTTTGCAGAGAGTGTAGCAAGATCTACAAATTCAACATTTGCTAAATCCGTTTCCTGCTTGTATTTATCGTAGGCCATTATTTGCACACCAAAAGATTGAAGCCTACTTGCAAATGCATTTCCTGTATGACCCATTCCAATAATACCCACTGTTTTTCCAAATAGTGCATCGGCCCTATTAGCGTCTCTAATCCACAAGCCATTTTTTACTTCTGCAAAACTAGCGCTCAATTTGTTCATGAGATTTAGTAAAAGAGCTATCGCATGTTCACCTACTGCACCAGCGTTACCTTCTGGACTACTTACACAAATAATATTTTTAGACGCTGCAAACCCGGTATCTATTAATTCCATACCACTTCCAAGACGCGCGATCCATTTGAGTGCAACCGCTTTTTCAAGTAAGGCCTGATCAATTTTTATACGCGTGCTTACCACAAGCCCAGTAGCTGTAGAAATGGTATTAGCTAGTTCATTGTAGGTAATCGCTTCAGACAGCACAACTTCGAAACCCTTGTCCTGCAAGCGTTGTGTCAAATAAGGATGAGCCGGTGCGGTAATAATTACAATAGGTTTCACAAGTTACATTTATTTCATTTTAAATGTGAGTGCTGCAAAATCTGCCACACTTAACTGCTCTGGTCGTTTGGTAAATATTTCTTCTTGTAATGTTTCGGGGGTAAACATTCCTTTTAATGGATTGCGTAACATTTTTCGGCGCTGACCAAATGCCGCTTTCACAACGGCAATAAATGATTTTTCGGAGCGCATATCTACCACATCATTACGGCGTGTTAATTTAATAACACCACTATCTACTTTAGGTGGCGGGTTAAAAGATTCGGGCGGTACATCAAATAAATATTCGGCGTGGTAATACGCTTGCACGAGCACACTTAAAATACCATAGTCTTTATTGCCCGGCCCAGATACAATACGCTTGGCAACTTCTTTTTGAAACATACCAACCATCACGGGCACTTGGTCTTTCCACTCTAGTACACGAAATAAAATTTGAGAGGAAATATTGTACGGAAAATTACCAACCACCGTAAATGGTTCCAAAAAAGGAGGTGCACAGTCTAATATACTTTCATGTATAATTGTACCAATTATAGAAGGATAAGTTTTTTCGAGATATGCTACTTTTTCATCATCTAATTCTACCGCCTTAAAATCGAGTGCCGGCTTTTGTAAAATATATTTTGTGATGGCACCAGCACCAGGCCCAACTTCTACAAGGCGCTCACAGTTTGGAATGGCGTCCACAATGGAAAGACAAATTTTTTCATCTTTTAAGAAGTGCTGACCCAGCGATTTTTTGAGTATATATTCCACCCAGCAAAAGTAAGCAATTCTGAGGCGTAAGTGGTAGTTGGCCTCCTAAGTGCGCTTAACCTATAAACATGCTATTATTGGGTCAAATAATCGTAATTTTGTACTCTAAAACAGCCCGGATGAGTATTGAGACGCAAAAACCAATCATAGGATTTTCATGTGGTGACCTAAATGGCATTGGATTAGAAATTATCCTTAAAACGCTTTCCGACAGCCGTTTAATTGATTTTTGCACGCCGGTTATTTTTGCCAGCAATAAAAGCGTCAATTTTTACCGCAAATGCCTACCTGAATCTAATTTTAGCTATGCTAGTGGTAGAGACTTTTCTAAACTCAACCCAAAACAAGTTAATATTTATACTTGCTGGGAAGAAGAAGTGGTAATCACCCCTGGTCAGCTCAATGAAATTGGTGGTAAATATGGACGTTTATCTTTAGAAGCCGCCGGACAGGCATTAAAAGATGGTCATATTGATGGACTTGTTACCGCGCCAATTCATAAAAAAAATATTCAATCAGAAACGTTTAACTATAGTGGGCATACCCCGTATTTAAAAAACCTGTTTGGCACCAAAGACGTTTTAATGTTTATGGTTGCTGAAAATTTACGCATTGGACTACTTACCGAGCATGTTACGATTGCTGAAGTCAATAAATACATTACCGTAGAAGGCATCATGAGCAAACTAAAAATGATGCACGCCAGTTTGCAACAAGACTTTAGTATTGACAAACCAAAAATTGCTGTACTAGGGCTTAACCCACACGCCGGTGATGAAGGTCTTATTGGTAAAGAAGAACTTGAAATTATAAAACCTGCCATTGCAGAAGCACGTAAAAACAACATGCTTGTGTTTGGCCCATATAGTGCTGACGCATTTTTTGCAAGAGGCCAATATGAAAAGTTCGATGCTGTACTTGCCATGTACCACGATCAGGGTTTAATTCCATTTAAATCACTTGCCATTGGAGAAGGTGTAAATTTTACGGCTGGACTAACGGGTGTGAGAACCAGTCCAGACCATGGCACTGCTTTTGATATTGCTGGAAAAGGCATTGCTGATCATAGCTCTTTTGTAGCAGCTACTTTTGAATGTATCGAAATCATAAGAACCAGAAAAGGCTACAAAGAAATGCGCGTCAATCCTCTACGCAAAAGAAGTGCGCGTATGCTTGCAGGCGCAGTAGATGAAAGAATTGAAGAGCAGTAATTAATTGAATACAGCCGCAGGTATACCTTTGTTAACGCTATAGTTTTTATAGCTAATTTCTACACGACCTTTTTTATTTTTTAACTGCTGTGCAGCAGAAAGCGGCTTGCTATCATCTTCAAACTCTAACGTGATACCTTTAGGTAGTTTGTAGTTTTTAGTATTGAATTCAAACACCACTTTATCAGGTAAGCCGTAATTACTATAAGCGCCATAATTCATAAGCATCGTATACGTTCCATTTTCTTTGGTGGTTGTAATGGCTTTTTCGATTAAACTTTCTTTTTCATTAATATACAGCGTACTAATCACTACATCACTTGTTTCTTCGTTGGGAAGTAATTTTACCACCCTTAATTTTTTGGCACCAATATCTTGTATACCCGCATCGATAGTGGTATAGTTTGAAGAAGCAATGAGTGAACTTAAATTAACAGAAAGCCCTCCTTTTGGAAGTAAAGAAATACCGCCTTCTTTTTTGATTTTAAATAAGTTAGGCTTCTTAAAATAAATTTTAATTTTTCCTATCGGTGCTTTAATAAATGCAATATCCGTTTTCATGACACCGGTAGCTTCATAATTATCTACAAGCTCTAGCTTTGCCTTAACTTTTTTAATGAGTTGCGCGGCGTCTTGCGCCATAGCAAGCGATGCACAAAAAATAAACAAAACAAACAAACGACACTTTTTCATACACGAATATTAACTAAGGATATCTTTTTTTCTAAACACAAGTAAAGTGGCAACAAAAAATCCAATGGTATGTGCCACGAGCACTAGTGATGCTTTAATTATTTTTTCTGGGTTTTGAATACTTCCAATAATTGCTTCATTGGAGGCGTTTACTTTAATATCAAAAAACTCTTTCCACCCAATCATATGCGTAGTAAACAAATATGGCTTGATAATATTAAATATGGGAATATTAAGCGTACTTAATATGGTAAAAAATACAATCACGCTCATGGTTGCAACAATGGGACCTATCGAGTTTTCGGCAAACACAGATAAGAAAAAACCAAGTGCCGCAACAGTTGTCATAGCAAGGGCTGCAAAGCCAAAGGCGCCAATATACCGCCAAAAAACATCCGACTCTTTTAATAAAACCACATAGCTGGTTTTTAATAAAAACATATCATCAGTACCAAATAAAAGCATGCTTCCAAATAATGCCAATATCGCAAGCCAAACAAGCAGCATTAAAGTATAAATAATAGCTGCAATAAATTTTGCGAGTAATAACGTAGTACGGCTATACGGTTTAATTAATAATAATCGCAGCGTGCCCATATTGGCCTCACCAGAAATCATATCGGCGGCAATTAGGGCAATTAGTAGCGGCACGTGCACGAGCAGCAATTGAAGCATCACATAACAAACCAAATAGCCATTTAAAATTTTACCATCAATTTCAAGTGAACTGCTTAAATCGTTTAGCATAAAATCGAGGTAGCTTTTGCCATCTAATTTTAAGCCAAACTGAATAATACCAATAAGTGCAGCCACTGCTCCAAAAGCGATATAAGTTCTTGGACGCTTAAATATTTTATACAATTCTACCTGAACTAGACTAAACATAAGATGGCGTTGAAGTGATACGTAAAAAATAATCTTCCAAAGAATGCATGGGTTTTACAGATAACACCCCAATACCCATTTCAACTAAATTTTTATGTAAAGTAGGGAGCAATTTTTCGTCGAGCTGTATACATATTTCTTTATCCGAAGAGCGGTCTATCAGTACATGACTGGCCCAGCTTGTTTGCATGAGCTGCTTTGTAGCCTCAATGTTATTAAGTGTTTGAATGGCTACCACTGTTTTGCTCTTGTCAAATAAATCTTTACTATCGCCCTCTACTAGCTTGCAGCCTTTATCTATAATAATAAGCCTTGTAGCAACCTGTTCTATTTCAGATAACAAGTGAGAAGAAACGAGAACCGTTTTTCCTTGTACTCTACTAAGTTGTAAAATTAAATTTCTAATATCCGCAATACCTTGTGGATCCAATCCATTGGTAGGTTCATCAAGTAAAATAAGTTGAGGATCATTTACCATGGCCATGGCAATAGCAAGTCGTTGTTTCATCCCTTGCGAAAAAGTGCGTACCAAATCATGTGCTCTTGCAGCGAGGCCTACAACATCTAATTCATGTAATAGTTGCAGTCTGGTTTTTGATACCCCACTTAATGCAGAAAATATTTTTAAGTTTTGATATGCCGTTAAGTATTCATACATCGCTGGCTTTTCTATAACAGCGCCAATATTTTGCATAATGGCAGCCCTATTGGCTTGTAGTGGCATACCAAAAATTTCGATACTACCCGAAGTTGGTGTTATCAGCGAAAGGAGCATCCGAATGGTGGTACTTTTTCCCGCTCCATTTTGACCTAAAAAGCCATACACATCTCCTTTGTTTACAGAAAATGATAAATCACTGACTGCTGTAAATTGATGCCCAAATTTTTTGGTGAGACCCTGCACTTGTATAACTGAAGACATGCTATAATAACAAACAAGTAGCCAAGATGTTCAGAAATAAAAAAGCCCCCACAAAAGTGGAGGCTTTTAAAAATATAGACAGTGCTATTATTTGTATTGAGGCATTAAACCTTTAGCTAATTCAACCATCTTGTTAAGGCCATCTTCAGGTAAATCTCCTTTTTTGAAGGCAGCTAAAACTTCAGGTAATTTGTTTTCCATTTCCATTAAGAAATGAGCTTCAAATTCTTTTACATTTTTAACAGCTACTTCACGAAGTAAACCTTGTGTACCTAAGTAAATGATCGCAACTTGCTTTTCTACGGTAAATGGCGTGTACTGAGCTTGCTTTAAGATTTCTACGTTACGTGCACCTTTGTCAATTACAGATTTAGTAGCAGCATCAAGGTCTCCACCAAATTTAGAGAAGGCTTCTAACTCACGGTATAAAGCTTGGTCTAATTTAAGGGTACCTGCTACTTTTTTCATTGACTTAATCTGTGCATTACCACCCACACGACTTACAGAGATACCTACGTTAATCGCTGGACGAATACCTGCGTTAAATAAGTTACCTTCTAAGAAAATCTGACCATCGGTAATAGAGATTACGTTGGTAGGGATATATGCAGAAACGTCACCCGCTTGTGTTTCGATAATTGGAAGTGCCGTTAATGAACCACCACCTTTTACCAAATGCTTGATAGAAGCAGGTAAGTCGTTCATGTTTTTTGCAACTTCATCATTCGCGATAACTTTTGCAGCACGCTCTAATAAACGGCTATGCAAATAGAATACGTCACCAGGATATGCTTCACGTCCAGGAGGTCTTCTTAAAAGTAATGATACCTCACGGTAAGCAACTGCTTGCTTAGATAAGTCATCAAATACAATTAAAGCAGGTCTACCGGTATCACGGAAATACTCACCAATAGCAGCACCAGCAAATGGAGCATAGAATTGTAATGGAGCTGGATCAGCAGCAGGAGCAGCAACAATTGTTGTATACGCCATGGCGCCATTGTCAGCTAGGGTTTTCATAACACCAGCAACAGTAGACGCTTTTTGACCAATCGCTACATATATACAATATACAGGCTTGCCTGCATCGTAAAATTCTTTTTGATTGATAATGGTATCAACACAAATGGCAGTTTTACCAGTTTGACGGTCACCAATTACCAACTCACGTTGACCACGACCTACCGGAATCATTGCATCAATTGCTTTGATACCTGTTTGTAATGGTTCTTTAACTGGCTCACGATAAATTACACCCGGCGCTTTACGCTCAAGTGGCATTTCATATAATTCACCAGCAATTGGACCTTTACCATCGATAGGCTCACCTAATGTGTTGATTACACGACCAACAACACCTTCACCTACTTTAATAGAGGCAATCTTACCAGTTCTTTTAACTTTTGCACCTTCTTTGATAGAGCCACTTTCGCCCATCAATACCACACCCACATTATCTTCTTCAAGGTTAAGGGCAATGGCTTTGGTTCCATTTTCAAATTCTACTAGTTCACCACTGCGTACGCCGTTAAGGCCATATACACGGGCAATACCGTCTCCCACTTGTAATACGGTACCTACTTCCTCTAAATCAGCACTTGCATTAAAATTGCTTAGTTGCTGTCTGAGTATCGCTGATATTTCATCGGGTTTAATGTCGGCCATGATATTCTATTTATAAATGATGATTTGTTATTGTTTATTACATCTGCGGAACATACAAGTTCTGCTGAAATTGTTTTTTAATATCTCTTAAATCTCTAACTACACTTGCATCTACTAAGTTGTTATCAAACTCAAGTACAAATCCACCAATTAATGAAGGATCTACTTTTGATTCTAATTCTACACTTGCAAATGAATGTGCTGTTTTTACTTTTTGCGCAATGGCATTTTGTAATTCAACGCTTACTTCTACAGCAGTAGTGAGTGTAACTTTATGAATGTCTTTTAAAGCATTGTATTGTTCCACAAATGCAGTTGCGATTTCAGGCAAATCACTTTCTCTTCCTTTTCTAACCAGTAGGTTATTAAAAGAAGCAGTAAGTTCACTAACCTTTCCAGTAGTAACTGCTGTAATAATGCTATTTTTTTGATCGGCCTTAATAATTGGGCTACGCAAAAGATTTACAAATTCTGCACTAGCCGCACATACTGCCTGCAAATATTTCATGTCTGCATAAGCTATATCCAACTGCCCTTTTTCAATGGCTAAGTCTAATAAACTTTTTGCATACCTACTTGCTAATCTTGGATTGGGCATTTTGCTTAGTTTAATTTAACGCCTTCAGCTAATTCGTTGATATACGTTTCTTGTGCCGCTTTGTTGCTTAGTTCTTTGTGCAACACTTTTTCAGCTACTTCAATAACAAGAGCACCAACTTGATTTTTTACATCTGTTAGAGCAGCATTTTTTTGTTGATTGATGGCAACCTGTGCATCAGCAACAATAGCGTCGTACTGTGCTTTTGCTTTTTCTTTAGCTTCAGCAACCATTTTGTCAGCGGTTTCTTTTGCTTCTTTGATTAAAGTAGCTCTTTCTTCACGCGCCTTTGCAAGTAAAGCCTCGTTCTCTGATTGCATAGTTGCTAATTCAGATTTCATTTTGTCGGCCTTTGCTAAAGCATCTTCGATACCTTGCTCACGATCATTGATCGCTTTTAAAATAGGTTTCCATGC
This sequence comes from Sediminibacterium ginsengisoli, assembly GCA_945873615.1. Taxonomy (GTDB): domain Bacteria; phylum Bacteroidota; class Bacteroidia; order Chitinophagales; family Chitinophagaceae; genus Sediminibacterium; species Sediminibacterium ginsengisoli_E. The sequence goes on along the minus strand of CAMCDT010000010.1, from coordinate 32,161 downwards.
AAATTTTCCGAGAACTACGAGTAGTAAAAGGAATGCAACGGTGTTCCAGAATACAAGTCCGATATCAGGTAATACCAGCGGATTGATCTCTAACAACATAAAAGACATTTATCTTAATTAAAAAAAATCTTGAAAAAAATACAAGGTCTGTTGCCCTTTGCGCGAGACCTTGTATAAAATTTTACGGACTAGCCGTTACCCAAAAGGGCTACTACCACTGCAAACAATGCAACTGCCTCTACGAAAGCCGCAGCTACGATCATGTTTGAACGGATTTCATTAGCAGCTTCTGGCTGACGTGCAATACCTTCTACTGCACCTTTACCAATCTGACCGATACCGATACCAGCACCGATAGCAGCTAATCCAGCGCCGATTGCGGCAACACTTCCTACTACCATTTTTTTACGTTTTAATTGTTATTGAAAAAAAGTTATTATAATTTTTTAGTGATGTGCTGCTTCTCCATGTGCATCATGGTGGTGCTCCTCTGTAGCCATTCCAATATACATTGCAGCAAGCATGGTAAAGATGAAGGCTTGCAAAAATGCAACCAACAACTCAATCATACCAATAAACACAGCAAAAGGAACCGCAATTGCAGAAGCAAAAACCGTTTTGAATATGAAGATTAAACAAATCAAACTTAATACTAGAATGTGGCCTGCAGTAATGTTCGCAAACAAACGAATCATTAAAGAAATAGGCTTAGTAAATACACCAATTAACTCGATCGGTGCTAAAAACAATTTCATGCTCCAGTGCATACCAGGCATCCAAAAAATATGTTCCCAATAACTTTTATTAGCGCTTACGTTAACCACAATAAATACAAAAACAGCAAGTGTCATAGTGAATGCGATATTGCCGCTCACGTTAGCGCCACCTGGGAAAAAAGGAATAAGGCCTAAAAAGTTATTGATTAAAATCAAAAAGAAAATAGTGAGTAAAAACGGCATGTATTTGCCTGCTTTTTTTGCGCCAATATTTGGAATTGCTACTTCGTCTCTTACAAATAAAATAATAGGCTCCATAAAAGATTGAAGTCCTTTAGGTGCAGATTTTACACCTGTTTTTTTATATCCTGCAGCAGCACTTAACAATACCACTAGTAAAATAAAAACAGAGATAAATAAACTTGCTACGTTTTTGGTGATCGAAAAATCCCAGAGTTGCTTGCTTGCTTCTACATCAACGTTTCCTGCTGCATCTACAATTTTTGTTTTACCCTCAACAAGTTTATAATCAAAATTGCCTTTGTATACTGCTGGCTCGTGGTGTTCGTCTACTAATTTTTCAGAAGAAAAAACTTCAAAGCCTTTAGACGTTTTTAAGATTACCGGTAAATGAATGGATACATGACCCCACATATGCCAGCTATGATCATCTTTAATATGCTCTAAAATGGTTTCGGTTACATTAAAATCACCTTCTTTTTTAGCACCATGCGCTTCTGCGGCAGTAGGGGCTACAGCACCCGCCTCTGAAGTGGCTGGTGTATGATTTTCCCCAGCAAATGCTTGGGTTGCTAACAGCAACGAAAAAACGCTGAAAGTCTTTACCAGTAAAGATTTAATGCTTCTAAACGTCATACCTTTCTCGAAATTTGCGGCAAAGATAGGGATTATACCCCTGAAATCCTACACAGAAAGGGTGTCTTTCTTTTCAAATTGCATTTCGTACAAACGGGCATAAAAACCGTCCTTTTGGAGCAAAGACTCGTGGTTTCCGGCCTCTTTTACCTCCCCTTTGTCTAGTACAATAATTAAGTCGGCCTTTCGGATGGTGGAGAGGCGGTGGGCAATAACGATTGAGGTTCTGCCGGTTATGAGGGTTTCGGTGGCTTTTTCAATGAGTAGTTCCGTTTCTGAGTCCACCGAAGAAGTGGCTTCATCTAGTACCAAAACCGATGGATTATATAATAGGGCCCTAATAAAAGAGATTAATTGACGCTGCCCCAAACTTAATGTGGCACCCCGCTCCATCACATGATACTGGTACCCTCCCGGTAATTGCATGATAAAATCGTGTAAGCCCATCATTTTAGCTGCCTTTACAACTTCCTCCTCCGTAATGGATGGATTGCGAAGGGTAATATTGTCCAAAATAGAGCCTGAAAACAAAAATACGTCCTGCAAAACCACGCCAATATTGCGTCTTAGGCTTTCTAAGGTATAACTAGTAATAGGCTTTTGGTCTAAAAGCAACGACCCTTTTTGGGTGGTATAAAGTCTATTTAGCAGGCTGATAATGGAGGTTTTACCACTACCCGTATGGCCCACAAGCGCCACCGTCTGGCCGGACTGAATCGAAAAATTGATCCCTTTTAACACATATTGGTCCTCTTTGTATGCAAACCAAACGTCTTTGAAGTCAATATTGCCCTCTAAAACGCCTGCATCGATGCAATCTGGGCTGTCTGGCGGCATTTCATCGGGGTTGTCCATCACTTTAAACACCCTTTCGGCGGCTACCATACCCATTTGAAGTACGTTAAATTTATCAGCAATCACGCGAAGCGGCCTAAATAACTGATTCAGATAAAGGATAAATGACATTAAAAGCCCTGCGTCAAGTGCATTGCCAGCAATAAACCAAACCAGTAAGCCAGTACTAATGGCTAAAACAACTTCTACAATTGGAAAAAACACAGAATATGCAAAAATGGCCTTGATATTTGCGAGGCGATGTTCGGCATTAATTTTTTTAAACTTATTCAGTTCTCTACCCTCCGCTGCAAATGCTTGCACTACCGCCATACCGGATAAATGTTCTTGGATAAATGCATTTAAACTAGCCACTGCGTTACGCACTTCTACAAAACTTTTATTGACACTTTCCTTAAAAAAATAAGTGGCAATAATCATGATGGGAAATGGCGCTAAACTTACCAGCGTGAGCTGCCAATTGATCCAAAACATGGTAGCTAGCGTAAAAATAATAGTGAGTAAATCAGCAATGATTGGAATCAGACCGTCCGAAAAAATATCGTTGATTCTTTCAATGTCATCAATGGTTCTAGTGGTGAGCGTACCAATGGGCGTAGTGTCAAATTGACGCAAATTTAAACCTACAATTTTTTCATACACTGCTATGCGTAAATCCTTTACCACGCGCTGTCCTAGGGCTGCTGTCATAAAGGAAAAGAAAAACCGAATGGTCGTTTCAACAAATAAAAAAACGACTTGAAAAAGCGTTACTGCGATGATGAATTTTGATGCGTCCGATAAATTTTGCTTGGCAATAAAAAGTTTGAGCCAGCCTGGAATATGGACCGCTTTTCCGGTAGCCATATCTACTGTTAACTGAATTAAATAAGGACGAACTGGCGCAAAAATAGCCATCACAATCGCCAGCAAAACGCTCCCATAAAACAAGGCGCGGTAGGGCTTTACAAATTTAAAAACCCTTGCCAACAATAGAAAACTAAAAACTTTTTTAGGTGCCGTCTTGCTCATACTGAAATGCAAATGTAAGCACAAAAAAAGCGGGCTAATTCGTATATTCGTAAAAGATATGGATCAGGACCCGCAAATGAGTGCCGAACTCGCACTTCCAAAATATAATTTAAATGCCGAGCAAGAGAAAAACGAAATCGTTAGGCATTACCGTGCGCTCTCTAGAAGCCTAAGGCCTAAATTAAAAAAGGGCGACAAAGAACTTGTACGTCAGGCTTTTGAAATGGCGGCTGATGCACACAAAACCATGCGCCGTAAAAGTGGTGAGCCTTATATATTGCACCCCATTGCCGTTGCCATGATTTGTGTAGAAGAAATTGGCCTGGGTGTAAGAAGTACCATTTGTGCACTCTTACATGATACGGTAGAAGACACCGATATTACACTCGAAGATGTACAGCGTGAATTTGGTACCGAAATTGCAAAAATTGTAGATGGCCTTACCAAAATTTCGTCGGTAATGGACACCAATACATCGCAGCAAGCCGAAAATTTTAAAAAGATTTTATTAACCCTCACCGATGATCCTCGTGTGATACTTATTAAGCTAGCAGACCGCTTACACAATATGCGTACGCTAGATTATATGAAAAAAGAAAAGCAATTAAAAATTGCTTCCGAAACCATTTGGGTATACGCGCCGCTTGCGCACCGAATGGGACTATACAATGTAAAAACAGAGCTCGAAGATTTATCCATGAAATACATGGAGCCTGCTGGATACAAAGACATTGCAAAAAAATTAGCGGAAACAAAAAGAGAACGCACTAGATATATTAATGAGTTTGTAAAACCGATTAAAGAAAAGCTAACCAATAGTGGTTTTGAATTTGAAATTTATGGAAGGCCTAAAAGCATTCACTCGATTTGGAATAAAATAAAAAAGAAGGGCGTTGCATTTGAAGAAGTGTATGACTTATTTGCGATCCGTATTATTTTAGATTCTGCACCCGAAAAAGAAAAAGAAGATTGTTGGAAAGTATACTCAACTATCACCGATGAATACATGCCATCTACTGAGCGTTTAAGAGATTGGCTTAGCAACCCAAAAAGCAATGGTTACGAGGCTTTACACACAACCGTGATGGGACCGCAAGGTAAATGGGTAGAGGTTCAAATCAGATCAAAGCGTATGAATGAAATTGCAGAAAAAGGTTTAGCTGCACATTTCAAATACAAAGAAGGCAATGATAGCGAAGACCGTTTTGATAAATGGTTTGGGCAAATTAGAGAAGTATTAAGTACACAAGATGGTGCGGGTCTCGATTTTTTACAAGATTTTAAAACTTCCTTTTTAGCAGAAGAAATTTATGTGTACACGCCAAAGGGAGAAGTAAAAATGCTACCTACTGGAAGTACCGCTCTTGATTTTGCATTTGCCATTCACTCTGCAGTAGGTTCTAAATGTATTGGCGCAAAAGTGCAGCACAAACTTGTGCCGTTAAGCCATGTGCTGCGCAGTGGAGATCAAATAGAAATTATTACAAGTAGCAAACAAAAACCTTCCGAAGATTGGCTGGGTTTTGTTGTAACTGCAAAGGCAAAAAATAAAATTAAAGACGCATTACGTGAAGAGAAAAGAACCATCGCAGAAGATGGGAAATATGTGCTTCAACGTAAATTAGAAAGTATGGGTGCGGCATATAGTCAGCACAACCTGGAAGAACTAGTGCATTTTTACAAACTACCTTCCGGACTGGACTTGCACTATAAAATTGCTACCAAATCGATTGATTTAAAAGAACTTAAAGACTTTTTGGTACATGGCGATAAACTAGAAATACCGAAACCAAAACCCACCCTTCCAGAAACAACAACAGATGCAGGAGCTACCAAAACCTACTCTAAAAAAGAATCTGAACTGATAATTTTTGGAGAAAGTAGCGATAAAATCAAATATGCGCTCGCTAAGTGTTGCAATCCAATACCTGGTGATGACGTATTTGGCTTTGTTAGCACCGGAAAGGGGCTTATTATACACCGTACCAACTGCCCCAATGCCACACAATTATTAGCCAATTTCGGACACCGGGTTGTTAAAACCAAGTGGGCAAAAAATAAAGAGATATCGTTTTTAACGGGTCTGAAAATTATTGGAATGGACGATGTAGGGGTTATTAATAAAATAACCAATATTATTAGTGGTGATTTGCGTATCAATATTGCGGGTCTTACCATCGAGTCCAAAGAAGGCCTTTTTGAGGGTACCATAAAAATATTTGTACACGACAAAGAAGAGCTAGAAGTACTTGTTACAAGGCTTAAAGCCCTTAATGGCATCCAAACCGTAGACCGTTTTGACGCAGAAGCTGAAAATTAATTTTTATTAGGACTTCCAAGACTTATTTTTGTTCTTCAAATTTGAAATTATGGTTGACGTATTATTAGGGTTACAATGGGGTGACGAAGGGAAAGGTAAAATAGTAGATTATTTTGCACCCAATTATGATATTGTTGCGCGCTTTCAGGGCGGACCCAATGCCGGACATACATTATATGTAGAAGGCAAAAAAATGGTACTTCACCAAATACCTTCTGGTATCTTTCACCAAAACAAAGTCAATATTATTGGTGGTGGTGTGGTACTAGATCCAGTAACACTAAAAAGAGAATGTGATGCAGTAGCAGCATTTGGTATTGATGTACGCAAAAATTTATTTATTTCTGCCCGTACCAATATTATTGTTCCAACGCACCGTGCACTAGATAAAGCATCTGAGCTTTCAAAAGGTGAAAGCAAAATTGGTTCTACCCTAAAAGGTATTGGACCAGCATACATGGACAAAACTGGCCGTAACGCTTTAAGAGTAGGCGATTTGCTAGACAAGCGTTTTACAACACAATACATTAAGCTTCGTTTAAAGCACCAAAAATTATTAGATAATTTTCATTTCATTGAAGATATTTCTGCTTGGGAAGAAGAGTTTTTTGAAGCACTTGAGTTTTTGAAAACACTCAATGTTATCAACTGCGAATATTATATCAATGATCAAATTAAAGCTGGTAAAAAAGTATTAGCTGAAGGCGCTCAAGGTAGTATGCTAGATATTGATTTTGGTACATTCCCATTTGTGACTTCTTCAAATACTATTTCTGCAGGCGTTTGTACAGGACTTGGCGTTTCGCCAAAACAAATCAATGAGGTCTTTGGTGTTACCAAGGCTTATTGTACCAGAGTAGGTGGCGGTCCGTTCCCTACCGAATTACACGATAGTGTTGGTGAAGAAATTAGAAAAATAGGAAGTGAATTTGGCGCTACCACAGGTCGCCCTCGCAGATGCGGCTGGATCGATCTAGTAGCCCTTAAATACGCGTGCATGATTAATGGCGTTACACAGGTAGTTATGACAAAAGCCGACGTTTTAGACGCTTTTGAAGAGCTACAAGTGTGTACTGCATATGGTATTGATGGCGCAACCACTAAAGAAGTGCCTTTCCAAATGTCAAACATCCAAATTGACCCTGTTTTACAAAGTTTTAAAGGCTGGAATATGGATACCACTCAATTAAAATTGGCATCGGAACTTCCATCTACCATGAATACCTACGTAGACTTTATCAATAATTATATTGGCGCACCTGTCACTTATGTATCAAACGGACCAGGTCGCGAACAAATAGTAAAAATTTAGGAGAAAAAATATTTTAAATTTTTTTGCAATTTTATTTGGATAAAAGGAATTTGCGTTGAATTTTTACGCAGTAAATCTTATTAGAAATATGGCAGTGAAATCTGATAAGGATCAAAAGTCCTCAGCCCCTAAAGCAGCAAACAAAAAAGTTGCGCCCAAAGCTTCTACTAAAAGTTCAAAACAAGTGGAAGAAGATGATGATTTTGAAGACGATGACGAAACGTCAACGCCAAAAAAATCTAGTAGTAAGTCCGCATCAAAAAAATCAGTTGACGAAGACGATGACGATTTTGATGAGGAAGAAGAAAATGATGATTGGAATGCAAATGAAGAAGATGAAAGCTGGGATCCAGACTTTGCAGAATTTGATTTACCTAAAAGTAAAACCAAAAAGCCTGCAGGTCCTAAAAAGAAAGGCGCCGCTTCTGAAGAAGATGATTTTAAATTAGACGAAGACTTCAACGAGTTTGATTTATTTGACGATAAGAATAGTGGATTTGATGACGATGACGATGATTTTTAATCATCTGTAGCCCAACGTGAAAAAAAATAAGCAGGTTTTTTTAATAGACAATCCAACATTATTTAAAGTGCAAATCTTACATTGGTCCAACCAGTTTGAGGTTTGCACTTTTTTAGATAATCATGCTTATAACTCCCCCTATGGTGCACTTGATTGTCTCACAGCCGTTAACCCAGTTTCTTTTATCGCCCTTGATAGCGTAAACGCTCAGGCAATTGATGCATTCATTCAAAAGCATAGTGGTGAATGGATTTTTGCACACTTTAATTATGAATACCAAAGTATTACTAAGCCTAACGCCAAAGCAAACCTTACGGGTTTTCCGCTAGCCTATTTGTATACCCCAGCTATTGTTATTGAACTTACTGGAAATCAGGTAACCATCCAAAGTGATTCAGAAAATCCGCAAATACTCTTTGATCAAATAAGTAGTTTTAAAGTACCATCTTTATCTGAACTGGGCGATGAACAGAGTGCTTATCAGATCGCAGCGCCAACAACAAGCATCATTCCTTTAATAAGTAAAGAGACATATCTAGAAGCCATCCATAAAATATTAGCGCTTATTAGGCGTGGCGATTTTTATGAAATCAATTATTGCCAAGCTTTTGAATTGCAACATTTATCTGCAGATCCGGTATCGTTATATGTAAACTTAACGGAAGTATCGCCTACTCCTTTTGCTTGCTTTTATAAAAACCATAGCGATTACCTTTTATGCGCAAGTCCCGAAAGATACCTCCAAAAAAAAGGCAATCAACTTATTTCGCAACCCATTAAAGGAACCATCAAACGAAACTTACACAATAATGTTGATGATAAGTTGCAAGTAGAGGCGCTACAAAACAGTAGCAAAGACAAGAGTGAAAACGTGATGGTGGTTGATCTTGTAAGAAATGATTTAAGTAGAATTTGCGAACAAGGAACAGTTAAGGTATCGGAACTTTTTGGCATATACAGTTTTCCGCAGGTGCATCAAATGATTTCTACTATTACGGGCACGCTTAGCAGTAACACTTTATTTTCAGAAATATTAGAAGCTACCTTTCCGATGGGAAGCATGACGGGTGCACCTAAAAAACGCGTTATGGAAACCATTGACGCCTTAGAACCTACAAAGCGTGGCTTGTACTCCGGCACTGTGGGCTATTTTAATCCAGCCGGCGATTTCGATTTCAATGTTGTCATTAGAAGTATTTTTTTTAATAGCGACACCAAAAAGGCCAGCTACGGGGTGGGCGGCGGTATTACCATTTATTCGGATCCTGAAAAAGAGTACGAAGAGTGTTTACTCAAAGCAGCTGCTATCAAAAAAGTGCTCTCTGGTAATGAGAGCGCTACTGATTAACGCCTTCGATAATCGCTCTCACAGAGGCTAATAACAATTGGTTTTTTTTAGCTAAAAAAATAGCTTCCTTTTCTTTTGAAATACGCATGGCATATTTTTCGCCAGCAGCGAGGGCCTTATCAAAACCAGGGTTCCAGGCGTTAAACTGCTGAATATTTATTTGTAGTTCATTGGCGACTACAAGTGAGTTAAACCTCCCAGATACTTCAATTAAAGCAGAGCCTGCAAGCTCAGCAGCAGAAAGTGTGAGCGGTGTATTTTTATTTTGGGTTTTTGCCTGCGCCACTTCGGCTGCCGTCATGGTGGTAAACCCACCAGCACCTTCAAATATTAAATGGGTAGCAATAAATTTTTTAACGTGGTTACGGGTTTCTTCAGGTAAAAAATATTGAAGCTGCCAAAAGTCTTTACTTTTTGCTCTTCGAATAGCCGATCTTACACATCCATTACCACAATTGTAGGCAGCCACTACAAGCAACCAGTCATCAAATTCGGTGTATAGTTTTTTCATGATACGCGCTGCCACATGCGTACTTTTAAAATAATCGGTGCGCTGATCCCAGTAGCCGCCAACATTTAATCCATATTCTTTGGCAACGCCCGGCATCAGTTGCCATGGACCCACAGCCCCAGCCCAGGAAGTCCCTCCTGCTCCTAAGTGACTTTCAATGACACTGAGGTATTTCATTTCTTTTGGGATGCCGTAATTGAAAAGGATTTGATCATACAAATCAAAATAGGGCTTGCCCCATACTTTCATTTTTTCTAGTGACTTGCCCTGCTTTCGAATATATTCTTCTACAAAAGAAATGGCACGAGGATTGATTTGCGATTGATAGGGTTTATTGGAAGCTACTTTATTGTACAAAAATAAATTAGCAAAAGGTTTTTTATCGTCAATGATGGTATCTGCTATAACTGTTTTTGCTGATGCAAAATCATGCACCAACATCCCTAAAACAAATAGTAATAAGCGAAAAAACTTATTCATGTAGTTTTTGAATGTCCGTTGAAAGTTGCAGTAGTGCTGTTTCTTCAAAAGGAGCACACATTACCTGAAGTCCAAAAGGAAGTCCTGATGAATGCTGATACAAAGGAATTGAGATAGCAGGAATACCCACAAGGTTTGCATACACGGTATAAATATCTGCTAAAAACATAGCCACCGAATCTTTAGTATGGTCGCCAATTAAAAATGCAGGACTAGGTACGGTAGGTAGTAGTACTGCGTCGTAATTTTTAAATAACTGCACCGAACCGTCCACGAGTAGTTTTCGAATTTGTTGTGCCTTGGTAAAATACGCATCAAAATAACCGGCACTTAACACAAATGTACCCAGCATAATTCTACGCTTTACTTCTTTACCAAAACCTTCGCTTCTAGCATTTTTATACAGTGCTGTAAGGTCGTTATTGCCAGTACTAGAGCGGTGACCAAATTTTACGCCATCATAGCGCGACAAATTACTAGACGCTTCGGCGGTGGTTAATACATAATACGTGGGCACTACCATATCAAGCATATCAAATGATACGGCATCAACGGTATATCCTGCTTTTTGCATATTGGCTATTGTTGCATCAATAGCTGCCTTAATTTCAGGATCTAAACTTGGATGTTCGAGTGCCTCTTTAAAATACGCAATGCGTTTTTTTGGAGTAGGTTCTTCCAAAACAGCACTATAGGCTGGAACGGGTATTTGAGAAACCGTACTATCAAAATCGTCGGGGCCTGCAATAATTTCAAGCACTAACGCGGCATCGGCAACCGATTTTGCAAAAATGCCAATTTGATCAAAAGATGATGCATACGCGATAAGACCGTAACGCGAAATTCTGCCATAAGAAGGTTTGAGTCCAACAATGCCACAAAAATCTGCGGGTTGTCTAACAGAGCCGCCAGTATCAGAGCCTAAGCTAATCATGCAGTGATTCATTTGAACGGCCACTGCAGATCCACCTGATGATCCACCAGGCACACGCGTAGGGTCGATGCCATTTTTTACGGGACCATACGCAGAGTTTTCATTGCTACTTCCCATTGCAAACTCGTCACAGTTTTGCCTACCTAAAATAATGGCGCCTGCTGCTTGTAATTTTTCTACAACAGTAGCGTCAAAAATAGAATGAAAATTTTGTAGGATTTTTGAAGCTGCAGACAAAGGATGATTTTTATACGCAATCACATCTTTTAAACCCACAACTAAGCCATGAAGTGGTAGTAATGGTTGTCCGGCCGTAATATGTTCGTCTAATTTTTTTGCTGCTTCTAAAGCTTCGTCTTCATAGATTGTAAGCCACGCATTTAGTGCAGCGCCGCCTTTAGCTGCTTCCACAAAAAAACGAACGGCCTCCACAACTGTGGTTTGGCCGCTCTGTAAATTGTTATGATAGTCTTTGATTGTAGTAAACCGAAACAAAGGCTAAAGTTGTTTGTTTGTCAGAATAAGTGAGATAAAAATTAAGCTTGTGTATCTTTTTCTTTGATACCTTCTTCTAATTCTTTTTTCACGTTGTTTTTTGCATCGTTGAATTCACGAATACCTTTACCAAGGCCGCGCATAAATTCTGGTATTTTTCTACCGCCAAATAATACAAGTACCACTACTGCGATGAGTAATATTTCTTGAAATCCTAAGTTGCCCATAATGATTTGATTTAAGATTATAAAGGTAGGGGAAAAAGCATGTAATGGGCCAAATAAAAGGCATAAAAAAACGGAAGTAGCTGGATGCTAACTTCCGTTTGTAAAAGGTATTGTTTGACTAGAAACGTTTTTCTTTAATACGTGCACTTTTACCGCTACGCTCACGTAGGTAGTATAGTTTAGCACGACGAACCTTACCAGTTTTGTTTAATTGGATAGATTCGATATTTGGAGATAAGATAGGAAATAAACGCTCAACGCCTACGCCATCCGAAATCTTACGTACAGTGAATGAAGCAGTTGCTCCAGTTCCTTGTAACTTGATTACGTCTCCACGGAAACTTTGAATACGTTCTTTACCACCCTCAACGATTTTATAGTTAACAGTGACATTATCACCAGCCTTGAAGGCAGGATATTGCTTTTTTACGGTTAATTGTTCGTGTACAAACTGAACTGCTGCGTCCATATCTTTTAATTTTTGCGGACGGCAAAGGTAGGGGTAAAAATCGAAAATCGGAAGTGATTTGCAATTTTTTTTACCTAGCTACGTTTACTGCCCTTTTCTCTCTAATTACGGTTACTTTAATTTGTCCTGGATAGGTCATCTCGGTTTGGATTTTTTGAGCAATTTCGAAGCTCAATTTATCGCTATCACCATCCGTAACCTTCTCAGCCTCAACGATTACGCGAAGTTCACGACCCGCCTGGATGGCATAGGCCTTTTCTACTCCTTGGTACGCTAAAGCCAGGTTTTCCAGGTCTTTAATACGTTGTAAATATTGTTGCATGATTTCCCTACGTGCACCCGGGCGAGCGCCAGAAATGGCGTCACAAGCCTGAATAATAGGAGAAATCACGTATTGCATTTCCATTTCATCGTGGTGGGCTCCAATGGCGTTTACTACCGCCGGATTCTCACCATATTTTTCTGCGAGTTTAGCACCTAATAATGCGTGGCTCAATTCTGTTTCTTCGTCAGGAACCTTACCTATATCGTGTAATAGACCAGCTCTTTTAGCTAATTTAGGGTTCATACCTAATTCAGATGCCATAATGCCGCACAAATTAGCCGTTTCTCTAGAGTGCATGAGTAGGTTTTGACCATACGAAGATCTAAAGCGCATCTTACCTACAATACGAATAAGCTCTTTGTGAAGTCCATGGATGCCCATTTCGATAACGGTACGCTCTCCAATTTCCATCACCTGCTCTTCTAATTGTCTGCGTGTTTTTTCAACTACTTCTTCAATACGCGCTGGATGAATACGACCATCAGAAACAAGACGTTGTAAACTTAAACGTGCAATCTCACGGCGTAGTGGATCGAATGAAGATAAGATGATAGCTTCCGGTGTATCATCAACAATTAAGTCTACGCCCGTTGCAGCTTCGATCGCTCTAATATTACGACCTTCTCTACCAATAATTTGACCTTTAATTTCGTCGGTTTCAAGGTTAAATACCGTAACGGTATTTTCGATGGTTTGCTCTGCTGCCGTACGTTGTATGGTTTGAATAACAATTTTACGCGCTTCTTTATTGGCCTTTTGCTTGGCATCTTCAATGATGTCTTGTTGCATCGATAAAGCACGTGTTTGTGCTTCATTTTTAAGGCTTTCGATAAGTTGCTCACGCGCATCATCGGCACTTAAATTGGCAATTTTTTCGAGTCGGCGAATATGTTCTTCTTGGTGTTTTTCAAGCTCTGTACGCTTGGCGTTTACCACATCAATTTGCCTGTTTAGGTTTTCTTTGATGGCTTCGTTTTCTTTGACTTGTTTGTCTAGTGAAGCTTCTTTTTGGTTAACGGTAATTTCTTTTTGCTTGAGTCTGTTTTCTACGTCTACCACTTTGCGGTTGCGCTCCAACACTTCTCTTTCATGTTCAGACTTCAGCTGAACAAATCTTTCTTTAGCCTCTAATTGCTTTTCCTTTTTAACAGTTTCAGCTCTTAATTCGGCTTCTTTTAAGATGTTAGCGGCTTGGGTGTTGGCTTCTTCAATTTGCTTTTTGGTATTTTTTGCGAAAAAAACCCTTCCCGCAACAACCCCTACTACTAGTGAGGTGGCGGCAAGTATTATAGAGACAATCGTCTGGTCCATTTTTAGCTTTTTTTAAGTTGTTCACAATCATTCTTTCACGCATACACATGAAGATTTACTTTAATAAGTAAACGGATAGGAACGAAGATACTTAAATCAGCGCTTTATCAATGAGTTTTTCGAGAGAGTTTATCTTTTCAGCTGCTTCTTTCCACTTTAGTTCGTGGATGGTGCTAGTATTTTGCTCTGTGGCAAACCACAAAAGAACCATGGCAACATAGTCCTGCATGTCTTTACCGGCCAAATTTTGACGGTATTCGGCTATTTTATCGTTTATGAGACTGGCTGATTTGCGCACCATTTCCTCCTCGGCGGGTTCAATGCGGATGCGGTAGCTGCGATCTGCAATAACGATATTGATAGGGATGAGCTCAGACATGCTATTTATTTAAGTAGCGTTAAACAGTGGTCAATTTCTTTGAGGTAGGTGTTAATGCGCTTTTCGAGGGCCGCTTTTTCCTGATCCGAATAGCCACCCGCAGAACTTACGCTAAGACCATCAAGCTGTTGTTGAAGGCTTCGCAGCAAATCCTCTTTTTGGTGTACCATACCCGTAGCTTTTTCTAAATCGGCGGTTAGACGCTGATTTTCACGAAGAAGCTGCTGCTGATTTTTAAGCAACAACTGCAACTTTTCTTGCAAAGATTTGATATGTGTTTCGAATTCAAACATGTAAATATGCGCATAAATATAAGTGCTTATTTTCTGATTTCGGCACCTAATTCTTTTTCAAAAGCCCCAATTAATTTTGATACCATGCTATCCGTTTCAGTGTCGGTCATGGTTTTTTCTTCGTCTACAAATGTAAAACTAAGTGCCATCGACTTTTTGTTGACGCCTAATTTATCGCTTTCAAAAACATCAAATAAACGAACGTCTTTTAGCTTAGGAAGTTTTACCGTACCCACCGCAAGCTCAATAGTAGCATAGGTTACAGTACGGTCCACTAGAAGTGCCAAATCTCTTTGTACGGCTGGGAACTTAGATACTTCTTTGTAAACAATTTTTTGTTTTTCGGCGGCAGTAACAAGTGCAGCCACATCTATATCTACAAAAACAACGCCTTGCTTGATATCAAATTGTTGACGTTTTTTTGGCGACACTTCTTGTAAAGTAGCAATATGAATACCGCCCACTGTTGCAGCAACACAGGTGCTCGCACTATCTTTTGTAGTGTCGTCTAATGACCAGCTAATAGGAGGTAGTCCAGTAATTATAGCAATAGCCTGCAAAATGCCTTTTGCCATTAAAAGGTCCTGCTCTTTGGATTTAACACGCCAGCCTTCTTCGGTATCCAATCCACTTAAATAAATACACAAATGTTCCTTTTCTGAATACTGACCAGAACCACTGGTAGCATAGGTTTTGCCAAATTCAAACAAACGCAAATTGTGGTTACGTCTATTGCAATTGTAAGCGATGGTTTCGAGTCCTGTTTCAAGCATCGATGGACGAAGCACGTCTAAATCGGCACTTAAATTATTCATCATTTTAACAGCCGTTTCTAAAATAGCTGGCGTAAAATATTGACTGTTGGTAATGGAGTTTGTAAAAATTTCTACAAAGCCTTTACCTACTAAAAACTGAGTTGTTTTTTCTTTGATCACTTCTTTAGCACTAGCTACTTCTACAGCAGGGCTAATGGTAATGGTGGTTGGGATTTCAATATTATCGAGACCGTCAATACGTAAAATTTCTTCTACTAAATCGGCAGGGATACTAATGTCTGGTTTGCTGTAAGGCACTGCAACACGGAGTTCATCAATACCTTCCTGAATCACTTCAAAACCCAGTGCAGTCAAGATTTTTTTAACCGCTTCGGGATGGTAGTTTTTACCACTTAATTTTTTGATATAATGGTATTTAACAGCGACTTCTGTTTTAGGTGTTACCGCCGGATAGACATCAGTAATGTCAGAACTGATGCTACCTCCAGCCACTTCTTTAATAAGTAATGCGGCTCTTTTTAATACGGAAACAGTAGAAGCAATATCAACCCCTTTTTCAAATCTAGTAGCAGCGTCGGTGCGGAGTCCGTGGTGTAAAGACGTTTTACGAATGGTTGTTGGATGAAACCAAGCACTCTCTAAAAATATTGACGTCGTGCCAGCATGAACGCCACTTGCAGCGCCACCAAACACACCCGCAATGCACATAGGATCTGTGGCATTACATATTAGTAAATCTGAATCTTGTAGTTTTCTTTCTTTGGCATCAAGGGTTGTAAAAGCAGTTCCAGTAGGAACATTTTTTACAATCACTTTGCCACCAGAAACAGCAGCAGCATCAAAAGCATGTAGCGGTTGACCGGTTTCGTGTAAAATATAATTGGTAACGTCTACAATGTTGTTAATAGGTCTTACGCCAATGGCGGTTAACCTATTTTTTAACCAAGCTGGAGAATCGGAAACTTTAACGCCCGTTAACTCGATACCCGCATAACGCTTACACGCTGCTTCGTTTTCGATGCTAACAGTGATCGTTTTATTATTTTGATCGGGTGCAAATGATGATGGAAAAGGAGCCACTGGTTTTGCTTCTTTTTCGTGGTGCGTTAAATAGGCACACACGTCTTTTGCAACACCGTAATGACTCATCGCGTCCATTCTGTTGGGTGTTAAACCAATTTCAAATACCCAGTCTTGATAGGGCTCAAACAGCGTGGCAGCAGGCGTTCCAACAACAGTGTCTGCTGCTAAAACCATAATGCCGTCATGACTCGTGCCAAGTCCTATTTCGTCTTCGGCGCAAATCATTCCAAAACTTTCTTCGCCTCTAATTTTTGCAACACGCATAGTTAAAGGATCGCCAGAGCTTGGATAAATGGTTGTGCCAATAGTAGCTACAATTACTTTTTGTCCTACTGCAACATTGGATGCGCCACATACAATTTGTAGCGGGGCTTCGGCACCAATATTTACGGTGGTAATTTTTAATTTATCGGCATTGGGATGCTGCGAAACAGTAAGCACTTCTCCAACTGTTAAGCCGGCAAGTCCTCCTTTTACATTTTCATAAAACGTTAAACTTTCAACTTCTAAACCAATAGACGTTAAAATTTTAGACAATTTTTCGGGTTCAATGCTCCAAGGCAGGTATTCAGATAGCCAGTTATAACTTATGGTCATGATTGCTTACACGTGTTTAAGGGCCTCAAAAATAAGTTTTTATAGCCGTAAATGCTACGCTTTCGTGAGAACAAAACGCAGATTTGCTCAATACTTCTTTCTGCACAAGATTTGTTAATAATGGTCTTTTTTAGTGGAATAAGTTTTGATATTGGTGGATAACAGTAGTAAATTGTGTGGATAGCGCAGTAAAAACCTGCGTGGAACGGTGTGTTCCGTGTGGACGAAAAATAGCGAAGAAATACTTGAAAAAGCGCAAATCTTGGTGCATATTCGCTCTCTTCTGCATCAAATGCAGTCAATTATTCGACTTTGTAAAGCAACCCTAAAATGGACGTTAAAATCACCAATACCAACCGCAAAACTAGAAAGCCATCGATAGACATGAGCAGCATGCTCTATGGTAAAGTGCCACCGCAAGCAAAAGAATTAGAGGAGGCGGTACTGGGTGCGATCATGCTTGAAAAAAGCGCTTTTGATACGGTATCAGAAATTATTAAACCTGAATGTTTTTATGTAGAAGCGCATCAGCTGATTTTTAAAGTGATGCAGCAACTGCAAAATGATAGTGTACCTATCGATATTTTAACGGTGGTAGAAGGTCTCAAATCAAAAAACGAACTAGACCTTGTGGGTGGGCCATACCAAATTACGAAGCTTACCAACTCGGTGGTATCAGCTGCTAATATCGACGCGCACGCAAGAATTATTTTACAAAAATTTATTCAACGCGAACTGATCAGAATTAGTGGTGAAATTATTGGTGACGCATACGAAGACAGTACTGACGTTTTTGATTTACTGGATGAAAGTGAAACAAAAATGTTTAACATCACCAACAATTATCTAAAAAAGAATTTTGAAGAAATAGGTCAAGTACTTGCAAAAACCATCAACCGTATTGATGAATTGCGCACGAAAACAGAAGACATTTCTGGTGTACCAAGTGGATTCCCGACACTAGACCGTATCACCTACGGATGGCAACCTACCGATTTAATTATCCTTGCGGCAAGACCTTCTGTGGGTAAAACCGCTTTCGCACTTAACCTAGCACGTAACGCAGCATTACACCCTACAAAGCCTATCCCTGTTGGATTTTTCTCGTTAGAGATGAGTGCGCCACAACTTGTGCAACGTATTTTAAGTGCAGAGAGCGAAATTAAAATGGAAAAAATTTCTAGGGGTAAACTAGAAGATTATGAATACCAACAACTACACGCAAAGGGATTAAAAAAACTAGAGCGCGCACCACTCTATATTGATGACACCGCCGCCTTAAATATTTTTGAATTTAGAGCCAAGGCCCGCCGACTTGTAAACAAACACAAGGTTGGCATTATCATTATTGACTACCTACAATTGATGAGTGGTAGTGGTGATAGAAACAATAACCGAGAACAAGAAATTTCAAATATCTCTCGAAGTTTAAAAGCACTTGCTAAAGAATTAAATATTCCAATTGTTGCACTTTCGCAGTTGAGTCGTGCGGTGGAAACGAGAAAAGAAAGTAAAATGCCGCAGTTGAGTGACCTTCGTGAATCGGGTGCGATTGAACAAGATGCCGATATGGTTATGTTTATTTACCGTCCAGAATATTACGAAGTAATGAGTAACGATATGGGCGAAAGCACACATGGAGAAACGCACGTAAGAATTGCGAAGCATAGAAATGGTCAACTAGATACGATTAAACTACGCGCCAAACTCGACATTCAAAAATTTGAAGAATGGGATGGCGATGGTTCTGGATTTGGTACCAGCAACTGGAAACCCGTAGCCCCTGGAAGCACGGCTGGCACAGGTGCGCAAGACAGCGCTAAACTATTTATTCAAAAAGAAAGCAAAATGAATGAGGGTGATTTTGATGAAGGTTTTGACAACGAAACACCGTTTTAATTTTTCTATTTTTTAGCAAATATCATGTCGGCACTACCCTATTTTTTTGAACCTAGCATTGAAGCGTCAAGCACCCACTTTGAGTTAAGTGAACTGACGTCAAAACACTGTGTACAAGTGCTACGCATGCGCGCCGGCGAAAGTCTACACCTCACAGATGGCATCGGAAACCTATACACAGCAAGTATTGTAGAGCCCAACAAAAAAAAGACGGTCGTAAAAATTGACGCGGTTACACACACCCCTCGTCCTAAAAAAAATGTTTGCATTGCGATTGGACTTTTAAAAAATACGGGGCGCTTTGAATGGTTTTTAGAAAAAGCGACAGAAATGGGCGTGACAAAAATTGTCCCGTTAATTTGCGAGCGAAGCGAGCGTTCTAACCTCAAACAAGAGCGCATGCAAGGGGTACTTGTTGCAGCGCTTATTCAGAGTAAACAAACATGGTTGCCTATTTTATCAGAGCCATTATCCGTTGCTGCTTTTATAAAAGAACATCCTGCTGCTCAAAAACTCATTGCACACTGTGAAGAGGGCAATAAAACAGAACTCAAAGATGCACCAACAAATAACGATACCAGTATTTTGATTGGACCCGAAGGAGATTTTACGCCTTCTGAAATTGAAACAGCGCTAAGCGCTAACTACCTCCCTGTAAGCCTTGGTGACACAAGACTTAGAACAGAAACCGCTGGTATGGTAGCAGCCGCTTTACTTATCTATAAAAATTAAACGCACCAATAAATTACTGCATGCAAGCAACTCATTCATACCTTCGCAGTCGTTTAATTGTTGGTTTGATGCTTTTTGCAATAACCCTCTTAAGCTCAACAAATAGCTGGGCCAGTATTTACAATACGCAACAACTAGATACTTTAACAGAGGCTGCCATAGATTCTTTTATTGCTGAAAACAAAGTAGATGAAAAATACACTGCTGCTATCAAGGAATTTTACGCCTCCAATAAACACCAATATGTTTGGATACAACCAAAGGGCCTCAAACAAACTACAAAAAATTTTATAACACACGTAAATAAGCTTGCACCAAATACGGTTGATAGTGGTTTTATAACGAAACTAACCAAACAAAGTTTTTCTCAAAATAATGTAGCCGCAGAAATCGAGTTATCCTTAAGTCTTACGTTTTTTAAATACGCAGACAACTGGCTAATGCCTAGTGATATGAACCCTGATGCAGTCAATTGGCGTATTCCTAAAAAATCATTAACGCTTGCCAATCAATTAAAAAACTGGCTTAGTCCTGCTACCAAAATGGGGTTTAATACCGGTAGTCAAAATTTTAAACTTTTACTCGAAAACTTTGCGGCCCTTTCTACCATTGCAGCACTTGATACGGGCATACATATTTCCACCTCCAACATAAAAATTAAAAAGGGGGAAATGGCGCCTGTCATTAGGCAGGTAAAAAAGAAGCTACATTTATTAGGCGATTTTAAAAGCACTGATACTACATCGCTTTATAGCAATACACTTGGCATTGCCATTCATAAATTCCAAGAAAGAATGGGGCTCGCTTCAAGTAGTATCATTGACAAAGCCTTATTAAAAGCCATTGGTACCCCCATTCAAGACTATGTAAATACCATCGCCATTAATTTAGAGCGCTTACGTTGGATGCCCGCCATGTTAGATAGTAATTACATTGTTGTAAATATTCCTGCCTATCAACTACTTGTTTTTGATAGCAGTAAAATTCAATTTAAAATGCCTGTTATTGTTGGATCAGAATCCAATAACACGGTTATTTTTAGTAACAGAATGCGCTACATTGTTTTTAGCCCTTACTGGAATGTGCCGCCAAGTATTGTAAAAGCAGAAATTTTACCTGGCATGAGAAAAAATAAAAATTACTTGGCTTCTAAAAATATGGAGATCACCATCCCAGGCGATGTGCCTACTGTTAGACAACTACCGGGTGCAGCTAACTCACTAGGTCTTGTAAAATTCTTATTTCCAAATGCCTATAATATTTATTTACATGATACACCAGGCAAACACCTTTTTGCAAAGCAAAACAGGAGCTTAAGCCATGGTTGTATTAGATTAGGTGACGCGCGTAAAATGGCCGGCTACCTACTTAGAAATGATACCAGTTGGACAGCTACTAAAATAGATACGGCCATGCACCAGCAAAAAGAAAAATGGGTGACACTTAAAAAAACAATCCCCGTTTTTATGGCCTATTTTACAAGCTGGGTAGATAGTAATGGCGTTTTACAATTTAGAAAAGACATATACGACCATGACAAAAAAATGGAACGTATTTTATTTAAAAAAGAAGAGCCCCAACTCTAATATCCTTATCCTAACTTTGAATCAAAGAAATAAGATGCATTTAATTGAAGTAACGAGCGCAGCTACCGCACAAGATTTTTTAGAAGTGCAGGCCATTATCAATGCAGGTAATCCTAATTATATTCGACCACTTAACAACGAAGTCAACGACGTATTTGACCCACTTAAAAATAAAAATTTCAAATACGGAGAAGCCAAAAGATGGATACTAGAAACTGATGATGGTTCACTCGCAGGCCGTATTGCAGCATTTACCAATTCAAAATATATCAATAAAGGAACAGATTTTAAAACAGGTGGTGTTGGTTTTTTTGATTGCATCAATGACCAGGCGGCTGCTAATTTATTATTTGATACCGCCAAAGATTGGCTTGCACAACAAGGAATGGAAGCTATGGATGGCCCCATCAATTTTGGGGACAGAGACAAGTGGTGGGGACTGATGGTAGAAGGGTTTGATAAGCCTCCTATGTATGGGATGTCGTATAATCCTGAATATTACGAAACACTATTTACCAACTACGGATTTCAAAATTATTATAACCAATACTATTATGCGACTAGCGTTAAAGGAGACCTGCCAGCAAGGTTTCCTGAAAGACACGCGCGTTTTGCAGCAAAGCCCGACTATGTAGCCAAGCATGTTAAATTAAGTGAGCTTGAAAAATATGCTGGTGACTTTGCAACGGTGTACAACGCCGCATGGGCACAACATGGCGAGGCCAAAGAAGTTACCAAAGAACAAGTGATCAAGCTTTTTAAAACCATGAAACCCATTATGGATGAGCGTCTTGTTTGGTTTGCATATTACAAAGCAGAGCCCATTGGTATGTTCATTAATATTCCGGACCTGAATCAATATTTCAAACACTTTAATGGCAAACTGGGCTGGTTCGAAAAACTTCGTTTGTTATACATGTCAAAAACGGGCAAAAACAAACAACTAACCGGACTAGCTTTTGGTATTGTTCCTAAATATCAATCACTTGGTATAGACAGCTTTATGATTCAGGAATGCTCTCTACTGATTAAAAACAAAGATTGGTATGACCGTTACGAAATGGGATGGGCTGGGGATTGGAATCCAAAAATGCTCAATATTTATAAGAGTTTAGGTGCCAGTCCAAGCCGCAGAATGGTCACTTTTAGGTGCCTTTTTGATGCCTCCAAGCCCTTTGAGCGTCACCCAGAAATGGTGTACGGTTAAAATTATACCCATGTGCAAAAAAGGTGCGGTTTAGATAAGGGTAAGCCTACCGTTGTGCTTATATTGCAACCCTGTTATGGAAAATCATTTTGTTGTATCGGCCCGTAAGTATAGACCCCAAAACTTTAATACCGTTGTTGGGCAATCGCATATTACGACAACCCTTAAAAACGCCATTAAAAACAACCAACTCGCGCACGCGTTTTTGTTTTGTGGGCCAAGAGGCGTTGGTAAAACAACATGTGCAAGAATTTTAGCTAAAACCATCAACTGTACAAGCCCAACACCAGATGGTGAAGCTTGTAACACCTGTAACAGCTGCGTATCATTTGATGCCGGTACTTCTTTAAATATTCATGAACTAGATGCGGCGAGTAATAACTCGGTAGATGATATTAGGTCACTAGTTGAGCAGGTAAGATTTGCTCCGCAGGCTGGTAAATACAAAGTATATATTGTAGATGAGGTACACATGCTCAGTGCTAGTGCCTTTAATGCATTTTTAAAAACACTAGAAGAACCGCCTTCTTATGCGATTTTTATTTTAGCAACTACCGAAAAACATAAGATTCTTCCAACCATTTTAAGCCGTTGTCAAATTTTTGATTTTAAAAGAATCACCAACAACGATACTGTAGAACACTTAGAAGAAATTGCAGGTAAAGAATCTATTAAAGCCGAGCGTGCAGCACTACAAGTGATTGCACAAAAGAGCGAAGGCTGTATGCGTGATTCACTCAGCATTTTAGATAAAATTGTAAGTTTTACAGGCGGTAGTTTAACCTATCAAAATACCCTAGAGCATTTAAATATTTTAGACGAAGACTATTTCTTTAAAATGCTAGAAAGCATGCAGGCCAAGGATTTGGCGGCATCCATGATCCTTTATGATGAAATCAACAGAAAAGGTTTTGAAGGAGATATGGTACTCAATGGGTTTGCAGAATTTATTCGTAATATATTAGTTTGTAAAGACCCTAAATCGGCTCCTTTATTAGAAGTAGTTGAAGGCATGCAAGAAAAATATATTTCTGCAGCAGCAGCTATGGGTATGTCGTATTTAGTGAGTGCGCTGAATATTTTAAATGAAGCAGAGATCAATTATAAAATGGCGCGTAACAAAAGATTACACGTAGAACTCACGCTCATTAAACTCAATTTTTTACAAGAAGCGATAGAGCTTGCCTCAGAAAATGGCTCGATTGTAAAAAAAAAACGGATTGACGGACCAGTAGCCATTAAAACAAGAAGTATCCCTTCTATACAAGTTGTTACGCCTCCTAATAGTTCAACTACTAACAAACCAAGCCTTTCTATAGATACGAGTGTCGCTGCAAGTATGCCAGTAACCTCTGCCTCGCAAACGCCAACACAAGCTTCCATGCCGCCAGCTGGGGTTACTAGCAATACTGCGCCAGCAGCCCCTCCAAAAGCAGCAGCTACTTCTACTGCAGCAACAGTGCCCGCTCAAGCTACGGGTCCTAAAAAGAATCTATTAACTGCTTTACGTGAAAAATATGGTGATCAATACGCCATTGAAGAGGTAAAAGAAGCAGAATCGTTAAATATGGAAAAGCTGAGGGCTTGTTGGGACGCTTATGGCTCCACCCTTGAAGCACAACAAAAACACTCTGCCTCAGGAACCTTTAAAATGGCGGTACTTGAAATAGAAAACGATATTCATTTTACGGTTCGCGTACCTGGTTTAACGGCTCAAAAATTTGTTGAACAGGAGCGCATGATGCTTATAGATCAAATATTTGCTACGTTTAATAACAGGTCTATCAAATTTAGCATCATTGTTGACGCTACAGAAAAAGAAGACGTGCCCATTCATATGCGTTTAAATAGTAAACAAAAATTTGAACGTATTAGTGAGCAGTATCCGCTTCTCAAAGAATTAAAAGAAAAACTGAAATTAGAAATCGATTATTAAATCCTGAATCTGCTATATTTTTTTGGTAGCACTGTACCCATTTTTTAATAACCACTGAAGCACTTTATCACGCTGATCCCCTTGAACAATCATTTCAGCGTCTTTTACAGACCCACCCGTTCCACAAAAATTTTTTAGTTGTTTGCCTAGGTTTTCTGCGTCGTTGTTTGTACCAATAAATCCTGTAATAAGCGTAACAGCCTTACCAGCTCTATGTTTGGTGTCTAGTCTTATACGCAGTAGTTGCTTTGCTGGCGGTAAAGTTTCTTGCGCCTCCTCATGCGCTGGCTCAAAGCTAAAATTTGGATCGGTGCTATAAATGAACCCTCTTGCGTCTGATTTATTTTTTTTACTCATGAAAATAAAGTGGTCATTAATTAACACGAAGGGTTACAATATGATAAGGCGCTGCATTTTTTTTCATGAGCATCAGCGTAATGTTATAGTTTTTTGCGGCGCCTGAAATTTTTCCGGTCAGGTACATGGTATTGCCAATTTCTCTTTGGGCGGTACGCTCAAATCCTTTAATCTTATGTTCGGCGTAAAATGCAGCAAGCTTTTGAGCCGCTTTTTCAGTTGCAACAATTTTATCTTCCGGAGCCGTCAAAAATTTAATGTCTACGACCACTGCAAAATGTTTTGCTATGTCTAGCGGGTTACCAGATTTTAAAGCGGCAACAACCAGATCAGCATCCCCCTGAAAAGGCCCTTCAAATGCTGTGGTTAACAACAGCAATGGGAATAAAAGGCCTAATAGATACTTTTTCATGGTCTGGTTTTAATTGACTCACCCAAAAATAACTAAGATGCAGCAATTAATGCCACTAAACCCTTTAAAATTGACGTTTTGCCTCAAAAATAAAGGTTGTAAATTTGTAGCATGAAACGCAAAGTAATACTCGTCATCATGGACGGTTGGGGATTGGGCAAACAAAAAATGTCTGATGCCATTCAACAATCAAAAACGCCATTTGTAAATAGTCTCTACACAAAATACGCAAACAGCACATTAGTTACTTGTGGCGAAGACGTAGGACTACCAGAAGGTCAAATGGGCAATTCAGAAGTGGGGCACTTAAATATTGGTGCTGGCCGTATCGTATATCAAGAGTTGCAACGCATCAATGTTGCCATTAAAACCGGCGAGCTTGCAAACAACCCTACCTTTTTAGAAGCAGTAGCGTATGCGAAAACAAATAACAAACCCCTTCACTTAATGGGACTTGTTAGTGACGGTGGCGTACATGCACATATCAATCACTTAACTGCTATTTGTGATTATTGCAAAGCAAGTGGACTTACCCAGGTTTACATTCATGCTTTCACGGATGGTAGAGACACTGACCCTAAAAGTGGACTTGGCTTTATCAATACACTTTCAGCGCACTTACAAAATAGTGTGGGTACCATTGCAACTGTTAGTGGCCGTTATTATGCCATGGACCGTGACAAAAGATGGGAAAGAGTAAAGCTTGCTTATGATTGTTTAGTGCATAGTGTTGGACCCCGTGCAACGAGCGCTACCATTGCTTTAGAAGCTGCATACGCTGCAGATACCACCGACGAATTTTTATTACCTACTGTTATTGTAAATGATAATAACGAACCTGTTGCTGCTATCAAAAATGGCGACGCAGTATTCTGTTTTAATTTTCGAACCGACCGATGTAGAGAAATTACAGAAGTGTTAACGCAACAAGCATTTCCTGAATTTAACATGCAGCCATTACAGCTTCATTATACCACCATGACACTGTACGATCAAACCTTTAAAGGCGTACATGTAGTATTTGAAAATGATAATTTACAAAACACATTAGGAGAAGTGTTGGCAGCACATGGTAAAAAGCAAATTAGGATTGCAGAAACCGAAAAATATCCGCACGTTACTTTCTTTTTTAGCGGCGGAAGAGAAAAACCTTTTGAAGGAGAAAATAGAATTATGGTGGCTTCTCCTAAAGTGGCAACCTATGATTTACAACCAGAAATGAGCGCCGTTGGCATCACCGATTTATTGGTGCCAGAAATAGAAGCAGCATCTGCAGATTTTATATGCCTTAACTATGCAAACGCAGATATGGTGGGCCATACAGGCGTTTTTGAAGCAGCCATTAAAGCCGTAGAAACCGTAGATGCCTGTGTAGAAAGAGTGGTGACTGCTGGTCTTGCGCATGGATATACCCTACTTGTTACTGCAGACCATGGTAATGCAGATTTTATGATCAACGAAGATGGAAGTCCTAACACAGCGCATACGTTAAATTTGGTACCTTTATTTCTAGTGGACAATGACCTAAAAGTAACCCTTAAAGCAGGTAAGCTTGGAGACATTGCGCCTACTGTTTTACAATTAATGGAATTACCAATACCGGCAGAAATGACCGGCAATATTTTAATTTAAAAAACCTTCCATGAGTATGTTAAAAAAAATTGGGCTGGGACTAGTAGTTGTATTGATTGTGATGCAAGCATTTAGACCCGAAAAAAATATTTCGGATGATCATTCAAAAAATATCGCAACCCTTTATCCTGTGTCCAAAGAAGTGGATGCTATTTTGGTAAAAGCTTGTAATGATTGTCACAGCAATAATTCTAAGTACCCTTGGTATGCGGGCGTCCAACCACTTGCTTGGTGGATCAATGACCATATTGTAGACGGTAAAAAACATTTTAATTTGGATGATTTTGCCAATTATAAACTGCGTAAGCAATACCATAAAATGGAAGAAGTGATTGAGCAGGTAAATGAAGGTGAAATGCCACTTGAATCTTATAGCCTAATTCACAACGACGCAAAATTAACCCATGAAGAAAGGGTTGTATTAACGAACTGGGCACAGTCTGTACTCGATTCCATGAAAGCTACATATCCTATTGATAGCTTAATCAAGAAAAAGAATTAATAGTCCCTGGTCTATTCCTTTTATTAGCCCGCTTACTAAACTAAGCGGGCTTTTTGTTAACTTGCAGCATGGAAATTACAAAAGCCAGCTATTTGGTTTCGAGTCCTAGTTTTGACAAATGTCCAAAGCCAGATAGGCCCGAATATGCATTTATAGGACGCAGTAACGTAGGTAAGTCTTCTTTAATTAATATGATTACAGGTCAGAAGAGTTTAGCTAAAACCTCTGGTACGCCTGGAAAAACGCAACTCATCAATCATTTTGAAATAGAGAGCACGCTTAAAGCAAAAGCACCAAGAAGCAAATGGTTTATTGTTGATTTACCAGGATACGGATATGCTAAAAGATCCCAAACAGATAGAAGACGATGGGAACAAATGATTGAAGGCTATTTCAAAAAACGAGAAAATCTTGTACAAGTTTTTGTACTGATTGATAGTAGGCATGGTCCTCAAAAAAATGATTTAGAATTTATTAGTCAATTGGATAGTTGGGGCATTGTGTTTACACTTGTGTTTACTAAAATTGATAAAGAAAAACCTGGCGTTGTTAAAAGAAATATTGAAAGCTTCTTTAATGTCTTAAAAGAGAGCTGGCAATTTTTACCGCGCCATTTTGTAACAAGCGCCGAATTAAAAACAGGTCGTGAAGAAATGCTAGCGTTTATAGCTACCTGTAACGAAGCAGCTTCAGCAGCTGAATAATTATACCCTATTATGAAATTACTTATCACTTATTTAAAGCCCTATAAAGGGTTAGTACTTTTAGCGTTACTACTAGCAGGTATTAACCAAACCTTTTCTTTATTTGATCCCATGATATTTGGGAAGCTAATTGATCAGTTTGCCAATCATGCAAAAACAAATCTAGACGGTAGTTTTAGATCTGAAAGCGAATTTATCAAAGGTATTATGGGTATGCTTTTTTTACTTGTGGGTACAGCCATGGTAAGTAGGCTAGCAAAGGCTTTTCAGGATTATACAGTTAATGTAGTGATACAAAAGTTTGGTGCTAAAATATTTACAGACGGACTTCAACACTCTATGCGTTTGCCCTATCAAGATTTTGAAGATCAACGCAGTGGTGAAACATTATCCATCTTAACAAAAGTAAGAGCCGATACTGAAAAATTTATAGGCTATGTTATCAATGTATTATTTGGTATCATTGTAAGCGTGCTCTTTGTATCAATTTATGCAACCAGACTACACTGGTCGATTGTACCAATTTATTTAGGTGGCGCTGTACTAATTGCTGCCGTTACCAACTTACTAAGTAAAAAAATTAAAGTAATTCAAAAAGCTATTGTGGGTGAAACCACTGCACTTGCTGGTACCACCACCGAAAGCTTACGAAATATTGAACTTGTTAAAAGTTTAGGCTTAACAGACCAAGAAGTAAAAAGACTCAATACCAATACCTATAAAATTTTAGGGCTTGAACTTAAAAAAGTAAAAAGTATTCGTTCACTCAGTTTTATACAAGGGACGCTTGTAAACTTTTTAAGACAAGTAATCACATTTACACTCATGTGGCTTATTTATAGAGACGTATTAACGGTAGGCCAATTAATATCACTTCAATTTTATAGCTTCTTTATTTTTGGACCACTTCAAGAAATTGGCAGCATCATTTTAAGTTATAGAGAAGCAGAAGCGTCGCTTCAAAATTTTCACAAACTAATGAGTCGTGAAGTAGAACCAAGACCCGAGCATCCAACGAGTGTTGGCGCTGTTCAAACCCTTTCTTTTTCGGCGGTTTCTTTTCAGCACCAAAGCGCGCAGTTTAAGGCACTTGACAATATCTCATTTGACGTTAAATTAGGCGAAACCATTGCTTTTGTTGGCCCATCAGGCGCAGGCAAAAGCACCCTTGTTAAATTACTGGTAGGCCTTTATAGACCTCAAATTGGGCATATCGAATACAACGGTGCCAAAGAAAACGATATTGATTTTGAAGAACTCAGAAATCAAATTGGTTTTGTTACGCAGGATACACAATTATTTGCGGGCACCATAAGAGAAAATTTAAGCTTTGTATACCCTGGTGCAACCGATGCCGAAATGATTGTAGCACTTGAAAAAGCAAGTTGCCATTCTATTTTATCCAAAGCTGAGCAAGGACTAGATAGTATAATTGGTGAAGGCGGTTTAAAACTTAGTGGTGGAGAAAAACAAAGATTGTCGATAGCGCGTGCACTACTCAGACATCCGCACTTACTTATTTTTGACGAAGCAACTTCATCACTTGATAGTATTACAGAAGAGGAAATCACTAGAACCATTCATGCTATATCTGAAGAACGCGAACAAATTACGGTGATGATTGCACATAGGTTAAGCACCATCATGCATGCCAACCGTATTTATGTATTAGAAAAAGGGCAGATTGTTGAAACTGGAACACACGAAGCACTACTCGCCGAGAAAGGTCTTTATTATGCTATGTGGCGTCAACAAATTGGAGAAAGAAAAGTAACACGTTAAATAAGCATTTTATTCTTTCCCAAATTTCTTTTTAAAATATTCAATTACAGAAGGATCTTCGAGACCTTCCATATCACTAAGCTCTAACTCAAGTGCTTTAGTACTTAATTGAATTTCCAAAAGTGAGAGCAATAAAGAAGCAGAAAAAGAAATTAAGCTGATTGCAAAAACAATATTTGCAGCCAGCATAAACTGAACATAAATTAGGTACATACAAAGGATACATCCTAAAAAAGTAACCACGCCTAATGCTTGCATATTTTTAATGAGCTTTAAGCGGTAACGCAAATTTTTTATTTGACCGTGTATGATATGTTTTTGCTCTTGATTCTGGTATTTATCATGCAAATTTCTAACCCTACTACTAAGTGCTAAAAAACGGTTGGTATAAGCAAGCATAATTAAGCTGATGGCGGGAAAAAGAAGGGCTGGTGTATTAAAACTAATTTCCATGATACAAAGTAAGCAAGAATTTTGACGCAAACCTATTTGACTTTTAACATCGTATGCACCTGTTGTACAGACATATTTTGCAGCCTAGCATAATATACCCCAGTTGGAAGACTGCCGGAATCAAATACAACCGTATACGTTCCTGCGGCATAGTCACGATCCGTTAAGTTCGTAATCACACGTCCTAACATATCCATCACCTGAATAAGGGTATGGCCACCAGCTGTTTTAAAGGAGATAACTGTTTTGCTGGTAAATGGATTGGGATAATTATGGACTAAGTCTTCGCCCGATAAATTAACGGCTTTCTTACATGCTGCTGCATTAACGAGTGGAAGTGTTTGAAAATTTTTAAGCATGATTTGCTGCAAGTCGGTATCAGAAACGCAAAGCCAATTAGATAGTAGCGTTGCATACACACTTCTAAAATCAAATTCAAAAGGTACATTTTCTCCAACGGTAACGTTTGCGCCAAATTTAGGCGTAGCTCCTAAAACACCAGGCATTACATTTTTTCCAAAAACAAATAATGGCGCAGCTGCACCATGGTCGGTACCGGAACTACCATTGGATTTAACGCGCCTACCAAATTCAGAAAATGTCATACCCGCTACACGGTCATCCACGCCTAAAAATTTAAGGTCTTTTTGAAAAGCCCTAATTGCATCACTTACTTTACCTAATAATGTGGCATGTGCACCAGTGGTTGTGTCTGTGGCATTTACTTGAACTGCATGGGTATCAAAGCCGCCAAAATTAACCATGTATACACGCGTTTTTAAACCGCCCTTAATAAGTCTCGCAACAATTTTTAATTGATCTGCTAAAGAATTACTTGTTGGATACGTCACTTGTGTTGGTACTTTAGCAGCAGCATCTTTGATAACCGATGCATACTGCTGTGTTTGTTGCGCCAC
This sequence comes from Sediminibacterium ginsengisoli, assembly GCA_945873615.1. GTDB lineage: Bacteria > Bacteroidota > Bacteroidia > Chitinophagales > Chitinophagaceae > Sediminibacterium > Sediminibacterium ginsengisoli_E. The sequence goes on along the minus strand of CAMCDT010000010.1, from coordinate 1,201 downwards.
CATACGCAAAAAATTTAATTCTTTTCCGGCTGGGGTATTAGGCGCCGTATCACGCACGCCATTGATCAAATTATAAAAACTTGACGTATTACTAATGCTCATACCCATACTCACTGCAGGGCCCTGAAATGTTAACGAGGTTGTAGAACCAATTTGAATCGCTAGTGGATCTGTCATGGAAGCATTGGGATATCCATTTGGAAAATTTGGAAACTCAGCATCTAAAAATCTTCCTGCCCAACCACTATTGACAAACGTATTACTATCACTGGCACTCATCCAAATATCGGTAGCTCTAAAGTGGGAAAAACTTGGTTGCGGATACCCAACAGATTGCACAATATTTAATTCACCATCATCATACATGGCCTGAAGTCCTGTCATGGAAGGGTGTAAGCCCACTTTGGAAACGCCTGCTAATTTTAAAACTTTATTTTCCGGAATATAGATATTAGAACGCGCATTTACATAATTAGAAAAGTTTTCGAGCGGAATTACCATGTTCAATCCATCATTACCACCATTTAATTGAATGATAACAAGTACGTGATCATTTTCGATAGCGGCAGGAAGCAAGAGTGATTGTACAATGGGATCTTCTGCACCAAATGCCTTAAACGAAAATCCACCCACAAGCGCTGGTATCACTACGCCAGCGGGGACAGTATTTTTTAAGAAATCTCTACGTTTCATGGGGGGATGATTTTAGGCTAGTTGGTACTCGGCTAGATTCATTAAATATTTTACAAGGTCTCGTATTTTAGTACGAACTGATGTGGTATTGGCAGCATTGGTTGGAGTTGATATGTATAAATCCCAGGCCTGTGTCCAATAAATATCTAGGCTTTGACCATTTAATAAAATATCTTTTTTTAGCTGCGCCTTTGATGCATCAGATATATCAAGCCCCAGTAAGCGTTCTGTTAATTCTGTAATGAAAGCATTTGGATCACCAGGATTAGCAAACGTTTTTGCATAGGCAAGTGAATCGAGTTGCATTTTTTTACTATTAAACGTATAACCGTTCACTAGCATCGTATCTGTAAACTGATTGCGCTTAGGTAGCGTGTCGCTATTGATCCAGATTTCATTGAACTGAGGCTCTTGGTAATAGGCTTTCCATCCACTTACATCAGGAGGATCGCCTAAGTTTTGTTGCATATTACTAAGCCAACTAACCATGTAATTATAAAATCCATAA
>CAMCDT010000009.1:0-66560 GCA_945873615.1 Sediminibacterium ginsengisoli | reverse complement strand
TATAATAATTGAAGAAAATGGTGATGTTACGTTAAAATGGAATGGGAAATGCCCTACTAGCAAAAATAATACTGTTATTTGCTCCTATTCCGGAATAATTACAAAGAACCAATTTTCAAACCTAACCAAGAAATTAAAACAAATAAAATACACTGAACTGAAAGAACTTTATGTTCCATTAGTAGAATACGAACATATAACTTCTGATAGTTATACTATTACTTATAATAATGGACTACAAAAGAAGATTACCGATCAAAATCATGATATAGATGGCTTAAAGGAGTTTAGAGAGATGCTTATTAAGTTAAAAAAAGAAATTAAATGGGCGCCTGCTAAATAACCTTAACCCTACCCTCCATGCACATGCATCGTTTTAACTTCAGCGATAACACTGTGATAATATTTATACCAATGTGACTTTCCTAATTTTTTTGCTTCAATATGTTGTGGTTCACTCGCCCATGCACGAACGGCGTCCATATCTTTCCAATAACTAATAAAAGCCCCTCTACCATCGTGCTTAAAACTTTCATAGCCTAAATAACCAGGCATTTGCTTTGCAAGCTCTAATGTCAAATCATCATAGGCTGCATATCCGTCTAAATTATCTGACAAGTAGTAATTAAATATAGAAGCAATATAAGGAGGCTGAGGTTGTTCGTTGTTTTTCCAATGTATCATAGTGCTGTAAAATAATAAAAACTTCTGTCTATTTCAAATACACCCTTCTAACCCCAACAAACACCGGGATCAGCACAGAATAACCAATAAAAAACGGAATAATCATCCCAATCCATCCAGCAGCCATAAAAACTGCCATTAATAGCAACTGAAACCCAAGTCCATAAAACGACACCAAAAACATAAACCATTTAGGAAAAATGGTTGCATGCTGGGCGCGTGGATCTAGTTTATACACCAAATCATCAAAGGGTCTATACAACACTCTAAACAGCTTAAATAAAACATTAACGCTGGTCTGGCTTTGACCTACATAAGCCGTGGGCACTTGATCTTCAAAAATTTGACTGGTAATTTCACCGGCTGTTGTATGCCTAAAAATAACATGGTAGTAATTATAGACCGTACCCTGCGTTTGCATACACATATAAGCAAGTAGCGCCAACCATGTATTTGTACCAGTATATACCGCAATTGAAATAATAAGCGCAAGGTTTAATAGGCTATCTAAAATAGAATCTAAATAGCGGCCACTATACGATGGCTCATTTTTAACCCTAGCCAATTGACCATCGGCGGCGTCTAGTATAGATTTTAAAATTAAAAAAAAGCCAGCCAGCCAAAACTGCGCCTTTAACATATAAACAATAGCCAATATACCAGAAACGCCAAATAACAGGGTAATATGAATGGCCGTTACGCGCGTATTTTTAAGCGCTTCCGCAATCAATTTTGCTACAGGCCTTCCATAGTCTGAAACATCAACAAATTTATTCGCAACCCCAAGTTTAGACATCTAGCCCATTAATATGTTATAGAGAAATGTGTAAACATACGATTTAGTTATTGATGTTTTTGTATTTTCATATATATGGAATATAATAATCCACTAATCCCCACATCGGATGTCCCGCAGTATCAAGAAATCCCATTACAACGCGTAGAGCCGGCGTATAAAAAAGTATTGTGGTTTAACTGGACTATTGCTTATTTGTTCATTACCGGCCTAACCGTACTCATTTTTATCGTAAACGATAATCTTCACAGAATTTGGATCATTAGCTTAGCTGTGCTAGTATTAGTTAGTAGTATCGCACTTGTAATAGCCTCTATAGAAATTGGATTTAAAAACAGGTCATGGGCCTTAAGAGATAAAGACATCATTTTTAAAAAGGGATGGCTGTTTCAGAGCACGCATATTGTTCCATTTGCAAAAGTCCAGCACTGCATTTTAAAAACCGGGCCAGTTGGCCGCAGGTACAATCTTGCATCACTGCGTTTTATGACAGCCGCAAGCCATCAAAGAGACGTCAGCATTAACGGTTTATCATTAGAGGACGCCGAAAAAATAAAGGAGCATGCAAGACAAGCAATTTGATTGGTATACGCCACAAAAACTTTCTCCGTATGCGTTTTTGTTTATCATAGGAAAAGTGATTAATCAATCGTGGGCGTTTTTATTACTTTTTATTGGTGGCAAATTTCTAAGAAAAGAAAAAGGAATAGCTCAGTTAGGTATGGGCTATTTTATCCTAATCATCATTGGTTTTATAATAGTTGCATCCATCCCCTATGTGATTCAGTATTTAAGGTTTAGAATATTTATAAAAGGAAACGATCTCATTGTTTTAAAAGGCCTATTTACCAAAAAGGTCATCACAATACCCATTCATAAAATACAATCAGTAAACGCTGTGCAGGGCTATTTGAACCGTTTTACAGAAACCTGCGAATTAAAAATTGAAACTGCTGGAGACGAAGATGCAGAAGTAGAAATAAAAGCCATAGATGAAAAAAAAGCCTATGCGCTTCAGGAGCTATTAAAAAAAGCACCCCTAGCAGATGAAACCATAACTCCTCCAGAGCCTGAAACGATTTTAGGTATTAGGCTTTGGGATATCATCAAACTTTCTTTATCAGAAAACCATGTCAAAACTTTTTTACTGATACTTACGTATTTGCTAACAAAAATTGATGACGTTAAAAATTTATTTGGCATCGACACAGCAAAAAAAATAAATGAAGAGGCTGATAAAATCGCTTATACCACCAATATCATATTGGCTTTTACATTAACCGTACTTACAATAACCTTTATTGTTTCATTTATTAGAGTGCTTATCCGCTACTACAATATGAAACTAAAGATTTCAGAAAAAGGTTTTGAAACACAGTGGGGATTTTTACAAACACAAAAAAAACTCCTCATCAAAGAAAATATTCAACAAATTTCGTGGAAAAACAATTTATTGCAACGCATATTAGGGATTAAGATTTTACGCTTTTTTATGACCAGCGAAAAGTCAAATACGCCTAATCAGTGGATAAGAATCCCTATTATACAGGAGCGCTTACTTACGCAAATAAGTCATATTTATCAGAACGTTTGGCCCTCACAAGTTGCGGCACCTAACGGCATTGACGCTTCTTACAAGTGGCGCAACACAATTATTTTTGTTACACCTCTATCCATTATAGCTGGCATTATTGTGTACTTTAAGTCGCCATGGTTTACGCTTATACCCCTTGGCGTATTTATTTATTTTACAATTATCCATATCATCCTTCAATACAACTATACATTTTGGTTTCATCAAAACAGCATTCAAATTTGTAAAGGCGTTTGGGGGCGCGAACAAACCATTTTAAATTTTAAAAACGTACAACAGGTAGAAATTAAAAAAAGCCCTTTTTTAAGGTCACATCATTTATGCACGCTGGTACTACATTCGGCTGGAGAAGACGTTGTAAAACTCCCCTTTATCCCTGTAGCCCAGGCCAACTATATTGCCAATTGGTGCTTGGTGCAAATTGAATTTTAAAACAGTACAACCTAACAATTTTATATAGATATTTGTACATATGAATACCAAAGTACAAACGCCCATTATGCCCACCGTATTTGCGGGGCTCTACTTACTCGTACACTTTATTCCAGATTTAGACGCCGCAGACGTTATGGGGCCGCAATGGCTTTATACAGGCATTATTGATGCACTGGGTATCCTATTTATTTTCATGCACCGTCAGTATTGCGCGCCGGCAATACAAGGCATTTTCAAATACAAGTTTACCCTGGTATTTAGTTTTTTGGTGGCATGGGCTTCACTCTCCTATTTTTATGCCATTAACCCCACCGAAACGTTGGTTACTGGCGCAAGGCTCATTACTACTTTTTTAGTTTTTATTGTACTCTCGATTTTATTTTATAAGCAACCACTCCCTTCCTTATTAACGGGCATTTCGGTGATCATGGCTTTTGTATTACTCTATGATTCGCTTATTTTATTAAAAACATTTTCGGGCAACCTCACTACCATGAGCCTCGATGAAAACATTATTGCATTAAGAGGTAACCACGGTAATAAAAACGTAATGGCAGCAGCCCTGCTTATTAAATTTCCATTTGTACTTTGGCTGATTATCAACAATAAAATACTCGGTAAAATACTCGCAGCTTTTGTACTTGTAATGGGCGTTACAGGCCTTCTAATATTAAATACCAGGTCTACGTATGTGGGGCTACTTATTATTGCAATCATTTTTATTGCCACCACCCTTTACTTTAAAAGCAAGCAAAACAAAAAGGCCATAGGCATACAAATAGCCTATTTAATTATACCAGTAATTATTGGATACTTTATTGCCAATATGTTTTTAGGCACGGCCGTTCAAATGCAAGACAACCAGGGCGGATATGGTACCGTTACCAAAAGAATTGGTGACATTACAGTAGCCAGTGAAGAAAACAGCCGTTTGCGGTTATGGAAAAACGCTATCGACTATTCTATCCAACATCCACTCATTGGCTGTGGTTATGGCAACTGGAAACTAGCGTCTATTCCGTACGAAATATTTCATACCACCGAACTTTTTGTGCCCTATCACGCACACAACGATTTTTTTGAAATGTTTGCCGACCTTGGCTTACTAGGTGGCATTAGTTTTGCTCTCTTATTTTTACTCGTACCCATTATTACATTTAGTATTTGGAAAAACAAGTCATTTAATAATTTACACTTAGCAGCAACCATTTTATTTATGGCTGTTACCTGTTATGCGGTGGATGCCTTTTTAAATTTCCCCGCCGAGCGTACCGCCATGCAATCGATACTTGCCATTGCAGCAGCCTTAATTTGTATCCCTATCAGCTATCAACAAGAAAATGTGAATGTGCGCAAATCACTCATGGGTGTATTTTTTAGTGTAGCACTTATAGGCATCATGCCTAGCATTTATGTTCATAAATTAACCTACGACTCTTTAAAAATTCAAAAGTTTGTAATGGGCGAAGTAAACGCCGACCCCGTAATGAAAACCGAAGACGTAGAAAAACTACCTTCTATTCCAAACATGTCTTCATCTACCCTGCCTTTAAAAGCAATGATAGCGCGCTATTACATAAGGGATAAAAAATACGACGAAGCACTAGCACTCTTAAAAGAAAGCGATAACGTAAACCCTTATTTATATTATAACGACTTTTTAAGAACTGCTATTTACGCTGCTAAAAATAATTTTGATAGCGCCTTATATAGTGGCAAAAGAGCATTTTACAATTGGCCTAACGCAACTAGCTATTATAAAAATTTAATTTTTGCAGCATCCAAAAAGAAGGATAGTACCGAAATTAAAAAAGCATTTAACTTAATTGTAGATCATTTTAATACGCCATTTACTTGGAACAACTATTTACTGGGCATGTATGAAGTAAAAGGAAGCGCAGACGCTAACCTTAACAACATGTTAGACAGCACCATTAAAAAGTTCCCAAATGATTTAGCTACATTTAGTCAAACAAAAGCACTCTTTAACAGAAACTTAAAAGACGCCAATAATAAAAACGCAAACGACTACACCACAGAAGGTTTACAAGCGTTTCAAAAAGGGCAGTATGTAAAAGCAGCAAGCTGTTATGCCAGTGCATTTAAATTAGATCCTACCAATTATACCCACGCCGAAAACGTGGGCATCTGCTATTACACCGCTCAAAAATTTGCAGACGCCATAGATTATTTTAAAAAGTCTATTGCAGTAGGTAGTTCTACTACGGGTAAGTCTGAATATTATTTAGGTATGAGTTATATAGCTACCGGCAAAAAATTAGAAGCTTGTAACGCCCTGCAACTTGCAAATGCAAAAAAATATCCAGACGCTGCAGCAGCCATCACAAATAATTGCAAGTAAAAAATATATTTAATTAGACATAAAAAAGGCGGCACTAAAAGTGCCGCCTTTTTATTTATTGGTAACTTATAAATTACGCTAAATCAAAACGATCTAAGTTCATTACTTTGTTCCAAGCGGCAACAAAATCGTGAACAAATTTTTCTTTTGCATCATCACAAGCATATACTTCTGCAAGTGCACGTAATTCTGTGTTAGAACCAAATACAAGGTCTACTCTAGTTGCTGTCCATTTAGCAGCACCTGTAGCTCTATCTGTTCCTTCAAAAGAATTTTGTCCTGTTGCTTTCCAAGTAGTGTTGTAATCAATAAGGTTGGTAAAGAAATCGTTGGTTAATACACCTGGACGATTTGTAAACACACCATGATTTGATTCATCAAAATTGGTTTTTAGTACACGCATACCACCTACAAGCACTGTCATTTCAGGTGCTGTAAGATTTAGTAAATGTGATTTATCAAGCAACATTTCTTCAGCAGAAATAAGTGTTTTAGGCTTGATGTAGTTACGGAAACCATCTGCTGCAGGCTCTAATACACCAAATGAAGCAACATCTGTTTGCTCTTCGGTAGCATCTGTTCTGCCTGGTGTAAATGGAACTGTAACACTGTATCCACCATCTTTAGCAGCTTTTTCGATTGCAGCAGCACCAGCAAGTACAATTACATCTGCAATAGACACTTGTTTGCCACCCGTTGCACCCGCATTAAAATCTTGTTGAATTGAAGTTAGTTTATCTAAAACTTTAGATAGTTGTGCAGGGTTGTTTACAGCCCAATATTTTTGAGGCGCTAAACGAATTCTTGCACCATTAGCACCACCTCTTTTGTCTGTACCTCTAAATGTAGATGCAGAAGCCCAAGCGGTAGATACTAATTCAGAAATAGTTAAACCAGAAGATAATACAGCAGCTTTTAACTGTGCAAAATCTGCAGCATCAATAAGTGTATGATTCACTGCAGGCACAGGATCTTGCCATACTAGTACTTCAGCAGGTACTTCTGATCCAACGTATCTAGCACGAGGACCCATATCACGGTGTGTTAATTTAAACCAAGCTCTTGCAAACGCATCCGCAAACTGATCAGGGTTTTCGTAAAATCTTTTTGAAATAGGTGCATATGCAGGATCCAATATCAACGCTAAATCGGTAGTTAGCATAGTTGGTGCATGCGACAATGATGGATCATGTGCATCTGGCACGGTGCCAGCACCACCGCCATTTTTAGGCTTCCACTGATGTGCGCCAGCAGGGCTTTTTACTAGCTCCCACTCAAACTTAAATAAGTTTTCGAAGTAGTTATTACTCCACTTAGTTGGTGTAGTTGTCCAAGCACCTTCTAATCCTGAAGTAATAGTATTTACACCATTACCAGAACCAAATGTATTTTTCCAACCAGTACCCTGCTCTTCAATACTTGCACCTGCAGGTTCTTTACCTACATATTTTCCTGGATCAGCAGCACCATGTGTTTTACCAAATGTGTGACCACCAGCAATTAGGGCAACGGTTTCTTCATCATTCATAGCCATACGCGCAAATGTTTCTCTGATATCTTTTGCAGAAGCAATAGGATCAGGATTGCCGTTAGGACCTTCTGGATTTACATAAATTAAACCCATTTGTACCGCAGCCAATGGATTTTCTAAATCTCTATCGCCAGTGTAACGCTTATCACCTAACCACTCACGCTCAGAACCCCAATACACATCTTCGTGTGGTTCCCACACATCTTCTCTTCCACCAGCAAAACCAAAAGTTTTGAAGCCCATAGATTCTAGAGCACAGTTACCTGTCAAGATCATTAAATCACCCCATGATAATTTTTTACCGTACTTCTTTTTGATAGGCCATAAAAGTAAACGCGCCTTATCAAGGTTGGTATTATCAGGCCAGCTATTAAGTGGCGCAAAACGTAGCATACCTGATCCACCACCGCCTCTACCATCGGTAGTACGGTAGGTACCCGCACTATGCCATGCCATTCTAATAAAGAATGGACCGTAATGACCATAATCGGCAGGCCACCAATCTTGAGAATTGGTCATCAAATCAATAATGTCTTGCTTAACTACCTTTAAGTCTAATGTTTTAAATTCAGAAACATAGTTGAATGTCGAATCCATTGGATTTGACTTTTCAGTGTGCTGGCGCAAAATGTTTAATCGTAATTGATTAGGCCACCAATCTGTGTTTCTTGTTCCACTACCTGCACTACCTAGTTTAGCGGTAGCGCTAGCAACCGTTGCTCCTGTGTAAGGGCATTTTCCTTCTGTGTTTGTATTTTCCATTGTAATGAATTTTTATGCGTTGAGTTGCAAATCTAGACTAATAAAACACCAAAATTGTCATTTTGTTGTCATGATTATCAGCAAATTATCCATACCAATTAGGTGTATTATTGGATGGTAGCCGAAGGTCTTTTTTGGGTACCTGCTTGCTTGGTTAAGTCATCTCCTAAACTGGCTCTATAGATATCGGCTATACTAGTTAACGCCGAAACGGCAGCTGGGTTATGCTTTGCTACATCCAAGGTTTCACCAGGGTCTGTAGATAAGTCATATAAGGCCATAGGCACGGGTACAGAAGCATATTTACCCGGAAAACCATCTTTGCCCATATCAGTAGCTTTATATGTTTGAGACTGATGCGGAAACACCAATTTCCACTTACCTTGTCTAACTGCCTTAAGACTATTGTTGTCATAATAATAAACAAAATGATCTCGTGGGTTAGCCTGTGGCTCCTGCTTTAATAAAGACAATATAGTTACGCCATCAATTTTATTTTTAGGCAAATTACTTTTTGTGAGAGCTGCAATGGTAGGCAGCACATCCATAGTAGCCGCCAAATTATTACACACCGTACCTGGCGCAATAACACCCGGATAGCTCATAATACAAGGCACTTTAACACCCCCATCCCATGCAGATCCTTTACCCTCACGGAGTCCGCCACTGCTACCCGCATGGTTGCCAAATGTTAACCAAGGACCGTTATCACTGGTAAAAATAATGAGCGTGTTTTTGGTTAATCCATTTTTTTCAAGTGCCTTCATCACTTCTCCAATAGACCAATCTATTTCCATCATTAAATCGCCAAATAAGCCAGCACCACTTTTGTTTTTAAATTTACTAGACACAGCAATGGGCACGTGCGGCATAGAATGTGCGAGGTATAAAAAGAAGGGATTGTTTTTATTGTTACCAATAAATTTTATGGCTCGCTCTGTGTAAAGCGTTGTAAGTTTAGCTTGATCCTCTAAAGTATTAATAGGCATTACTGGATTAAACCCATCAAGTAGTTGAAGCGTTGGATATTTTGATTTTCTGGAACCCGTATCAGTGTTGGGTTTACCATCATATCCAACAGGCCACATATCATTAGAATAAGGCAAACCCAAATACTCATCAAAGCCATAAGAAGTAGGCAAATAAGGCGCTTTAGCACCCAAATGCCATTTACCAATCATACTGGTTTTATATCCTCTTTGCTTTACCATCGATGCAATGGTTTCCTCTAATGGATTTAAAGCCACATTAGACCAAGGCATCAGTGCCCCGGAAATACCCACTCTATTAGGGTAGCAACCTGTTAAAAGTGCCGCTCTAGAAGCACTACAAACGGCCTGCGCCGCATAAAAATTAGTGAAGCGCATACCGCTAGCCGCTAACTTATTTAAATTGGGTGTGTGGTATGGGTAACCCCCATAACTTTCTGGATCACCATAGCCCATATCATCCATAAAAATGAGTACAACATTGGGCGTTGCTGATTGGGGTAGTTTGGTTTGCGCTTGTATAGGCTGCAATAAAGTAATTATAGACAATATAAACCCGGGTAATACTTGCAATGTTTTCATAGGTACAAAATGACAAACGTAATATAATATTAATAGACGGGAAAGTACATGTTTTAGCCAAATTCCCTACCTTTTCAGTACTAATTATTCATTATGAAAAAGCTATTGAAACTCCTATTCATTGGCGCAATTACATGCCAAGTAAATGCCCAAACCATTCAACTCGCTAATGGTTGGAAATTAAATCCGGCAGGAACTTCTTTTGCATTAGGAGACTTACCCCTCAATATAGAAATTAGTAGCACCGGAAAATACATGGCCGTTACCAATAACGGACAAGGCTACCAAAGTATTGAACTCATAGATCCCATATCAGAAAAAATAATTGACTCCGTGAGTATTGCAAAATCTTGGTACGGATTAAAATTTAGCGCCAACGAAAAATATTTATACGCCAGTGCCGGGCATGACAACCGTATCAATGTCTATCAAATTAACAATGGCAAATTAATGCTTACTGATAGTTTGATTTTAGGTAAAAAATGGCCCGAAAAAATTGGACCAGCAGGTATCGAAATCAACGAAACAACAAGTGAATTGTATACGGTTACCAGAGAAGATAAACAGCTCTATATTTTTGATTTAAAAACAAAAAAAATTATTGGTAAATACGGATTAGCAGCAGAAGCATTTACTTGTAAACTAAGCCCTAATAAAGCTACCCTCTTTATTAGTTGCTGGGGTGCCGATCAAGTTTTGGTATTTGACTTAAAAACAAAAACTTGGCAAACACCGATCACTGTTGGAGATAACCCCAACGAAATGCTCATCACCAACACACATTTATTTGTGTGCAATGCCAACGACAACAGCGTTTCCATTATTGATATTTCAACAAAAAAAGTAGTAGAAATTTTAGATGCCGCATTATATCCAAATGCACCAAGCGGTTCTACCACCAATAGTTTAGCCATCGACAAAAAAAATAACATATTGTTTATTGCCAACGCCGACAATAACTGCCTTGCTGTTTTTGATATCGCAAAAATTGGAAATAGTAAATCTATTGGTTTTATTCCTACAGGCTGGTACCCAACCAGTGTGCGTTTTTTAAACAACAAAATATGGGTATCCAATGGTAAGGGCTTTACACCAAAAGCAAATCCATTTGGACCTTCACCAATTAGAAAAAAAGGAGAAGTGATACATCACATGGGCATAACTAAAACAGGTAGCAGCGAGCAGTACATTGGCGCTTTGTTTACCGGAACCATGAGTGTTATTGCAAACCCTTCCATTACTACACTTGCTAACTACACAAAAACGGTGTATAAAAATACGCCATATACAAATACTAAATTAACGCAGGCAGATAGCATTGAAGCAGGCAATCCCATACCTAGTATAGTAGGGCAAGCATCTCCTATTAAACACGTGTTTTATATTATCAAAGAAAACCGCACTTATGATCAAGTGCTTGCTGATATGCCTGGCGGTAATGGTGATACTTCACTACTATTATTTGGAAAAAATATTACACCCAACCAACACGCCATTGCTAGCAATTTTGTTTTACTCGATAACTTTTATGTAGACGCAGAAGTAAGTGCCGATGGGCATAATTGGAGCATGGGTGCATATGCCACAGATTATCTCGAAAAAACTTGGCCTTCTAGTTACTCGGGCCGCGGTGGTACGTATGGCGGCGAAGGTGAAAGAGAAATTGCCAATAATAAAAACGGATTTATTTGGAATAACTGTTACCGCGCCGGCATCAGCTACCGCTCATATGGTGAGTTTATTTCGGGAGGCAAACCAACAGTACCTGTTTTAAATGATCATTTTTGCAAAGACTTTCAGCCCTACAATTTAACCATTCCTGACACCCTAAGGTTTAGAAGGTGGCAAAAAGATTTTGATTCTTTACTAGCATTGGGTCAAGTGCCTAAATTCAATACCGTTCGTTTTGGTAATGACCATACAGAGGGGACAAGAATTGGAAGACCTACACCCTATGCACACGTTGCCGATAATGATTTAGCAGTAGGTTTATTTTTAGAGCATTTGGCAAAGAGCCCAATCTGGAACGAATCGGCTGTATTTGTGTTAGAAGACGATGCTCAAAATGGCGCCGACCACGTGGATGCGCACAGAAGTCCGGCTTATGTTTTTGGTGGTTTTGTAAAAAGAAATTTCATAGATCATACCCCTTATTCTACCAGTGGCATGCTTCGTACCATGGAACTTATTTTAGGCCTTCCTCCAATGTCGCAATATGATGCAGCTGCAACACCTTTGTGGCGCTGCTTTTCAAATACGCCTACCCCGTTTAATTACAAAGCTATTTTACCTTCTTACAATTTATTAGAAAAAAATACGGCTTACAACGAGTGGCAAAAGAGATCAGAGAAATTAAATTTTGCAAAAGAAGATTCTAACAACGATCTAGAATTTAGTAAAATATTATGGCACGCCATTAAAGGAAATGATATTCCGTTCCCTACGCCACGCCGTGCTGCATTTATTATGCCATCCACATCAGAAAAAGACGACGATTAATTAAAATAGTATGCATAAAAGAACTTTTTTAAAAGGACTCACGCTCGCAGGCATGTCTCTCCCATTCACAAAATTTTCGGCGGAGGCACATATTGCCAAATACCAATACTTGCCATTACATCAAATTGCTGGAGACGAAGATTTTTGGGCAGCACTCAGGGCTGATTATGTGTTACAAGAAAAATACATCAATTTAGAAAGTGGGTATTATAATATTTTGCCGCAAAAACTACTCAACAAATACATTGAGCATATTAAATACGTGAACAGTTTAGGGGCGTATTATATGAGGACCGTACAGTTTGAAAATAAAAAAAGAGTAGCCGCAAAACTTGCGGCGCTTGCAGGTTGCGACCCTTCCGAAATTGTTATCACCAGAAACACTACCGAGTCGTTAGATACTATTATTGCTGGCTTTAAATGGCAAGCTGGCGACGAAGCCATTATGGCCGTGCAAGACTATGGCGCTATGCTGGATATGTTTAGAGAAGTTGCAGCCAGACATGGCGTGGTTAATAAAATACTTTCGGTACCCCTTAATCCAAGTTCCGATGAAGAAATTGTAGCACTTTATAAAAATGCTATTACCCCAAAAACAAAACTGCTACTCGTATCGCACGTTATTAATATTTCTGGACAGGTAATGCCAATTCGCAAAATTTGTGACATGGCTCACGAGCATGGTGTTAAAGTACTCGTAGATGGTGCACACGCTTTTGCGCAACTCGTATTTACCATACCAGATTTACATTGTGATTTTTACGGAGCTAGTTTACACAAATGGTTATCGAGTCCATTAGGCGCCGGTATATTATATATAAGCAAAGAAAATCAGGATGCTGCGTGGCCATTAATTGGACCTTCAAAATCTGAAGAAGTAGGCATTGCAAAATTTAACCACACGGGCACCCACCCTGTTGCCACCGATTTAACCATCGAAGATTCTATAGAACATTACACACTTATTGGCCCCGCGCGCAAACAGGCTCGTCTTAAATTTTTACAACAATATTGGACTAAACAAATTATGGATATGCCTGGCGTTGTGTACAACACCCCAAAACAGGATACTCGAATTTGTGCGATTGCCAATGTGGGCATTAAGGGGATGCCACCTGCTACACTTGCTAAAACACTTTTTGAGAAATACAAGATTTACACGGTAGGTATTGACACGGGTAATGTGGTGGGATGTAGAATCACCCCCAATGTGTTTACCTCAACAAAAGAGTTGGACCAGCTTGTTGCTGCCATTAAAGAACTCGCTACCGCGGCTGTGTAAGGTTTATTTTTCGGTGGGGTTTCTTTTACCAGCCATCAGCTTTTCTACGGCAGTTTCTAAACGGATTTGTCTAGTCTCTGCTTTTTTAGCTCCCTGAATCCAGCTTAGGTATTCTTTTTGGTTGCTGATAGATAAAGAGGTAAAAAACTCTTTAGCTTCTTCGTGGTTGGTAAAAATTCTTTCCAAATCGACAGGTAAGACAATCAAGCGCTTTTCAAAACCTGAACCGCTTTTAAGCTCGAGGCTTTTAACGTCAGAAAAACTGCGGTCTTTATTTGGGATTTGATCTGTTTTTTGGAAACGAATGGCACTCCATACGTGATCGAGTGTTACTTGACGTACCGATTCGTAATCGTTTTTAGTAAGCACTTCCCAACTAGACTCTCTATTGAGGTCACTCACAATTTTACTGGTGGTTTTTGGGTAAGCGATCCATAATTTGGTTTCGGGCGTAATAGCCGGAAAAACCTCTTTTAAGATATTATTAAGCTGCTGCTGGCTAAGTGCAAATACCAAAGCAAAATCCAATTTCTTAGACCTAATTAATGGCGTTACGTTTTTAGCGAAGTTTACTTTTACAAATTGCTTTTCTACAGAAGAAGGAAGTCCTTGAATCAGGATATTCTTTTCGTCTTTTAATTGAAGCTTTTCTAACAGCGGCTGATTGGACATACCTAAAAAATTAGGGATTAACTAAAAAGAGTGCAAAGGTACAAAAAATATAGGGTATTTAACGAAGAAATGTAGCAAACTAGGCCTTATCGCTTGATTTTCTTTGCTTTCGGCGGTCTCGGTGACGTAAAATTGGAACTTTACTTTCGGTTCCATTGATGATTCGGCCAATGTTTTTTTGGTGTGTTAATACCACCATGAGGGCTACCATCACCGCAAATATTCGGTACAGAGTTGGCTGTTCATTAAAAACAAATAGTATAAAAACCATAAAAGCGATTCCGGCAAGTATAGAACTTAAGGATACAAATCTGGTTAAAAAAAGTACAATTAAAAATACACCAATGCAACAAGCAGCCACAATTGGCTGAATGGCAACGGCCATCCCTAAAAGGGTTGCAACTCCTTTCCCACCCTTAAAATTGGCCCAAATAGGAAATATATGACCACTAATGGAAGCCATACCAAGGCCTAACATAAAGTTGGTGCGGTGTAATTCGTTGGTTAAATAATGAGGCAGTAACAAATAAAGCGAAGTTGCTGCCACGCCTTTAATAACATCCACGAGCATCACAAAACTGCCCCATCTAGAACCTAATACTCTAAAAGTATTGGTAGCACCGGCGTTTCCGCTACCATATTCTCTAATATCTATGCCAAAAAAATACTTGCTAACCCAAACTGCTGTTGGAATAGAACCAATCAGGTAAGCTACTATTATGAGCAAAAATTCATTCATCACTATACATTTTAAGTTGAGTTATAGAACGACTATTTTTAAAATTAATGATTAATTAATAAACCGTTGAATAACGTCTAACGTTTGAGATGCTATGTTTAAACACTGTAATGCAGCGCAATCCAGTTATTTCTTGTCCTCGTTTCTTGGTGTTTCCAGCCAAGAGCCGCACAAGCAGCTTCAATTTCTGGTTCGTCTTCTATGAGTAGGCCGCTGAGTAAAACAACGCCCCCTGGCACCGTCGCTTCTGCCAAAAAGGCTAAATTGTCAAGTATAATATTCTTGTTGATATTAGCAATAATAATATTAAACTTTTTATTAAGGTTAGCATCATTAACCTTTTCTATTTCAATGGATTGTGTATTATTAACTACAATATTTTCTGAAGCGTTTTCGATACACCAATCGTCATTGTCCACCCCTAAAACATAGCTAGCACCAAGCTTATGCGCAAGAATCGCAAGCAGCCCTGTACCCGTTCCAAAGTCAAAGACGGACTGTCCTTTAAAGTCTATACCCCGCATTAGCTGCATCACCGAATACGTCGTTCCGTGGTGACCAGTACCAAAACTCATTTTAGGCGTAATAATAATATCATGCTCCACCTGATTATTAAATGGTTCATGAAAATTGGCACGGACCCCAACAAAATCATCTACTAGTACCGGTTCAAAATTTGATTCCCATAAAGCGTTCCAGTTTTGCTTGTCAATGGCGTTACTGGTATAGGTAGCGCCATGCTGGGCTGCCAAATCCGCTAACCCACCCGATACCTCCGTATCAAACTTAGCCGAATCTATATAGCTAAAAAGGCCAGTTTCTGTTTCTTCAAAGCCATCAAACCCCAAATCCGCTAACTCGGCAATCATTATATCCTTAACGGCTTCATCAGCAACTTCTATAGAAACCTGTATGGTTGTACTCATATTATCCTATTATTTACAAGGGGCTAAAAACAAAAAGGCCCGTTTTTAAAACGGGCCTTTGAATCTATTATTGTACATACCTAAAGCTTATTCAGCTCCTGGTCTTGGTATCAAGGCCTTGTGGCTTAACTTAAATTTACCCGTTTTAGGATCTAAGCCTACCAACTTAACTTTTACCATGTCACCTTCATTGAAGATGCCATCCATGGTTTCTAGGCGCGACCAACTAATTTCAGAGATATGTAATAAGCCTTGTTTACCAGGCATGAATTCGATAAATGCACCAAATTCTTTAATGCCTTTAACAGGACCTTCATACACATCACCTACTTCAGGAACAGCAGTGATACCTTTTACCCATGCTAATGCTTTTTCTAGACCTGCTTTTTCAGAACAGAAAATGCTTACATGACCGGTGTTACCAACTTCTTCAATATTAATAGTTGTACCTGTTTCACGCTGAATTTCTTGAATCACTTTACCACCTGGTCCGATTACAGCACCGATAAATTCTTTATCGATTACTAGTTTAACCATACGAGGCGCATGTGGCTTCACTTCTGGTCTGTGCGCTGGCATACATTCGTACATCGCATCTAAGATATGTAAACGACCAGTTCGCGCTTGAGCCAAAGCTTCACGCATAATGTCCATACTTAAACCGTCTACTTTAATATCCATTTGCACGCCACAAATACCATCACGGGTACCTGTAACTTTAAAGTCCATATCACCTAAATGATCTTCATCACCTAAGATATCTGTTAAGATCGCGTATTTACCATCTTCTCTAGAAATCAAACCCATTGCAACACCACTCACGTGCTTAGGAACAGGAACACCCGCATCCATAAGCGCCAATGAACCCGCACAAACAGTTGCCATAGAAGACGAACCGTTACTTTCTAAAATATCACTCACTACACGAACCGTGTATGCGTAATCTTCTTTAGGCATCATTTGCTTTAAAGAACGCATAGCAAGGTTACCATGTCCTACTTCTCTACGTCCAACACCACGCATCATTTTAACTTCACCTGTACTAAATGGAGGGAAATTATAATGTAAAATAAATGGTGTGTATTCAGATTTTGCAGCACTTTCTTGTAACAACTCATCTAGTTTGGTACCAAATGTTACAGTCGTTAAAGATTGTGTTTCACCTCTTGTAAATAATGCCGAACCGTGTGGTGTAGGAAGTGGTTCTACTTCCATTGCAAGTGGACGAACTTGATCAAGCGCACGACCGTCTAAACGGATACGCTCATCAACCATCATGTTACGTACAACTTCCCACTTAAGGTCTTCGTAATATTTTTTAGCTAATTTTTTATCTAAATCGGTAACGTCTTCGCCAAGGCTAGCAATTAACTCATCTTTTAGTGCGCTATATGCATCGCTACGTTCATTCTTAGAAGAACCTTTACGTGAAATTTCATACACACGCTTAGCAGCAAATGCATTTACTGTAGCTTGAATGGCTTCTGATTGAGGTGGCTTCTTGTAATCTCTTACAGTTGTAACACCTTTTTTAGCTCTTAATTCTGCTTGCGCTTTAATTTGAATGCGGATTGCATCGTGCGCAATTTCAAGGGCTTTAATTAAATCTGCTTCAGAACATTCTTTTGCTTCACCTTCCACCATCATTAGGTTTTTTTCGGTAGCAGCAATAATGAATTCTAAATCTGATTGCGCAAGTTCCGAACGTGTAGGGTTTACTAAAAACTGTCCGTTAACACGTGCAATTCGCACTTCAGAAATAATTTCTTTTACTGGAATATCTGATACTGCAAGTGCAGCAGATGCAGCTAAACAAGCAAGTGAATCTGGTAATACTTCTGCATCACTAGAAATTAAACTTACAAGTACTTGTACATCGCACAAATAATCTTCAGGGAATAAAGGTCTTAAAGCACGGTCAATTAACCTGCTCGTTAATATTTCATAATCATTTAAACGCGCTTCACGCTTAAAAAACGAACCAGGAATACGGCCTGCAGAAGCAAACTTTTCTTGGTAGTCTACGCTTAATGGGAAAAAATCTTGTCCTTCTTTTGGATCTTTATTGGCAACAACGGTTGCTAATAAAACGCAATTACCTTGACGAACGGTAATTGATCCATCTGCTTGACGCGCAAGCTTGCCAGTTTCAATAGAAACTTGACGACCGCCGCCAAGATCAAAACTTACACTTATTGGTTGTGATAACATAAAATTGTGTTGATTGGGTAATGAATGAATCAAAAAATTAGGTACCAATAGAAATAACTATTCCCAACCGTTATGAATAAGCAGTTGGGAATAGCAGTATCATTAGTAAAGAAAAATTACTTTCTTAAACCTAGTTTTTCAATTAGAGCACGATAGCCCTGTAGGTTATGCTTTTGCATGTAAGCCAATAAGCGCTTACGCTGACCAACCATCATCATCAAACCACGTTGTGAAGAATGATCTTGTTTGTTAGCTTGTAAATGCTTAGAAATATGGGAAATACGTTCAGTAAGTATTGCTACTTGACCTTCGATTGAACCCGTGTTAGTGGCTTTTCCACCATACTCAGCAAAAATACTTGCTGTTTTTTCTTTTGTTAAATGCGACATTTCAAAATGTTTAAATAAGACTCCGTAATTGTTTTCTTCTATTTTTTATCGGCTGCAAAGGTAGGTATTATAATGTAAAAAGGATAAATTTGGGCATCTTTTTACGCCATTTTCCCATAAATATATGTTCGGAGTCACTATTTTAGGCAATAATTCGGCCCTTCCGGCCTACGATAGGCATCCAACGGCCCAGGTAGTCAGCATTCAGGATCAGTCCATTCTGATAGATTGCGGAGAAGCTACCCAAATTCAAATGAGCCGTTACAAGGTAAAAAGAAGCAAAATCAACCACATTTTCATTTCACACCTCCATGGCGACCATTATTTTGGCCTTATTGGCCTGATTACCAGCATGGGGTTATTGGGGCGAACCACCGAATTAACCATTTTTAGCCCGCCGGGCCTCCAACAAATTGTTGATATGCAATTAGCGGTTGCCGGATCAAGCATTCCCTACCCTTTGCATTTTCATACCATTACAGCTGCAGGTTTACTTGTTGAAACCCCAAAATTTAAAGTTAGCTGCTTTCCTACCCAGCACAGAATACCTTGTTATGGTTTTACCATTTCAGAAAACAAAGCGCCCAGAAAAATCAATAAAGAAAAAGTGATTGCAGCAGAAGTTCCTTTTAGTTTTTATGACGAATTAAAAAAAGGTAGGAATTACCAAACAAAAAACGGTCCCGTTTTATTAAACGAAAATTTAACGGACCCGGCAAACCCCAATAAAAAATACACCTACACCGCCGATACTATTTTTGACATTAGTTTGGCCGCGCATGCCATGAACGCTAACTTACTGTACCACGAAGCCACTTATTTACAAGACCAAACACAAAAAGCAGCTGAAAGGTTTCATGCCACCACTACGCAGGCCGCAACCATTGCCAAAGAAGCGGGCGTAAAACGCTTACTCATTGGACATTTTAGCAGTAAATATGAAAGTATTGAAACCCATGTACAGGAAGCACGTACTGTTTTTGCAAACACAGACTTAGCCCTTGAGGGTGTTACTTTTTTAGTGCAATAAAGTGGAGGATTAATCTAAAATTTCAACGTCTTTTGGATACTTCGCTTTGTTAAAAACAAAGAGTGCGTTGTCTAATACTTTATTAGAAACCAAATTACTAAAGCTCACAATTAAAGTATTGTTGCTCTTATCTAAGATAACCGCTTTTGTAATCATCGATTTAGCATTGTTTACAAATACATTCACCTTAGAAAAATTTTTGCGCGGATCGATAGGCTTCATCTCAATTTCACTTTGTCCTGCCTTTGTACCAATTAGTTTGCAAACAAAATCTTTGGCATAATCACCAGACAAAATCTTTTGTGGACTTAATGATTGACCACTTTCTTCGAGACTTGTAACAGTTATCGTTTTAGCACCATCAAAATTGTAGGTTTTAACACCATCGCTAATCACTTGCATTTTACCTTGCGCTAAAACATACTTTGCGCCTTTGATAGAAATAACCCCCGATTTAACACCGTTGTTTTTTCCTTTACTAGACACCGAATTGATAGAAAAATTTGCAGTGATAGTGGTAAAGCTTTTTACTTTAGCACTTACCATGTCCAATACCTTTTTGGCATTGGGATCGTTTTGTGCATGTGCACTAACAACTAAAAGGACAACTATAACAAATGAAAATAACTTTTTCATGGATGTTGATTTTTGGGCTTATTGCCGGCAAAGATAGGTTTTAGAGTGTTTCTAAAAACATCTCTAGTTCAGTATCGGTTTTAAAGCGCACTTCCCTAGCCTTACTCCCTTGGTTAGGCCCTACTATACCAGCAGCCTCCAATTGATCCATTAAACGGCCCGCTCTATTATATCCTAGCTTCATACGGCGCTGAATAAGTGATGTAGACCCCATTTGGCTTTGAACAATTAAACGTGCTGCATCTTCAAATAATGGGTCTCTATCGCCAGAGTCAAAATCACGGCCTTCCATATCCTTTTCATCCACATATTCTGGTAGTAAAAACGCTTGTGGATAGCCTTTTTGGTCCCCAATAAATTCACAAACAGCCTCTACTTCTGGGGTATCAACAAACGCACATTGTAAACGGGTAATTTCTCCATTATAACTAACCAGCATATCTCCTTTTCCTATTAGTTGCTCTGCACCACCCGCATCTAAAATGGTACGGCTATCAATTTTACTAGATACTTTAAATGCAATACGCGCTGGGAAATTGGCTTTAATGGTACCTGTTATGATATTTACAGAAGGGCGTTGTGTGGCAATGATTAGATGAATACCTACCGCTCTCGCAAGCTGCGCAAGCCTTGCTATTGGCATTTCTACCTCCTTACCCGCCGTCATAATTAAATCGGCAAACTCATCTACCACTAGTACGATAAATGGAAGGTACTGATGCCCTTTTTCTGGATTTAATTTTCTGGCCGTAAACTTCTCGTTGTACTCTTTAATATTTCTACAACCGGCTTCTTTTAATAAGTCATAACGGTTGTCCATTTCAATACAAAGTGCATTGAGGGTATTGATTACTTTTTTAGTATCCGTAATAATGGCATCATCTTCACCAGGAAGTTTTGCTAAAAAGTGTTTTTCAATAACACGGTATAAACTCAACTCCACTTTTTTAGGATCCACTAAAACAAACTTAAGTTGAGATGGATGTTTTTTATAAAGTAACGATACGAGTATCGCATTTAAGCCCACCGATTTACCCTGACCAGTAGCACCCGCCATTAATAAGTGTGGCATGCTCGCAAGGTCTACGATGAAATTTTCGTTGTCGATTTTTTTACCAATCGCAATAGGTAAAGAATAATCAGAAGTTCTAAATTTATCACTCGCTAAAAGTGTTTTCATACTAACCACCGACTTTCTAATATTAGGCACTTCTATACCAATCGTACCCTTACCTGGTATTGGCGCAATGATACGAATACCAAGTGCCGCAAGGCTTAGCGCAATATCGTCTTCGAGGTTTTTAATTCTACTAATACGAACACCCGGCGCAGGAACAATTTCATAGAGTGTTACCGTAGGACCAACCGTTGCCTGAATTTTTTGAATGGCAATGTCGTAGTTTTTTAACGTAGCAATGATCTGATTTTTGTGCGTTTCCAATTCCTGTGGATCGTGCACAATTTTTTCACTACCATGTGTTTCCAGTAAATTAATACTTGGATACTTATAGCTTTTTAAATCGAGTGTGGTATCATATTTGGTATTGAGTTTGCCAATACTTGCTGCAGGCGCTGCTTCCTCTATGGGTGTTTCGTTAATTTCTAAAGACAAATCTTCATTGTCGTCTTCTTCGGTTTCTTCTTCTATTGTCTCATCTAAATCTAGTGGAGCTTCACCACTCATATGTGGCGTTAATGCATCCGGCATGATTTCTTCGGGCGCATCAGGCATAATAACAGACACTGCCTTTCCTTCCGATTTTAATTTATTGCCGCTGGGCATCACCGGTACTACTGCCGTTTTTTTTTCCGCTGCTTCGTCGGTGTCTAGTTCTTCTTCAGCAGGTGCATTAGGATCTGGCACGAGTGCACCCGCTTCATCCCATGCTTGCACAACCGGTTTTTCATCATCGAGGGTAAATGGAGCCCCTAAATCGGAAGTATCGTTACTAGTAGACTTAAAATTAAACTTTGGAGCCGTAAACACTGGATTAAAGCGCCAGATAAAATAGCTAAATGCGGCTAACAATAAAATGGCGCCCGTACCAAAGGTACCCGTCCATTTTTGCAGGAATGAAGTAAACAACTCACCCACGGCACCACCCCAAGAAAATGAACTTGCAGATGCCACAAACGCAAAAGCAGTACTCAATACAATAAGACCTATAAGTACATATCGCGCGTTGCGCCAAAGACTAAATATTTTTTTACCAAAAATTAAGTTAACCCCCAATACAAAAAAGAAAGTGCAAAATAAATAAGAGGCTAGGCCAAATCCTTTATAGAATAAAGAGTGTGCCACGTAAGCACCAAGCACACCTAATAAATTGCTTACACGCAAATCATTTTCTGCAAAAATTTTAATGCCAAACTGGTGTACTTTATCTTGGTCTTCTTGCCAAGTAAATAAATAAGACGTAAAGGCAACAAATAAGAAGGCCGCAAACAATAAGGTTACAGAACCAATTATTTTAGTAGTACGCTCGTCTTTGACAACTTCCGTAACGGTTACTTCGGTTTCCTTATCTGGCGTTAGCTGCTCAGGGTCTGGAGGAGTGGTTGCTTTCTTTCTTAAACTATTTGCCATGGAAACAAATATAAGTTAAGGGGAGCGGTCTATCACCGCTTACGGGCCGATGTGCAAAAATGCTAAACGGCCTTGGAGTTTTCCACGCTTGGCAGTTGAGAGAGCCCCAATAGAATCCATGCCACCATCCAAAGTAGGCCACCCATCGGTGTTATAACACCTACCCATGCTAATCCTTCGATCCCTAAAAAAGGCTTTGCCACTATAAAATACAAGGAGCCTGAAAAGAGGACAATGCCATCGATAAAAAACATCCCTGCCCTGCTTAGTAGCTTTTGCTGCTTAGGAGATGCCGCTTTATTAATTAAGATGCCCGTTATTAGTAACGCTACCACATGATACATTTGATAGCGGACCGCTGTTTCGTATGTAATGAGTGCCGCTGGGGATAACACCGCTTTTAAAGCGTGTGCGCCAAATGCACCAAGGGCCACTGTTAATGCACCCAAAAAAGCAGCAATAGAGATATAATATTTAGATAGCATGATTTATAATTTAGCAAGAGCTTTTTTAAAACTGTCGGCAGTAATCGAATCTTCTTGTAAATGAATTTGAGCAGCACTATAAAATGGCAACCTAGCCGCTAGTTGCTTTTCTAAAAAAGACAACAGCTCCACGTCCGATAACGTAGCAATTAAAGGGCGGTGCGCTTTTTCGGGCATTAGCCTTGCCGCAATAACAGGTAAGGGTTCATCGAGCCAAATAGTTACGCCCTGCTTATTCATCCAGGCCATATTGTCAAAAAAACAAGGAGCCCCACCGCCGGTTGCAAGCACGTAGGTCTTTTTTTGATCAAACCATTTTAATACCGCCGACTCTACTTTTCTAAAATGCTCTTCCCCATCTTCCGTAAATAATTCGGCAATGGTTTTTTCTTCTTTTACCTCAATTAAGTAGTCTAAATCGTATCCGCCGGTCTTATATTTTTTAGCCAACTGTTTTGTCCAATAGCTTTTCCCTGACCCCATCAACCCAATTAAAAATATTTTCATGCCAGCCATTTTAAACGCCAGAAATGGCAATATTAATTTCTTCTTCCACCTGCAGCAGCTTTGTTTGACTGCTCCATTTCTTTTGTCATTTCTTCTATTTCCGTTTCTGACCTACCGGTTTTGTCCCCTAGTAAATGTTCTGCAAAATAATCTGCTTGACGCCAAAAGAAATACTCTGTCATATCACCATATCCATGTCTTTGACCAGGCAGTAGCACTAGATCAAAACGCTTGTTCGCTTTAATTAATGCATTGGCCATACGAATGGTATTACTTGGGTGTACGTTGTTATCAATGTCACCATGAGAAAGCATCAAATGACCTTTTAAATTTTTAGCTAGGTCCGGATTTTTTTCGATGCTGTATAAAAAGCTAGTATCGCCTTTATCTCCAATTACTTCTTTAACACCATGGTGTTGTTCACTCCACCAACGGTTGTACACGCTATTGTCATGATTACCCGCCGACGAAACAGCTACTTTAAAAAAGTTAGGATATACCAGCATTGCAGCAGTACTCATAAATCCACCACCCGAATGACCATGAATACCTACTCTATCAATATCGATAAATGTAAAGCGGTCTGCAAGTTGTTCTACCGCTGCTTTTTTATCTGCTAAACCGTAATCACGCAAATTGCCATACCCATAATTATGGTACCACTTGCTTCTTGCAGGATGCCCGCCTCTGTTTCCAATAGTAACCACCACAAATCCCATTTGAGCAAGACGGTCTATACGGTCCATACCTTTGGTAAACGCTTTGTTAACCGCTTCGGTTTGAGGGCCCGGATATACATACTCTATAATGGGGTATTTTTTAGTTGAATCAAAATCAAAAGGTTTATACATCACACCATATAAATCGGTGATGCCATCATCTGCCTTTACTTTAAATGTTTCAGGGAACTTATAGCCCGTTGCCATAAGTGATGACAAGTCGGCGGTTTCAAGATCCATTACTTTTTTGCCTTCTGCATTGTAAAGTACCGATGCTGGCACCGAGTTTACACGCGAAAAATTATTAACAAAGAAAGTATTGTTGTCATTCATGCGCATAGCATGGTCAAAATTACCCGGATTTAAAAGTTTTAAACCGGTACCGTCAAAATTTACACGGTATGCGTGTAAAAGGTACGGATCTTCACCAGCTTCTTTACCATTCGCAGAAAAATATAAAACACGTTTTGCTTCGTCAATGCCTAAAATTTCTTCGCAATGATACGTACCTGATGTAATTTGATTTTTAAGCTTACCGCTTTCGTCGTGTAAATAAAAATGAGCCCATCCATCCTGTTCGCTCCATTTAATAAGCTCTTTACCACCATTTACTAGTCCTACTCTTTTATTTTCGATATAGGTATTAAAGGTTTCGGTAATTAATGGATTAACGGTTGCTGTCGCCACGTCTACCGTGCAAACATCGATTCGCTTTTGATCGCGACTGGTTCTTGTAAAATAAAATTTATTGTTATCACCTAACCATACAGATGCTCTAAAATCGTCATCTCTTGTGTTTACTTTTCCTGGGTCAGACCATACAGCAACACCCTGGTCTTTGAATTTTGAAACGTTCAGTTCTTTACCAGTAGCGGTAGTAATATCAAATACATACAAATGATCTACGGGCGCTTCTTTTTCGCCAGGCATCCAATATTTATAAGTTTCTAGTGTTGGACGAGGACCACTTACATTATTAATCACCCACAAATCCTTAACCTTGGTATTGTCTACTTTTTTAACTACAAAATATTTAGAATTAGGCGACCACAATACATAAGCACCCTTACGCTTCTTTTTAGCCTTTTCTTTTTCTTCGTCGGTTTGACCCGTACCTGATAAATTATTGTCATTGAAATAGCCAAAATTTTCGATACCATCTTTGGTCAATTGCTTTTCAACAATGGTAGAATCGTTTTCATTGATTAAGGCCTTTTCGTAAGAAGCCTTATCCATCCAGTACAAGTTATTGTTACGACCAAAAACTACTGAGTTACCATCAGGCGACACATTCGCCCAACTTGGTTTGCGTTTTGGCTTCTTCAATTCAGGAAGTTCTATAAGCTCTGCAGTTTGCAAATTGTATTCGAAATAAAATACTTTTTTCACTTTTACAGCAGGCGTACCTTTTTTAGCGGTCGAATCTTTCTTTTCAATTTCTTGGGTACTTTTTACCTCAAACTGAATCCAATTTTCGTCTCTAATAAAACGCATGCTATCAATGGCTAAATGCTGCGCATCAAATGGATCTTTAACTATGCGCGTAATTTTTGCGGCCAAATCGGCGTTATCAAAAAGCACTTTCTTTTCTGCTTTAAGCGGATCTACGATGTACCACTTTTTACCTTCGGTGGTTTCGTACATATACCAAAAGCGTTCCGACTTTTTTAGAAAATGCGGATCCACCGATGTAGAAAAAATAAGTTTACCTACTTTTTTAGGTGAGAATCTTGCAGCAAGTGCATAGTTGGCTTTGGTTAAAGGAACCTGTTGTGCAGTAACCGAACTGCTCAAAAAAAGGGCAGCTACAAACAGGCAAAAAAGGGATGTGCAATACTTCATAGAATTGATTTTATAGAGGAGATGAAAATAAGCATTCTACTAAAATATTGGCCATTCTGTTGCACATTTATATATAAAATTGACAGCCGGATGAACCTTTGTGCAAAAGGGGCGTTAACTTTAATCTATGTATCAGTATTCTACCACTTATGAAGCGTCTCCATCATTTGCCGCCAATATGGACGCAAATGATCCGCTCGCACCATTTAAATCGCAGTTCCATTTCCCTAAACATGGAGAAAATGATGTCATTTATTTTTGTGGAAACTCACTCGGGCTTCAGCCTAAAAATGTAGCTGCTGCTATAGATACCGAACTTGCCAGTTGGAGAGAATTAGCCATTGGCGGTTATTTTGGAGGCACCAATCCTTGGCTACATTATCAAGAATATACAAGGTCTACCCTGGCTAAAATGATGGGCGCCCAAGAAAATGAAATCACCGTCATGAACGCCCTTACGGTAAACCTGCATCTTTTAATGCTTAGTTTTTATAAGCCTTCTCCTACCCGTTTTAAGATTATGATGGAGGCGGGCGCTTTCCCTTCCGATCAGTACGCGGTAGAAACACTTGTAAAACATTTTAACCTAGATCCGGATACTGCCATTATAGAAATTAAGCCGGAAGCGGGTAAAAAAACTTTAGATAATAGCGCAATTACCAAGGCCATTTATGAGGCAGGCGACTCCCTTGCCATGGTGCTTTTTGGTGGCATTAATTATTACACGGGTCAACTTTTTGATTTCAAATCTATTACCGAAGCTGCACACCAAGTGGGTGCAATAGCGGCATTTGATTTGGCACACGTTGCAGGCAATGTACCCATGGAGTTACATGCATGGAATGTAGATTTTGCCGTATGGTGTTCTTATAAGTATTTGAACGCAGGACCAGGTGCCGTAGGTGGTGTATTTGTAAATGAAAAACATGTAACTAATATTAGCACCCCAAGGCTTGGTGGATGGTGGGGAAATGATGAAGCTACCCGCTTTAAAATGGAAAAAGGATTTGTTGCAAAACCTACTGCTTCGGGTTGGAATATGAGTACCGCGCAGGTATTTAATACGGTGAATTTAAAAGCTTCTTTATCTATGTTCGAAGAAGCGGGCATGCAAAATTTACGTAATAAAAGCATCGCACTTACCGGATACTTGGCGTATTTATTAGATCAATTAGCGTCCCTTTCTTTTACCCTTATTACCCCTTCTGATCCAAACCAAAGAGGCGCACAACTATGCCTCTATTTTGAAGAAAAAGGAAAAGAAATTTATCAGAAAATGAAGGAGCATGGCATAATTGTTGACTACCGTGAACCGGGTGTTATTCGAGTTGCACCAGCACCACTTTATTGCAGTTTTGAAGACGTGTATAGGTTCTACGAAATTCTAAAAACATTTTAATTCAGGTACCATGCACCCCACATATTTAGCACTCGGCGACTCTTATACAATTGGCGAATCAGTACCCTTACACGAGGGTTTCCCATACCAATTGGTGCAAAAATTAAGGGCCAAATACCCAGGTTTTATGGCGCCAGAAATAGTGGCAAAAACAGGTTGGACCACTAACGAATTGGCCACCCATTTAATCCATACAGTACTCCAAAAACAGTACGATTTTGTCACACTTTTAATTGGCGTGAACAACCAATACCGGAATTTATCCATCACCGAATTTGACCAGGAATTTACCTTTTTACTACTCAAAGCTTTGCAGTATAATGGGCATCAAAATAGTCGTGTTTTTGTGCTTTCCATACCCGACTGGGCGCATACTCCATTTGCACAAAAAAAGAGCGCAGAAACGGGGCTAAATTTAACAGAAATTAGTGCACAAATTGACGCCTTTAATAAGGTTATAAAAAAGCGTTGTGAAGACATGGAAATTGACTTGATTTACATCACAGATTTTACTAGAAATTGTGCACCAGAAATGATCGCGCAAGATGGCCTTCATTATAGTGCAAAAATGCACCAAATTTGGGCAGGCTTATTACTCGAAAAGTTTATCTTATAATTTTAAGTATCCAGCCATTTCTGTGGCATATTTTTTGGCAGCCTCGGCAGCAGCTTCAGCAAAATCTTCACCGTTACTAGCAAAAATAATAGCCCTACTAGCTGCTACCAACAAACCACAATCTGGGGTAGCGCCATGGCTAGAAACTTCTTCTAAACTTCCACCTTGTGCGCCAATACCTGGCACCAATAAAAAGTGATTGGGGATTATATTTCTGATGCTCGAAAAATCACTTGCTTTGGTAGCACCCACCACAAACATTAAGTTGTTGGGCGTACCCCAACTTGCTACTTTTTCAAGTACTACTTCGTACAATTGTTTGCCAGAATTAGCGAGTGTTTGTTGTTCAAAATCTTGACTACCTGCATTGGATGTTAACCCCAAAACAATGGTCCATTTATTTTGATATTCTAGAAAAGGGCGCACGCTATCTTCACCCATATAAGGGGCTACCGTTACCGCATCAAACTGCATGGTTTCAAAAAAAGTACGGGCATATTGGGCCGATGTATTGCCAATATCTCCCCGCTTTGCGTCGGCTATTGTGAACAAATTTTTGGGGATATATGCTAGTGTTTCCTGCATGGTTTCCCAACCTTTTACCCCTTCAGACTCGTAAAAAGCGGTATTTATTTTATAACCAACACAGTAATCTTTGGTAGCATCTATGATGGCTTTATTAAACGTCAAAACCGCATCTGGCTTGCCTTGCAAGTGCTTTGGCAATTTAGAAACTTCAGAGTCTAAACCCACCAATAAATATGATTTTTTAGCCCTGATTTGAGCCACTAGTTGTTCGCGCGTCATACCGCAAATATAGGATAAGTTTTGGGGGTAAACTGTGGGTAGCGAGGGCTAAAAATTGCTTTTCTTTGTATCACGTTTAACCCTATGGAAAAGAAGGCTTTATACTACGCAGACTACCTACATCTAGACAAAGTTTTAGATGCACAGTACCCTGTTAGTTTTACGGACGGTCACGAAAAAGCACATGACGAAATGTTGTTTATTGTGATCCATCAAGCCTATGAACTTTGGTTCAAACAAATCATTTTTGAACTCGATTATGTTTTGGATGTTTTTGGCCAGCCCGCCATCAACGACAACGCCGAAGACATGAACTTGGTGCGTCACAGACTTAGCCGAATTATAAAAATTTTACAGCTTTTAAATGATCAAGTGAACGTACTTGACACCATGATGCCGCTCGACTTTTTAGCGTTCAGAAATTTGCTTACACCATCATCTGGATTTCAGTCTAAGCAGTTCAGAATGATCGAAGCAAAACTTGGATTAGAAATTGACAATAGACATCAAAAAGATTATTACAAAAAAACAGGCGAAGGTGGATTTGACAAACCTGATTACGATCAAATTTCAACCGCCGAAGCAGATAAAAATTTATTAACCCGCGTTAACGAATGGCTCGAAAGAATGCCGTTTTTTAACGACGAATTTGGTGCCCATTTTTGGGACGATTACCGAACTATTTATGAGGCTGGATTAACCCCGCGTGAGGCGTCAAAAATTCACGATTTTGATTATGTTTTTTTTGAAAAAATTCCGGCCGATGCTACACCCGAAATGTTAGCCAATTTAAGAAGCTCTTTTTCGCCCAAAGCGATGGGGGCGGCGCTCTTTATTATGCTCTATCGCGACTACCCTATTTTTCAAAATTCTTACCAGGTGTTAGACGCCTTAATTGAGATCGATCACCTCATGAGTAATTGGCGTCATAAACATTTAATTATGGTTCGCCGCATGATAGGTATGCGCGTTGGAACGGGCAACACTTCTGGAGCTGGATATTTAGAGGGCGCCCTTAACAAACATTTTATTTATAGAGACCTTTCCGGACTCTCCACTTATTTAATTGAAAGAAGAAAAATTCCTGCACTCCCAAAAAATCTGATTGAGAAATTAGGATTTTCGCTGGGGCTTCATCATGCATAATAAATTAGAAACTATGAAACAACGAATCAAACATTTAATGCTCATCGTACTGGTTGGTGCTTTTTTTGTAAGTACCGCTCAAAAACCAACGGATGCAAAATTACCCACCGATTCAAAAGTTAAAATTGGTAAACTAGCAAACGGACTCACTTACTACATCAGAAAAAACGTTGAGCCTAAAAATAGAGCCGAGTTAAGACTTGTAGTAAATGCTGGTTCAACATTAGAAACAGAAAAACAAAGAGGCCTTGCGCACTTTGTAGAACACATGTGTTTTAATGGAACCAAAAATTTTAAAAAGCAAGAATTAGTAGACTTCCTAGAAAAAAGCGGTGTTAATTTTGGTGCTGACTTAAATGCATACACAAGCTTTGATGAAACAGTGTACGAACTTCAAGTTCCTACCGATAGTCCAATGGTTTATAAAAAAGCCATGCAGGTTTTAGAAGACTGGGCGCATCAAGTAAGTTTTGATCCCATCGAAATTGATAAAGAGCGTGGCGTTGTTACAGAAGAGTGGAGACTTGGTAGAGGTGCCGATGCGCGCCTTCGTGATAAATATTTCCCTGTTATTTTAAATGGTTCTCAATACGCTAAAAGACTTCCTATTGGTACCAAAGAAAGTATCAATGGAGCACCTTACAGTGAACTTACTGGATTTTATAAAGATTGGTACCGCCCTAATTTACAAGCGGTGATTGTAGTTGGTGATATTGATGTTGCTGAAACAGAAAAAATGATTCAAGCGCATTTTGGCAAACTCACTAACCCAGCAAATCCTAAACCACGCACTAAATTTGGCATCCCTGCTTTTACAGATACCCGTATTTCTATTTTAACAGATCCGGAGCAAGCATACAATGTGCTTCAAATGTTTTATATGATCCCTGCTGTTAAAGAAGCAACCACCGAGGGAGAATACAGACAAGGCATAGTGCGCGAACTCTTTAACCAAATGATGAGTAGCCGTCTAGACGAACTTTCTCAAAAACCAGAAGCGCCATTTTTATTTGCTAGCAGTAGCTACGGCGAATTTTTGGGAGACAAAGACGCTTTTACCCTTTTAGCCGTTCCTAAAACAGCTAAAGAAATGGATGCGGCGTTTAATGCCATCTTAACAGAAAATGAAAGAGTAAAGCAGTATGGCTTTGTTCAATCTGAACTAGACAGAGCGGTTAAAAACGTAATGTCTCGTATGGAAAATTCTTTCAAAGAAAAAGACAAAACAAAATCGGTTCAAATTTTACAAGAATACGTACGCAACTTTTTAAAGGGTGAAGCGATCCCTGGTATCGAAAAAGAATTTGAAATGTACCAGCGCTACCTTCCTACCATTGCTTTACAGGAAGTAAACGCACTTATCAATCAGTGGCTTAACGTAACAGGTAAAACTGTTTTAGTACTAGCTCCTGAAAAAGAAAAGGCTAACTTAATGACGGAAGCGGGTATCAAAGCCATACTTGCTAAACCTATTGCTAAACTTAGCCCTTACCAAGATAAAGTAGCTTCAGGACCACTATTACCAAAAGCGCCTGTTGCAGGTAAAATTGTTTCAGAAAATAAATACGACAGCATTGGTACACGCGTTTGGACCTTATCCAATGGCGCCAAAGTGATTGTTAAGCCTACTGCCTTTAAAAATGATGAGACTCAGTTTTCGGCTATTAGCTGGGGTGGATCCTCTTTATATTCAGATGCAGATTTTATTAATGCATCCAACGCTGCCATTGTAGCTGCATATGGCGGTATGGGTAGTATCGATTTCCAGAGTATGCAAAAAATGTTTGCTGGTAAAAACTTTGCCATCAATCCATCCATTGCCGAATACATGCAAGGCTTTTCAGGTAGCAGCAGCCCTAAAGATTTAGCGACTGCACTAGAAGTATTACACGGTTATTTTGTAGCACCTCGTAAAGACGCTCAAATATTCCAATTTATATTACAACAATATAAAGTACAGTTAACCAACAAAAACAACGACCCAGCATCTGTATTTTCAGATACCGTTGGTTATGTGATGGGCAATTACAACTCAAGACGCAAGCCACTTACTGTAGAAATGCTTGACCAACTTAATTTAGACAGAAGCTTTGAAATATTTAAAGAGCGCTTTAGCAATGCAGGTCAGTTTGTATTTACGTTTGTTGGTAATGTTAACCTAGATAGCTTAAAAGCATTAACTGAAACCTATATCGCATCACTTCCTTCAACGGGTACATCAGAAATGTACAAAGATTATGGTGCAGCCTACCCCACTGGCAATATTTCAAAAACAGTTAAAAAGGGTAAAGAAGCCAAAGCAAGTGTACAATTATTTTATACTGGCAACTTAAGCAGCATTGGTGAACTAGACGAATTACAACTCGATCAATTAACCAAAGCAATGGGCATCAAATTAAGAGAGACCCTTCGTGAAGATGCAGGTGGCGTATATGGTGTAGGCATTAGCGGCGGCATCAATAAAGAACCTAAAAAATCATATAGCATCAATGTGAGATTTGGTTGTGCTCCAGAAAATGTAGAAAAATTAATTGCGCTAGTAGAAGAAGAAATCAAACAAACCAAATTAAATGGTGTAGCTCAAATTAATATTGATAAAGTAAAAGCAGAGCAAACCAGAAGTTTAGAAAACGATGTTAAAGAAAATAGCTACTGGCGTTATAGATTAGAGCAAGCTATTTTTAGAGGACTAGATCCAACTAAAATTTTACAGGCTCCTTCCCGCATCAATCTAATTGACGTAGCAACTACAAAAGCTTTAGCAAACAAATATTTTAACGATGCCAATAAAGCAAAATTTGTTTTATTACCAGAATAAAAAATAATAGACCACTATAAATAATAGTATTATGTCAATTGGAACTTTTCATTATCCACAACCCGCCAACGAGCCCGTATTAAGTTACGCACCAGGTAGCGCAGAGCGTGCTGCCCTCAAAAAAACTTTGGCCGCTTTAAAAAAACAGGTCATTGATGTACCTATGTATATTGGCGGTAAAGCTGTTAGAACTGGAAAAAAAGAAGCTATGCACCCGCCACACGAGCGCGCGCATACCCTTGGTTATTTTCATGTAGGAAATAAAAAACATGCCATCGACGCTGTAAATGCAGCGCTCAAAGCAAAAGATGCTTGGGCCGCTATGTCATGGGAAAACAGAGCGCATATATTTTTAAAAGCCGCAGATTTACTCGCTACCAAATACCGTTACCATATTAATGGTACCACCATGCTTGGTCAAAGTAAAAATGCGTACCAAGCAGAAATTGACGCCGCTTGCGAACTGATCGATTTTTTACGTTTTAATGTTCACTTTTTAAGTGAAATATACAAGCAACAGCCAGCATCTGCCCCTGGCATGCACAACCGTCTTGAATGGCGCCCATTAGAAGGATTTGTACTGGCTGTTACACCTTTTAATTTTACTGCAATTGGTGGTAATCTTCCAACTTCTGCTGCCATGTGTGGCAATACTGTTGTTTGGAAACCTGCCAACACACAAATTTATTCGGCGCAAATGTTTATGCGTATTTTAAAAGAAGCGGGCCTACCGGATGGTGTTATCAATCTAATTTATGTAGACGGTCCTACCGTTGGTGAAGTTTGTTTCTCTCATCCCGATTTTGCGGGCGTGCACTTTACAGGGTCTACGGGTGTCTTTAATAATATGTGGAAAGTGATTGGTGAAAACATTCCTAAATACAAAACCTACCCGCGCATTGTTGGAGAAACAGGTGGTAAAGATTTTGTGATGGTGCATAAATCTGCAGATGTTGATACCGTTGTTACTGCACTTGCAAGAGGTGCTTTTGAATTTCAAGGTCAAAAATGTTCTGCTGCATCAAGGGCATATATTCCTAGTAACCTTGCCCCTGCCATAAAAACTAAATTAGTAGCTGCGGTAAAATCCATGAAAATGGGATCCGTAGAAGACTTCTCTAATTTTGTAAATGCCGTTATCGACGAAAAGTCATTTAACAACATTGCAAAATATATTGACAGGGCTAAAAAGGATACAAAAGCCAAAATACTTGTGGGTGGTAATTACAGTAAAAAGGATGGCTATTTTGTAGAACCTACCGTTATTGAAGTGTCTGATCCAAAGTACATAACGATGTGCGAAGAGATTTTTGGACCGGTTTTAACCATTTACACCTACAAAGCCGAAGCCTTTGAAAAAACCCTTGATTTGGTAAATACCACTTCAAAATACGCTTTAACAGGGGCGAT
This sequence comes from Sediminibacterium ginsengisoli, assembly GCA_945873615.1. Lineage (GTDB taxonomy): Bacteria > Bacteroidota > Bacteroidia > Chitinophagales > Chitinophagaceae > Sediminibacterium > Sediminibacterium ginsengisoli_E. The sequence goes on along the minus strand of CAMCDT010000009.1, from coordinate 32,105 downwards.
TATATCGCAGGATAGAGCTGCTGTAGAGCTGGCTACCAATAAATTACGTCACGCGGCGGGTAACTTTTATATCAACGACAAGCCTACAGGGGCTGTAGTAGGGCAACAACCGTTTGGAGGTGCCCGTGCCTCTGGGACCAATGATAAAGCCGGTAGTCTTATTAATTTATACCGTTGGTTAAGTGCCAGAACGATAAAAGAGACCTTTAATCCCCCTGTGGATTACAAGTATCCGTTCCTAAACGAAGCCTAAATTTTTAATGTTTAACCCGTATATTTGCTCCTCAAAATTTTGACTAGTGGCTACTAAATTTTCAAAAGAAACCTACCTCTACTGGTACGAGCTTATGCAGCTGATTCGCCAGTTTGAGCTCAAATCAGAAGAAATGTACAAAATGGCAGGTAAGATTCGTGGATTTTTCCACGCTTACATTGGCCAAGAAGCAATAGCAGCAGGCTGTATGACAGCTACGCAGCATGACGATCCGTTTATTACTGCCTACCGTGACCACGGTTTAGCGCTTGCAAAAGGCGTTTCTGCCGATGCTTGTATGGCTGAATTATATGGTAAAGCAACCGGTTGCGCGAAGGGTAAAGGTGGTAGCATGCACTTTTTTAGCCTCGAACACCGCTTTTTTGGTGGACATGGTATTGTGGGTGCTCAAATTGGAACTGCCGGCGGTTTAGCTTTCGCTGAAAAATATAAAGGCACTAACAATGTTGTGCTTTGCTATTTTGGTGATGGTGCTGCACGTCAGGGTATCTTACATGAAACCTTTAATCTTGCCATGCTTTGGAAATTACCAGTGGTATTTATTTGTGAAAACAATAACTACGCCATGGGTACTTCTATTGAGCGTACAAGTAATGTAACCGATATTTATAAATTAGCAGATGCATACGATATGCCTGCCGATGTAATTGATGGTATGATTCCTGAACTTGTGCACGAAGGTGTAGCAAGAGCTGTAAAAAGAGGTAGAGATGGTGAAGGACCAACTTTACTTGAAATGAAAACATACAGATACAAAGGACACTCTGTATCAGATCCGCAAAAATATAGAAGTAAAGAAGAGGTTGAAGATTATAAAAATCAAGACCCTATTACTAAAGTGCGTGAAACCATTTTAGCTAACGGATATAGCACAGAAGCAGAATTACAAGCCATCGATCAAAAAATTGATGCAATTGTTGAGCAGAGTGTAAAATTTGCTGAAGAAAGCCCATGGCCAGATGATAGCGAAGTTTTAAAAGATGTTTACCTAGACGAAACCTATCCGTTTATTGTAGACTAATCAACATTACAAAATCACAAGAAAATAAATACCATGTCAGAAAACGAAGTAAAAAATATAAACAATGATGATCTTGCAGGTGTAGCTGCTTTTTGGAATAAAAGCGGCAAGAAACTTGCTACTGCTGCAGCTATTATCTTGGTTGCTGTTGGTGCTTGGTTTGGTTACCAAGAATTTATTGTTAGCCCTAAAGAAGAAAAAGCATCTGAAGCGATGTTTAAAGCGCAAGAATATTTTGCACTTGATTCTTCAAATCTCGTTTTAAATGGCGATGGTGTGAACAAAGGAGTGTTATACATTATCAATAACTACAGTGGCACTAAAGCAGCTAACATTGCTGGTTATTATGCTGGTATCAGTTATTTGAAGCTTGGCAACTTTAACAACGCCATCAAATACTTAAAAGACTTTTCTACAGACGCTAAGCAAATTCAAATGTTAGCGATTGGTGCTTTAGGCGATGCTAGTGCAGAGCTTAACAAAAAAGATGAAGCCATTGATTACTACAAAAAAGCAGCTGCTAGTTTTTCTGAAGACGAAAACAATGCTGCCGAATATTTATTTAGAGCTGCCCTATTATCAGAAACTACTGGTAAAAATGCAGAGGCTTTAGCTTTATATAAAGAAATCAAAGAAAAATATCCTACAACCGATAAAGGCTTTTTAGCAGACAAATACATCTACCGTTTAGGTAGTGAAAAATAAATAAATGAACGTACAGTTATTTATTCCTTGCTTTATTGATCAGCTCTACCCTCAGGTAGCGTTTAACATGGTAAAAGTGTTGGAGAAAGTTGGCTGTACGGTCAAATACAACCCCAATCAAACCTGTTGTGGCCAACCCGCATTTAATGCAGGTTTTTGGTCAGAATCAAAAAGTGTTTGCGATAAGTTTTTAGATGATTTTAACGGTACAGATTATATTGTAGCACCCAGTGCTAGCTGTACCGGTTTTGTAAGAAACTACTACGGTAAACTCTACGAAAATTCTGCGCAAATAAATATTGCTAAAAAAACATCGGCTCGTATTTACGAACTCTCCGATTTTTTAATCAACATTTTAAAAATCGATGACGTAGGTGCAACCTTTAATGGTAAGGTAACTTATCATGATAGTTGTGCTGCACTCAGAGAGTGTAATGTAAAAACAGAACCGCGTAAGCTACTCAGCAAGGTTAAAGGACTTGAGCTTGTAGAGATGAACGACGTAGAAACCTGTTGCGGATTTGGAGGCAGCTTTGCCGTTAAATTTGAACCTATCAGTATTGCCATGGGGGATCAAAAAACCACCAACGCAGCTGCTACTGGTGCCGAATATATTATTAGTACAGACATGAGTTGTCTGATGCATATAGATGGTTGTTTAACACATAAACACTCCGGACTAAAAGTGCTGCATTTAGCAGACGTACTTGCAAGCGAAGCATAATTTTAATTACTTAAATAGTTTTCAAAATGAATTACTGGCTTATCAAATCGGAACCATTCAAATACAGTTGGGATCAGTTTGAAAAAGACAAGCAAACATTTTGGGATGGCGTTAGAAATTATGGCGCCCGCAATAATTTAAGATCCATGAAAAAAGGCGATCTCGCTTTTTGGTATCACTCCAACGAGGGCATGGAAATTGTAGGTATAGCTAAAGTGGTTAAAGAATCTTACCAAGATCCTACCACCCCCGATCCAGCATGGCTTGTAGTTGATTTTAAGCCCTTTAAAAAGCTTAAAAACCCAGTAAAGCTTGCGGATGTTAAGGCGCATGCTAAACTCCAAGATATGGACCTTGTAAGGCTTGGCCGACTATCTGTACAAACCGTTAAGCCCGCCGAATGGAAAATTGTCATGGAAATGGCTGGCGAAAAAGTTAGCTAAAAAATACATATCCAATTAAGATAGCGGCCACTACGCCTAATAGGTCTGCTAATACACCCGCCCATATTGCATATCGTACTTTTTTGATGCCCACACTTCCAAAATAGAGGGCAATAATATAAAAAGTAGTATCCGCCGATCCCTGAAAGGTAGACGCTAATTTTCCTACAAAAGAATCCGGGCCATTAGATTTCATCACATCTAACATAAGTCCTCTCGCACCGCTTCCACTAAATGGTTTCATAATCGCTACGGGTAAAGCAGGCGTAAATGCTGTGTCAACACCTGTTAAGCCAATCACCCAACTTAATCCGTCTACCATATAACCAAGTGCGCCACTGTCTCTAAATACGCGAATGGCAACAAGCATACCTACCAGGTATGGAATGATTTTTAAAATCACATCAAAGCCTCCTTTAGCACCGTCAATAAAAGCGTCAAATACATTTATTTTTTTAAGCATCCCGCCAATAATAATGAGCACTACAAGTAATAATAAAATCATATTACCTGTTACCCTACTAAATATTTCTTTTTGCTCCGCTCCCATTTGCTGCACAAAAAAGAGCATACCCGCAACCAGCGCTACGAGACCTAATAACCAGGCTAATAACACGCTGTCCCATTTTAATTTTTGCTTAAAACCCACAATAAATATAGACGCGAGCGTAGTACAAATAGTTGCAAGTACACAGGGAATAAACACACTCGCCGCTTCGGTGGAACCAGCCGCTAAACGGTATGAAATAATGGTAAGCGGAATCAACGTAAGTCCACTTGTATGCAGCACTAAAAACATAATTTGCGCATTGGTCGCTTTTTCTTTGTCTGGGTTAATAGATTGAAGGCTTTCCATGGCTTTTAACCCAAAAGGTGTTGCTGCATTATCAAGCCCTAGCATATTGGCACTAAAATTCATCACCATTTGACCCATTGCAGGATGCTTTTCAGGCACTTCAGGAAATAACCTTTTCATAAACGGATTGAGTAAGCGAGCTATCCAATTTATAGCACCAGCACGCTCAGCAATATTCATGAGTCCTAAAAAGAAAACCATGGTACCAGCAAGCGGGAACGCAACATCAATAACAGATCCTTTGGCACTATCAAACATCCCATCTACAAGGGTTTTAAACACTTCGGTATCATGTAAAAACAAGAACTTGTAAAGGGCAATTACAAAAGCCACAATAAAAAAGGCGATCCATACAATATTTAGTGCCATCTGGGTTAATTTATGGGGTGAATATAAAAAATATTGGAGCTATATTTGCACCTTAATTAAAAAGGTTTCAATTATGGCTTTAAAGGCAGGAATTGTAGGATTACCCAACGTAGGAAAATCAACATTATTTAATGCAGTAAGCATTAACGCTAAAGCACAGGCTAGCAACTACCGTTTCTGTACAATTGAGCCCAATGTAGGTCTTGTAGACGTTCCGGACGAGCGTTTAAATAAATTAGCGGAACTGGTAATTCCTGACCGCATTGTTCCTACCCAAATGGAAATTGTAGATATCGCAGGCCTTGTTAAAGGTGCCAGTAAAGGTGAAGGACTCGGTAATAAATTTTTAGGAAATATTAGAGAAGTAGACGCCATCATTCATGTGATCCGTTGTTTTGAGGATGAAAACGTTTTAAGAGAAGAAGGCGCTATCAACCCAGTAAGCGATAAAGAAATTATTGATACCGAGCTTCAATTAAAAGATTTAGAAAGTGTAGAAAAGAAAATGCAACGCGTTGAAAAAATGGCGCGCGTAGGTTCTGACACCAAAGCAAAAGCGGAGTTTGAAATTTTAACCCGTTGTAAAAATCATTTGGAAACCGGTAAAAGCATTTATTCGTTAGGGCTTTCTAAAGAAGAAAATGTAGCGGTTGCTGATTTGTTTTTACTTACAGACAAACCGGTTTTATACGTTGCCAACGTAGATGAAGCGAGTATGCATACAGGTAATAAATATTCTGAAATGCTTACTGCAGCTTTAGCACAAGAAGGTGCACAGGTAATTGTAATGTGCAACAACATTGAAGCTCAAATTGCAGAATTAAAATCTGGCGATGACAAGCAAATGTTTATGGAGGAATATAAAATGACAGAGCCTGCATTAAACCGCTTAATTAGATCTGCGTATAAATTATTAAATCTAGATACATACTTTACTGCAGGTGTGCAAGAAGTTAGAGCATGGACCATATTAAAAGGCTGGAAAGCACCACAAGCAGCAAGTGTTATCCATACCGATTTTGAAAAAGGTTTTATTAAAGCCGAAGTAATTGCCTACGAAGATTTTGTACACTTTGGTAGTGAATCAGCTTGTAGAGACAATGGCAAATTAAGAATTGAAGGAAAGGAATACCTGGTTAAAGATGGTGATATTATGCATTTCAGATTTAACGTTTAATTCAACGCCTGCTGCATGAAAAAAAATCTTGTATATTTTTTATTTGTCGCTACTACCCTGCTTGGATGCCAATCTAACTCAGACACAGAAGGTAGTAACGAACCCGTTGCAGCAGCCATTGAAGCGCCAATTAATGGCACTTATACTATTGTAGAAATATACCCGCACAATACCAGTTCATTTACACAGGGCCTTGTTTGGCATAACAATACCTTATACGAAGGAACGGGTCTTACCAACCAAAGCAAGTTGTTTAAAACGGATTTAGCCACCGGTAAAGCACTCCAAACCCTATCAATTGCAGATAGTTTATTTGGAGAAGGTATTGCTGTTTACAACAATAAAATCTACCAACTTACCTGGCAAAACCACAAAGTGTTTGTTTACGATGCCAATACTTTTAAAAAAGAAAAAGAATTTAACTGGAACTATGAAGGTTGGGGCATTACCCATTTTAACAACCAGCTAATTATTAGTACAGGTAGTAGCAATTTGTATTTTGTAAACCCATCTACCCTAGCCATCGAAAAAACCTTGGGGGTATATGATAACAATGGATACATCGCTTCGCTTAATGAGCTAGAACTGATTGATGGCAAAATATACGCCAATGTGTGGGGTGAAAATAAAATAATTTCCATCAATCCTGTATCGGGCCAGGTAGAAAAACAATTTGACTTTACAAATATTTTGCAAAAAACAAATCAACCCATTACCACCGAAACAAATGTATTAAATGGGATTGCGTATGATAGCGTTAGCAAAGCCACTTATATCACCGGTAAAAATTGGCCGGCTATTTTTAAGGTAACTTTACAATAGAACTTATTTAGCACCTATCAACTGGCTCAAAACACCTACTACTTTTTCTTATACGCATAAATCACCGAACTGCATTTATTGACATTCATAAGTGCGGTGATATTTGACCAAAGACCCACTAATAAAGCTTTTACAAGGGATCCGCCCTTATGCTGCTCCGTTAACATGGCTACATAAAAGGCATCAAACCACATAGCTTTTTTAGCTATTAGTGTAAAGCCATGTGCATTCGCGAGCAACTCCATACTTGCAGGAGAAAAATGATACAAATGCCTAGGCGTATCCAGCGCCGCCCAGTGATGCCCATAGATATTTGCATCGGTACTGGTATAATTAGGCACTGCAATTACAAGTACGCCGCTTGGTTGTAAGAGTTCACTAAATCTTTTAAAATAACCATGTAAATCATGCACATGCTCTAACACATGCCACATGGTAATGGCGTCAAATTGAGCAGCCTCTAATGTATAAATGTTGTTTGCAGGCTGTAATTGAATATTATATTTTTGAAGGGCTTGTTTAGCCGCCGTTGCATCCGGTTCTAAACCTGTTACCTGCCACCCTCCAGTTTGCATGGTATGTACAAACGCACCAGTACCGGCGCCAATATCAAGTAATGTACCCGTAGTTTTTTGTACAAGATTGGTTACCAATTTCTTTTTCGTAAGTAATGAAAACCGTCTTACCTTATGATACAGGTTATTGATAAAGCCTTTATCACTATCTGTGTGCGAAACATAGGATTCAGCAGCGTAATAAGGCCCAATAGTTACCGCATCCGGAACGTTTTGGGTAAATCCTCCACTACATGTTGCACAACGCCAAACTTCAAATAATTCACCAGAAACGGTATGGTCTTTTGCGACATACAACTTACTGATCGATTCAGATGCACAAATAGGACAAGCTTGGTAATGAATGGTAGATGCCATTAAAAGGCGAATTAAAATTGATCGTTAAGGTTAAAATAGTAGTTGGCGATAGCTGCCGCTCCAGCGGTAGCAAGTAAAAGTGCCGCCACCCACCAATAAGTATCCATGATAGATTTGGCTTCTCGTGTATAGAGTACTCCTTTTTTAAAAGACCATTGAAGGCCACCCGGAATGGGAAGCGCCTCTTGAACCGCATACATTGGCTCATGTGGAATAAATGAAATACCCGAACCTTCTTTTTGAAAATGACCAACACTTGCTATATGAACAGGCTGATGTAACTGAGTGCTAGAAGCTAGTTCTTCAACCGCTTGATTGGTTGTTGATATGGCTGTATCCATATCAATATGTTCGAGCGCAGCTACCCAAGCAAAAAACGAAGAATCTGTAGATACTTGACCCGGTGTAAACTTTACTTTTTCGTAAGGCGCAGCAATACTTGTCCCCCCAGCTTCAATAGCTGCGGAAACAGGTACCAATTGAAGGGTGCCAATGCCAGCCAACTGCAGCTTTTTATGAACCAGTAAAAAAGGGTATATATGATCTAACATGCGCCTACTATTTTCCAGAGAACGAATATACAAATCCCGCCACAACATTTCGGCCAAAAACTTCATATTGATTCCAACGCTGGTACCTGTTATCGAGGATATTATTGAGTTGCAACCAAAATTTAGCTGATTTTACAAGTGTATAAGTGGCCCCCACCGAAAAGTCAGCAGCTGCAGGTAGTTTTTTAATTGACATTTGCGCATCCATTGCTTGTGCACCATCCCATGCATACAGGGTGGATGTAAATGAAAGTTTATTCGAGAATTTCCAGTGCAAAGATCCATTTAGTTCAAGCGGCAGTAATCCAAAAGCTTCTTTTTGAACCATTAAGCCAGAAAACTTTTTATAGGTTATACCTCCTAGTATATTCAATTTGTCTTGTAAAGTATAACTAACATTTGCCTGTAACTGAACCGCGCGGAGCTTAGGTTCAAAAAGTACCATAAACAATCTGCCATCGGTAAAAGCGTTTGCAAAAAGTGCTTGATTTTCAAATTCTAGTAAAGACAACTTAGCTCCATAGGTAAAATGATCTCCCACTGGAAGTTTAACCCCTAAAAACTGTTCTGTGATTTTAGTATTTGAAAAATTATCAGGAACACGAACCCATGGATTGATAGTAGATAAAGAACGTAAATTATTTTTTTCGAAATGACCCGACCAGCCTATTTCTATGCGTAACCCATTATCTGGAAGTATAGCTACCCCACTCACTTGAGGTAAAACAGCATACGTACCATTATTGACAGTAGGCGCCGCACCTAAATGCACTTGAAATTTAGGCGTAATCCAACTAAATGTACTTGGCATCGAAAACAAATTGTTGACAATGGTTAGATTACTTGGAATGGTTGGCAAAATGGTATTTGAAAAGCTAGCAGTGGGTTGCACTGAAATTTTAAAATCGGTTCCTAAATTTTTTGATACAGGTGCTGCTATGCTGGTTTCAAATTCTCTTTCATCTACACCTGACTGCAAATAATCAAATGAAATCGTTGGTGTATAATGAATCCCAAAAAATGCATCTGTTTTGTTTGCAAGATGCACCGTAATGCCAGCGCTATTGTATTTGTTTAAAATATTGTCTTTAGTATAAGGAATGCTAGCAGGCTTAAACCCATAGGCATAGCGGGTTGTAGACCCTGTTGTAAATTTGACACTCAAATCATGAGCCTCGCCTATTTGATGCGCGCTATTGATAGAAAAATTAACATCGGTAAATTCTTGCGCAAATAAAGGACCTTTCATTTTTTTAAGGCCACCACCTAAGTAGGTATTGTTTTTTACCCCATCTCCAATATTAAAACCTGCTTCTGCAACAATCGTATTTAAATTTCCAAGCCCTACTTTAATGAAATGTTTGCGCTTAGGCAACATCACTGAATCTGGTACATAGGCAAGCGGCGTAACGGCTACTGCCTGGTAACCAAAGCTGATATTTTGTGAAGGAATTACATATTGCATCGTAACCTTACTATTATCTATAAAAGGAGTAGCTGCTAAAAAATTAATTTTAGATTGCGGTCTTAAACTTGGCTTAAAAGCAGAAGTGATGGTTACCACTTTAGCCGTATCTCCTGCATTCGTTGATACAGATTGTGCGCTTAATTCCGGTATCAAAAAAGCCGTCATAGATATAAGAAACCCAACTTTATTCATCTGAATCGATTTTTATTTTTTTGCTTTATCAGCGGTTACTAGCGTTAATTTTTCTTGTGCTTCTTTTTTCAAATCTTCAAAAGTAGCGTTGGCTATTATACTTTGAAACGTTGCTTCGGCATTAAAATAATCAAGCTGCTTATGATAAATATCACCTAACAATAAATATGATTTAGTAACCCAATATTCATAAGAACCAAAGTCTTTAATTTGCTCAAAAGCCATTTTTTCTGAAGCCTCTAACTTGTTTTGCTCAAATAATATTTTGGCATGCTGGTACTTAGCTTCGGCACTAAATTCAGATTTACCTGAAGCAATTACTGCTGTATAATAAGAAATAGCAGTATCTGAAGAAGCTGCTAACTGCTTTGATTTTGCCATCACAAAATTGGCCATCATTTTATCGTCAGAAGCTGCACCAGTCATCTCTAGAATTTGAGTAGCCGCAGGAAGTGCATCTGTCCAATTAGATTGTTTGATCGCACTTCTTATCAAGCCGCGTACCGCCTCTTTTTTTATAGCCTCATCCGTGGCCATCGCATCTAACTCCTTATAGTAGGTGGTTGCTTTTGCATAATCACGGAGTTCAAAATAAAAGGCCCTTGCAAGGTGTAAGACCGCGTCTGTGGCATATTTATTAGGCGCTTTTGAGGCTAAATAAGATAGGTATTTGATAGCGCTACCTGTATTTTTTTCTGATTCATAAATAGAAGCCATTATAAAATGTGCTTCTAGTAAATGTGCCCCATTTGGAAATTTATCGATGTAAGCACTCAATCCATTTTTGGTTCCTGCAAAATCTTTTTGCTCGTAGCGCAAAATTGCGGCCGTGTAGGTTAATGAATCTGATTCTGTTTCAGACAAAGCTTTCCCATTCGCTTCCATAAAGGCAATAAAATCTTGTGGCTTTTGGTTTTCTACAAAAATGTTTCGGATATACTCGATAGAAGATTCAGCCTCTTCCGTATTAGGGAACTTGGCGAGTAAGCTGGTGAAACTAGCAAGTGCTTCGTCATTTTTTTCAGTGTTAAAATAAGCGACGCCGAGTTTTAAATACGCAGCCGGATGCCATGCAGCAAGGGCAGCACTTGAGGTTATTTGCTTAAGCGGCGCTACAGCCAAAGTAAAAGACTCGGCCGCTAAATGGGTATTGGCCATTTCCATATACACATCACCAATGAGTGCCGAGGCAGGATACTGCTTTACAAATTTTTGAAGAAGTGCGAGTTTTTCTGATGATTTATTAGATGCACCAAGTATGATTGACTTTTGAAAATAGGCATAATCTTCGGCGTCATATTGGCGGTCTATCACCTGGTCATAAAGCGCCAGCGCTTTTGCGAAATCTTTTAACATAAAGTAGCAATCCGCTTTTTTTATCGCTAGGTCCTGAAAAATAGGCGCCCCATTTTTTACGGCGCTCGATGCTTTTTCAAAACTATTGATCGCCTCCGCATACTGCTGTAATTGCATTTGCGCAAAACCTAAATTGTAATAAGCATTGCTCAAATTCACTTCTGCATTTACAATAGGTGCAGACAAGTACTTTTGTAAATAAACAATACCCTGGTCGTAAATACCTTTTCTAAACTGCATTTCAGACTTCCAGAAATTGGCTAATACTGCTTGATCCTGATTATTAGGTGCGGCAAGTAATAAATCGAGTAAACTATCTGCCGCATTGATGTACTGATCATTGATAAGTTCTACGGCTCTTCCGTACAATAACGATGGATATGCTTTTTGCGCCAGCGTCGAAGGGTTTTTGATGCCAGCGTATAATTGAAGCCCCTCTTTAAAATTACTGGTTCGAGCTAGCGTGTTCACAAGTAAATCGGTGGCTTCGGCTGTATACGTAGACCGCGGAAATGATTTCAAAAATTCTTGAAACCCTTTTAATGCTTCATTGATTAGCCCCTGCTCAAAAGAAAGTTTAGCTACAGAAAAAGTTGCTACTTCTTTTTGCAGTTTGTTACTATTGTTTTCGGCACAAAAAATAAATGCATTGCGCGCGCCAGACTTATCCCCTGTTTCTAGGTATGCTTTAGCAAGCAAATACATGCTATTTTGTGATAAAGAATCTTTTCCGGTAGTGAGCCTCTTAAAACCTTCAATGGCTTTGTTCCATTTTTTTTGTTCGAAGTAACAAAATGACAATTCATACAAGTCTTCACTTGTAGGCGTTTTGCTACTAGCCACGTATTTTTCGAGATAAGGAAGTGCGCCTGTAAAATCATTTTTAGCAAAAAGCAGTCGTCCCACTAGCTGCTGTAATGGAAGTTCGTAATACTGCTCACCCGCTTTAAGTGCAGCTAGTGCAGTAGATAAAGCCTTTTCAGAACTTCCCGTAAAATAAAAAATTTGGGCGTTGTAAAAAGGAATGAGTTTGCCGTATACCGAGGCAGCTTTTGCGATTTCAAAACACTGAAGTGCGGTGGTGTAATTTTTTTCTTTAAAAGCAATAAAGCCATAGTAATAATTGGCATCAATATAATAGGTATCACCCACCGTTTGACGAACTGCATCGAGTGGTTGTTTTGCTTTTTCAAATTGACCCAAACTAAAATAAAGATAGCCTAGTATATATTTTACCTCCCCTATTTGTGCGTTTGTTAAATTGGCGAGTTTGGCAGTTTCTAAAAATGTTAAACTTTGCTGTGGTTGATTATTTCTAAAATAATAGACCCCTACATAATAGGTCATCATTTGACGAAAAGCAGGATCCACAGCAGCTTTTATAAAATCGCTAGCCTGTTCTACAATTCCTTTTTCATTTAGTTGAAACCCACTCACCAATAAATAAAAATCAACCCTTTCTTTTACAGACCTGTTGTTATTATACATGGAGGTCCGCTTCAATTCTTTGGCCAATTGATAACTACTCACATACGCTTTATTGGAAACAAAAGTTTGCAAATCCGTTAAACTTGCATCCATTGTATTTGGTAAAACGGGCGTTTGTGCAAGGCCTGAAAGCGCTATTACAAAAAAGCAAGATGATAAAATATACGTTCGTAGTTTCATAAGTATGATACCCTTTATTACAAAGGTTTGTGTTTCTTTCTTAATAAAAAGCGAAAACCGTTTTAAAGGTAGCATTACCACCCCGTAAGGCCCTTTATTGAGGGCATTTGTGGAAAAACAGATAGATAACGTAAGTTTGTCAACAAAAGCAGGTAAATCTATGTACGAGCATCAAACAACTATACGTGTTAGATACGCAGAAACCGATCAAATGGACGTGGTCTATTATGGCAATTATGCCCAATATTTTGAAGTGGGTCGTGTAGAAGCCATGCGTGCCATTGGACTCTCCTATAAAGAAATTGAAAAAATGGGCATTCACATGCCCGTGGTTACCATGGAAACCAAATACATTAGGCCCGCACATTACGACGATTTATTGACCGTAAAAACAACGGTTCCTGAACTTCCACTCGAGCATCAAATAAAATTTATCACAGAAGTTTACAACGAATCAGGCAAGCTATTGACACAAGGAAAAGTAGTGCTGTATTTTATTGATGCTGCCACTGGAAAAAGGGCAACCATACCAGATAGCCTAAAACAAAAATTAGCGCCATTTTTTAGCGCATAATTTTTTACGACTTACTGATACATGTTATACATCAGGTACTGAATTTTCCAGCCTTCTTTTAATTTAACAAATTGAAAGCTATCAATCCCTTTGTGTGAGAATACACCGTTGCGGTGAAACGTATAGGGCGCCCATGCGGTAGCTATTTCACGGTCGATATAAATAATTTCATCAAAAGAACGCTCGTCTAGCGATCCAGGCTGCTGCTTTCCAATATTTGCAATAAAATCAGTAGCTCTGCTGGTTCTTACAATCACCAAATCTTTTTGATTTTGCACAACATGCATGATGGCACCTGGTGCAAAGCAAGATTTAAGTAGCACAGTATCGGCGGTAAGCATCGCTTTAAAGGTTTGCTTGATAACATTTAATACCGCCGCTTTTTCGGAATCAATATTAGTTGTTACAGAAGATGTTTGCGCACTTGTTTGCACAGTTGTTTGCGCATTTGTTTGCGCCGATACTTGACCCGCAAGCAGGCACAAAAAACAAATGATCAAAGTAAGATGTTTCATACAATCAATTATTAAATTTATACGCGGTAAGTATCCGCTTTCCAATTGTTAATAGACTCTTTGATTTGTTTGCCCGTTAAATTTTCTGCGGCTGCTTTAACTGCAAGCGCTGCAAACTCTTCGTCTGCTGCAAAACGTAGCGCAACAATTTGACCAATGCGCAAACTAGCTGGAAGTAGTTTTCCAGTTAATGCAAAATGTCTCAAATTTTCTTCGGCTCTGATGGCTCTATCTTGTGCCTTAAGGGCAAACATGCGAACAAAAACAAAAAAACATACAAAAATAAAGCCAGCAACACTTAATAAGGATGCACTATATAGTGCAGGCCCCTCGGCATCCGCCAAATTAACAAAGCTGCCAATCCAAAAAGCTAAAATGGCAAAAAAGGTAACTCCGTGCCAACCGGCCACTAACCTACTGTGGTTGCTGTAATTTTGTGTTTTCATAGGATGCAATATATTTATATTTGCCTGTTTGTGCTTACTATATTTACTTCGCACTAAATTTAAGGCCTAGCCATGGAGAAAGTGTTTGCATCCATCATTACTATTGGAGACGAATTATTGATTGGTCAAGTGATTGACACCAATAGCGCTTGGATTGCCCAAGAACTCAATAAGGCAGGCGTAACTGTTAAAAACAGAGTGGCGGTTGGCGATGTTTGGGAAGATATTTGGGCTGCACTTGATGCAGAAAGTAAAAAAGCCTCTATTGTGCTATTAACGGGTGGATTAGGGCCTACTTCTGACGATATTACAAAACCTTTATTGTGTGAATATTTTGGCGGGAAAATGGTGGTAGATGCCGCAACACTTGCGCATGTAACAGACATTTTTGAGCGCATTTTAAAGCGCCCTATGATTGAACGTAACGCCAAGCAAGCAGAAGTTCCAGATTGTTGCACCGTATTATTAAATGAGCGCGGAACCGCGCCTGGTATGCTTTTTGAAAAAGATGGTGTATTATTTATTTCGATGCCAGGGGTTCCTCACGAAATGAAATGGATCATGGAACATCATGTAATTCCGATGATTCCAAAGCGTTTTAAAACGGGCATCATCAAACACAAAACATTATTAACGGCTGGTATTGGTGAATCTTTTTTAGCAGAAATGATTAAAGAAAATGAAGCCGCCCTACCTAGTCATATTAAACTTGCCTACCTCCCTAATTATGGTATGGTACGTTTGCGTTTAACAATCAGTGGCGACCCTCAAAATGAAGCCGTTTTAGATAAAGAATTAGATACCCACTTTAATAATTTAGCAACCGCTGTTAAGGATTATTTGGTGGTGAAAGAAGACATCCCAATGGCCGAAGTGGTGGGTCAACTCCTCTTAAATCAGCACAAAACCCTTTCTACCGCAGAAAGTTGCACGGGTGGATATATAGCTCATTTATTAACGGCTAAAGCTGGCGCTTCGGCGTATTTTAAGGGCTCTGTGGTTAGTTATGCCAATGAAATCAAAGGCGATTTACTAGATGTTTCTAAAGAAACCATGGAAACCGTAGGTGTGGTTAGCGAAGAATGTGTTAGAAAAATGGCCATTTCGGCCCGAAAACTGCTTAAAACAGACTATTCTGTGGCAGTTAGTGGCATTATGGGACCAGGAGGCGAAACCCCCGAAAAGCCCGTAGGCATGGTATGGATGGCCGTGGCGTCGGAAAATGAAGTGCGCGCACAGGTTTTCCAGTTTAGATTTGACCGTAAGCGAAATATTGAATTAACCGCCAATAGCGCCCTCAATATGCTCCGCCTTTTGATTGTGGATAATAGTTAATCCATTTTTAACCGCATAGCGTACTTTTGTAACTGACTATAAACCTCTAAGCAGTCTATGGCAATTGTTGATTTAGTGATGCCCAAATTGGGCGAAAGTATTATGGAAGCCACCATTTTAAAATGGAACAAGCAAATTGGAGACAATATTGCTGTGGACGAAACGGTACTTGAAATTGCCACCGACAAAGTAGACACGGAGGTTCCTGCCCCTTTTGCTGGCAAACTAGTAGAAATTTGTTTTCAGGTAAATGATGTAGCGCCTATTGGAAGCGTACTTGCAAAAATTGAAGTTGCCGGTGCCAACAATGTTGTTTCAAGTACAACAGTTGAAACAGCTGCTCCTGCACCTACTCCTATTGTTGAAGAAATTGAATCCATACCATACGTTCCTGCTGCACCTGTAAATACAGCACCGCAAGAAACAAGTAATACAGAAGCTCGTTTTTACTCACCGCTTGTTTTAAACATTGCACAAAGTGAAGGCGTAAGCTTACATGATTTAGAAAAAATTCCTGGCACCGGATCTGGAGGAAGGGTTTCAAAAAAAGATATTTTAAACTGGGTTGCTGCTAAAAAAACTGAAACAACGCCAAATGTTGTCCCGGCTGCTGCTGCGCCAGTTTCAACTCCAGTTGTTGTGTCGACTCAAGCGCAATCTTCAAATGTTGCATCGGCACCAACAGTGGCTTCTCCTGCTCCATCAAACATAGCTAGCAATCCTGCAGGTGTTGTTTTAAGTGGCGCATCAGAAATTATTGAGATGGACCGCATGCGCAAACTGATTGCCAAACATATGGTAGACAGTGTACAAACAAGTCCGCACGTAACAAGTTTTTCTGAAGCAGATGTTACAAACCTTGTTCAGTGGAGAAATAACAATAAATCCGCTTTTGAAAAAAGAGAAGGCACCAAACTAACTTTCACGCCACTCATTGTAGAATGTTTGGTGGCAGCCATGAAAAAGTTTCCGCTGATTAATTCAAGTTTAGACGGAGATAAAATAATTATCAAAAAGGATATTAATATTGGAATGGCTACTGCACTTCCAAATGGAAATTTAATTGTTCCCGTTATTAAAGGTGCTGATCAACTTAATTTAGTTGGCTTAAGCAAGTCTATTAATAATTTAGCGGACGCTGCAAGAAACAACAAGTTAAAACCAGACGATACCCAAAACGGTACATTTACATTTACCAATGTGGGTACATTTGGAAGCCTGATGGGTACGCCTATTATCAATCAACCACAAGTAGCCATCATTGCTGTTGGCGCTATTAAAAAACGTGTAGCCGTAATTGAAACACCAAGTGGAGATAGCATGGCCATCAGACACATGATGTACTTATCGCTTAGTTACGACCACCGCATAATTGATGGCAGTGTTGGTGCTAGCTTCTTGACAGAAGTAGCCAACCAACTAGAGGCCTGGGATCCAAATAGAACGGTATAATTACTGCTAGAAACTTCCGCAACAGTTTGGGGTTATTTAAGCCCCCAATCTTTGCCTTTCATCGTTGCTGGAACACCGTTTGCAATCCATGGTGCTGGCTTCTCTCCCTTTAATAAATAATCAAAGAATTGTTGTTCTCTAATTTGAATGTCTTTTCTATTTTTTCTAGCAATTAAATTATGTGCTTCATTGTTATAGTTTAACATCCATACTTTTTTGCCAAGGCGTCTTAACGCTGTATAAAATTCAATCCCCTGATACCAAGGCACAGCATCATCAGCATCATTGGCCAT
This sequence comes from Sediminibacterium ginsengisoli, assembly GCA_945873615.1. GTDB lineage: Bacteria > Bacteroidota > Bacteroidia > Chitinophagales > Chitinophagaceae > Sediminibacterium > Sediminibacterium ginsengisoli_E. The sequence continues at coordinate 14,932 of CAMCDT010000009.1, read as the reverse complement.
AATAACAAGCGGTGTTGTTACTTTAGGTAAATGAAACAATGGAGAATTTTCGATGTATAAATTTGGCTTCTCCCATAAGGTAGCGCCAATTCTACTCTGCGTTTTTTCATACTGGAATTGACGGTTCATACCCGGTCCCCAACGGATACCACCATAAGCACTTGTCATATTTACAACTGGTGCGCCAGCCCATGCTGCAGCATATAAATTGGTTCTGGTAATTAAATGTGCAATTTGATAGCCTCCCCAACTTTGACCTTGAAGTCCAATTTTGGTGCTATCGATATATCCTTGTTTTACAACAGCACGTGTTCCACTTAAAATATAATCGTACGCACCTTGTCCTGGATATCCTTTTTTATACCAGATATCTGGCACAAGTACCACGTAGCCTCTGCTTACAAAAAATGAAATATTTAAACGAGAAGCCGTAGGTGTTGGCGGAACATAATTGTATAAGGTTTGATTGTTACGTTCGTAGAAATAAACAATCATCGGATACTTTTTAGTCGCATCAAAATTTTCAGGCTTGTATAAAATACCCTCAGTTAGTTTACCTGTATATGCTTTCCAAGTAAACAACTCTGCAGTACCCCAATTGTATTCATTTTGTTGTGCATTGGTAGCCGCCAATTGATTGGCAGCGCCCCCATTTACACTTGAGCTAAATAAAGTAGGTGATTGCACATAGGTTTCTTTGGTATATAATAATGCGTCTGCATCTTTTGCTTTTTGAACCAGTGGACTGAGTGCAACTTTTTCTTTAAATAAAACATTGAGCGCATTAGTACCATACACCATTGTCGCCAAACCAGTAGACTTGTCTTTTTCATCAAATATTCGAAGGAGTAGTTGATCGCCCGTTTTTACAAATTTTTGTTCCCTATCTGTTGCAATAAAACGGTAAGAAACTTTATTTGCTCTTCCTGCTGTTAAGCAAATAGATTTTTGAATGCCGAGCGGATCTACCTGCCAAATGTCATACTTATCATACAGTAAAACATGCTTATCATTTTCTGTCCAGCGCATAAGTCCATATGCATTTGGATCATCGGGCACGTCATTGTCTTCGTCGTAGAGTGCAGTAGTAATATCTTTTGCAATTTGATTGGTGACACCCGTGGTGTGGTTGTATACAAAATATTTTTTTGCAGGCTCATCATAATACAAAAGTAAATTACCGGACACACTTGGCTGCACGTTACCTGATTTTAAGTTGGCTTTAATAAGTTTAGAAGATCCATCTAATGGATTAATAGTATACACATCATTTATGGTAAAGCCCTGCCATTGTGATGCAATTCTTTTTCCTTCATCGGTGGCTGCATAAAAAACAGCGCCATCACCCTCATTTGTTTGTACCACATTTCTAAACTTGGAAGAGGCAAGCGGCACAACAGTATTGCTAGCAAAATCATATCTTGCGGTATAAGCTCTTCTTAATTCTGTTTCTGCAGACCTTAACTGCATAGGCATAATTTGATCATCGTTGTAATGCCAAATATCTACACTTACACGGTCAAACTCTGGTAAGCTGGTATCTTTTAAAGGCCATAAGGGAGCGGTTCCAAAAAATAATTGCGCACCAGATTTGCTAAAACTAACCGCTTGGTTGTCACTAATAATATGCCCTGCAGGAACACCTTTAGAAGTTTTGGTTGCAATAGCCACCGCAGAGTCTTTACCATCCGCATAATAATACAGTTGGTAAAATTTACGCACCGCTTTTGCAGCACTATCTCTTTCGGCTACAAAGGCAAGTTGTTTGCCGGCTTCGTCCAATCTAAAGAGTTTAGCATCATTAAATTTGGTAAGAATAGTAGAAGCCTTCATGCTAGATAAATCCACTTTAACAATGGTTGCCGCAGAACCAGCCACTCCATTTTTTTTGGTTTTTTTAAGTACCAGTGTGGTTCCTTTTTTATTAAAATAAAAATCACTTACCAATGGATACTTAGTTTGTGCACCTGAATTTAAATTCATTAGTATCAGCGTTGTTCCTTCTTCTACATTTTCTTCTATTGCTTTAGCAGGCTTTGTAGGGGTTTGCAAAACAGACATACCATTTACAGATGCACTGGTTGCTTTTAAACGAATACTATCAGCTACGCGCACCAAACTATCCGCCATTGCAAACAAAGATTTAATTTTAGCTGCAGAATCAAGTGCCGCTTTTGTTTTTGGTGCTTCAGGTTGCTCTTTATCTAACAAATAAGCCATCCACCCGCCAGCATCATCTGGTAGTTTAAATGATTTAAGACGGGCTATTTTGTTAACGCTTTTATCGCCAAGTTTCACAACACCCAAACTATCTTTTGGCATTTCATCGGGTCTCTTCTTTTTGATTTTTGCATCACGTGTTTGCGCAAAAGTTGGTTTGATACGAAAAATAGCATACTTACTATCTTCAGACAATACAACACCAGCTCCTCTTGGTATTACTACTTTATAGTCACCTTGTAAAGACTGTAATACAAGCACACCATCTCCCTCTTGAGTGTTAATAGCATAAGCAACATATTTACCGTCATTACTAATTGCACGATCAGCAATAGATTGCCAATTGTCATAGACCGTGTGGTCTAGCGGCTTTTTTTGAGCTTGAACAGCAACAGTAATTACGAGTAACATTAAGGTAGAGAGGTAACGCATAATAAAACATTGAATAGTTTCAAATAGTACAGCAATTTAATACGTGAATGAGCACAAATACATAATAGCCAATAGCCGTATTCTACATTTTATACCCATAAATGAACAAAAAGTGGTTTCGTCGGTAAAAAGCAAAAGATAGACCCCTAATTTTCTTTAACTTTCTTGTACAAATCTTTTCTATGAAAAAAATAATAGGCTCTTTAGCCCTTGTAATCGTTGTTTTTGTGAGCGTAAATGCTCAAAAAGCAACCGTTCAAAAACTATGGGCTACGGATACCATTTTAAAAGTACCGGAATCCGTACTGGTGGATGACAAAGAAAACTGCATTTGGGTTTCCAATATTGATGGGGCATCTAATGGTAAAGATGGCAAAGGAAGTATTAGCAAATTATCAAAAACAGGCACGCCTATAAATTTGGAATGGATTACTGGATTAAATGCTCCAAAAGGCATGGCCAAATATAAGCAAGAACTCTATGTTGCAGATTTAACAGAGCTGGTAGTCATTGATATCAAAAAAGCAACAATTGTAAAAAGAGTTCCTATAGAAGGATCTGTTTTTTTAAATGATGTTACCGTAAATAGTAAAGGCGCTGTATTTATATCCGATAGCAGAACCGGAAAAGTGCACCGCTATGAAAACAACACGACTACCATAGAAGTTGAAAACCTACAAGGGCCAAATGGCCTGTTAAGCATCGAAGATCAACTTCTTATTTTAGATAGAGGATCATTATTATCTGTAACACCTGGTGGTGCCATTTCTAAGATAATGGATGGCATGGACCCTAGCACCGATGGTATCGAAAGAGTATCACCCAATCAGTACCTGGTTAGTTGCTGGAATGGCATTGTGTATTATGTTGTAGCAGGCGCGCAAAAAATAACTTTGTTTGATACGAGATCAGAAAAAATTAATAGTGCAGATATTGGCTACGATGCAAAAAAGAAAATTATTTATGTCCCTACCTTTTTAAAAAATAATGTGGTAGCGTATCAATTAGAAATTCAATAAATAAAAAGCAGCATGCGATTTAAATATATATTTAGTGTAATGGTATTTGGCTTTTTTTGCGCGGCCACGGCCGCGCAAAAATCCCAAGTGCAGCGGGCAAAAAATGTACTCATCATCTATTCGGACGATCAAAGTTTTGCCACCATCCATGCACTGGGCAACAAGCAAATCAAAACACCCAACCTAGATAAACTAGTAGCGAGGGGCCTCACATTTACGCAGGCACACGTAATGGGCGGACACCAAGGTGCCGTATGCATTCCAAGCCGCGTAATGCTATTAACGGGCAGGTATGTAAACAGGCTACCGGGCGATGGTGGTAAAATCCCAGATAGTTTAACCGGGCTGCCAGAAGTGTTACAACAAAAAGGCTACACTACTTTTCATACCGGTAAATGGCATTCTGATAAAGCTTCACATCACCGTTTTTTTAATGATGGCGGTCATATATTTTTTGGCGGCATGCACTTCGAAAATAAAGGTGGTCAGTTTCATCCAACAGTAAATAATTTTGACCCTTCCGGCGTATTCGACCCAAAAAATAGTTGGAAGAGCGATACGTTTAGTACTGAGTTATACGCGGGTACTGCCATTCAGTTTTTGAGCAGCAAAAAAGCAAAAGAGCAGCCGTTTTTTTGTTATGTAGCACTCACCTCACCACACGATCCCCGAACCCCTCCCACCAAATACGACGCTTGGTACAATCCAGACACCATAAATCTGCCACCTAATTTTTTACCGAACCATCCTTTTGACAATGGCGATTTAGCAGTTAGAGATGAAATGTTATTACCGCATCCCCGAACCCCAGAGGCTGTTAAAAAAGAAATTGCTCATTACTATGGCATGGTGTCTGAACTGGATGCACAGTTAGGGCGTATTCTTGCGGCACTTGACGCGTCGGGCCTAGCAAAAGAAACACTGATTGTTTTTGCCGGCGACAATGGATTAGCCGTTGGGCAGCACGGGTTATTAGGCAAACAAAATTTATACGAACATAGTATTCGCGTACCCCTTATTATGGCAGGGCCTGGCATACCTGTCAACAAAAAAAATAATGGATTTACCTATTTGAGTGACATCAATCCCACTATTTACGAATACCTTAATATCCAAAAACCTAGTACTGTAGAAGCAGTAAGCTTAATGCCTGCAATTAAAAATCCGGGTACAAATATCAGATCACAAATTTATAATGTGTACGGACATTGGAGCAGGAGCATTAAAACCTCAGATGGTTTTAAACTCATTGTTTACAATGTTAAGGGGGTACTCACCACACAATTATTTGATTTACATAAAGACCCATACGAAACCATTAATTTAGCTGCAAATCCTGGCATGCAAGAAAAAATTGCTAGTATGCGTGCTGCTCTAAAAAAAGAAATGCATGAAAAGCATGATAATTTAAATATTGATTTACCAGACTGGGGCCGACTACCCACCCAAAAAAGCTTTGGTAGCTAAAATATATTTTATGAAAAAACAATTTAGATTTTTATTTGCTACAATGCTCGTTTGCAGCACTTTATTACAAGCTCAAAAAAGCAGTAGTAAGCCGCCCAATATTATTGTCATTTTTTCGGACGACCATACCCAACAAACTGTCAGTGCTTATGGTAAAAGCCTAATGCAAACGCCTAATATAGACCGTATTGCTAATGAAGGTATGATTGCAAAAAATGCTTTTGTAACCAATTCACTTTGCGCTCCAAGCAGGGCTGTTTTATTAACTGGCAAGTACAACCATATCAACGGTTTAAAAGACAATGGACCACGCAGGTTTTTTGATGGTAATCAGCAGCAGGTTCAAAAATTACTCAAACAAAAAGAGTATCAGACTGCCTGGATTGGTAAATGGCATTTACAAACACTTCCTTCTGGTTTTGACTTTTTTAGAATACTTCCTGATCAGGGCCAGTACTTTCAACCGAACTTTATTAATATGCCTAACGATACTGCATCGTACAAGGGCTATACCACAAATTTAATTTCTGAATTTTCTACGAGCTGGTTAGATAAAAGAGATACCAGCAAACCTTTCTTTTTAGTAGTGGGCGAAAAAGCTACTCACCGCAACTGGATGCCTGACGTAGAAGACCTTGGCGCTTTTGACAATATTGATTTTCCATATCCTGCCAACTTTAATGATGCCTATAATGATCGTGAAGCAGCACGCCTACAAGACATGACTGTCGACAAAACCATGGTTTTACAGGATGATTTAAAAATTAATGTAAACTGGGATAAAGTAGGCCCTGGCATGTTTGCTAGACTCGATGCTACACAAAAAGCAGCGTATAAAAAATATTACACAGAAATTTCCAAACAGTACGAAGCCATAAAAAATGATAGTGCTGCTCTACTCAAATTTAAATTTGAAAGATACCTCAAAGATTATCTGGCCACTGCAAAATCATTAGATAGAGGTATTGGAAAAATACTGGACTATTTAGCTGCTCATCAATTAGATGAAAACACGGTTGTTATTTACGCATCTGATCAGGGCTTTTACATGGGTGAACATGGTTGGTTTGACAAAAGGTTTATGTATGAAGAAAGTTTAAGAACTCCTTTTGTTATGCGTTATCCGGGTCAAATTAAACCTGGCACAACACTTCAACAAATGATTGTCAATATAGATTTCGCTCCCACTATTTTAAATATTGCTGGCATTCAACCGCCTTCAGATATGCAAGGGAAAAGCTTTTTACTCCTTGTTGCTAAAGGAACACCGGCTGCTAAAAAATCTTTTGCTGCAACATGGCGTAGTTCTATGTACTATCACTATTACGAGTATCCACAACCGCACCATGTAGCGCCGCACTTTGGGGTACGTACCACCAGGTATAAGCTTATACGCTTTTATGGACCGCACAACAATTGGGAATTATTTGATTTGCAAAAAGACCCTACCGAAATGAAGAACCTCATTAATGATCCTTCGTATGCAACAACCATTGTGACGCTCAAAAAGGAATTAAAAGATTTGATGGAATACTATCAAGACTTTGAGGCTCTTACTACTTGGAAAACCACCGAAACAACAATACAAGAAATGCCTAAATAAAAACTAGGTCCTAATTGTTTGTTTTCTTGGTACACCAAAAAAGCAAGTAAGATCCCATAAACTGGTTCTAAATTAAGCGTTAGGTTTTGCGTAAATGCAGATACTTTTTTAAGTGCTTGGAGTATTAAATCCATGGCTACAACGGTACACAGCCAACTTAAAATTAAAAGCCATCCTATGTCTGATAAGCTAGGAAACACTTTAGCTACATTAAAATAATTCAGGTAAAACGGCATCAGTAGGGTTAATAAAAAAAGCCCGCCCGTTAATTCATATACCATCATCATTTGCGCAGGCTGCTTATCTACTTCTTTTTTATTCAGTACCGAAAAAATAGAAGCTAGTACTGCAGACACAATTCCTAGTCCAATACCAAGCCTATACCGCGCATCAAATTTGAATATTAAAATAATACCCAGTAAACTGAGTGCACCAAGCGCTACTTCGGGCCACTTGATTTTTACTTTTAAAATAATAGGTTCTAATAAAGCGGTAAATATGCCAGCTCCTGCTACACAAACAAGTCCAATAGAAACATTAGCCATTTTTATACTTCCATAAAAAAACACCCAGTGCATAGCAATGAGCATACCAATTCCAAATAAATTTTTCACTTGTGCAAAAGGCAAGTTTTGCCATTTTTTACTAAGTACTAAAATTGCCAATAAAGTCAATACGGTAATGGCCATGCGGTACCAAACCAATAAGCCCTCATTTAACTCAATGAGAACGCCTAGTATGCCAGTAAAGCCGGCCAAAAAAACAGATACATGAAGTTGTAGTAAGGCTTTTCTCACATTTATTTATTTCGAAGCCTATCTGCATAATGGTGAAATAAACTCTCCCACTGCATTTTTAAAACGCCTAAAATACCTTCTTTAATAATACCCTTACTCATTTTGCTCTGACCAATTTTACGGTCAACAAAAGTGATGGGTACTTCAATAATTTTGAATCCTAATTTCCAGGCGCTAAATTTCATTTCAATTTGAAAGGCATAACCTACAAAACGTATTTCGTCTAAATTGATGGTCTCTAATACTTTTCTTTTATAACAAACAAAACCTGCAGTTGGATCATTCACCGGAAGCCAAGTAATGAGCTTTGTGTAAAATGCACCTCCCTTACTATAAATATGCCTGTCCAAAGGCCAGTTTTCGGTGCGACCACCTTTTACGTATCTACTACCTACTGCAACATCGGCACCTATAATATTACAAGCCGCATACAACCTTTCCAAATCTGAAGGACTATGCGAAAAGTCGGCGTCCATTTCAAAAATATATTGATAGCCTTTTGCAAGTGCCCATTTAAATCCATGGATATATGCGGTGCCAAGTCCTAATTTGCCAGAACGCTTTTCAATAAATAATCGCCCCTCATGTACTTTCATTAAATCCTCAACAATGGCAGCCGTTCCATCCGGAGATCCGTCATCAATAATTAAAATATGATACCCAGCTTGCAAGTCAAATACAGCAGCAATAATTGCCGCAATATTTTCGCGCTCATTGTAGGTTGGTATAATAACTAGTTTTTCCAGATTCTAGGGGGTATGAATTGAGGCTAAAATACAAATACTAACCGATTTTTGTAGCGGAAAGCTCCATTAGTTGTAGAAAACAGCGATAATTCCAGTAAAATATAACATTAAACAGCCAAAAAGCCCTGTTTATGCCTTTTTAACAAGGGTTCTATTGAGTATCTCGGTAAGCTTTTGCTTGGTGTTCATAGCAAAATCACCTTTCATCATCCAGTCGTAATATTGAGGTTCTTCTTTTAGAACTTGGGTAACGGGCTTCCCCTTGTGCTTTCCAAAATTAAATATTTCGATGCCATTTAGTTTTATAAAACGGCGTGCAAAATCTACAATGTCTTCTTCACCAGTAATTTTTACAATGCTTTCTACGGTATCTCCTAATTGCGGATATCTTTCGAGTTGCGCCTCCAATACTTCCCATGTTGCAGTCGCATCCGCTTCTGCTCCATGTGCACCTTCTAATACTTTGGAGCAATAAAATTTATACGCAGCACTTAAGGTACGCTGCTCCATCATGTGAAATACTTTTTGAACATCTACCAGTTTTGTTCCTTCGATAGAAAATTCGATCCCTGATCTTAAAAATTCTTCGATAAGCATAGGTATATCAAAACGGTTGCTATTGTATCCACCTAAATCACAATTTTCTAAAAACTGCTTCACTTCATTGGCAATTTGCTTAAAGGTTGGCGCGTCTTTTACCATCTCGTCAGAAATACCATGCACAGCAGACGCTCCTGCTGGAATTGGCATAAGTGGATTTACCAATTTGCGTTTAACAACTTTAGTACCATCCGGACTAATTTTTACGATGGCAATTTCTACAATTCTGTCTGCACTTACGGTAACGCCCGTTGTTTCTAAATCAATAAATGCGATGGGTCTTGTTAATTGCAATTTCATAATCGTTGTTACATTAAAGTTGGGGCAAAGGAAGGTAAATCAATTCCATCATAATTACCACTACTCATTAATACTAAATTGGTGTTGGAATAATCTTGTTTACGTAGCCACTGTTCTAATGTAGTTTTATCCGTCATCACAAGTAGTCCCTTTTTATCAAACCCTTCTACCACATAGCTTTCAGGGAGTTCAGGGAGGCCTTTAATTTGTAGTGCATGTTTCGAATAAAAAACAACAGCGGTATCTGTTTTTTCGAGCGCCCCTTTATACTGATGCATAAATTCTTTGTTGAGGCTACTATAGGTATGTAGTTCTAATACACCAATTAATTTTCTGGACGGAAACTGTTGTTTCACTGCCTCAATAGTAGCAATTACTTTACTAGGCGCATGCGCAAAATCTCTGTATATATTACAGTGTGCATTGCTTGCCAACAGCTCGAGTCTTTTAGAAGCACCAGTAAAATTAGCCATGGCATGCACAAAATCTTGTGCAGTAATACCTAATTCAGCACAAGCATAATAAGCCGCTTGCATATTAAGTAAGTTATGATCGCCAAAAACACTGAGTGGACCCTCTGCCCCATCTAAAGTAATATAGGTTTGGCCATTTGTAATTTGATGCGCAGGTACTTTATACGGAAGGTACCTGATATCATTGCGTTTGTTAGAAAGTACCAACTTATTCAGTACTTCATCCGTTTCGTTATAAATGAGTACACCGCCCACTTCAATTTTATTGATGAATATCACAAACTGCTCCAAATAAAATTCGAAAGTTGGAAACACATTGATATGATCCCAGGCAATACCCGTTAAAATAGCCACATGTGGAAACAAAAAGTGAAACTTAGGTTGTCTTAGTAATGCACTTGCTAAATATTCATCCCCCTCACAAACAATGGTTGGGGCATTGGTAACTTTAACAGATTGGTCAAACCCTGCAAGTTTTGCGCCCACTAAGTAATCAAAGTCTTGATGACATGTTTTGAGTACATGCATGATCATACTGGTGGTGGTGGTTTTGCCATGGCTTCCACCCACAACAACCCGCTTTTTTTGCTGGCTTTCGTGGAAAATATACTCAGGAAAAGAATAAATAGATAAGCCCAGTTCCTGCGCTTTTATCAGTTCAGGATTGTCTGCTTTGGCGTGCATCCCCAAAATAACTGCGTTCAAATCTTGGGTAATAAGATCCGGTTGCCAGCCAAAAGTACTGGGTAACAAGCCTTTATCTCTTAAATGTGTGAGTGCGGGTTCAAAAATCTCGTCGTCTGTACCGGTAACCTGGTACCCCTTTCCCTGCAATGCAATGGCCAATTGATGCATTACACTCCCCCCAATCGATATAAAATGAACCTTCATACTAAAAAATTAAACTTTTCGTTTATATATTTAACAGATCTATATCTCCCAAAAGGCCTCATTTGAAACCAAATAAGTATCTTTGAAGTATAGAGCACAGAAACAAAACGCTTAACCTATCCTTTTAGTATGAAAAAGACCACTGCACTTCTTTTTTTATTGTTAGTTGGTGCCACTTTTATGGTTTCCTGCAATGCTTCAAAAAGCAGAGGATGCCCTACTACCAATCCACGTTATTTTAGACCATAATATTTAGACCTTTTCGAATTACGTTTTTACGCCCCTTATGGATTGGAAAAATTTAACGAGTATTGATCAACTCGAGGCCATCACCGCCACTTCTTTTAATACACCCCAAGTGCTTTTTAAACATAGTACCCGTTGTAGCATTAGCTCTATGGCACTTAATAGATTAGAAAGTAGCACAGCACCCGAAGGTGTGGATTTTTATTTACTCGACCTTATTCAGTATAGAAATATTTCTGCAGCAATTGCTGAAAAATTTAAAGTACACCACGAATCCCCACAGGTACTTGTTATCATTAATGGCGAATGTACTTTCGACGAAAGCCATATGGGCATTTCAATGGACGAAATTACAGAGCAAACAGCTTAAATAAATTTAGCAATTCTCGATTACAACAGCCGTAGCGCCACCACCTCCATTACAAATTCCAGCTGCACCATATTTTCCGGATTTATCTTTTAATGCATGAATCAGTGTTACAACAATTCTTGCGCCACTGCATCCTAGCGGATGACCCAGCGACACAGCGCCTCCTTTAATATTTACTTTTGCAGGATCGAGTTGCATGATTTGTGTATTGGCAAGACCCACTACCGAAAAAGCTTCGTTGAGTTCTATACAATCTAAATCTGAGGTGGTGATTCCTGCTTTTTCAACTGCTTTTGGAACGGCCATTGCAGGTGTGGTTGTAAACCACTCTGGCGCTTGCTCGGCATCGGCATAACTTTTTAAAATAGCAATAGGCTTAATACCCAAAGCTTCTGCTTTTTCTTGACTCATTAGAACCACAGCCGCTGCTCCATCATTCATGGTAGAAGCGTTTGCCGCAGTAATGGTACCGTCTTTTATAAATGCAGGTTTTAGTCCTGGTATTTTTTCAAACTTAACGTTAAAAGGTTCTTCATCTTTAGCAAATAATATGGGTTCACCATTTCTTTGCGGAATAGATACAGGAACAATTTCTGCATCAAATGCGCCCGCTTCCCAAGCAGATCTACTTTTTGTATAACTCGCTACTGCAAACGCATCCTGGTCTTCTCTAGTAAAATTATATTTGCTGGCACAAAGTTCTGCTGCGTTACCCATTGCATATTTATGATACACATCTGTTAGGCCATCTTTAGCAAGCCCATCGGTTAAAGTGGTGTCGCCATATTTATTACCCCAACGCATGGCTCCCGCATAAAAAGGAACGCTGCTCATATTTTCCATACCACCCGCTACAACCACAGAGGCGTCCCCTAACATAATAGCCTGTGCACCTTGTGCAATGGCTTTCATACCACTCGCACAAACTTTATTAACGGTTGTACAAACAACACTATCCGGAAGGCCTGCAAATTTTGCTGCCTGACGTGCAGGAGCCTGACCCAAGTTCGCTTGCAGCACACAACCCATTAATACTTCATCCACGTCGGTACCTTTAATACCTGCACGCTCAACAGCTGCCTGTATTGCAGTAGCGCCAAGCTTTGTAGCAGATATATCTTTTAGTGAACCACCAAAACTTCCAATAGGTGTTCGTACAGCAGAAACAATATATACGGTTTTATTTTTCATATTTGAAGGACTTTAAAATATAAAAATATTGAATAAAATTATGCGTCTAGAAGTTTAATACCGGTTTGTGTAAATTCTATTTTGAGCTGCTTATATAATGTTCCAGTAGTCATTTTAAATGACTTTTTGCTCATACCAAAAAAGTTATAAATTTCTTCTGGATCAGATTTGTCGTGATACGGTAGGTAGCCATCGTTTTCTTGTAACAAGCGAAGAATTTTTTCTTGTTCATCTTCTACCCTTCCAAAACCAGGCTTACCAAGCACGACATCCAATTTGTTTTCTGGCTTAATGGTTTTTACAAACCCGGTAAGCTTGTCCCCAATATTTAATTCCTTAAAAATTTCGTTGCTGTGTAAAATAGCCGTGTGCTTGTTGTTAACAATCATCACATACCCAAGTTCCGATTTACGGTATACAATTAGGTCCACAACATCTAATTCTTTAACCGTTAATTCTTCGTTGCTTAATAACTGTTCAATTTTTTCGGTAGCAGCCACACGCCCGGTCATTTCGTCGAGGTACAACTTTACAAGGTAGGTGCCGCCTTTGCGCATACCGCCTAACTGTTTAGAAGTAGGCACAAATAAATCTTTCATTAAACCCCAATCTAAAAAAGCACCCTGGCCAGTAATATCCACTGCTTTTAAAAGCGCGATTTCTCCCACCGAAGCATTGGCTACCTGCGTTGTTGCAATAAGTCTGTTATCAGAATCGTGGTATACGAACACCTTAATGGTATCACCAATTTTGAGCGTTGAAGGTGCAAAACGTTTAGGCAATAAAATACCTTCCTCACCATTATCAAGGTAAAATCCAAAATCAACCTTACGGTTTACCACTAAATCATTGTAACAACCTACTAATACGGGCTCCATACTTCTACTTTGTGCAAAAGTAAGTTAGTTTAGCCAAACAACTCAGGTTGCGCATTTGGATCACTAGGACGCGACTCCCACTGCATTTCAATGGTTTTGCTAAAATCGGTGAGTTTGGAGCCTACGGCCTTCCACCCCGTAACATCCACCATTTTGGCAATTTTAAATTTAGCAGCACGCACCTGGGTACCCCTGCCTGTTTGTACTTGCAAAATAGGTTCTTGAATAGTTGTTACTGCTTCAAGCTTATTCCCTTTCCCTTCTTTGATAAATAAAAACTCAGTTTTAAGGGTGGTGGTTTCAATTTTAAAACGCTTGACGTTGTACTGCATTTTATCATTGTCTAAATAAACAGCCGTAATAATTTTTTCAGGAACAAACTTTTCGATTAAAACCACTTTTTCGGGATCGAAACGTTGAGATAGTTCAGTATCTGTTAACTCGTAGGTACCATCTTTAGTAATAACAATTAGTTTTTCATCTTCAAAGCTGCCAAGGTATTGACCTTTCTCTTCAGTGTTTAATCTGCCAAATTTATCGTCAAACCAAAGTTTGCGACCAGCGAGTGTGCTTTTACCCGCTTCTTTAAACTTAACTGTTTTAATAGGATACTTGGTAACCTGATTACCCATACTAGAACGTCCTTTGATTTCAATTTCTTCGAAATAAAAATCAAGTTCTTTAATACGAGCGGTACAGTTTGGGCTCAATATTAATTTAAGTGTTTCTGCTTCTCCATTTAAATTGGCCGTAAAATAATGAACGCGCGTTTTATCAGTACCCTTTGTTAAATCATATTCTTTATCACGTGTCACGCCTGTTACGTTAAAACGTTTAGCATAGGTAACACCTGAAGCGCCGTCTACATATATCATATTGTAGGTGGTACGCTCATCATTTTTTTGGAACACTGCTGCGTATAAAATATCTTTCCCAATAAATATTTTATCGGATACTTTTACCACTTTCATGGTACCCGCTTTGGTAAACGCTATAATATCGTCATAGTCAGAACAGTCACACAAATGCTCATCTTTTTTAAGACTGGTTCCTATAAAACCTTCTGCCCTATTGATGTATAGCTTGGTATTGGCAATCGCCACTTGCTTTACCTGAATGGTATCAAAAGCTTTAATTTCTGTTTTACGTTCTTTGTTTTTACCAAACTTTTTGAGGAGATTTTCAAAATACGCAACCGCATATTCTGTCAAATGCTCTAAATCAAATTTAACTTGTTTGATTTCCTCTTCGATAGATCTAATTTGTTCAATAAGTTCATTGATATCAAGTCTGTAAATACGGCGAACGGGCTTTTCCGTTAATTTTAAAATATCCTCTCTTTCTATCGCTCGCTTTAATTTTTTCTTAAAAGGAGTAAAGGCTTTATCTATTGCTTCAATGACATTTTCCCAAGAAGCATGTTTTTGCTCTAGTTCTTTGTAAATTTTTTCTTCAAAAAATATTTTTTCAAGCGATGTATAATGCCATTTATCCTCTAGCTCAGAAAGCCTAATATCTAGTTCTTTGCGAAGTAATTCTTTGGTATTGTCTGCCGCATCTTTTAAAAGCTCCTGCACACCAATAAAGTGTGGCTTATGGTTAATAACCACACAAGCATTGGGAGAAATACTCACTTCACAATCCGTAAATGCATAGAGCGCATCAATGGTGATGTCAGGAGAAATACCAGGCGCTAAAT
>CAMCDT010000008.1:0-69590 GCA_945873615.1 Sediminibacterium ginsengisoli | reverse complement strand
ATGTTTTTTTATTACTTATTTACCCTACCCGCCATATGGAAAGCACCCCGGAAAAATTGGGATTAATTGAAAAGTATTTTAGTGACTTTACCCCCAAGCAAACGGCTCAATTTGCAGGGTTAGAGGAACTTTATAAAGACTGGAACAGCAAGATCAATGTGGTGTCCCGTAAAGACATAGAAAGCATTTATTTACACCATGTACTGCACTCATTAAGCATTGCTGCAATGGCTAATTTTGAACCCGGCACCGAAGTGATTGATATTGGCTGTGGGGGCGGGTTTCCGGGCATTCCGCTGGCTATATTTTTTCCAGAAGTAAAGTTTCATTTGGTAGATAGTATTGCTAAAAAATTAAAAGTGGTAGAAGCAGTAGCTGAAGGCGTTGGTCTTACCAATGTAACCACGCAACACTGCCGTGCCGAAGAAATAAAAAATAGAAAATTTGACTTTGCCGTTTCAAGAGCAGTAGCACCACTAAAAGATTTATGGCAATGGGCTGGACCACTATTAAAAAAGGGACACAAACAAGAAATTCCAAACGGACTTATTTGTTTAAAAGGTGGCGACTTGGCACAGGAAATTTTTGAAAGTTTATTAAGACCTAAAATGATTCCGGTGTACCGCTTATTTGCAGAACCATACTTTCAGGAAAAATTTATACTACACGTTACCAAGTAAGCTTACTTTTTTTCAATCAGCCTTTCAAATACATGAAACACGGCTGGACAAAACGTAACATTTTTTAAAGTGATGGCAGGGCGTTTAAAAAACACGTCTTCATCGGTGTAGGGGAAACGTTCACAATCGGAAGGGCGTTTATCGTAAATGCTACAAAAATTATCGGACCCTAAAAATGGACATGGCTTTGTATTGGCTACATAATCACCATCGTTATCCATTACCAAATACTTTTCTATAAACTCCGTTTCGCGCATACCCACGTGCTTGCTAATGCGTTTGATATCGGGGCCTTTAAAGCGGGGCGAGTAGTTTTTACAGCAGGCCGCGCAGTCTAAACAGTCAATTTTTTCAAAAGCTTCATCATGAAGGTCTGGGAGGACCTTTAAAAGACTCTTTTTATCCGGCTTTTGGAGGAACTGCTTGTACTTTTTCTCGTGGTCGGCGGCTGTTTTTTCCCAGTTTTCAAGTGAAATCTCATTCATACTACAAGATTAGGACGATTTGTGCAGAATTTCATCCACAGTTTATCAACGGCTTCCACAAAAGCTCCAATTTGAGGCCTTGTGCCCGTACCTTTGCGGCCATTAAGGACAATTTTTACCACACGATTATAATTTAGTTTATGGCAAACTTATTTGAACAACAAGCACAGGAGTTTTCGGGTCGTCATATTGGCCCTAATGCAGCAGACACCAAAACCATGTTAGACGTGATTGGTGCGGGTACATTAGACCAGCTTATTGATAAAACAATTCCTGCGGCTATTAAAATCAATCATTTGTTGGATATCCCGGCTCCTATTTCGGAGTTTGAATATTTAACCAGTTTACAAACTGTTGCCGCTAAAAATAAAGTGTATAAAAATTACATTGGCCAGGGCTATTATGGCACGATTACGCCAAGTGTTATTTTAAGAAACATTTTTGAAAATCCAGGATGGTATACACAGTACACGCCTTACCAAGCAGAAATTGCGCAAGGCCGTTTAGAAAGTTTATTAAACTTTCAAACGATGGTTACCGACCTTACTGGTTTACCAATTGCAAACGCATCATTACTTGATGAAGCAACTGCTGCTGCAGAAGCGATGGCACTTGCTTTTCATCATATCAATAAATCGGATGTTGCTACAAAACCTAAATTATTTGTAGATAAAAATATTTTCAAGCAAACTAAAGATGTACTCGTTACACGCGCAGAGCCTATTGGTGTAGAAATTGTAGTGGGTGATTTTTTAACCGCTGCCATTGACGAAACATATTTTGGCGCGATGCTGCAATATCCAAACAGCAATGGTGCCGTAGAAGATCAACGTGCGTTTATTGACAAGGTGCACAGTGTGGATGGTTTAGTGATTGTTGCCACCGATTTATTAGCCCTTACGCTTTTAACCCCTCCGGGTGAGCTTGGTGCAGATATTGCACTGGGTAGCGCACAACGCTTTGGCGTTCCAATGGGATTTGGTGGACCACACGCTGCATTTTTTGCCACCAAAGATGATTTTAAAAGAGGTATGCCAGGTCGTTTAATTGGCGTAAGTATTGATGCGCAGGGTAACCGTGCATTACGTATGGCGCTTCAAACAAGAGAGCAGCATATTAAAAGAGAAAAAGCAACTTCAAATATTTGTACTGCACAAGCATTACTAGCTAACATGGCTGCTATGTATGCGGTATACCATGGACCTAAGGGTTTAAAAAATATTGCATCACGCGTGCACCAATTGGCAGCAGCTGTAGCAAATGGTTTAAACGACATGGGGCTTTCTCAACAAAATAAATTTTTCTTTGACACGATTACCATCAGTGGTGTTGATGCTGCAAGTTTAAAAGTAAACGCCGAAAAAGCGGGTATCAATTTCTTTTATGCTGCCGATGAAAAAGTACTTGTAAGCATTGATGAAACTACAAGCATTGCAGATGCGAATGCCATTCTTGCTGTGTTTGCTAGCAGTACGGGTAAAGCGGCTACAACCTTAACGGCTGCTTCGATAGAAAGTACTGCAAGCCATATCCCACAAGGATTACAAAGAAGTACCGATTATTTAACACACCCTGTATTTAATACGCACCACTCAGAAAGTCAGATGATGCGTTATATTAAACTACTTGAAAATAAAGACTTGTCTTTAAATACGTCGATGATTTCACTTGGTAGTTGTACCATGAAATTAAATGCGGCAACAGAAATGATGCCAGTAAGTTGGCCGGCGTTTGGTGGACTGCATCCATTTGTACCAACCAATCAAACAGAAGGTTACCAACAAATTTTAAAAGAGCTTTCTTATTATTTGTGTCAAGCAACTGGCTTTACCGCTTGTAGTTTACAACCCAATAGTGGTGCGCAAGGTGAATATGCTGGACTTTTAACCATTCGTGCATATCACAAAGCACATAAAAATGAGCACCGCAATATTGTACTTATTCCTATCAGTGCGCACGGTACTAACCCTGCAAGTGCTGTAATGGCGGGCTTTAAAGTGGTGGTAGTTAAATGTGATGAGGCTGGTAATATTGACATGAACGACCTACAACAAAAAGCAGAACAGTATAAAGATACCTTAGGTGGACTAATGGTTACTTACCCTTCTACACATGGTGTATTTGAAGAAACCATTAAAGACATTTGCGAACTGATTCATACAAATGGAGGTATGGTATACATGGATGGTGCGAACATGAATGCTCAAGTTGGTTTAACCAGCCCAGGTATGATTGGTGCCGATGTGTGTCACTTAAATTTACACAAAACATTTGCCATTCCGCACGGTGGTGGTGGACCTGGCATGGGCCCTATTTGTGTAAATGATAAACTTGCACCATTCTTACCAGGTCATCACCAAACAGGTGATCCAGCATACGCTGTAAGTGCTGCGCAGTATGGTTCTGCAAGTATTTTACTGATTAGTTACGCGTACATTAAAATGTTAGGCGCTCAGGGTATTAAAGACGCTACCGCCTATGCAATTTTAAATGCGAACTACATGAAAGCGCGTTTAGAAAAGTTTTATCCAATTTTATATACCGGCAAAAACGGCACATGTGCACACGAATTTATTGTTGATTTAAGACCGTTTAAACAAACAGCTGGTGTAGAAGCAGAAGACGTTGCGAAGCGTTTAATTGATTATGGTTTCCACGCACCTACTATGAGTTTCCCAGTAGCTGGCACTATCATGATTGAACCAACAGAGAGCGAAGACAAAGCTGAGTTAGACCGTTTTTGTGATGCCATGATTGCGATTTACCACGAAATCAAAGACATCGAATCAGGTAAAGCAGACAAGCAAAACAATCCATTAAAAAATGCACCACACACACAAGGAGTTGTATGTGCAGAAACCTGGAACTACAGCTACTCTAGACAAACAGCTGCATTTCCTTTACCGTATGTAGCGCTTAATAAGTTTTGGCCTACGGTAGCAAGAATTAACAATACACACGGAGATAGAAATTTAGTTTGCACTTGTGAACCAGTTTCTTCTTATGCAAACGATTAAAAATTTATAACAATGGGCGTAGCCGATCAATTAGCACAAATGAAAGCAGAAAAAGCAGCAGCAAATTTAAAAGCTGGTCAAGATTTTTTAGAGCAAAATAAAACAAGACCAGAAGTAACCACTTTGGAGTCTGGTTTACAGTACGAAGTATTAACAGCAGGCGTTGGTGAAAAACCACTTGCACACAATGAAGTAACTTGTCATTACCATGGTACATTAATTGATGGTACTATTTTTGATAGTTCTGTACAAAGAGGACAGCCTGCTTCTTTCCCATTAAATATGGTGATTAAAGGTTGGACCGAAGGATTACAATTAATGCCTACTGGTAGCAAATGGCGCTTTTTTATTCCACCACATTTAGGATATGGAGACCGTCAGGTGAGTGCGCAAATTGGAGCCAATAGCACACTTATTTTTGATGTAGAACTTATCAGTTTTATCTAAGGATAAATTATTAGCTAGACTTATTTTGATTTGAGCGCTTCTGCGTAGGTTTCTAACACACGTTTACGCGCCACTTCATGCACAACAATAGGATTTGGATACTCGAAACCACCTAGTTCGGGTATCCATTTTTTTATGTACAAAAGGTTCTTATCAAACTTTTCGGTTTGCAGGGTTGGATTAAACACCCTAAAATAAGGCGCTGCATCACAACCACTACTACTAGCCCACTGCCATCCACCATTATTGGATGCTAAATCAAAGTCCAGTAATTTTTGCGCAAAATAAGCCTCACCCCAGCGCCAATCTATTAATAAGTGCTTGCACAAAAACGAAGCCGTAATCATGCGCACACGGTTATGCATAAAACCTGTTGCATTTAATTCGCGCATACCCGCATCCACAATTGGATAACCGGTAGTGCCGTTGCACCAGTGTTCAAATTCTTTTTCGTTATTACGCCACTTAATAAAATCGTATTCTTTTTTAAACGACTCACCCCTTCCCACTTTTGGAAAATGAAACATAATAGCATGGTAAAAATCGCGCCAAATAATTTCGTTGACATACGTTTCATTTAAAGGAAGTGCTTGTAATAAAATTTCGCGCACACTCACGGTTCCAAACCTAAGGTGTACGCCCATTTTAGACGTACTATTTTCTATGGCTGGAAAATTTCGATTATCGGTGTATTTTTTTACAATATTTACATCGAGTACACTACCTGGAAAACTGGTAGCTGCAGATCCCGTAAAACCCATAGAAGCCAGTGTAGGCATGGCTTCAGCGGTATACTGGAAATAATTTTTTGAATACTTTTTTGTATCAAATATTTTAACCGGATTTAGTGCTAAATACGCTTTCCATTTGCGTGAGTAGGGCGTAAAAACGGTGTAGGGTTTACCATCATCTTTTACGACTTCAAATTTTTCAAAAACCACCTGGTCTTTAAAAGTAGAAAATCCTATTTTTTGAGAAGCTAATAGCTGCTCAATGGCAGTGTCGCGCTCTAG
This sequence comes from Sediminibacterium ginsengisoli, assembly GCA_945873615.1. Classification (GTDB taxonomy): domain Bacteria; phylum Bacteroidota; class Bacteroidia; order Chitinophagales; family Chitinophagaceae; genus Sediminibacterium; species Sediminibacterium ginsengisoli_E. The sequence continues at coordinate 63,948 of CAMCDT010000008.1, read as the reverse complement.
TGCATAGGGTTCATAATCATGATTGGTAAAAACTTGTGCAACGGTATATTGCGTTAGTAATTTTTTAAACGCCTCTTGCGGTGTGCTGTATAAAACAGTGAGACCACTACCTAGTGCCTGTAATTGCGCGTCCATTTTTTGTAATGCCGCTTCTATAAAAACAACACGCTTGTCAGACTTGTCTTCGAGCTTGTCTAAAATTTGTTTGTCAAAAATAAAAAGGGGTAATACAGGGGCGCCGTTTTTTTCACTGGCATATTGCAAGGCATGAAAGAGCGCTGCATTGTCATGCAAACGGAGGTCTCTTCGGAACCACATGATGGATACTACTGGCTTCATAAAGTTTGTATAAACTCTTTGTATAACACAGTGGTCAGCGAATTGTTGTACTGGGCGTTATCTATTTGCTTCACCCATTTAATGCCATGAATGGCGCTTGTTAAAAACACTTCAGAAGCTTCCAGAACATCTGCTACGCTAATGGTTGTTTCCTGTACTTCGTAATTGTGTTCACGCAGTGTTTTAATAAGGTAACGGCGCATAACACCCGCAACAGGGCCTTCTGTAATGGCAGGGGTTTTAATAATCCCGTCTTTTATTATAAATAAATTAGCAATGGTAGTATCAGCTACATTGTTATCGTGATTGAGTAAAATAGCATCGTTGAGATTGGTTTCTTTGGCCCAGAGTGCAGCCATTACGTAAGGCAAATAATTATTGGATTTAAGCATCGAAAAAAAGTCACTCGATTTTTTTGCCTCCTTATAAATGCCAAGCGTTAAACCATTTTGATTGAGGTCTTGCGTAGCTTCTCCTAATTTAAAACTTTGAATGAGGTGGTGCGGAAAATGATTTTCAGGATCGTAGAGTCCGCCATCGCCCCTATATATCATTACCCTAACGCGCGCCAATTTTTGATGTCCGTTTTTATGCACCACATCTAAAATATTTTTTTCAAGCCACTCGGGGTTCATATAAGACGGCTTGTTAAATTTTAACGTGGCCATGCTGGTAAAGAGCCTTTCGTAATGTAGTGGCGCGAGTTTAATTTGTCCATTAACCACTCGAATGGTTTCAAAACAACCATCGCCATAGCGAAAAGAACGGTTGTTAACCGATAAGCTGGCCTTATCTTGGCGGATCAAATGACCATCTAAAAAAAGAAAATCGGTAGCAGACATCGGATTAATTATAGAATGAAGGTAATTTAGCGGAACGCAAATAACAAACATGCAAGTAAAAGAAATAGTTGACCATCTCGAAAATATAGCACCCCTTCACTTACAGGAGGCTTACGACAACTGCGGTTTACTCACCGGAACCACAGATATGACTTGCACCGGCATACTTTGCACCCTAGACGCCACAGAAGCTGTTGTACTAGAAGCGGTAGCAAGGGGTTGTAACCTAGTGGTAGCACACCATCCAATTGTGTTTAGCGGTCTTAAAAAGATAAACGGAACAACTTATATAGAAAAGGCGGTTATCGCTGCCATTAAGCACGATGTTGCCATTTATACCATACATACCAACCTCGATAATGTGATTGGTGGAGTGAACGGTAAAATAGCCGAAAAAATAGGCCTGAGCCAGGTGGAGATTTTAGACCCAAAACCAGGGGCCGGACCAGCCATTGGCGCCGGAATCATTGGGCAATTATCAGCGCCTGTAACAGAGGCTGATTTTTTACAAAATTTGGCTCATATATTTAAAATTCCTACTATTAAACATAGCCCATTTTTAGGCAAAAAACTACAAAAAATTGCCATTTGTGGTGGTTCTGGGGCCTTTTTGACCCAAAAAGCGCTAGAAATGGGGGTAGACGCATTTGTGACTTCTGATCTCAAATACCACGATTATTTTGATGCCAACGGGCTGCTTTTACTAGCCGATATTGGGCACTTTGAGAGCGAACAATACACGGTAGAGCTTTTAGTTGAACTTTTACAACCTAAATTCCCTACCTTTGCCGTCCTTAAATCAGATACAAAAACCAATCCGGTTGGGTATTTCATGTAAGGCAAAGGACTCGGTTCCACAAACATTAAACTCCAAAAGAATCCTATAGTATGGCATCAGTTAAAGATTTCTCTGTAGAAGACAAATTAAAAAACCTTCTTCAACTTCAGAAGATAGACAGTAAGCTAGATGAAATTCAAGTTTTAAAAGGTGAGCTTCCAATGGAAGTAAGTGACCTTGAAGACGAGATCACTGGTTTAAATGCACGTCAAACACGTATCGAAGAAGAAATCAACGGTATTTCTGAATTCATCGAAGGAAAAAAATCGATGGTGAAAGATAGCGAAGCGCTTATTGCTAAATACGAAAAGCAAAGCGAGAACGTAAAAAACAACCGTGAGTTTGAAGCCATCAATAAAGAAATTGAAGACCAACAACTTGAAATCAAATTGTGTGAAAAGCACATTAGAGATGCGAACGAAGAATTAACTGAAAAAATCAAGGGATTAGACCTTGCTAAAAAAGCAGTTGCTTCTAAAGAAGGTGTACTAAACCATAAAAAAAGTGAGTTAGAAAAAATCATCGCTGATACTGAAAAAGAAGAAACCGCATTAAACAAAAATAGTGCAGATGCACGTGGTCATATCGACGAGCGTTTAATGTACAGCTACGACCGTATCCGTAACAGCTACCGCAATGGTTTAGCCGTTGTTGCTGTTGACAGAGATGCTTGTGGTGGTTGCTTTAACTCAATCCCGCCTCAACGTCAATCAGAAATTCGTTTACACAAAAAAATCATCGTATGTGAAAACTGCGGTCGTATTTTAGTAGACGCTAACCTTGATGGTTCAGAAAAAAAATAATACAGAACTGTATAATATTTGAGTAAAGGGTAGCTATAACAGCTGCCCTTTCTTATTTTTGGTATATTCATATTTCACATGAAACAGCGCAGCGCATATATAGTATTAACAGGGTTCAGTTTTGGGCGTAGGTTTTTATTGGGGTTGCTGATTTTAAGCAGCGCATTTACAAATAATGTTTGCGCGCAAAAAGTATATGATTTTAATGCTACTTGCATTCAGGCTTATACTGAGGTAAACAAATTAAAAATTGCACCAGCCACTGCACTCATTGCAAAAGCCAAACAACAAAACCCGCAAAATTTAATCCCGGTTTTACTAGACGCCTACACCGATTTTTATGTTTTGTTTTTACTTGAAAATCCTGCCGATTACGCGCAAAGGTTTAAACGATTTGAACAAAGCATTGATGCGCTTAAAGAAGGCCCTAAAAACAACCCCCTTTACAACTATTGCCTCAGCAATGTCCTTATCCACCGGGCGATGGTATCGTTAAAATTTGGGCATTTCTGGGACGCTGGATGGGATATTAGAAGGTCCTTTATGCTTGCCCAAGAAAACGACAAGAAATTTCCTGCATTTACCGGTGACGATTTACTTTATGGCGCACTGCAAGGCATTGTGGGCACGGTGCCAAAAGGCTATCAGTGGTTAACGAATTTACTAGGCATGCGCGGCTCACAAAAACAAGGTATGGCACTTGTTGCAAATTTTGCCAATGGTACCGATGTGTGGGCTAAATTGTTTAGTTCCGAAACCCAGTTTGTATATCCGTACCTGCTTTTTCATTTGCAAAATGAAAAAGATGCAGCGCTGGCTTTTATCAAAGACAAAAAACTAGACCTCGCAAACAATCATTTACACGCCTGGACTGCTGCTAACTTAGCACTCAACCACAAAGCAAGTATCGAAACAAAAAACATTATTGAAAACAGAAATAAAAGCGCCGACTATTTACCACTACCCTTTTGGGATTTTGAATTAGGATGCGCAAAACTGTATGCACTCGATTTGGACGGTGCTACGCCGCTATTGACCAAATACACCGAACAATTTAAAGGCAATTTTTACATTAAAGACGCGCTTCAAAAACTGAGCTGGGCAAATTTTTTGAAGGGCGATATGCGCGCCGCCGAGGCGGCGCGCAAGCAAATTTTTTTGCGCGGCGGCACAGACACGGACGCAGACAAACAAGCATTAAAAGATGCTAAAACGGGCGTTTGGCCTAACCCCCTGCTACTTAAGGCGAGGCTGCTAACTGATGGCGGTTACACCAAAGAAGCACTTGCTATTTTACAAGGCAAGCAAGCATTGTTTACCAGCGCCGGAAATAAACTAGAATATGTATACCGTATTGGCCGCATTTATGAAGACATGGGTAAAGATGCAGAAGCCATTACCAACTACAAACAAACCATTCAATTAGGCGCCAATCAAACAGCTTATTTTGCCGCAAGGGCAGCGCTGCAGGCAGGCCAAATACTTGAAAAGCGTGGTCAAAAACTAGAAGCCATCTCTTTTTACGAGCAGTGCTTATCTATGGAAGAACATAGCTACAAAAACTCGTTGGACCAACGCGCCAAAGCGGGTATTGCGCGCTGCAAATAGTTTGTTTTACCTAAATTGCAGCAGATTAGAACTATGCTAACAAAGCTCCACATAAAAAACTATGCAATCATTGATGAAATCGAAATTGATTTCTCTGATAAGCTTAATATTATTACCGGCGAAACAGGTGCTGGTAAAAGTATTTTGATGGGTGCACTCAGTTTAATTTTAGGAGAGCGCGCCGATAGCAGCAGTCTAGTTAGCAAAGAAAAAAAATGTTTTATAGAAGGTTATTTTTCGATTGCAAATAACAAAGCCGTTACTACTTATTTACAATCACTAGAAGAAGACATGGACATGGACCAGTCTGAACTAGTGCTTCGTAGAGAAATTGCTCCAAACGGTAAATCAAGAGCGTTTATTAATGATACGCCTGCAAGTTTGCAAACACTGCGTGGTGTTGCGTCTTTACTAGTAGATCTGCATCAACAATTTGATACACTTGAATTAGGCAGTACTGATTTTCAGCGCACTGTTATTGATGCACTTGCTGGAAACGAAAATTTATTACAATCTTTTACAAATAGTTACCAGGCTTATTTATCGGCACAAAAAAAATTAGCTGCGCTGCTTGCCCAAAAAGAAGCGTTTACCAAAGAAGCCGATTACAATCAGTTTTTATTGGATGAATTTGAAGAGTTACAACTTCAAACAAACGAACTGGAACTGATGGAACAGGAGCTTGTGCTTTTAAACAATGCCGAAGGCATTAAAACAGCTCTTGCGGGCACCAGCCATGCCCTCGCCTACGCCGAAACACCGGTTGTAAGTGTAGTTAAGCAAATGCTGCAACAGCTACAACCCTTTACCAGTGTGCATGAGGGCGTTTCGGAACTCATTAACCGTTTACAGGTTACACATATAGAACTTCAGGACATTGCGTCGGAACTTTCGCGTTTAGAAAATACCATTTCTACCAACGAAGAACGTTTACACACCATTAACGAGCGTATGGCTGCTGGTTTTAAGCTCTTAAAAAAACATAGCGTTACTACTACACAGGAGCTCTTAGATATTTGGGCAACACTTGCGCAAAAATTATTAGCTGTTCAAAATATTGATGATTCTATTGCAGCGCATACAAAACAGGAAAAAGAAACACTTGCTGCAGCCACGGGTATTGCGGCAAAAATTTCTGCTGCTCGCAAAACACAAGCTGCTCCTTTACAAAAATCTGTAAACACTTTACTTGCACAAGTGGGCATGCCCAATGCAAGCATACAAGTAAGTATTACGAATACGAATCTTAACGCTTTTGGTACCGATCAAATCGAATTTTTATTTGACGCCAATAAAAGTGGAAAATACGAGTCTATTAAAAAAGTAGCAAGTGGTGGTGAATTGAGTAGACTTATGCTTTGTATTAAATCGTTAGTGGCAACATCGGTTAATTTGCCTACGCTTATTTTTGATGAAATTGACACGGGTATTTCTGGTGAAGCCGCAAAACAAGTGGGTATTATCATGCAAGGCCTAGCTGCTAGTCGTCAAATTATTTGCATCACGCACCAGCCTCAAATTGCAGGAAAAGCAAATGCGCACTTCTTTGTGTACAAGCAAAGTAAAGAGAGCGGTATTGCAACACATATTAAGCGCCTCAGCAAAGATGAGCGCATAAACGCCATTGCTCAAATGCTCAGTGGCGAACAGCCTACACCAGCCGCTATGGCTACTGCCACAGAAATGGTGGAAGAATAAGGGTCATTTAATATATTTTATTTACTTTTACGATACCTAAACAACAAACTATGGCTTACAACTTATTAAAAGGAAAAAGAGGTATTATCACTGGCGCTTTAGACGCTAATTCTATAGCTTGGAAAGTGGCTGAAAAAGCACACGAAGAAGGCGCAACATTTGTATTAACCAACGCACCTATTGCCATGCGCATGGGTGAGATCAATAAATTAGCAGAGGCTACTAATTCAAAAATTATCCCTGCCGATGCTACTAGCATCGAAGATTTAACAAAATTATTTACCGAATCGCAAGAAGTATTAGGCGGTAAAATAGATTTTGTACTTCACTCAATTGGAATGAGCGTTAACATCAGAAAAAATGTTCCGTACACCGAGTCTAACTACGATTATTTTATGAAAGGCATCGACGTTTCTGCTATGTCATTTCACAAAATGTTATCAGTAGCAAAAAAATTAGATGCGATTAATGAATGGGGCAGCGTTGTTGCACTTTCTTATATGGCTGCACAAAGAACCTTCCCTTTTTATACTGATATGGCTGACATTAAGGCAATGCTTGAATCTATCGCGCGTAGTTTTGGTTACCATTATGGTCTAGAAAAAAAGGTACGTATCAATACCGTTTCTCAGTCGGCTACTAAAACCACTGCAGGAACAGGCATCAAAGGCTTTGGTGATTTCTACGATTACTCTAACGCCATTGCACCATTAGGTAATGCAACTGCCGAAGATTGTGCTAATTACTGCGTTACTTTATTTTCTGATCTTACGCGTATGGTTACCATGCAAAACCTATTCCATGATGGAGGTTTTTCTATGACAGGGGTAAGCAATGAAGTAATGCAAAAATTAGGTATCCAAGAATAATCGCAAAAACAATTCTAACGCACAAGTCTAAAAGACTAGTCATACAAATTTTATGAACGAAATTATTGGTTATATCGGGGCCTTTTTAAGTGCCATTACTTTTATGCCACAGGTTTGGCAGGCATATAAAACAAAGAGTGTAGGCGATTTAAGTATTTATATGATCCTCATTGTAGTACTTAGTACCATTATATGGCTCTATTACGGCATTAGCACAGGTAGCGGGCCGGTTATAGCGGCAAACGCGATAGTGTTAGCCTTATCACTAGTGCTACTTTATTTTAAACTTACGTTTAAGAAAAGCTAGCTTAGTCTACTTTAACTTTTAAGATTAGTTTTCTGATTTTTCCTTCACCTATCATGGGTGCGTGTACGTCGTCTGGAAAATAAATTCCAAACTGACCTGCGTGTAGTTTAAAGAAATGATCGGGCGCGTCTTCAAAAAATAAGACGTCGCTTTTTGCATCGTATTCACCCCTAGGTTCTAGGCAGGTGCTGCGTGATTTCCAACCCACCGTTTCTATTCCACTAAAACAAACTTGAATGTCAATGTATGTGTTGTGACATTCAAAACTTGCACAAGAATCTAAAATAGAAACGCCTGGCCCATCTGCAATAATGGCAATAATGTTTTTACCATCTACTTCGATCTTGCCTTCCGGCATGTTATCGAAATTGGTATCTAATATATAAGCAAAGGCCACCTCAAATCTGGGGTGGACCTTTACATATTTATTTAGTTGCGTTAGCTCATCAAGTATCATGTGCTACGTTCTAGTATTCGTCTTCGTTAAACATAAAGTCGTCCTGACTAGGATAGTCTGGCCAAATGTCTTCGATACTTTCGAATACATCACCTTCTTCTTCTAGTTCTTGAAGGTTTTCAACTACTTCAATCGGCGCACCGCTACGGATAGAATAATCGATCAATTCGTCCTTAGTAGCAGGCCAAGGAGCCTCTTCTAAATAACTGGCTAATTCTAAAGTCCAAAACATAATGCAGTGTTTAATATTTTTGCAAATGTAGCCGTATCTATCAAATTACCAAATTGGAGTTGCCCACCAGCTGTAAACAAATTATTAATATTCGCTAAATTTAACCCTTACTAATGTAGGTTTGTAGGAGCAATAAGGCCTTCAATCCTGTATAACACACTCATATCCATGCTAAAAGCAACTAATATTACCCGCAATTACAACGACCTTCAGGTGCTAAAAGGCGTAGATATTATTGTAAATAAGGGGGAAATCGTAAGTATTGTTGGCTCATCGGGGGCAGGAAAAAGCACTTTACTGCATATTTTGGGCAGTTTAGACAAAGCCAATTCGGGTGAAATTTGGATCAATAACCAGCGCATCGATACTTTAAAAGAAAAGGAACTGGCAAAATTTAGAAACCAACATATTGGTTTTGTGTTTCAATTTCATCATTTATTACCGGAGTTTACAGCACTTGAAAATGTATGTATTCCAGGATGGATTGCCGGCACCAATAAAAATGATTTAGAACAGAGGGCACTTGAACTTTTAAAAATATTAGGACTACAAGATAGAGCATCTCATAAACCATCGGAGCTATCAGGTGGAGAACAACAAAGAGTTGCGGTAGCAAGAGCACTCATTAACAATCCGGATATTGTTTTTGCAGACGAGCCTACTGGAAATTTAGATAGTAAACATGCACAGGAATTGCACGAACTGTTTTTGCATTTACAAAAAACAATGGGTCAAACATTTTTGATTGTAACGCACAATGAAGCACTCGCAAAAATGAGTGATCGTGTGGTTCACATGAAAGACGGACACATTGTAGAACCTCAATAAAATTTTACGAATCTTATACGCGTGGCTTCCAGGCTAGTTCTTGCGCACCATTGGTATGTGAAATAAAGCGCGCCAACGTAAATAAATAATCCGATAAACGGTTCAGGTATTTAATTACAAGCGGGTCTACAAATAATTCATTTTCGATAAGGTTAACGCAACCTCTTTCTGCTCGACGGCAAATGCATCTTGCAACGTGCGCATGAGAAACGGCAACATCACCACCCGGAATAATAAATGATTTCATAGGAACAAGTACTTCATTCATGGCGTCAATTTCACGCTCCAATAAAGCAATGTCTTCTTCTTTTAAATCAGGAATTTTCATGAGCGGCTCTTTGTCCGGATCACATGCTAGTGAAGACCCTACAGTAAACAAACGGTCTTGCACTTCTTTTAATAAAATGCGGGTATGATCGTGCGCAAACATATCTGACACCAACCCAATGTATGAGTTAAGTTCATCTACGGTTCCGTAAGTTTCAATTCTTAGATTGCTTTTGGGCACTTTAGTACCTCCTATTAATGAGGTTAAACCTAGATCTCCTGTTTTGGTGTATATCTTCTGTGCCATAGCGCTATTACTGTCTTTGTTTCGTTAACAAACAATAGACCGAAAAGTTCAAAAAAATAAAAGATTATTTAGTGGTATCCGTTTCTACCAGACCATCGCGCAAACGAACCACGCGGTGAGCATAAGCAGCAATATCTTCTTCGTGGGTTACAAGCACCACTGTATTACCTGCAGCCCTAATTTTTCCAAAAATTTCCATCACTTCTACCGAAGTTTTTGAATCCAGGTTACCAGTAGGTTCATCGGCAAGTAAAATAGCCGGATTGTTTACAAGGGCACGGGCAATCGCCACACGCTGTATTTGACCTCCACTTAACTCATTTGATTTGTGGTGGCTACGATCAGCTAAGCCTACTTTATCAAGTGCTTCGAGGGCTCTTTCAATACGTTCTTTTTTAGAGATACCCGCATAAATTAACGGAAGGGCTACGTTTTCGGCAGCGGTTAAACGGGGTAATAAATTAAATTGTTGGAATACAAATCCGATTTCTGAATTACGCACTTCTGCGAGTTCATCATCCAGCATTTTGCTTACGTCTTTGCCATTTAAAATATAACGGCCTCCGGTTGGAGAATCCAAACAACCCAGTATGTTCATGAGAGTAGATTTACCACTACCCGACGGACCCATGAGGGCCACATATTCGTTTTTGAAAATATCGAGCGTAATACCTTTTAAAACGGTAATAGCCTGACTACCCATGTAGTAATCTTTTTTAATTTCCTCTAACTTGATAATTGCTTCAGACATAGGTTGTTTATTTTTTTATCACCGTTGGTACTCTAAAATATTGATCGTTGGCGCCGGGTGCATTGGAAAGCGCCTCTTCTCTTGTAATTGTTTGCTTCACTTCATCTTCACGTAACACATTTACCGCGCCACCCATATGCAATAATGGCTCCACACCTGTAGTGTCTACCTTGTTTAATTGCTCCACAAAAGCCACCATTTTTTGCAGGTCTTGCTGTACCGAAGACTTTTCCTCATCGGAAAAATAAAGCCTCGATAAATGGGCTAATTGGTCAACTAATTGCGGTGTCACTTCCATAGAATACAAAAATAACTGATTGAGGGGCAATTTAGGTCTAAAATGGTTAAAAGGTAAATATGCTCCATCAAGGCCCAAAATACCGGTATGTTGAAAAAATAGTTGGCCCCCTTGATTAAAATAGTTGCATAACTAACTAATTTTACGGAAAGCATTTTTATGAAGCGTACTATTAAGAAAGTTGCCATTTTAGGAAGCGGTGTAATGGGCTCCCGCATTGCGTGTCATTTTGCAGGTATTGGTGTAAACGTTTTACTACTTGACATGGTTCCAAAAGAAGCTATAGAAAGTACCAAACCGCAGGAACGCAACAAACTCGTAACCGACGCTTTACAAGCTGCATTAAAAAGTAACCCCTCTCCTGTTTATACAAAAGCTACGGCTAAAAAAATTACGACTGGAAACTTTGACGATAACTTACCCGAAATAGCAGGTGTAGATTGGATCATTGAAGTAGTTGTGGAACGCCTCGACATCAAACAAATGATGTACGAAAAAGTAGAAAAATATAGAAAGCCAGGTACACTTGTTTCTTCTAACACTTCTGGTATTCCCATTCATTTAATGGCCGAAGGTAGATCTGAAGATTTTAAAAAACATTTTTGTGGAACGCACTTTTTTAATCCACCACGCTACTTACGTTTATTAGAAATTATTCCTACACCACATACCAGTCCTGAAGTCGTAGATTTTTTAATGGAATATGGTGATTTATTTTTAGGTAAAACAACGGTGCATTGTAAAGACACACCAGCCTTTATCGCTAATCGTATCGGGGTTTTTAGCATCATGCTCATTTTTAATAGCATGGAAAAACTAGGCCTAACTATTGATGAAATTGAAGCACTTACTGGACCTATTATTGGCCGTCCAAAATCGGCAACTTTTAGAACTGCCGATGTAGTCGGTATTGATACCCTTGTTAAAGTTGCTAAAGGCGTTGCAGACAATTGCCCTAACGATGAAGCGCGTGCTATTTTTACAATTCCTAGTTGGTTAGAAAAAATGCTTGCTAACAACTGGCTGGGTGATAAAACAGGACAAGGATTTTTTAAGAAAATAAAATCGGAATCGGGTAAAGAAATATTAACGCTGAATTTACAAACACTCGAATACGGCCCACGCAATAAACCAAAATTTGCAAGCCTAGAAGCTGCAAAACCCATTGAAGATTTAAAACAAAGACTGCAATTATTACAAGCAGCACCAGATAAAGCTGGCAATTTTTACAAAGCATTTCATTATGGTTTATTCTCTTATATCTCTCACCGCATTCCAGAAATTAGTGATGAACTCTACCGTGTAGACGACGCCATGATGGCGGGCTTTGGCTGGGAAATTGGTGCTTTTGAAAGTTGGGACACCCTTGGTGTTGCCAAAACAGTAGCAGCCATGAAAGCCGCTGGTCATGCGGTTGCCCCTTGGGTAGACACCATGCTAGAAAGCGGTGCTACCAGTTTTTATAAAATAGAAAACGGGAAAAAACTTTGTTACGATGTAGCATCGGGATCTTACAAAGCGCTTCCTGGTGGTGATGCATTTTTAGTATTAAAAAATAAAGCCGACCAACTTGTTTGGAAAAACAGTGCTTGCCGTTTATATGATATTGGTGATGGCATTGCAGGCTTTGAGTGGAATTCAAAAATGAATAGCATTGGTGGTGAAGTACTCGAAGGACTCAACAAAGCCATTAATATATCGGAAGAAAAATTTAATGGACTTGTGATTGCCAACGATGGCCCCAATTTTAGTGCGGGTGCAAATGTGGGTATGATTTTTATGCTTGCTATTGAGCAGGAATATGACGAACTAGACATGGCCATCAGAATGTTCCAAAACACCATGATGCGCGTGCGTTATTCTAGTATACCAGTAGCTGTTGCGCCACACGCGCTAACGCTTGGTGGCGCCTGCGAAATGAGCCTTCATGCCGATGTTGTTTGCGCTGCTGCCGAAACCTATATTGGTCTTGTAGAACTAGGCGTTGGATTAATTCCGGGCGGTGGTGGCACCAAAGAATTTGTGTTACGCGCCGGCGATGAAATGCATGACGAAGAACCAGAAACCATTACCCTTAAAAATAGATTCTTATCTATTGCTACTGCAAAGGTTGCAACCTCTGCTGCAGAAGCTTTTGATATGGGCATTTTAAGAAAAGGCCAAGATCAAACAGTCATGAATATTGGACGCCGTATTGCAACTGCAAAATCGGCGGTACTTGATTTACACGCACAGGGTTATACCATGCCTACGATTCGTAAAGATGTAAAAGTATTAGGCAGATCTGCGCTAGGCGCACTTTTAGCAGGTATCAATGGTATGCAAAAAGCGGGTTATGCAACTGCACATGACGCCGTAGTAGCTAAAAAGCTAGCCTATGTGATGTGCGGCGGCGACCTTAGTGAGCAAAGCCTTGTATCTGAACAATATTTACTAGATTTAGAACGTGAAGCTTTTTTAAGTTTATGCGGCGAGAAAAAAACACTCGAAAGAATTCAGAGTGTTTTAAAAAGCGGCAGACCCATCAGAAATTAATTTTGTCTATGCATCCTATTTTAACGATTACCGGTGTTTCAAAAAACTACGGTAAACTTACGGCGCTTGACGGCGTAAGTTTTGAAGTGCCTGCTGGCGCTGTGTTTGGTATACTAGGGCCTAATGGTAGTGGTAAAACAACACTTCTCAGTATTATTTTAGACGTACTCCACGCCGATACCGGAAAGTTTAGCTGGTTTGGCAATACACCGCAAACCAATAACAGAAAACAAATTGGCTCTTTACTTGAAACGCCTAATTTTTATCATTACTTGTCTGCGGTAGATAATTTAAAAATTACACAAGCCATTAGTGGTAGAGGCGACAGCGCAGATATTGATAAGGTACTTGAAATCGTAAAATTATCTGAACGCAAAAAAAGTAAATTTAGCAGCTATAGTTTAGGCATGAAACAGCGCCTTGCAATTGGCGCCGCATTACTTGGAAACCCTGATGTACTTGTGTTTGACGAGCCTACCAATGGACTAGACCCAGTAGGTATCGCCGAAATTAGAGACCTCATAAAATCGCTAGCAGCATCTGGCAAAACCATTATTATGGCCAGCCATTTACTGGACGAAGTAGAAAAAGTTTGTACGCATGTGGCCATCTTAAAAAAAGGAACCCTATTAACGGCAGGCCCAGTAGATGAAGTACTTGCGCAAGAAGATATTGTTGAAATTGCGGCATCTAATAATGATGCACTATTAAATACTATCGAATTGATGGGTGGTTTTTCTAAAGTAAAAAAGCATCCGAATTGCTTGCAATTATTTTACCCTGTAGGAACGGCGCAACTAGACGGTATTAATAAATACTGTTTTGAAAAAGGCATTACGCTGCAACAATTACAACTCAAAAAGAAAAGTTTAGAAACTAAATTTTTTGAATTAACCAACGACTAACGCTAACGATATGTTTTCATTACTTCAAATAGAATGGCTTAAAATAAAAAAGTATCCCGCGTTTTGGGCCATGCTTATTATTGTGCTTCTTACCTACCCAGCTGCCAACTACATGTTTTATAATGTATACCTGCGCATCACTACGCAAAAAGGTACCGACATGTTGGCTAAAATGTTATTAGGCAACCCCTTTGCGTTTCCTGAAACCTGGCATACGGTAGCGTATATTTCTTCGTTCTTTATCATACTCCCCTCCATACTTGTGATCATGCTGGTAACCAACGAGTATCAGTATAAAACGCAACGTCAAAACATTATTGATGGCTGGACTAGAGGTCAATTTATGACCAGTAAATTGATGGATGTACTAATTGTAAGTAGTATTACCACCATCCTGTATACCCTTGTTGCCATTGGGTTTAGCATCTATGCAAGCACCTTTGATGCCAGTAAAATTTGGGATCAATCGTATTATATTGGACTCTTTTTTTTACAAACCTTTGCACAATTAACGATTGCATTTTTACTAGGCTATCTGATAAAAAAAGCATTTATAGCACTAGGCATATTTTTATTTTACTACCTCATTGTAGAAAATATTGCAACCGGTTATTTGAAATTAAAAGCTGCAAAAATGGGTGGCGATATTGGACGCTACCTTCCTTTTGAAATTTCAGACCGCATGATTGTATCTCCTGCTTTTATGGGTAGGTTTGGAAAAGATTTAAAAGAAGCCTACGAGAAATCATTATCAGAGGTACCAACACAGATAATACTATCATTACTACTTACAACAGCTATATGGGCTTTTTGCTTTTTTATGCACCGTAAAAAAGATTTATAATTTTTTGGAGGGACAAAATTTATAAATCGAGGGCGAAGCTTATAAATCTAGAGTCGATAAACTTTTTGATATTTCTGGATAATCAAATACAAAACCTGTATCTAGTATTTTTTGTGCAGATACAGTAGTGCTTTTTAGTACTTCGATACTCATTTCTCCAAGCATAATTTTTAATACAAAACTAGGCACGTACGTAGTGATGTAAAAACTACCATACAGCACTTTTGCGAGTGTTTGGGTAAGTGTTTTATTGCTTACAGGTGCTGGTGCCACTGCATTGTAGCTGCCACTGATGTTTTCATTTTCGAGGGCATACACAAACATTTTTGCCAAATCTCTTACATCAATCCAGCTTATCATTTGCTTGCCATTTCCTAAAACAGCAGCCATCCTTACAGCTAACGGTTTTAAAAATTCTTTTAAAGCACCTCCATGTTTACTAAGTACAATACCTGTGCGTAAACACACAAGGCGCTTTTGTAAACCATTTGTATTTGCTGCAACGGGTGCAATAGACGCTTCCCATGCAGCACAGGTAGTACCTAAAAAATCTGGATACGACGGGTCTGTTTCTACAAATCCTTGCGATATTCCCTCATTTTTATGCCTATCAATGTTATCAGGCCCGTACCATCCAATGGCCGATGCACTAATTACCGCTTTAACTTTATTGGGTGTTTCTTGTAAAGCTTTTACAAGTAGCGCACTACTTTTGGTACGGCTATCTAATATTTCTTGCTTGCGCGTCGTGGACCATCTTTTGTCTGCAACACCAGCGCCTGCTAAATGAATAATATAATCGGCAGCTGCAATTGCAGTACTGTCAATGGTTCCAGCATTTATATCCCAGTGAGCTTGGCCTTTAAGAGGTGTTTTACTTCTAGTTAATAAAACGACTTCATAACCCTTTTGTTCGAGTAATACTTTAACCGCTGTTCCTACAAGTCCTGTTCCTCCTGTTATTAATACGCTTGGCATATATGTAAATTAAGCTTTCTTGTATATAAACAAAGATCCCAACCAAAAGGTTGGGATCTACAACTAAAATCACCAGGCTAAAACAAAGTTAAATGCTATTAATCGGGCTTCTTACCGTGTAAAAAGGTATTCAGCGTTGATATTTGTGTTTGATCTTTATCGTCTTTTCCTACCGTATACTTACTGTAAAAATCTTCTACAGTGGTAAGGGTGCTTCCAAAAAGCTCCATGTTTCTTCTAACATAAGCAGGTACATTGTCAAATTCACTACCTGACTCTGCGCCACCACCACTCATATTAAATGATAGGTTGCGTAATTTTTGGATACGTTCTGCAGCTCTGCGTTTTTGTTCTTCAGCATCATCAAACATAGAGTCATCAATAAATGAAGCAGGCGCTGCCATATTAGTAGCCTGACTAAAAGAAGGCATTTCAGGCTTTTCAATTAATTCCATATCGCAAAGTCCTAATTCAGCATCTTCTTCTAATTCATTTAACGACTCGCCAAATGAAGTTCTATAAGATTGTTGAACAGGCGCTGCTGGTGCAGGTTGCGCGGTCATTGGGTTTGGTGCGATATACGCCACAGATGATGCAATGCCTACAGCAATTGGTGCCACAGGAACCACAACTTCTTGCGCGGTCTCAACTTCTTGCACAGGAGCAAAATTTTGTGCTACAATTTCTTGAACTGTTGCAATTTCTTGAACAGGTGCAACTTCATGCACACTCACTACCGGTGCTGATGCTAAAGTTTCATCTGCATAAATATTGGTAGGCTTATTTAAAATCGTACCCGTAAATGCAGGTGCTGTTGGTGTATCATTTACTGTAAATTGAAGTAAAGCTTCTGAAGCAGTTACAGGAGGAGTTACAATTTCTGGTTCTACTTCTGGTAGCACCACTTCTTCTGTAATTTCTGGGCTTAATTCAAATTGAAGCACAAAGCGTTCTTCCTGAACTGGAGCAACATAAACTTCCTCTTCTACAACAGGTGCTGTAAAAGTTGGACGAAGCGTTAATGGATCGTTTTGCTCAAGCGGTAAAGATTGTTGCACAAGCGACTGCATCGTAGGAACTTCTGCAACTTGTGCAGCAGGCGCAACAATTGGAGCAGCAGCCTCAACAACAGGAGCAACTTCAACAACTGGCGCAACAGCCTCAACAACAGGAGCAACTTCAACAACTGGCTCAACAAAAGTAATGGCAGGCATTGGAGCAGGCTGCTCAGTTTGCAATGTCATTACAATTTTTTCTTCTTGTGGAACCGCTTTAGTACTCACTGGACTTTTAGCAAATGGATCTTTATGTTCGAAGCCAGTTGCTACAAGTGTGATGCCAATTTTTTTATCGAGTGTATTATCATAACCCATACCAACAATTACATCCGTATCTTCTCCGGCTTGCATACGTAAGTGGTTATTGATAATTTCTAATTCATCCATGGTGCACTCGTAATCACCCTCAGCACTATTGATATTAATTAATATCCATTTTGCACCTTTGATATCGCTATCATTTAATAATGGAGAAGCAATAGCTTCTTCGATAGCAAGTTGTGCTCTATTTTCACCTTCTACTTCTGCTTTACCTAAAATAGCTACACCACCATTTTTCATTACGGTGCAAACGTCTGCAAAGTCAACAATGATATGACCTCTACTATTAATAATATCGGTGATACATTTAGCGGCAGTTGCTAATACATTATCTGCCTTACCAAATGCTTCTTTCATTTTTAAATTACCGTATTGCATACGTAATTTATCGTTGCTAATCACTAGAAGCGTGTCTACGTGCGGCTTTAACTGCTCGATACCTTCTTGTGCTTGTTGCAAACGACGCGGACCTTCAAAACCAAAAGGCGTAGTAACAATACCCACTGTTAAAATGCCTAAGTCTTTACAAATTTGTGCAATGATAGGTGCGCCACCAGTACCGGTTCCGCCACCCATACCCACAGTAATAAAAGCCATTTTAGTATTCACTTCTAAAATGCGCTTGATTTCTTCAAGCGATTCTTCGGTAGCTAATTTACCTACTTCAGGATTTGCGCCCGCACCTAAACCTTGTGTAAGGTGTGGTCCTAACTGAATTTTATTGGGAATGCGACTTTGCTCAATGGCTTTGGCGTCTGTGTTACAAATAATGAAATCAACACCTTCAATATTTTGATCAAACATGAAGTTAACTGCGTTGCTTCCGCCTCCACCAACACCAAGTACTTTTATGATAGAAGATTTTTGTTTAGGAAGATCGAAGTGAATCATATAAACGAGTTTAAAAAATTAGAATGAAATGGGTATCGTTAAGGGTTCGTTTTTATTTATTTAAGAGTTCGTCTTCCTCTTTAAATAAATCGATTAAGTTGTTTTTAAATTTCTCCCAGAATTTAACACGGCCTTCAACATTAACTGGCTTAGGCGCTTTTTCCGGTGTAGCTTCGCCTACAACTGGCGCTACTACTGGTTCTGGAGTAATTGTTTTTAAAGCACGAGGCACTTCAACACGTTTAAATGTTTCAGTAAACTCTTTGTGCTTCATGTCATAATCGGCGTAACCTTTTAAGATAAGACCAAGGCATGTTGCATACATTGGCTTCTTGAGTTCATCTATATGATTGGGTGCTAAATGCTCGTTTGGCAAACCAATTCTTGCATTTAACCCTGTTGTGTACTCTGTTAATTGAATAAGGTGCTTTAATTGAGAACCACCTCCTGTTAAAATGATACCACCATTTAATAAGCGGGTATCAAGTCCTACTTGCTTAATATGATAGGTAACAAAATCTAAAATCTCACTCATGCGCGCTTGAATAATTTGTGCTAAATTTTTAACACTAATTTCTTTGGCAGGCATACCCTTTAATCCAGGAATGGTGATGTACGCATTGGCTTGTGCCTCATCAGCAAGCGCACTACCAAATTGTACTTTTAATGCTTCTGCTTGGCTTTTTAATACACCGAGTCCCATACGGATATCGTGTGTAATGTTTTCGCCACCAAAAGGAATCACCGCGGTATGCTTTAAAATACCGTCATTAAAAACCGCTAAATCTGAAGTACCACCACCAATATCGAGGATTGCTACACCGGCTTCCATATCAATATCGCTCATTACAGCACTTGCAGACGCTAGTGGTTGCAACACCAAATCTTTGGTGCTCAAGCCACTTCTTTCTACGGCTCTGTTAATGTTACGGATGGCATTTCTATCTCCAGTAATGATATGAAAATTGGCACCTACTTTAACACCGTTGTACCCTACTGGATCTTTAATATTTTGGTTATTGTCTACATGGAAATCTTGTGGAATCACATCAATGATTTGATCTCCTGCAGGAATAAATGTTTTACGTTGGTTGTTGATCAAGAATTCGATTTCCGAACGCATAATTTCTGTGTCCGGATCTTGTCTAACAATATCGCCACGTGTTTGCAAGCTTTTAATGTGATGACCTGCAATACCCACGTACACTTCACTTACTTCTAATTCGGGGTTACTTTCGTAGCAATTTTCTAAAGCCTGCTGAATGGCTTTGATGGTTTGGTCAATGTTTAAAACCTGTCCGTGCTGAACGCCACTTGAATTGGCGCGTCCAAAACCTAGGATTTCTAATTTTCCAAACTCATTTTTACGGCCGGCGATGGCGGCAATCTTAGTAGTTCCAATGTCTAGACCTACAATGATCGGTGCTTCATTGTGATGCATAACGGTGTGTTTTAGTTGTTCGATTTTTTCGTTGTTTTAGAATTCTGTTTAGCCTTATTGTTTAACGGAGCTATTTTAGTTTTATTGTTAATGTTAATAACCGGTTTGAGAACTGCTTTTTGTTTCACAGTGTCAACAACTTTGACAGTTGGTTTTAGTGTTGCGGCAGCTGCTGCTTTTGCGGCTACCGAATCAGCGGCGGCAGCAGCATCAAGTGCAGGCTGGGCCATGAGTCCCTGAATTAAAAGCGCCGATTGTGCCGAATCGATTTGGGCTTTTGCAGTACCTTGTTTGATCGCTACTACTTGGTCTTTGTAACGGATATCAATACGTTCATAATAACGAACCCCTTTTTGCATCCATGCCTGCTTATAAAAAGTTTGCAAACGCAAAAACTTTTGTTCTAAATCGGTAGGTTTTCCTAGGGTAATAATATGATCACCAATTACGGGCACGAGTTCAAAAATTGCCTGTGGCGTAATGTCCACCTGAGCAATTTGTGCAGCCCATAAAGAATCGCTATTTAAAAATTTACCCAGCACAACCACTTCTTTTAATAGCTGGCTATCCGGCTTTGATAAAATGGGTCTATCCGATGGGAAGCCCGTAAACATGGGCACACGCGCCACTACTTTTTCACTAAGTGGCAACCTAAGTCCTGTAGAATCTACATAAAACGATGCACCCCCCAGGGTAAATATGCGGGCCACCGGAATACGCTCTTCTATTAGCACATGCAGCACCTGCTTATTAGTATAAAATATTTCAGCTTTTTTTACCCAAGGATTACCAGCTACTGTTTTTTCGATGGCACTTAAATTAAGTGAAGACATTTGTGCCCCAATTATATGCCCACCAGCTTTAAGCATTTCCTTGATGTCTCTTTCATTGATAAAGAGTTGAGTTTCTTCGCCAGCAATTTGTATCTGAATGTCTTTGATTGTTTTTTTATCCTTTTCCTGCCAGGCCATTACAAAAAATACCATGGTAGCCACCCCTAGCATGATCCAGAGTGCTCGCATTATTATTTTTTTCCAGGGCAAATTTCGCATCGTGTTATTGTGTTAAATCGTTTTTGATGTTTCTAATAAGTACGTCAATATCTCCAGCGCCTGCCATTACCAATAGCTTAGGCGCCTCCGTTTTTACCCAGGCGCTGAGTTCTTCTTTTTGTAGTAGCACCACATTTTTATTAGTCATTTTATCAATGATCATTTCTGATGTAACACCCGGTATAGGAAGTTCTCTTGCTGGATAAATTGGAAGTAGTACCACCTCATCTGCAGCGCTTAAACTATCTGCAAAGCCGTCACATAAATCCTGGGTTCTACTAAATAAATGCGGCTGAAACACCAGGGTTAACTTTTGTGCTGAATATAAACTACGAACGCCACTTATAAGTGCAGCAAGCTCGGCGGGATGGTGCGCATAATCATCAATTAAAACTTGAGCGTCAGTTTTTATTTGGTATTCGAACCTTCTTTTAACACCCGCAAAATTTGCAAGGGCAGTTTTAATTTTTTGAGGCTCAATACCCAAATGAACCGCTACCGCTACTGCAACAAGTGCATTTTCAATATTATGAAGGCCACCCATGTTTAATACCATATCCTCTAATAGCCAGCTAGGGCCCACCACCGTAAAATGGTATGCACCATCTACAACCCTTATATCTTTTGCATAAATGCTAGCACCGTTTCCGTTTAAACTATAGGTTACTAATTTAGAGGTATCAAAACTTGCTTCACGCGCAAGGCCTTTTTTTGCAAGTAAGAGACCGCCTGGTTTTACTTTTTCAGAAAAACTTACAAAAGCATCTTCAAATGCCTCAGCAGTTTTATAAATATCTAAATGATCGGCGTCCATAGAAGTAACAACCGCCACAGATGGATTTAATTTTAAAAAGCTTCTATCGTATTCATCGGCCTCCACCACCACAACATTATTATCACTACTCCAAAAATTGGTATTGTAATTAGCCGATATACCACCTAAAAATGCATTACAACCGTAACCAGAATCTCTTAAGAGGTGCGCCACCATGGTACTTACGGTTGTTTTACCATGCGTACCTGCCACACATATATTAACTGTACCCTCAGTTATCCAACCTAAAATATCGGAGCGCTTTACAACTTCGTAACCGTTGTCTCTAAAATAATTAAGCTCCGTATGTGATGCCGGAATAGCAGGTGTGTACACCACAACATCCGCTTTTGTATCTATTAAACTGGTGTTGTCTTCGTAATGAATGTTAATACCAAGATCTGATAATGCCTCCGTTAAAATAGTTTTTGTTTTATCGTATCCAGAAACTGTGCAACCCTTTGACACAAAATAACGAGCAAGCGCACTCATACCAATGCCTCCAATACCAATGAAGTAAATATTTTTTATGGTATCTAGTTTATGCACGTAGGTACTGAAGTATTTTAGCTGCTACCACTTCTGCTGCATTTGTAATGGCAAGTGGTTGCAAGTTTTTAATAAATGTTTGTTGCTGCGCATTGTCTAGTGCAAGTTTTGTAACAGTACTAAATAGTGTAGCAGGGGCCTGTGCATCTGGCACTAATAAAGCTGCATGGTTATTCACTAAATAATTAGCGTTAGCCGTTTGATGGTCTTCTGCGGCAAATGGATAAGGCACAAAAACAGCTGGCTTACCTGCAACGCAAATTTCAGCTACAGACATAGCGCCAGCCCTTGATATAACAACATCTGCAACAGCATAGGCCATATCCATTTCTGCAATAAATGCACCTACCCAAACATTGCTATAATTAGTAGCCGCATTTGCATATTTAGTAGCACTTGTTTTACCCGTTTGCCATACAAGTTGTAGGTCTAAACTTGCAAAACCATCCAAATTATTATGGATTACTTCATTGATAGAATTGGCGCCTAAGCTACCACCTACAATGAGTATTGTTTTTTTATTTGGGTTGAGTCCAAAAAAATGATGCGCCGCCTCGCGAGTGTGTGATGCTGCAATAATATTTTCTCGTACCGGATTACCTGTTACAAATAATTTGTTTACAGGAAAAAATGTTTCCATACCGCCTGTGCCCGTAAAAATAGCTGTTGCATTTTTAGCAAGCATTTGATTGGACTTGCCTGCAAAAGAATTGGCTTCATGGATAAATGTAGGAATACCTTTTGCCTGCGCCATTTTAAGCACTGGAAAAGTAGAGTAACCACCCACGCCTACCACAAAATCAGGTTTAAAAGAAGATAAAATATTTTTAACCTGAAAAAAGCTTTTGATTAATTTAAAAGGCAGTGTAATGTTTTTAAAAATATTACTTCTATTAAAACCTGCAATAGTAAGGCCTATAATTTTATAGCCGGCTGCAGGTACTTTTTCCATTTCCATTTTACCAGACGCCCCCACAAATAAAAGCTCTATACCAGGCACTTGTTTTTCTAGTGCTGCTGCAATGGCTATGGACGGAAAAATATGTCCGCCTGTACCACCGCCTGCTATAATAGCTTTCATTTTCATTTATGCTATTGCATTTGAAGGTGAAGCAGGCACCGGAGTAGGTGTTGCAAATGGATCTACAATTTTTCCTTCTGTTTGCTCTACGTTTCGGGCCACACTTAAAATAATACCAATAGCACAGCAGGTAAATAAATAAGAACTACCACCCATACTCACTAGCGGCAGCGTTACACCCGTTACTGGTAACAAGTTTACGTTTACAGCCATATTGGCAATGGCTTGTATAACAAGTGTAAAGCTTAATCCCACTGCTAAAAATGCACCAAAGGCAAATGGACACCGTCTAAATATCCGGATGCATCTAAATAAGAAAACGAGATAAATAAATATCATAAAGGCGCCGCCTAAAAGTCCATACTCTTCTATAATGATGGAATAAATAAAATCGTTGTAGGCCTGCGGTAAAAAATTTCGTTGTCTACTATTACCGGGCCCTAGTCCTACAAATACACCTCCATTGGCTATCGCAATTTTAGCTTGCTGCACTTGATACGGTGTTTGCGCATCGGTGGCGTATATAAAATCTTGAATACGGCTAATCCATGTTTGCACACGCACAAAAATACTTTTGTCTTTTACTTTTTCTTTTTCCAGTTTACTAACGGGAATCGTATAGTCTACTTTGGCCTTTCCCGTATAAGTAATTACAGCTGCAGATACCAACATAATTACCGGAATTAATGCAACGCCAATTACGAGTAAAATATGTTTCAAGCTAATACGACCAATAAACATGAGTAGTAATGAGGTAGCGCCTGTTAATAAAGCATTAGACAAGTTGGCTGGTAAAATAAGTGCGCAGGTTGCTAATACAGGTAAAATAACAGGTAAGAATCCTTTTTTAAAATCTTTAATCACGTCCTGCTTTTTACTCAGTGTTCGGGATATGAACATAAAGAGTGCCAGCTTTGCAAAATCGGAGGTTTGAATGGTGAGCTGTATAATGGGAAGTTTAATCCATCTACTACCATCATTGATTTGAGCACCAAAAAATAAGGTATACGCAAGCAAGGGCAATGAAATAAAATAGAGAATGGTAGCCACTTTAGAAAACACCGAATAATTAACACGGTGCAAGAAATAAATGAGCGTTAACCCAATCAGCGTAAATGAAATTTGCTTGAATAAATACACGCTGGTATTACCCTTGTACATTTTATAGGCAAGCGAACCCGTTGCACTATATACCACCAAAATAGAAATAAGTGATAACAGTACTACAATACCCCAGATATATTTATCACCCCTAGTTTTAGTAACAAGTTGTGTTTTAACCCCTTCTACCGTAGGGATTTGAGAAAATAAAGTATCTGAATTTTGATTGAGCATGTGATAGGTTACAGGGCGTTATTAGAAATATTACAATGCTTTTACAGCGTCTTTAAATTGTGTACCACGATCTTCGTAATTTTTGAATAAATCAAAACTTGCACAAGCCGGGCTTAATAAAACCGTATCTCCTTTTGCAGCCAATTTAAAAGCAGTTAGTACAGCAGCAGAAGCGCTATTTGCTTCTTCAATAACAGCTACCTTACCTTTAAAAGCTTCGATTATTTTTTTGTTATCGGTACCCATACACACAATTGCTTTTACTTTATCAGTTACCAACTCTTCAATTAAAGCATAATCATTTCCTTTATCTACACCACCCAAAATAAGTACGGTAGGGTTTGTTAAACTCTCAAGTGCATACCAAGTACTGTTTACATTGGTTGCTTTACTATCGTTGATGAATTCAACACCACGCACCATTGCTACAAATTCCATACGGTGCTCGAGGCTATGAAAATTGCTCACCGCTTCTCTAATTTTTTCCTTGCGTATGCCAAGAGTTGTTGCTGCAATGCCTGCTGCCATGGTATTGTATTGATTGTGTTTACCCTTTAATGCAAAATCATAAATGCTCATGCTTACGCGCTCTTCTTGAATTCTAAGCATCATTTGATCGCCTTTGATGTAGCCGCCTTTTTTAATTTCTTGTTTCATAGAGAATGGTAATGGGTTAGGGTGAAAGGTTAGTAAGGATAAATGGTTAGTAATAATATCGTCATCTGCACAGTAGATGAAAAAGTCTTGATTGGTTTGGTTTTCAATAATTTTAAATTTGCTTTTGATATAATTTTCAAATTGATAATTATACCTGTCTAGATGATCTTCTGTAATGTTTAATAAAACACTCACATCGGGTCTAAACGTTTTGATATCGTCTAATTGGAAAGAACTAATCTCTGCTACATAAAGGGCTTTGGGTGCTTCTGCAATTTGTTTTGCAAAAGAGTATCCAATATTGCCTACCATCGCACAATCAAGCCCTGCCGTTTTGCAGATATGATACATCAGTGCAGTTGTGGTACTTTTTCCATTGCTACCTGTAATGGCAACAATTTTACTGTCCCCTTTAAATCTAAAAGCCAGTTCAATTTCAGAGATTACTGGTATTCCGTTTGCTCTGATTTGTTTTACCATTTCATTTTTTTCCGGAATGCCAGGACTCTTCATTACTTCTGAAGCCGTTAGTATGCGCGCAGCAGTATGTTGTCCTTCTTCAAATTCGATACCGTTGTCAATGAGCTCTTTTTTGTAACGCGCTGCAATGTTTCCTGCGTCAGAAACAAATACATCGTAACCTTTTTGCTTTCCTAGCATTGCCGCACCTACACCACTCTCTCCACTACCCAGTACTACTAGAAAATGCTTCATGCTTATCTCATTTTTAAAGTAAGAATGGCTAATACCACACATAAAATTGTTATGATCCAAAAGCGCACAGCAATCTTACTTTCGTGAAATCCTTTTTTCTGATAGTGATGGTGAAGCGGGCTCATTAAAAACACACGCTTACCTTCTCCAAATTTTTTCTTGGTGTATTTGAAATAACTTACCTGAATCATTACACTTAATAATTCGATTAAAAACACACCACAAAAAATAGGAATCAATAATTCTTTTCTAACAATAATGGCAAGAGATGCAATGATACCGCCTAATGCAAGGCTTCCGGTATCACCCATAAATACCTGCGCTGGATACGCATTGTACCATAAAAATCCAATACAAGCTCCTACAAATGCACCCACAAAAATGGACAACTCTCCAAGGTTAGGAATGTACATCACATTTAAATAATCGGCCATTACATAGTTACCGCTCACATATATAAACACACCAAGTGCCATACCAATAATGGCGCTCACGCCCGCAGCAAGTCCATCAAGACCATCTGTAATGTTTGCTCCATTGGATACTGCAGTAATAATAAACGTCACTACAAAAATGTAAATGATCCATGTATATTTTTCGGCTCCTGGACCAATCCAGCTAATAAGTTTGCTATAATTAAACTCGTGGTTTTTTACAAATGGAATAGACGTGATAGGCGTTTTTACTTTAACGTAACGGCGCTCTACTCCGTTAATTTTTCTAACAATAATATTAGAGTCTTTAGCTATGCGCTCCCCTTTTTGAAGTGTTACGATACCTGTACTTACAGCAGAAGCTGGAACGATTTCTCTTTCTACCGTAACTGCATTACTAAAATAAAGTGATACGCCAATAATAATACCAAGTCCTACTTGTCCAATAATTTTAGTGATACCCGCTAAACCATCACTATCTTTTTTCTTGTAGGCTTCACCCTTTTTTTGAGCGTCTCTACGCGATTTGATTTTAAAGTAGTCGTCTAAAAATCCAATGATACCAAGCCATACCGTACATAAAATCATTAAACGGATATATACTTTATCGAGGTTGGCAAATAATAAAGTAGGAATTAAAATGCTCAATAAAATGATAATACCACCCATGGTTGGTGTACCCTTTTTTTGCTGCTCGCCCTGCAAACCAAGCTCTCTAACGGTTTCGCCAATTTGCTTTTTTTGTAAAAACTCAATTAATTTTTTACCAAAAACAGTTGCAATAATCAAAGACAACAAAACTGCCATAGCTATTCTGAAAGTCAAAAACTGGAACATACCAGCGCCCGGTACGTTAAATTCTTGATTCAGCCATGTAAATAATTGGTATAACATAGGGGTCTATTAATCTTTGTTGTTAAAGAATGCTAATAAAATGGCTTTGTCATCAAAAGGATGTTTTACACCATTGATTTCTTGGTATTTTTCGTGTCCTTTGCCAGCTACTACAACAATATCTTCTGGCTTTGCAAATTCTACGGCTGCTTTAATCGCTTCTTTTCTATCAAGTATTGAAATGTATTTTCTTTTAGCGGCTGTGTTTAAACCAGCTTCCATATCTGCAATAATTAAGGCTGGATCTTCGGTGCGCGGATTATCTGAGGTTAAAATAACTTTGTCACTTAAATCGCAAGCGGTTTGTGCCATAATAGGGCGCTTGGTTTTATCTCTATCACCACCACAGCCCACTACCGTAATTACCTGCTCGTATCCTTTGCGTAATTTTTTAATGGTCGCTAATACATTTTCAAGTGCATCAGGCGTGTGCGCATAATCGATAATACCAATTACTTGCTTGTTGCTAATGATATAATCAAATCTGCCTTCTGCACCTGCTAACATAGAAAGTGTAGTTAGCGCTGTGTTACTTTCGATACCAAGGTTAACAGCTGCGCCATATACCGCTAGTAAATTATAAGCGTTAAACTCTCCTATCAATCTAAAATGAACTTCAATTTCATTTACAAGCATCACTAGACCTGTGAGTGCATTTTCTAAAATTTTACCTTTATAATCGGCGCTTGATTTTAATCCGTAAGAAAGTTTTTTAGCTTTTGTATTCTGAAGCATCACTTCACCACGCTTATCATCTGAATTGGTGATGGCAAAAGCAGAAGTTGGTAGCGCATCAAAGAATCCTTTTTTAGCAGCGATATAATTTTCAAATGATTTATGATAATCTAAATGATCATGGGTGATATTGCTAAATAGTGCGCCTGTAAATTGTAGGCCAGTAATACGGTGCTGGTGCACGGCGTGGCTACTACACTCCATAAACACATGGCTACAACCCGCGTCTACCATGGTGTTTAGCAGTTCGTTTAAACTAACAGCATCAGGTGTGGTATGCGTAGCCGGTATAATTTGATCTCCAATTTGATTTTGCACTGTAGAAACAAGTCCACAGGTGTAACCTAACTCAGAAAATAATTTAAATAGTAAAGTAGCGATGGTGGTTTTACCATTGGTACCTGTAACGCCTACTAATTTAATTTTTGTTGACGGTGCATCATAAAACTGATGCGCCATAAATGCCACTGCTTCAGACGTGTTGGCTACTTTAATATACGTAACACCATCTACTTGTAAAGCTGGCATATTTTCACATACAATAACTTTGGCACCAAGCTCAATCGCTTTTGAAATATAATCGTGACCATCTTGCGCCACGCCTCTAATAGCAACAAAAGCAGTGCCTTTGATTACTTTGCGTGAATCAATTGCAATACTAGACACCGCTATATCAGTGGCACCTACTACTTCTAGTAAGTGTACCTTATATAATATGTCTTGTAAAATATGCATGTGCTTTATTAGTTGAGTGTGATTTGAATTTGTTGACCTTTTACAATGGGTGATCCTGCTACAATTGATTGTGCTGCTACTTTTCCGCGGCCCTGCGCGTATACTTTTAATCCTCTCGATTCACAGATATAAATCATGTCTTTGTATCCAAGACCCACTAGAGATGGCATAGCTTTTGCGTCTACTTTACTACTCTTTAATAAACCAGCTGCAGGTACATGAGAAATAGTTGCCCACTCGTCTACAAACAAACTAGAATCGATAAAGGGTAGTTTTAATTTTTTAGCAACATGCGCAACGTCCCTCTTATAGCCTTTGTATACATACACATTGCTATCCGGCTTAGGCGCTGTTTTAGCAATAGGCGCCTGCTTTACAGAAGCACTATACAAGCGGTCTGCAATTTCTTTAAACACTGGACCTGCAACAGCGGCGCCATAAAATACAGGGGCGTGAGGTTTGTTTTTAATCACTACAATACAGGTGTACTGCGGATTATCGGCAGGAAAATAACCAGCAAATGAGGACTGATAAATTTTATCGGCATAACCTTTATTGCCATTTGCAATAAGCGCCGTTCCTGTTTTAGCCGCTACTTTATATGGAGATCCTTTAAATAATGTGGTAGCCGTACCATGCAAGCAAACGCCTTCTAAACAAGTTTTTAAATCCGCTAAGGTTTGATCGCTACAAATTTTTTCGGTTACCACTTTTGGTTGGATTTCTCGGAGTAGTACACCTTCTTCTTTAATTGCAGATACCAAGTAAGGCTTCATCATTTTTCCATTGTTGGCAACTGCATTGTACAGATTAGCCGTTTGTAATGGACTTACAAGTAAGTTGTATCCAAAAGACATCCATGGAATTGTAGTTGGGCCCCATAATTTATGACCAGGCTTATAAATAAGTGGACGGCCTTCTCCCGATAAATCAATACCGGTAGGATTGTCCATTCCTATTTTTTTGAGGTGATTAATAAACTGCATGGGGTTATTACTATAATGCTGCACAGCCATTTTAGCCATCGCCACATTGGAACTTAATTCAAAAGCGTGTTGCACCGTAACATCAGAACTTCCGTGATTTTCACTATCAAATACAGTTTGGCCAGCTACTTTCCATGTACCACCAGTAATATTTACCATATTGTTAAGGCCTACTTTTTTATCCTCTAATAAAGCAAGCATGGTTGCTAGCTTAAATGTTGAGCCTGGCTCCGATGGAGAAATAGCGTAATTATAATTTTCGTAGTAGTTGCCATCTTGCCCGCGACCTAAATTGGCAATGGCTTTTACTTTACCCGTTTTAACTTCTAATACAATAGCAGTACCGTGCTCTGCTTCATTTTTGATCATCATTTTTTGAAGTGCATTTTCAGCAACTTCCTGGATAAACACGTCGATGGTACTTACAATATCTTTACCATTTTCAGGCTCAATTTCGTAGGTATCAGCGTCTAATGGAACACCTACGCCACCAGCAATGGTGCGCACGAGTTGTTTGCCATTAATGCCACGTAAAACGCTATCATAGCTATATTCTAGACCTACTTTATTGTTGTCACGCGCAAGACCAATGGTACGGTATGCTAAAGATTTGTACGGATTTAAACGAATTGATTTTTCTACCGCAATCATGCCACTTTTATAACGGCCTAATTTAAAAAGCGGGAAGGTTTGAATTTTTTGATAATCTCTAAATGAGATTTTCTTTTTAAGTAAAAAGTAACCTTCGTTATTTTTATACGCCTGTGCAAACATCGACTTATAGTCTTCTGCAGATTGATCTTTAAATAAATCTGCCATATAGTAACTAAGTGAATCGATATGCTCTCTAAATAAATAACCATTGTTTACATGAAGTGGCTCTACCCTAAAATCCATGTAAATATCAAATTGAGGAACGCTGGTGCTTAACATTTGACCATCTTCTGAGTAAATGGTGCCACGCTCAGAATCGATATCAGCAATACGCTGGTGAAGGCTATCACTCATGCTTCTCCAGTACTTACCCTGTACTTGCTGGATATAAAATCCTTTACCAATAATCGCTGCAGCAACAAGCACAACAAAAATGAAGCTTAAATAAACTCTCCATAATATGTCTTTTTTGATATCCATCTTGCGCGCTAATTATTTTGTGGTGGTGGTTGTTTTTTCTACTTGTAATCTTTGTGGTAATTCTTTGGCAACTTTTAAACCTAAAGGCTCAGTGGCTTTAATCACTTGGTTCTCTTCACTCTTAAACATCACTTCACCTTTGATGGTCTTGTATTCGAACTGTAACTCTTTTAATTGTTTGGTAGTGGTATTAATTCTTCTAATAGCGCGGTCGGCCATATGACCATTAGCGATATATATCACAGCCAACACAGACAGAAATAAAAAGAAAGGAATATTACTCGCGATCCACTGATAATTTAATAATCCTTTCAGTGGATTTTTGTTACTGCTAGCATTATTGATGGGTTGTTCGCTCACGGCTTTCTTTTAAATTTTTTCTGCGATTCTTAATTTGGCGCTTCTACTTCTTGTGTTGTTTTTTAATTCCTCTTCGGTTGCAGTAATTGGCTTTCTTGTGATCACCGTAAACACGTCCTCTTTGTTATCAGGCAAAAAGGGGTGACTAGGTGTTTCTACAAAACTCCCTTGACGGAAAAAGTTTTTTACCATCCTGTCTTCAATAGAGTGAAAAGTGATGATAGCCACGCGGCCACCGGGGTTGAGCACGTCAGGGACCTGACTGAGCATTGATTCTAAAACCCCCATTTCGTTGTTCACTTCCATTCGCAAGGCCTGGAAAACTTGAGCCAAATACTTATTGGGATTTCCCTTTACTACTGGAGCAATCAGCGATTTAAATTGTTCGATAGTGGTAACCGATACATGTATACGTGCAGATACAATATGTGCTGCAAGTGTTTTTGAATTGGTCACTTCTCCATACTGCTCAAATATTTTATGTAGTTGAGCAGCGGTATAATTTCGAACAACATCCTGTGCCGATAAAGCTTGTCGTTGATCCATGCGCATATCTAGCGGACCAGAAAAGCGAATAGAAAATCCACGATCACCTTTATCAAATTGATGACTACTTACGCCTAAATCGGCTAAAATGCCATCAACTCCTGTTACTTTGTGTAAACGCAAAAAGCGTTGGAGGTTACTAAAGTTTTCTGGAATGAAAACAACGCGCGCGTCATCCATAACGTTGCGTCTTGCATCGGTGTCCTGATCAAAAGCAAATAATTTACCTTTCTCATTTAGATGAGATAAAATACCTGCGCTATGCCCCCCACCCCCAAAAGTGCAGTCGACATAAATTCCATCTGGTTTAATATTTAAACCATTTAGGGTTTCATGATAAAGGACAGGAATGTGGTAACCTTGATTGGTATGTCCTTGTTCCATAAATCCTTAATCTTTTTTGTCGTTACTGGTCATCACTTCATGGGCCAATTCACTAAAGGCCTCTGGAGAGAAATCCTCAAAGAGCTGTTTGTACTTACTAGCATCCCAGATCTCGAAACGGTCAAGTGCAGCTGCTAAAACAATGTCTTTAGCTAGCCCGGCAAATTCACGAAGTGATTGAGGAAGCAACATACGGCCAGCATTGTCTAGCTCTATTTCTGTTGCACCACCCAAAAACTGTCTGCGAAACTGACGTACTTTAGGGTCGAAATCATTTAACTGGCTAATCTTGGCCACAATCTTTTCCCAACTTGCAATCGGATATAACGTGAGACATTTTTCAAAGCCACGGCTTAAAATAAAGCGACCCTCCCCTTCCGGTAGCTGTTTTTTTAGCCCACCCGGAATAAGGAAGCGACCCTTTGCGTCGACCGTTGCTTCATATTCTCCGTGAAATCCGTTCATTGGTTAATAACTTTGGTTTATGATTACCACTTGTTGACACAAAATAACACTTTTTCCCACTTTCAACCCAAAAGCAAAAACGCACAATTAATCCACAGAATTATACAGGGGCAAAGGGTTTGCTACGATTGGCTTGTAGGGTTTTAGGGGGTATTTTTAGTGAAAAACACTGTTAATAACTGTGGATAACCGCCTTTTTGTGTGGATAGTAGCTTAAAATGATGCAAATTTGCGTCCAAATGCACCCAAAACACCTCTCTATATTAGATTTTACCTACGATTTGCCTGCTAATAAAATAGCGAGCTATCCGCTGGAGCAGCGGGATGCGAGTAAGCTTTTGGTGTATGGGGCGGATGCGGATGGCGCAAACGCGGGTGCGGCGCAAATTTCAGAAACAACATATTCTAAACTAGACGAAGTACTTCCGAGTAACACACTACTCGTTCATAACGATACCAAAGTAGTTGCAGCACGTTTATTTTTTGAAAAAGAAAACGGAACTGTTATCGAAATTTTTTGTTTGGAACCAGCGGACATATATAAAGACATTACGTCTGCAATGCTTGCAAAAAAACAAGTGTTGTGGGGTTGTTTAATTGGTGGTGCAAAAAAATGGAAAGAAGGATCACTACAAATAAAATACGGCAACAACTATACACTTACTGCAACAAAACATAGTACACTTGCCGATAGTTTTTTGATACAATTTGAATGGGATAACGAAGCGCAAAGTTTTGCAGAAGTATTAGAAGCGGCAGGAAATATTCCACTCCCTCCCTATTTTAATAGAGCCGTAGAAGCCAATGATAAAGAGCGTTACCAAACCGTATACGCAGCTGCAGAAGGCTCTGTAGCAGCTCCTACCGCTGGTTTACATTTTACGCCAGCACTGTTTGATAAACTCGCTACAAAAAATATTAACAAAGAATTTGTAACACTACATGTTGGCGCTGGTACATTTAAACCAGTAAAAGCCGCGCGCATGGAAGAACATGAAATGCACGCCGAATATATTGATGTGCAAAAAAGTTTTATTGAGATGCTCCGCGATAATTTTACACAACGCGATGGAAATGCGAATCAAATCTCGAGTGCTAAAAAAATCATAGCAGTTGGCACCACATCGTTAAGAACACTAGAGAGTTTATACTGGATGGGCGCAAAAATTATTGCAGCAAACAACGCTAACAACGTCGCCAACAACGCCAATAAACACGCAAACCCTTCTATCGAAAATATTAGTGTGGTGCAGTGGGATCCTTACGAGTTAATGCCTCAAAACGAGCTCCCATCAACCGCTGTAGCACTTACTGCGCTATGTAACTGGATGGAGCAAAATAGTTTAAGCCGCCTCATTGCCAAAACGCAAATTATTATTGCGCCCGGCTACCGTTTTAAAATTATTGATGGCCTCATTACCAATTTTCATCAGCCTCAATCTACGCTACTATTACTGGTAGCTGCCATTACCAATGGGAACTGGAAACCCATGTACCATTTCGCCCTCGAAAATAATTTTAGATTTTTAAGTTATGGTGATGGCTGCCTTATTTGGCTAGATCCATCTGCACGGTAAACACACTACCTTCTCCTAATTTACTGGCAACACTAATATTACCCTTGTGTGCATCAATAACGGTTTTCACATAGCTCATACCTAGGCCAAAACCTTTTACGTTGTGCAAATTACCCGTATGTGCTCTATAAAATTTTTCAAAAATCCGTTTCTGTGTTTCGTCGGTCATACCAATACCATTATCTGCAAGCGAAATAAAAATAGAACTTCCTTTTACTAGTGTTGTAATGGTAATAATGGGTTCTGCTGCCGCGTATTTAATGGCGTTATCAATGAGGTTTGAAATCAAATTAGAAAAATGAATTTCGTCTGCTTCAATAACATCATTGTCTGCATTTAAATGCAAAATAACCTGACCATTTTTATCTTTGAGTTGCAACTGATGATTGTCCATCGCGCCCTTAATAATGTCATGCAAATGAAGTGGAACGAGGTGTAGTTCAAGTTCTTCTTTATCCATGTGAGCCGCTTGTAGTATGGTTTCTACATGCTTATTCATCCTAATATTTTCATCCTTAATGATACCACTAAAATAGGCCATCTTTTCGGGGTTGGCCTGTACCTTTTCATTTCGTAACGCATCTACTGCAAGTGAAATTGTAGCTATAGGCGTTTTAAATTCGTGGGTCATGTTGTTGATAAAATCACTTTTAATTTCAGAGAGTTTTTTCTGTACAAGTAGTGAACGTATCGTAACAAAAAACGCTGCTAAAATCACAATCATAAATGTGATAGCACCTAGTAATACCCATTTTAAAGAAGCCCATACTTGGCTGCGGTAATCAGGAATTACAATAATTAATTTTTCAAAAGCACTAAAGCCTTCAAAGTCAGAACCTGATTCTGGAATGATGGCGATGTAAGAAATTTTATTATTGACGGTATCCCAGTATTCGGTTCTAAAATTAGATGATAACATTTCATACTCATCGCGGGTGCTGGTAATGGCAAATTCAAAATCTAATTTTTGAAGATCTGCTGCTTTAAATGCGGCACTTATTTTATCGCTGATTTGCGCTTTGGTAAAATAATCATCTACACTTACCGGCTTAATAAAATGAAGGTGCAACTCGGGACCAAAACCAAGGCCGCCTTTTTTTGGAAGCGTTACTGGCTGGCCATTGTACACACGCGCTTTAATATCATTAACTACGCTTATGCCCGCTTCATTTACTTTGTTTACAAGTTGTACTTCGGTAATCTCTAATAAGTTGCTAAGCCAAGATGCTTGCAGCAAAAAGAGACCTCCAATAGAAAGCCCAATTAAAACAATGATGATGCGAAAACTGCGTTTCATGAGAATACAAATATAGGGGCAAAAAAAATAAAGCACCCCAGTTGTGGAGTGCTTTACCATACATTTATGTTAAACAAAAACTATTTAAACCGCAGCAGCGCCTTCTACAAGAACTGTTACTTTATTATTGGCTACTTCTACAAATCCACTTTTGATGGAATAGTTTTCAGTTGCTGTTTTGTCTTTTAATACTTTAACATTGCCTGAACCAAGAGCACTTACTAGTGGTGCGTGTTTGTCAAGTATTTCAAATAAACCAGAAACACCAGGTAATTGAACACCAAACACTTCGCCGCTATATAATTTTTTCTCGGGTGTTAATATTTCTAATTGCATATCCTTTTTTTAAAGATGCTTACGCGTTTGCAGCTGCCATTAATTTTTTACCTTTTTCGATGGCATCTTCTAAAGTACCTACAAGGTTAAAGGCTGCTTCTGGATACTCATCTACTTCACCATCCATAATCGCATTGAATGCGCGGATAGTATCTTCGATGCTTACAAACACACCTTTTAAACCGGTAAATTGTTCTGCAACGTGGAAAGGCTGCGATAAGAAACGTTGTACTTTACGTGCACGTTGTACGGTCATTTTATCTTCTTCAGATAATTCATCCATACCTAAAATCGCAATGATGTCTTGCAATTCTTTGTAACGTTGTAAGATTAATTTTACGCGGTTTGCACAATCGTAGTGCGCATCACCAACTACTGCTGGTGTTAAGATACGAGAAGTAGAATCTAGAGGATCTACCGCAGGATAAATACCCAAATCGGCAATCTTACGAGACAATACTGTTGTAGCATCTAAGTGCGCAAACGTTGTTGCTGGCGCTGGATCCGTTAAGTCATCGGCAGGTACGTAAACCGCTTGTACCGAAGTAATAGAACCATTTTTAGTTGACGTAATACGCTCTTGCATTAAACCCATTTCTGTGGCAAGTGTTGGTTGATAACCTACCGCAGATGGCATACGACCTAATAGTGCCGATACCTCAGAACCTGCTTGCGTAAAACGGAAGATATTATCTACGAAAAATAAGATATCCTTACCTTTTCCTGTACCATCTCCATCACGGAAATATTCGGCAACTGTTAAACCTGAAAGGGCCACACGCGCACGTGCTCCTGGAGGTTCGTTCATTTGACCAAACACGAAAGTAGCTTTTGAATCTTTTAGTTCATTCATGTCTACTTTAGATAAATCCCATCCACCTTCTTCCATGCTATGTTTGAAAGCGTCACCATATTTCATGATACCTGCTTCAATCATTTCACGCAATAAGTCATTTCCTTCACGTGTTCTTTCACCCACACCCGCAAACACTGATAAACCACCGTGTCCTTTTGCGATATTGTTGATTAACTCTTGAATAAGTACTGTTTTACCTACACCCGCACCACCAAACAAACCAATTTTACCACCTTTTGCATATGGTTCAATAAGGTCAATTACTTTGATACCAGTAAACAACACTTCTGTTGCAGTACTTAGGTTTTCAAATAATGGCGGCTTGTTGTGAATTGGACGACCACCCTCTTTACTTAATTGTGGAAGACCATCGATTGCATCACCAGTTACGTTAAATAAACGTCCGTTGATACCTTCACCCACTGGCATTGCAATCGCTTTGCCTGTATCTACTACTTCCATACCTCTTACAAGACCATCGGTTCCGTCCATCGCAATGGTACGTACGCTGTCTTCACCAAGGTGCTGTTGCACTTCGAGTACTAACTTTTCACCACCTTCTCTGGTGATTTCAAGTGCGTTGTAAATTTCTGGTAATGTTTTGTCCGGAAAATGCACGTCCACTACCGCACCAATGATCTGTTTAATCTTACCGTTTGTAGCCATACTATGAAGTATAAAATGGGTTTTAAATAAGTTTTTTAACCTAAAACCAGGGTTTCAGATTTGGCCGCAAAGGTAAGGATTAGGGGTTGAGAAAAAAAGGAAAAATTGACTAAAATTTGTAATTTGTCAAAAATTCAAGTGTATGTCCCCATTTTTAGCAGAATTAGTAGGCACGGCCCTCGTTTTAACCATTGGAACAGGCGTGGTTGCCAACGTTTCATTGCCTAAAACAAAAGGGAATCAAGAAGGCTATTTGGCCGTCACATTGGGTTGGTTTACAGCGGTTTTTGTAGGGGTATATGCCACTTCAACTATTAGCGGGGCACATTTGAACCCAGCGGTAACCATTGGTTTAGCCGTGGCTGATAAATTTGATTGGAACCTGGTGCCCTCTTATATACTTGCACAAATGTTAGGGGCCATGCTTGGGGCTTTTTTAGCCTGGCTAGCACACCGTCAACAATTTAATGAGGCTGCTGATGCCGCCACCAAACTGGGGGTTTTTAGCAATTCGCCAACCATTAGAAATTCGTTTCATAACATTTTATCTGAAGCAATCGCCACTTTTATATTTATGCTGGGGGTTTTTTACATTGCTGCACCCGCACAAACAAATGGCGCCCTAGATGCACTTCCGGTATCATTACTAGTACTTGGTATTGGACTTGGTATGGGTGGCCCAACTGGTTATGCCATTAACCCCGCAAGAGATTTAGGACCGCGCATAGTACACGCCATTTTACCTATTAAAAATAAAGGTGGAAGTGATTGGGGCTATGCATGGGTGCCTGTGGTTGGCCCTATTATTGGTGCAGTAATTGCAGCCTATGTTTACATGTGGCTCGGGTAATATTTTTCGCTACGCAACTCGTCGCAAAGCGCATTAAATTTCGTAAACAACATCAACGCATTGTATGGACAAATATATTTTGGCTTTAGACCAAGGCACTACTTCTAGTAGAGCCATTATTTTTAATAAGGCTGGCAAAATTTTAGCCACCGCGCAAAAAGAATTTACACAAATATTTCCAGAGGCGGGCCTTGTAGAACATGATGCCAATGAAATCTGGAGCACACAAATTGGCGTAGCATCGGAGGCTATTATGCTTGCTGGGCTTGACGCTTCGCAAATTGCAGCCATTGGTATTACCAACCAGCGCGAAACAACCGTGGTGTGGGACAAACAAACAGGGCAACCAATTTACAATGCAATTGTATGGCAGGATAGACGCACTGCCAATTATTGCGACACTTTAAAAACACAGGGACACGCAGCCATTATTCAGGCAAAAACTGGACTAGTTATTGACGCTTATTTTTCTGGCACCAAATTAAAATGGATACTTGATAATGTTAGTGGTGCGCGCGAAAAAGCAGCAGCAGGACATTTATGTTTTGGCACTATAGATAGTTGGTTACTCTGGAAATTAACTGGCGGCAAAGTGCACGCCACAGACGTTTCCAACGCATCACGCACACTCCTATTTAATATTCATACCCTTAGTTGGGATGAAGAATTATTACAACTCTTAGACATTCCAAAAAGCATATTGCCGGAGGTAAAAAGTAGTTCAGAAATTTACGGTCACACACAAAATATGTTGGCCGCACATAGTATTCCTATTGCAGGTATTGCCGGTGATCAGCAAGCGGCACTTTTTGGTCAACAATGTACACAGCCGGGCATGGTTAAAAATACTTACGGCACTGGATGTTTTATGCTCATGAATACGGGCACCAAAGCTGTAACATCGCATCATCATTTACTTACCACTATTGCTTGGCAAATTAATGGCGTTACAGAATATGCACTTGAAGGATCAGTGTTTATTGCAGGAGCTGTGGTGCAGTGGTTACGTGATGGACTACAACTTATTAGAACCGCATCAGAAATTGAAACCTTAGCAGCTACAGTTAATGGTACAGATGGCGTATATGTAGTTCCTGCATTTGCTGGACTTGGTGCGCCATATTGGAACCAACACGCAAGAGGCACCATTGTTGGTATTACACGTGGCACCAATAGAGGTCATATTGCACGCGCAGCGCTTGATAGCATTGCCTATCAGACCATGGATGTTTTAGACGCCATGCAAAAAGATTCAGGTATAACCATTAAAGAATTACGTGTAGATGGTGGCGCCACTGCTAATAATATGCTGATGCAATTTCAATCTGATATTTTGCACACAAAAGTGATTAGACCCACTATTACAGAAACAACGGCACTGGGCGCTGCTTATTTAGCGGGGCTTGCGGTAGGTTACTGGAACTCGTTAGAGGATATTAGCGCGCAGTGGCAAATAGAAAAAGTATTTGAGCCAGCGCAAACAAAAGAAACTACAACAGCACTTATTAAAGGATGGAAAAAAGCTATCAATGGGGCGGCTGCCGCAACGGAATAAATAAAGCTACTATTATCTACGCGGACGCAGCCACTGATCAGGATTGAGCGGCACACCACGCTCGTTATTAATGGTAAAAATAATACTACCTTCTCCATCAATACTTTTACCTGAGCGACCTAACATAGACCCTGCTTTAACCTCTTTACCCACGCTCACACTAGCGCTTGAAAGTTGTTGATACACCGTAAAATATTTACCATGACGCACCATTACAACCTGGTCGCCATTTACTTCTCCTACATAAGACACTTCACCATCTGCAATGGATTTAACCACCGAGCCTTCTGGTAATGCAATATGTATACCATCCGATTTTTGCGTAAGCTTGGTGCCTGGCACAGTTGATACCCCAAATTCAATAAACACATTTCCACGGTCTACAGGCCAAGGTAAACGTCCTCTGTTTTGCTCAAAATGTATAGAGGTTTCTCTACCTTCTTCGGTAGATTCAAATGGAGAATATGGACGTGAGCCAACTTTTGCAAGTACAATGGGCTCGTTGTTTTTAGCGCTATTTGCAGAAGTGTTATTTTTTGCAGCATTATCCGATGCATTATTTTTTGAAGCAGATGCTCCCGCCTTTTTTTTGGCGTCATCAATGGCTTTTTGTTTTGCAATTCGGTCTTTACGCGCGGCTTCATCAATTTCTCTTTTGATAATGGCCATTACCGCCTGCTGCATGCGCACACGCTGCTTTTCTTTATCTTTAATTTGTTTAGCAATAGCAGACTCTTGGCCTTTTAATTTTGCTACTACTTTATCCTGCGCTTTCTTGTCTTCTTGTAAAACTTTTAACTGCTCACTTTGCGTGGTTAGTGTAACCATACGCTCTTTTTTATTAGAGTTAAGTACATCTATTTTTTGCGTGAGCATGGTTCGCGATTGGGAAATGGCAATAGCCTGTGTTTCTCTATTTTGTCTGTAACTTTTTAAATAGGCCATGCGCTTAATGGCGTCATTAAAATTACGTGCCGAAAATAAAAAGTTTAGATACTCATAACTGCCCCTGCTTTTGTAAGCAAAAACAATACTCTTGGCGTATTTTAATTTAAGGGTATCTAGTTCTTTACGAAGGCGGTAAATATCCATTTCATTTAAGTAAATGGTATTATCCAGTTCGTTAATTTGTTTGTTGATGCCACGCACGAGCTCTTCACGCTTGGATACTTTGCGCTTAATAAGTGCTAGCTCGTTTAATGAAAGCTTTTTATTTTTTTGCGTTTCCGATAACTGTCTGTTTAAATCAGAGAGTTCCTTTTTAAGCTCCTGCTCCTTTTTTTGCAGCTCTTCGCGGGACTGTTGAGCTGATGCGCTTACCACAGTCATTAAAAAAAGCACTAAAAAAACAAAGCGTTGCAGGGTCATTAGCATAGAGTTTAAGAGATCCAATTACTTATTAACGGCAAAATGAGCCAGAAATTACTTTTTCTTATAATTTTTAGGGATTTCGAACGAATATTTGATGGGATCGTCGATTGAGAACTCCTTAAAATCTAAAAAGATGTCCAGTTTAGACTTCTCCGACATTGAAATTTTACGGTCGGTAGCAAAGGAGTACGCCCCCAACGGCTGAAAATTACCATAGGAAATATCGCAGGTACGGTTGCGCAGCGCATTTACGTCATTGAATTTTGAGAACAAAATACGCTGGGTACTATTGTCAATATTAATGAGGTTTTTAAACAAATCGCCTACCATGGTTATCAGTAGTTGATTGTCATTGGATTTATAGGAAACCAGGTTGTTACTAAAAAATATAGGGTTGCCAATAAGGAGGTCTTGTAACGACATAAAATCGAAAGGAATTTCTGTTACCTCTTGTAAATAAGCAATCGATCTTTTAGTAACAGACTTATCTCCTACTTTTTGTACCAGCACCACACTATCTCTTGTAACCCTTGCCTGTAGGCCTTCTGCGGCGATTCCTAAAAAAGTACCTTTAACGCGAATAAGAATTAGCGAGTCTTTAACCATGCTTAAATACACGGTGTAGTTGTCCTTTTTTTCGGCACCTTCGTAGTCTACTTTTATTTTAGCATTAAAGGTTTTGAAATTAATTTTTTGCTGTCCTACTTTGCCCATAATCTCACGCACGATAGCGCCAGAATCAATAACCGGAATGGTATTTACAACCACTACTTGCGCGGTATCTTTTTTAGACAATGCTTCCTGAATACCTTCTACTTTTTTTACCGTTCCGCAAGCGGCAACAAGTATGATGGTAGCAATAATTCCCAATAATTTTATTTTCATGTAGTTGGTGTGTCTGATAAATTTATTTTCCGGTACTCCCAAAACCACCCGCACCTCTGTTTGTTGGCGTTAGTGCGGTTGCAAGCTCCCAGCTAATTTGTGTAACGGGTGCAATTACCATTTGCGCAATGCGGTCACCAGTTTTAATAACCTGCATTTCATTTGACAAATTAATTAAGATGACCCCTATTTCCCCTCTATAATCGGCGTCGATGGTTCCTGGCGAATTTAAACAGGTAATACCATGCTTTAATGCCAGGCCACTGCGCGGACGAATTTGAGCCTCGTAACCAGTAGGTAGTTCAATAAATAATCCGGTAGAAATGAGCTTACGTTCTAGCGGCTCTAATACCACCGATTCATGGATATGAGCGCATAAGTCCATACCCGCAGAGCCCTCGGTTGCATATGCTGGAAGCGGGTTACCCGACTCGTTTACAATTTTTACAACCACTGGAAATTGAGCTGTGCTTTGGGGCATAAATTACAATTAGGACACAAAGGTACAGGAAGGCTTCAAAAAAAAGGGTTAAAATGGGCCCGGTTGGTTATTTTTGACTATAATTGGCATGAATATGAAGTATTTTAAATATAAACACTTATTAACATTAGTAGGCGGCATACTCATACTTTTTACCAGTTGCACCAAAGACCTTACCGATGTTACGGTTGTTTATGAAAACAATTTTAACAATGGCGACCCTAAAGGGATAGTAACTGCCGGCTGGTTAAGCGATTTTGCTTTTGGCATATTCCCTT
The DNA here is from genome assembly GCA_945873615.1 of Sediminibacterium ginsengisoli. Lineage (GTDB taxonomy): Bacteria > Bacteroidota > Bacteroidia > Chitinophagales > Chitinophagaceae > Sediminibacterium > Sediminibacterium ginsengisoli_E. The sequence goes on along the minus strand of CAMCDT010000008.1, from coordinate 21,504 downwards.
TTAATAAAATTACCAATTACAAAAACCTAAAAATGTTGGGGGTGTTTAACAATACCCGCATTGAACTTGACGTAGACAAACTTCCAGAACACACGATACTCAAAGTTGAATTTGATTTGTATTTGCATGACAGTTGGCGCAACGATTTATGGATATTAAATATAGATGGACATAACAGGTTGTTAACTGGATTTTCAAACGATAGCAATACTCCTCAGTCTTACCCAAATTGGTTTAACTCGGGGCCTACCTATCCGGCAGGCAACCAAGCACAAGAAATTTATTTACCTGGCCTTTGCAGTTTAAAAGACAATAAAAGAGGAACGAGTAAATACAAGATTGTGCATACAATGCAACACACCACAAAAACTGTAAAAATTTCCATGAGCGATGCAGGTGGAAATAAAAATGACACTTGCGCTAGAAGTTGGGCCATTGATAATTTAAAAATCTCTGCCCTTAAAAACTAGTGGTGAATGAGAAAAAATATCATCTATAATATATTACTCTCTTTAACCAATATATTATTTCCACTCATCAGTTTCGTTTATGTAGCAAGGATTTTAGGACCAACAGGTATTGGAGAAGTACAGTTTGTAATGTCCTTTGCTCAGTACTTTTCAATTTTTGCAGCCATTGGCATTCCTATTTATGGGGTAAGGGAAATTGCTAAAGTTAGAGACAGCCCAGCTAAACTTTCCAGTACTTTTTTATCATTAAGTACGCTGTTTTTTTTAACCAGCGTAGTAATGACTGTGCTGTATTTTTTAATTGTATTTATTCATCCATACTTTTCTAATAACCAACCCTATTATATTGTTGCTGGCATATTGGTTTTTTTAAGTTTCAGTTATACAGACTGGTATTATACTGGTATTGAAGCGTTTCATAAAATAACTATCAGATCCATTGTTATTAAATTAATTTCACTGGCCCTACTGTATACTTTTGTTAAAACGAGTGATGATATTTTCAACTACCTCTGGATTTCAATTTTTTCGATACTAGGCAATCAGGTGTATAATTTTGTAGACATTTATTTTCATTTAGAAATTAAAAAGCCGGCACTTAGTTTTGCGCCTCATATTAAACCCCTGCTACTTATTTTTGGCGCCACCATTGCATCTAGCATTTACACGCTTTGGGATACCATTATTTTATACTTTTTAACAACACCCGAAATTGTAGGTTACTACACGGTTTCTACCAGGCTTACAAAACTTGTTATTCCAGTAATTACAGCTGTTGGTGGCGCACTCATACCAACCATCGCCTATCATTATAGCAACCAACAAATTGAAACGGCTAAAACGTATTTAAAAAGTTCACTCGACGTTACCATTGTTACAACTATACCCGTTACGGTTGGACTTATGGCGCTTGCGCCGGAGCTTATTTATACGTTTGCAGGAGAAGCATTTAAACCGGGTATTGTAACCATGCAAATCATGTCTTTACTTCCTATTGTAATTGGCATTGGACACTTATTGTCTTTTCAACTACTTATACCTTTTGGGCAAAACAAAGCGGTGCTTGTTTCTATGCTAATAGGACTTGTCGTAAGCATTACGGCCAATCTAGTATTAATTCCAATATTACTAGATAAAGGTGCTGCCATTAGTGCCGTTATTACCGAAACGATCGTATGCGCAGCTTACTATTATCATTTAACCAATGACAACAAATTTAAGATTCATTACAACCTGCTTTATCAAACCCTCATTTCAAGTTTAATTTTTGTGCCAATTATTTTGGGGGCTCGTATGGCGTTTGACAATCCTATTGTTATTTGTATTTTGTCTATTTTTACTTGCGTTTTAGCCTATTCAATATTTCAATTTTTTGTTTTTAAAAATGTTGGGGTATTTAAATCAATCATTCAAAAACGCACTCAACTATAATGAAGCCACAAAGCAATAAACTTGCATTTACCATTTGTTCTGCAAATTATTTAGCGCAAGCCATTGCACTAGGCGACTCATTGTTACAACACAACCCTGCGTATACATTTGTTATTGGCCTAGTGGATGAATTAGACGACAATAACAATTTACCTATACAAACCATCTACCCACTTATTCCTATAAAAGATATTAATATCCCGGATTTTAATGGATTTTGTGTGCAGTACAACATTACTGAACTCAATACCGCTGTTAAGCCTTTTTATTTCTCATACCTGTTTGACAAGTATGAAAAGATTGAAAGTATTGTGTACCTAGATCCTGACATATTTGTTTACCACTCTTTTGAATTACTTGAAAATCATTTAGCATCTAATCAAATTGTGCTAACACCGCATATTACAGCACCTATTAACGATGATAAATACCCTACCGAAACTGATTTTTTAAACGCGGGTATATATAATTTAGGTTTCATTGCTTTAAAACGTGGGGCAGAATCTAATAAGCTCATTAACTGGTGGAAAAACCGCTTGTATCGTTTATGCAAAATTGATTTTGAGAACGGACTTTTTGTAGATCAGTTGTGGCTCAACTTTGCAACGCTATTTTATAAAGAAGTATTTGTGCTTTCAAACCCAGGCTATAATATGGCTTACTGGAATTTACAAGAACGAAGTTTATCCAAAAATGAAGCGGGCGCATATACGGTTAATGGCGAGCATCCACTTGTGTTTTATCATTTTAGTGGTTACGATTTGCACAAACAGTACGCCGTTTCAAAATATCAAAATAGATTTAGTTTTTCAGACAGAAAAGACATTACGCCCATCTTTGACAAATACCATCAAGAAGTTATGGCCCGTGGCTTTGATACCTTTGCAGTAATACCTTGCAAGTACATAACAAATGCCCACAACAAAAAGAAGAGCACCATAAAAAAGCTGGTGCATCAATTAAAAAACTGGAAGCATTCTTTATTACAATCTAACAAGTAACCCTTGAAAACACTGATACTATCTATACAAAAAGGAGGACTTGGCGACCATTTGTTTTATAGTCATTTGCCCCGCATTGCCAAACAATATGGCGGCTTTAATCAAGTGTTTATTTCTAACGATTCTATTTTTAGAAACCCCGATACTAAAAAATTGGTTTGGGAACTAAACCCATACCTAGATGGGTTTACGAACGATCCTGGCTTTTTTTATTTTTCGGAAAACATACAAGACGGTGAAAATTTACTGGATCATTTAATGCTTGCATACGGGCTTGATGATCATAAAAGAAACCACGAACCAGAAATTTATTACAAGCCAATGCTTGTGGAATCTCTTATTGACAAAACCATTTACGACCCCAATTATATTTCTTACACAGGCGACATTAAATATCCAGCCACCATACAAAACTGGTTTGATCAAAATAATATAACGCCTAATGCACAAATGAAAGTTTTAGGCGGTAGATCAATTAGTATTAACTGCGCAAATACCCTATCGACACCTGATATTTTTAAGTTTTGCGATTTACTCTATTCGGCTAAAGCCATATACTGTTTAAGCACCGGAACCGGAATACTTGCAGCTTCGCTTCAAAAACCAGTAACCGTGCTGTATGGCGAGGGTTTACAAAAAGCATATAGACATTCGGGATTACACAGTTATATAAGTGTTGGGACCGATTTTACCCTACTGGACCGTGCAAAAAAGTGGCTTACAAAGCAACTAGGCTACATAATGCCGCTAGGCAAAAAATAAAGGCCCGCTTGAGCGGATTTTTTTAAATTGCACCCTATGCTTGTTTTGCCACTCATTTATTGTACAGCCTTTTTTGCGGCAATTCATGCACTTTATAAAAAAAGGGATCAGGGCATCTTTTTATTTATTGTTTTTGGCCTCCCTATTTACTCCATTTCACTTTCTATATCTTATTTATACGGGTTAGAAAAACTCATTCCGTTTTTACAATTATTTAAAGAAATAAGCATTGTCGCTTTTTTACTATATGCTATTTCGCATTTAAAATCGGATAATAATTGGACAAGCATCGATAAATTAATGTTTTCATTTTTGTGCATTAATGTACTCTATGCAGTTTTACCCATTGGTACGTATAGCTTTTTTGAAAGACTGGTAGCATTAAAAAGTTTAAGTTTTTTCCCACTCGTTTATTTTACCGGAAGGCTCCTTAATAAAGATCATATTCATTTACACTGGGTGTATACCCTTATTGGTGTGCTCACCATTGCGGTGGCGAGTGTCTTAGCCGTTGAAGTATTTACTTACACGCATATACAATCAGTTAGTGGTTACGCTAATTTCAATGAACATTTTTTTGATCAAGACCCATCGGGCTCTTATGGCCTTACCTGGACTTTTGAAATTGAAAATGGCATGAAACGTTTTGCCAGCTTATTTTCTACCCCACTAGAACTTGCTGCCGCTTCACTTATTGCACTTGCCGCCGCTGCGGCACTTGTTACCACCAGTGACAATAAAATAAACCTAAATACATTTACAGCAGCTGCATTAGCCGCAAGTATGTTTTGCGTGAGCTTTGCACTTTCAAGAGCTTCGTTTGCGAGTTACTGCATTATGATATATGTGTATGCCGTTGTTACCAAAAAGAAGTTACTCTTACAACTTATTCATACGGCAGCCCTTGCTGCGGGCGGTGTACTACTTTTTATATCTTTTAATAACGATTTTGTAGATTTTATTATCAACTCCATCACATTTACCAATGCATCTAGTGTGGGTCACTTAATTGAGTGGGCCAATGGACTCGAATCGATCATTAAAAATCCACTAGGTATTGGGCTTGGTAATTCAGGGCGGGTATCTGGGTTTTCGGGATATAATATAGGGGGTGAAAACCAGTTTATTATTATTGGGGTGCAAACCGGTATTGTAACGGCTGGTATTTATATTGCCACGTACATTATGGTGATGCGTAAGGCACTTCAATTATTTAAAACCCAAACAGGCAAAATTAGAAGGCTTTCCTTATTTATATTTTTGGTAAAAGTGGGCATGCTCATTCCACTTTTTACTTCGGAGGCAGAATCCTACATTTACATCAGTTATATTACTTGGATATTAACGGGTTTACTTATTAATATGAGTAGCAAACTAGAACCATCCATCAAATAAGGTAGCAAGAGATGAGCGTATTTAAATTATTTGTAAACCACAACAAAAAGGATTCTTTTGTTAACCGTATTCGGCAAAAAAGATTTGCGAGCCAACAAAAATTAATCGAATCTTTACTAGAGCACAAACCTTCCATTAAAATATTAGACATTGGTGGCGAACTGGGTTTTTGGCGTCATATGGGATGGAATAACGACCGCTGCACCATTTATTTATTAAATTTAGAAGACCTCACCCCCAATAACACGCAGGACACCAAAGGTTTTGTTTGGGTTACCGGAAACGCACTAGCACTTCCCTACCAGGATGGCGATTTTGATTTAATATTTTCCAATTCGGTGATTGAACATGTAGGTAGTTACCAAAACCAAGCTCTTTTTGCATCAGAAGTAAACCGCGTATGCAGTAAATATATGATTCAAACACCTAGCTTGTGGTTTCCACTGGAGCCACACAGTTTGCTTCCTTTCTTTCAGTTTATACCGCACCCGGTAAGAGCTGTGTTAATCATGCTCTTTAATATCAACTATTTTCCAAAACAAAAAACATATAGTGCTGCACTTGAAATATCAAGGTCTACACTGATGTTTTCAAAAAATAGATTTCAGCAAATTTTTCCGGAAGCTACCATTGAGGTAGAAACACTGTTTGGTATTCCAAAATCATATACTGCTATAAAAATGTAACGCTTTTATGCAGCAAAAAAAACAAAAAATAGGTATTGACACCCGCGATTTAAAAATTGCAAAAACGGGTGCGCACACCTATTTGAGTGAGCTGTGCAAAACCATCCAAAACAATAGAGCAGATTTACAATTTGAATACGTTTTTTTAGATACCCGCTTACCCATTTATACGGGCACTAATAAAATAGGCAAGTTATGGGAACAAATCAATTACATGATTTGGAAACAGGTTACCCTGCCCTTTAAAGCATGGCAACAGGGTTGTAGCCTTGTTTTTTGTACCGATTATTTTGTACCATACATACATGTAGGGTTTACCACGGTACCTGTTTTTCATGACGCATTTTTTTGGGAATACCCAAGCCATTACAATAGACTCTGGTTAGAATTATTTAAAGGCTTTGGTGTATCCGCTGCAAAAAAATCAAGCGCGGTTGTAACTGTTACAAATTATGCTAAGCAGCAAATTGCAAAACATTCGGGCATTGATGCGGAAAAAATTATTCCCATTTATATTGGACCTAAAACGAGTATTGCGGAACCGCAACAAAACAACGCCACAAATAACTATGAGCAGCTACTCAATAAAAAATACATCCTACACGTTGGGACCATCGAAAAAAGAAAAAACCTTACTACACTTATAACGGCATTTGAACAACACCTTATTACTACCCAACAAGAAACCTATTTAATAATTGTAGGACAAAAAAGTAATAAGCCAACGCTTCAAGACAATGCTGTTTTTGAAATGGTGGCAGCATCAAGCCTTTTAAAAGAGCGCGTTGTTTTTACTGGTTTTTTACCCGATTATCAAACGGCTGAGCTTTATAAACATGCAGCATTGTATGTTTTCCCTTCTGCAAATGAAGGTTTTGGCATCCCCATATTAGAGGCTTTTGCGCATGAGGTACCGGTGCTTGTTGCGGGCAATAGTTGTCTCCCAGAAGTTGCCGGGGGCGCCGCCATAAGCTTTGACCCATATAACGCAGATGCGTTAAGTAAATTAATAGGGCAAACACTAAACGATCCAGCACTCATACAATCATTACAACAAAGGGGCACGGAGCGGCTCACACATTTTATGTGGGGCAAAACGCTGGATGCATTAGAGGCTGTGTTTCAACGCAGTATAAAAAGGTAGCTGTTTAACATTATTAAAAGGTTTGCCTATATTTACTGCAAATTTTTAGCATCCGTTTATTCGCACACATACAATCTAGATTTGAAGGTTCCTGGAAAAAGAGAGATCTTTTTATTACACTGTTGCGCCTATTCATTTTTGCACTAAAAGGCAACTTCGAGCGATTATTTTTTAAAAAATCGAGCGGGCTTGTACTGGTTGGTAAAAACGCAACAATTAGATATGCGCATTATTTAAGTGCCGGTAAAGATTTAATTATAGAAGATGGTGCCGAAATAAACTGCTTAAGTACAAATGGCATTCAACTTGGCAACCGTGTTACCATTGGAAAAAACGCCATTATCAGACCCTCTAATATATATGGCGGCAGCATTGGGGCCGGTTTAATTGTTGGCGATAATTCAAATATTGGACCTGGCGCATATATAGGTTGCTCTGGCCTTATTACCATTGGAAACAATGTTATGATGTCGCCGGGTGTAAGCATTTTTGCAGAAAATCATAATTTTTCTAATACCCATATTCCAATGAAAGACCAGGGTGTTACTGTTTCTTTTGTAACCATAGAAGATGATTGTTGGATTGCTTCTAATAGCACCATTTTAGCGGGTGTTACTATTGGCAAAGGATCGGTGGTTGCAGCAGGCTCGGTTGTTACTAAAAATGTGCCGCCTTATAGTGTGGTTGCCGGATCTCCAGCTACCATTATAAAATCAAGAAATTAATAATTAGATGAACATCCTTTTTTTACACAGCTCATCTGATTTATACGGCGCCAGCAAAATATTATTGGCCGTTAATGAGTCTTGTACAAAAAAAGGGCACACATGTACAGTGGTTTTGTCTGAAGATGGGCCACTGGCTACAAAACTAGAAAGCTTAGGCGCAAAAATTGTCATTTTAAATTTAGGTATTCTGCGCCGGCAGTACCTAAACCCTGCAGGTATGCTTAACAGGCTTGTAGCCAATTATAAAGCTTACCGCAGTCTTATTGCGCTGTGCAAAACACATAACATAGACCTTATTTATTCCAATACCACGGGCGTCATTGTGGGTGTTTTTGTAGCAGCAAAATTAGGCATTAGACATATCTGGCATATTCATGAGATAATTGAAAAACCAACTTTACTTTTTAGAATTTTGTCGCGACTAATCAATACCAAAAACAACCATTCCATTGCCGTTTCTGAAGCCGTAAAAACACATTGGACAAAACATGTTGCACCCAGCAAAATTGATGTGCTCTATAATGGTGTAGAATACTGGTTGTTTGAAAATACAGTTTCTGATTTACGCCAATCACTAAATATTAGCCCCAACACAATTTTAATTGGTATGATGGGGCGTGTACATTTTTGGAAGGGGCAAGACTACTTTGTAAACATTGCTGGAGAAATTATTAAGAAGCATAAAAATGTACACTTTTTAATGGTGGGTGATACATTTTCAGGTTACGAATATTTGTACGACAATATCAATAATCTTATTGATGCAAATAAGTTAACAGGCCATATTACACAACTCCCTTACAGATCCGATATTGCAAATATTTATGGCGCGCTGGATGTATTTATTTTACCATCACTACTCCCCGATCCTGCCCCCTTAGTAGTTACAGAAGCAATGGCAGCGGGCCTTCCAGTGGTTGCCACTAAGCAAGGTGGCGCTGTAGAAATAATCGAAAATAACGTATCTGGCCTTCTTATACCTATTAACGATGCCCCAACAGCCGCAGCCATTATTGAGCCTTTACTGATGAACGAAACTTTCAGAAAAGACATGGGGGCGCAGGCAAAAAAACGAATGCAAGAAAAGTTTTCGAGAACGCAGTTTAACGAACAAATAATGGCGTGCATTGAAAAAGAGTCATAAACATACCAGCCTATTAAAAATCGCCATTATTGGCTCAAGAGGTTATCCTATTGTGTACTCTGGCTACGAAACTTTTGTAAAAGAAGTGAGTGAAAGACTGGTTGCACAAAATATTGATGTGCGTGTTTATTGCCAAAAACATTTATTTAATACAAAACCAAAAAATGTAAATGGCGTTGAACTTGTGTACATGCCAACGGTACAAACAAAAAGTTTAAACCAACTGGTGCATTCTTTTTTTTCGATGGTACATGCGTGCCTCAGTAAAGCAGATGTTATCCTTGTTGTAAACGCAGCCAACGGACCCTTTGGACTTATTAGTTTGCTGGCACAAAAAAAGACGCTGATTAATGTTGACGGGCTGGAGTGGTTAAGACCTAAATGGAAAGGCCTGGGCGCTGCCTATTTTAAATTTGCAGCAAAGCTTGCTACCCTATTTTACAATACCATTATTACCGACGCTGAGGCCATGCGCCAAGTGTACCTTAACACCTTTAAGGCAGATTCTACGGTTATTGCCTATGGTGCTAATATTAGGCATTCCAAAAACCCTAGCCTCATTGATCAGTTTGGCCTTACCCCCAACGAGTACTTTTTAATTGTGGGGAGGCTTATACCTGATAATAATTCCGATTTAATACTTGAGGGCTTTAAAAAGGCCAATTCCAATAAAAAGCTGGTAATTGTTGGCGACGTACCCTATCAAGACGCATATGCGCAAAACATGAAGGCCCAAGCTAGCAATCAAATATTATTTTTAGGTTATATAACTGATAGTGAGGTACTTGCCGAACTGTACCATCAGTCTTATGCCTACCTACATGGCCACGAATATGGGGGCACCAACCCTACCATGCTTAAAGCCATGGCTTATGGCTGCGCAATACTCGCTTTAGATACGGTTTTTAATAGAGAAATGCTTGAAAATGGCCAATTTGGTTGGTTTTTTCAAAAAACCTCTGACTCTGTTGCCTTATATTTGCAACAAGCAGAACATAACCCCCAAGCTGTTCAAACATTAAAAGAAAAAGCACGTAACGGGATTACCCAAAAATACAATTGGGATGAAGTAACGAGGGCTTATGTAACCGTTTTTAAAGCATTGATGACTAATGGCAAAAGCCACCCATAAGTATACCCTCTTAAGATATATCATAGACGCTCCAGTTGTTATGGCGTCTTTTTTTATTTCATTAAGGCTGCTGCATTTACACGAGGGTCATTTCTACAACATTGCACTTTTACTTTTTGCTTTACTCTGTGTCATTGTTTGGTATGTGGCCGGATCATTTTCACGCCTATACGCCGAGCGCCGCTCCAATAAATTTTCGGAAGAAATAGTTTTTATACTCTACTCGCTTATTTTATTTGGCATTTTAATTACTTCCAGTGCCTTTTTTTTACGAGACTACCTAGCTTTTAGCGGACTCTTTTTTGTTACTTTTTTAAGCGTATTATTTGTTACCGAATCGGTAGCAAAATATATTATCAGAAAATTATTACACGCTGCCATTTTTCAGGGTGATTTTTTTGAAAACGTTTTAATTGTAGGCGTAACGCCCAGCGCCATGGAACTCTACGAAACCATTAATCGCTATTACTATTATGGTTATAAATGTTATGGCTTTATAGATGACAATACCACCAAACTTAATGGCAGCAGGTACCTGGGCAAACTAGAGGCTTTAGAATCTATATTAAAAGAAGACAATATCGACGAAGTAATGATTACACTTCCTGCCAATGAGGCCCTGCAAATAAAAGCATGCCTAGCACTTTGTGACATGTATAAAACAAAGGCGCGCATTGTACCTGATTTACAACAGTATGTAGACGCTAGTGTGCAAGTAAATAATATTGGGCTACTTCCGGTAATTAATATTAGAGCACTCCCTCTAGACAAACCAGAAAATAAAATTTTAAAGCGCAGTTTTGATATCGTTTTTTCACTCCTATTTTTTATATTACTTGGTTGGTGGCTACTTCCTATCATTTCTATTTTAATTAGACTTAGCTCTAAAGGACCAGCCATTTTTAAACAAGAAAGATGGGGACTTAACAACGAAAAAATTACTTGCTATAAATTTAGAACCATGGTGTCATCTTCTAATGATATTGATGAAGATGGCAATTACAACCAGGCTACTAAAAACGATCCGCGCATTACTGCCATTGGTGCTTTTATGCGCAAAACCAATATGGACGAACTGCCTCAGTTTTGGAATGTACTGATGGGCGATATGAGTGTGGTAGGACCCCGCCCGCACCCCACACCACTTAATATGGCTTCTATGCATACCATCGACAATTACATGCTACGACATATTGTTACGCCTGGCATTACCGGATGGGCGCAGGTTAACGGTTGTAGAGGTGAAACCAAAGCGCCTGGCTCTATGCAAAAACGCGTTAATTTTGATTTATACTATATACACCGCTGGACATTTTGGTTAGACTGTCAAATTATTTTACAAACCATTATTAATTTAGTGAGAGGCGATCAAAACGCGTATTAAATATCATGAAAAATAAACTTCTACTATTAATCCTACTTATTGCCAGCTACTCTTTGCAGCTTGGTGCACAAGAGGTATATGAAAACCATAGGTCGGAAGTATATAATTATATTGGGCGTATGGCGCAAAAAGGTCTTTTGGATTTTGAAGATCATATTAGGCCTTTAAGCAAAACTTATTTAGCCGCTTGCTTAGATACCATCGCTTTAAAAAGTAATAAGCTGAGTGTTACTGAAAAAAAGGAGCTTGCTTTTTACCAACAAGAATTTAATGCCGTTACTGACAAAAACATAAGCCCTGCGCCTACTTTTTTTACAAAAGATAAAGTAGGTAGATGGCGTAGTTTTTATACCGCCAATAAAAACACCAAATTATTTATTGATCCGGTTATTAGAGGTGCAGTAACCATGGGTGAAAATATCAATTATCAAACAAGGAGCACCGGTTTACATTTTTGGGGAACGGCGGGAAAACGTATTGGCTTCCAGTTTTTCTTTAGCGACGTTAATGAAGTAGGTGAAGGCTTTGATAACAGCAGGCAAGGCGTTCCGGGCACAGGTATTATTAGAAAAGATACGTCTGTAAAAACCAGTCAAAACTTTTCAGAATTTAGAGGCAGTATTAATTATGCCTTTAAAAATGGTAGCATTGCTTTTGGGCAAGATCATTTACTGTATGGTTATGGCGAAAACGGCCGAATAGTGTTATCTGACAAAGCGCCCAACTTTCCACTTTTACGTTTTGATTATAGCCCATTTAGTTGGCTACGTTTTAACAACACGCACGCTTGGTTAAATTCAAAAATTGTTGATAGTGCCAGAACGTATGGCACAGATAATAGCGTATTTGGGGGTGAGCGTCAAGTATTTATTCCTAAATTTTTATCGACACATAGTGTTTTAATTAAAGCCATGAAAGGGCTTGATATAAGTATTGGCGAATCCGTTGTTTATAGTGACCGACTCGATGTAGGCTATTTATTTCCTGTGATGTTTTATAAAGTGTATGACAATATTGTCAACAATTCTCATATACAGGCAGGCTCTAATGCGCAAATATTTTTTAATGTAAGCAGCAGAAATCAACTTAAAAACACGCATTTGTATACCAGTGTTTTTGTTGATGAAATAAGAATGAGTACCATTTTTGTAAGAGCAAAAAGTAGAAATCAACTTGGTTACACCCTGGGCGGTTCGGTTACAGATATTGGCTTACCGTACTTAACTTTTAATGCCGAGTACACCAGAATTAATCCTTTTGTGTACAACAACATCATTCCGGCACAAACCTATACCAGCCATGGTTATTATATGGGCGATTGGATGGGTAGTAACGCCGATAGGCTTTTACTTTCTTTAAAATACACGCCTATACCAAGGCTTAAGTGTATGGTGCGCTATCAATCCATCAGAAAAGGTGAAGATGGCACTATTGTAGATCAGTACCTGCAACAGCCGCAACCTGCACTATTTGAGGGAGATTATAAAGCCCGTAACGAAATTTATATCAATGCCCATTACGAACTGCTTAACGGCCTGACTTTCAATGGCTGGTATAGCAAGTGGAACACCACTGGTGGCAGCTGGTCACTAGGCGTAAGCTATGGCCTTTAACCGTATATTTGTTATATTTTAAATTTGAAGATGAATCCATTTAACATACGCCCCATTTTGCAATTTGGCACTATTGCCTTTTTAGTTTTTGCACTTGGCTTAAGTGCAGGGGCACAAAGCAACTATACCGGCTTACCTAATTTGAAATTAGATAAGATGTCGGACCAACAAATCATACAAATGTGGATGCAAGGTCAAAATAGTGGCCTTTCTGAATCAGAAGGTATTGGCCAGTTGTTGCGCATGGGACTTGACCCTAAAGAAGTAAACGGGTTTAAAAAGCGTTTATTAAGAATCCAGGGTATTGCTAAAACAACCAATAGCGGGGCTAAAAATTTTATACTGGACTCTACCATGTTTATGCAGGACAGTACTTGGGTAGAAGAAATTCCACGGCTTAAAAAAAGAAGCAGGTATTATGGGTTCGATTATTTTAGTAACCCCTATCCTATTTTACAACCCAATGTAAAAGTGGCTACACCACAAAATTATGTGTTGGGCACTGGTGATGTTTTATCAATTAGTATTACGGGTGCCAATGTTAAAGAAATGAATGCGGGCATTAGTCCAGAAGGTAAAATACTAATGGAATATGTTGGCTATGTATCACTGAGTGGTTTAACACTTGAAGAAGCAACCAGTAAAATTAAAAGTACACTCGCGCGCATATACCCAGCACTTAAAAGCGGTGGAAGTAAATTAAGTGTAACACTTGCTAATATTAGATCTATCAGAATTACCGTTACTGGTGAGGCTGAGTTTCCGGGCGATTATGTATTATCTGCACAGGCAGGCTTTTTTAATATTTTGTATTTATCTAACGGACCTACTGTTAATGGATCGCTTCGTAAAATTGATTTAATACGTAATAATAAAATTATTGATAGTATCGATTTTTATGGCTTTTTACAACAGGGGTTACTCGATAAAAATATAAGACTACAAGACCAGGACGTTATTAGATTTAGACCGGTAACCAAACGCATTATTTTTAGTGGTGAAGTGGTAAGGCCTGGTATTTATGAATTACTCGAAAACGAAACCCTAGCTAACGCTATTGGTTTTACTGGTGGCTTTAAACCCGCTGCTATTAAAGACGTAGCCAAGCTTGCTAGGTATGATGTAAGAACCATGTCTTTAAAAGACGTGGCTGCAAACGATTTTGAAACCATACTCCCTAAAAATGGCGACTCTGTTTTTGTAGATAAAATTTTAGACATTTATAGCAATAGAGTGGTGTTAGAGGGCGCTGTATACAGGCCAGGTAGTTACGAGCTTACGAGTAATTTAAGCGTGGCTGCACTCTTAAAAAAAGCAGATGGTGTGATTGAAAATGCTTTTTTAAATAGAGGTACTATTAAAAGAAATATCCCTGGCACCGAGCCAACTTTACTTTCTTTTGATGTACAAAAAATTGTAAGTGGCAGCGCCGCTGATATTGCACTTTATAAAAACGATACCATTACCATTGCTAGTACCGATGGTATTCAAAATAAATTAACAGTAACACTTGCTGGTTCTGTTAAAAATCCTGGTACGTATCCGTACCGCAGGGGTATGCAATTAGAAGATGTATTACTTATGGCAGGTGGTTTTACCAACGAAGCCGCTAACCATAAAGTTGAAATTTCACGCCTAAGTAAAAACAGAGCCGATACCCTTACCAATCAACTGATGCAAATAATGGTGGTTGCTGTTGACTCTAATTTAAACACGTTGGGCACCAAGCATGCGCTTGAGCCACTCGATTATATTTTTGTACCTAGGTTACTTAATTACCAAAACCTAGGCGCGGTAAAATTAGGCGGCGAAGTTTTATACGCTGGCGTGTATGCCTTAGAAAAAAGAAATGAAACCTTACAAGAGCTGCTACAAAAAGCAGGCGGCGTATCGCCGTATGCATCTATAAAGGATGTACAAGTATTTAGAAACGGCCTGCGCGTAGGAACGCCATCAGAAAGTAAAGATGGTATCCCGTCGTTTTTATTACGCCCTTCCGATAGTATTTATATTCCACGCCAAGAGCCTTTTGTAGAAGTTAAAGGCGAAGTGTTTAACCCGCAAATATTAAGTTACCAGTCTACTAGTTTTAGAAATTATATTTCTATGGCGGGTGGTATAAACGACAAGGGTAATTTAAAAAAGGCCTATGTCGAGTATCCTAGCGGCATTAGCAAAAAAATAAATCACTTCTTATTTTTTAGAAGCTATCCAAAAATATACCCAGGCAGTAAAATTATTGTTCCTGCAAAAACAGATACGGGTAAAAAAGGACTTTCAATTATTGAGCTGTCTGCTATTACCGGATCTTTATCTGCTATCATTAGTTTAATAAGCGTACTGCGTTAATTTATTTATATGGCATTATCAGATAAACAAGAAGAACCTAGTTATTTTATATCCGATTTAATGGAGAGCATTAAAAAGCGTATTGCTTTTTTAATGGCGCACTGGGGTATCATGCTTATTATGGGAACCTTTGGCGGACTATTAGGCGTAGGCTATGCTTTTATCAAAAAAGACACCTATACAGCAGCTACTACTTTTGTGGTGGAAGATAATAAAAGCAGTGGCGGTGGTATTGCCTCTGCCTTGGCGGGACAATTTGGATTAGACCTTGGTGGACTTTCGGGAGGTTCAGGTGTGTTACAAGGTGATAATGTATTAGAACTTTTAAAAAGCAAAAGCTTGCTTAAAAAAGCATTACTTACTAGTTACGATAGCGCCGGCACGGTAACACTTGCCGATGCGTATGCTAACGCATACGGCTATACCAGCAAGTGGGCAAGTAGCAATAAAGTTGGACGCTCCATTAATTTTAGCAGTAAAAAAGGTGTGTTTACTAGACTAGAAGATAGTTTAATCCACGTAATACTGAAGCGCATTACCGAAAAAGAATTATCGATATCTAAACCGGATAAAAAACTGAGTTTATTTTCGTTACAAATAACTACCAGAGACGAACAGCTTAGTCAATTACTATGCCAGCGTTTACTTGCTGTTACCAGTAGTTTTTATATTGATACCAAAACAAAAAGAGTAAGAGGAAATGTAGAAAGGCTGCAACAAAGAGTAGACAGTATTAAGGCGGATTTAAATAACAAAACCTATACAGCCATTAGTGCAGGTAGAGAATTACTAGATGCCAACCCCGCTTTTACACAGGGCGGTGAAATGCAGGTAGAAGTTACAGGGAGAGATAAAATGGTACAGGGGGCTATATTTGGAGAACTCACAAAAAATCTAGAGGCCAGCAAAACGGCACTCTTACAAGAAACACCAACTATACAAGTGGTGGATACTCCAGAAATGCCCCTTAAAAAAAATGAAGTGAGTTGGCTACTTGCGTTACTTGCTGGTGCGTTTATTGGTAAGTTTATTACCGCCCTTTATTTATTTGTTACAGGCGGTAAGCAATAGAGAGTGTGCCGCTAAAATTAAAGCGGTCGTATCCGTTTTTAAAATACCCTAGGCCTTCTAGTATGTACCACTGATAATTGAGTGAGCGAATAAATGCAGCTCTACCAGATACCATTAATTTTTTATAGGCATAATTACCTACAAATGTGGTAGAAACGTCTACCCAGTGTCTGGTAGGATCCCGCGTAACAATAAATGCGTTGTAATAAAAATCGTTATTGTGCACAATGCGCTCAAACTCTACCCCAATTTTTGTAAACCCATTTACATAACTAATAGATCCTAACTGGCTATTGCTACCAGGGCCAATATGTGCGCCGAGTATTTGACCATCATGCGTAAAACCATGCGGCACCGCTTTACTGGTATACCAACTATTGCCCTCAAAAGTTAAAGGTGTAGTAGGTAGTTGAAGTTGAGTAAGCTCTGCGGCTATTTCAATAAATTTTTGTTTGTGGTTAATGGGTACTAGTTTTCTAAAGCCAGCTACAAAAGCACGTGGGTAATTGTTTTCGGTAACAATATTTAGGGGTGTTGGAGCTTTGTCGTTGCGGCCAAACTCTATGTAAACCTCTGCTCTATCCTTGGGCATTACATACCTAGCATATAACGAGCCCATGGTAGCATTTTTGTTTGCGCTGCCTCCGTTATTATACCCATACTCTACCGTTGTAGCTCCTACAAATAAACCCGGAGCAAAGGACGGGTTAAAGCTAACTGTGGCAGCACGTATAAAGCGGTTTTGTTCTGGCTTGGGTTTATGCAACAAAACACCCTGATCATATCTGTACTGATCCGGCGGTAAAATGTTTGAATTTTGCAGCGTACCTAATATTACCTGAAACTCCAGGTTACCTAGTTTAGTTTGTATAGGTGCGTTGCTACTAAGGGCAGCGTGTAAAAAACCTGCGGCGTTATTACTTAAAATAAGTGCGTTGTAACGGCCGGGCCCCCACCAGCGGTTTTCGGTACCATAGCTAAGGGTTAATTTTTTGTACGAATATTTAATGGCCGATTGCCCTGGTAGCAATTTTTTATATTTATTAAAGCCAAAGTTTTCTGGATTATCGATGGTATTTAGCCAGCGGTAATAAGTTTTCCAAAATACGGGGTAATGCTCGGTAGGGAAAGTTTCAAACTCTTTATTTTGCGCTGTTATATAATTGGGCTTTGCAAGTATTTCGAATGCGCCTGCTTTTACATGAACCCCACCACTAAATACCCACTGCATACCCGCCGATGGTATCATGCCACCGTCATTAAATCCATGAGACAAATCACTATTAAACTGTGCGGTGCGTGACACGGGTAACAAACTAATATTTAAAAAATTGTTTTTAGATGTTACAATTGTTAGTGGCTTATTTTTTAAAAGGCTATCTAGGTGTGTTAGGTTTTGCGCAAAACTATTTATGAGTATACTGTTATTACGGTTAAGTGTGCCCGTAAGTTGTGATCTTCTAATATAATCTGATACGCCATCTGATAGCATCGATTCTTGCTGCGCCAATAGCAAATGAACGCTCATACAAAAACTAATAAAAAGTAGGGTCTTTTTCATCAACTAGTTTTTAGAGTCGTTTTTGAGATTTGTTATTGGATACGTAATAGCGAGCTTTGCATGAAAATTGGATAGGTTATTTTTGTTTTCCCACATATAATTTTTGCTTGCAATAAAAACAAGTTGCGCTGCTAGTGTAAAATTATGCAAAGTGTATTGTGGTGTAATACCATATGCTATATCGGTCCAAAAAATAGAGCGGTTTTCTGGATCTCTATTTGTTTTTTCTATAAATACACCAATCCTATTATTACCACTTACCCAAGTGCCCATAAGTATTTGTTTGTTGGCACCAAAGCCGGAGCCTACGCCCATAATTTGGTTGTAGTTGGTATAGCCCTGCCCTATTTGACCATGCACGTACCAGTTACCAGCACTGCGTAGTATGGCATCTGGTGACTGACTCATTTGTGTAAACTCAATCCCTAGGTTTAGGTATCTATTTTTATTTAGGGTTACTATTTTTTTAAACCCTACAATATGCGCTACCGAGTGTGTTGGTGCCATTAGGTAATCGCGCGTACGCTCGCCATAGTCGTTTTTACCATACTCGACATACAGTTCCGATTTTGATTTTGGAAACACAATGCGCACAAAAAAACTAGCTACCTGATCTATACTAAGGGTATCGTCACCCCAATCATTTTTTTTCTGAAATGTTTTGGTAACAATGGGTATGTATTTATTGGTAAAAGATCCTTTACCCTCTGCAATACCGGGTCCATATTTTTGTAACGATCGTATAAGGCCAACATACACACCCGGGAGCCATTTGGGGTTGTAACTTAATATGTATGCATTTATATAACGCCAGCTGTTGCGCATGTTGGGGCTGGGTTTTACATGAAAATTCTCGTAAGGGAGTGTGCTATCAGACTCGAGCCTTCCGCCCATTAATTCAAATTCAAAATTACCAATGGGTGTTTTTGCAGGCCTATGTGTTTTAATAAATATATTGGCAAAACCAGGCGCATTGTTAGACATAATAAGCGCGTTTGTAACACCTGGCCCCCACCATTTATTTGCGGTAGATACACCCATACTAAATGAGCTAGCACTTACACTAAGGGTAGACTGGCCGCCATATAATTTAGTATAAGATTTACCACTACTATAACCATAACTACCATTTAGCGGGTAAGTAGGGTTAGCAGCGTATATAAGTTCTGGTTGCAATTGTAATTTTACCGGGCCTGCTTTAATGTTAGCCCCAAATGTTAATTGGCTTTGTAAACCATTTGCGGGTATAAATGACGCATCGTTATAACCGTATGGGTGATGGCTATTAAATTGAGTGGTAATTGTAACCGGTAGTTTAGCAGTTTTAGACGTTTTAATGCCGCCATGTTGGATTACCATGGCACTAGTTGAATCCTCCTGGTTTTGCAAATGATTTTCGCGCGCAGAAGCAAACTGGTTGTGTATGATAAAAGAGGGCTGCGCCGATAATCTACCAGAAACAAACCCAAGCACTAACAAAACCAATATTTTATAAAAATGTGCCAGGGTGCGCTAATTAAAAAGTTGATAGATAATATGTTTGCGGGGGTAGGGCAAAAATAGTGAAAATTACTGAGGTGCCTACTCATATACTAGACGCCTAATGACGCCATTGAAATTACATTAACACCATCTTTACGCGTGTAGCTCATTCCAGTGCCTGTAATAATATTTAGTGATTTAGGCGCAGGGCATTTGTCAGTGTTGACCAAACGAGCAAACCGCAACAAATTAGCAGCAGCTTCATCAATTTGTCCGGTACCCAATTTAATCTCAAAAGCACACCAATCACCATTGTATTTTTGTACAATTCCATCCACTTCTAATCCACTTGAATCTCGGTAATGATAGACTTTAGCATCATTAGCCTGGCCATAAACCCGAAGATCATGAATTACCATTGACTCAAATAAAAACCCTGTAAAATTAAGATCATTTAATAATGTTTCTTGATTAGCACCCAATGCAGCAACTGCTAATGAAACATCCGTAAAATGGCGCTTTGGTGAATTTCTCAACGTATGTGATGATCGGATATGCGTATTCCAAGATGGCTGATCCTCCAAAATCATTAATCGATTCAAGACGTCTAAATAATCGTAAATTGTTGGTCGTGATACTGCTGTGCTTTCGTTTGCTTTGATATCTTTTTCAATGACCACATTATCAACCAAAGTGCTTGTATTGCGTGCTAATGATTTTAATAAGCTTCTAATTTTTATTGGATCTCGCCTATTCTGAGATACCCTACTCATATCAACTTCTGCCAACAATTCTATGTAGGCACGATTTAAATCCATGGCCTGATTAACATTACTGTTCAATAAAGTTGGAAACCCCCCTTTTATTATTTGGTCGATAATCAATTCTAATTCGGTACGATTATCCTGTAACTCAATTGATTTTCCTTCAAACAAATCGGATAATTTTACTATGGCACTAGATATTCCTAATTCCTGCCAAGACATCGTTCGCATATCAACAATCGTAAATCTGCCGGCACCTGAATGCATATTGGCTTTTTCTTCAGGATTAGCAGACCCAGTTAAAATAAATTGCGCACTCTTTTTTCTATCATCAACTTCATGGCGCACAAGATCCCACAATTTTGGAATTACTTGCCATTCATCAATCAAACGTGGGGTTTCACCCATCAACAACCTTTTTGGTGCTGTGTCAAATAAAAGTTGGGCTTGTTCGTCTCTATCAATATGAATAACACTTTTAGCTAATTGCTTGGCAGACTCTGTTTTACCACAAGCTTTTGCCCCCCTAATAAGAACTGCCCCAGAGGCTGCTAATTTCCGTTGCAATTCTGTGTCTGATATCCTATTTACATAATCCATTATCCAATAATTATGATTCAAATATAGTTATATTTTACATTTTATCATAATAATACTTTACATATTAGTATATTTTTATTTTACATAAAGAGATTTTTGTCCTATGTAATTTTGCTTAGAACGCACTTAGTTACGCACCAGATTTGTGCATATAAATCATCCTGAAACGCCTATTTTTTAATTGAATTAGAATGAACTCTAACTTTAAGGATGATTGAAAGTGGTTTAAAATGATTTAAGGAGAAAGTGGATTAGTGTGGACCACACTAATTTAAGAACCTAATTATACTGATTATGAAGGAGTTAATGTAAGATACGCACCGAATTGCGTACTTTTTTGATCTAACTATAAGTGCAATTATATTGGTAATCTAAATTAATCAATTCACTTGAATTTAACAGTTTCTCATACAAAGTACTTTTACAAACCCCTATCAGCCCATAACTTCTCCAACTTATCAGCAAACTGGTCCCCAGAAACCTTGATGTACCTCATAAAGGACTTATGTGACTTATGACCACTTATTGACATGATAATCAATGGGTCTGTTCCTTTTAGGTATTCATTTGAACAAAACGAACGACGGGCAGTATGGGTCTGAAGAAAGGAGTACTTCATAGCCACAAACTCCTTTAGTTCTCTTTTATAAGTCACTTGCTTAGTAAATGGCACATGTAAACATGGTAGCTTCTCTCCAACTATTTTAATGATTCGATTAAACTCATTATTTTCGGGTACTAGCGGCAGTAAATTATCATATTTCTTGAGAATGGTATTTACTACAGG
>CAMCDT010000007.1:0-77710 GCA_945873615.1 Sediminibacterium ginsengisoli | reverse complement strand
AGCCAGGTACCCTTTGCTGTGTTTTTTTATTGTAAATGGTACCACTTAATTTTCCAGTGGCCTGACCCAAAACAAAAAGAGGGCCAAATAGAAGAACAAAAAAGGCAAATTTTTGTGCAATTTTCATGAAAAGCTGGTTTATAGAACTTAAACAAAGACCTGAAACAAATGTTTGAAAATGTCTAAGATTTTAGAGTATTTTGATTGATTTGGCCTTATACATACAATATTTACCTAATTCATGCGTTAAAATCGATCATTTTCTGCTGTATTTATACGTTTTTTCGACTAAAATCGGGTATTTTTAGACCCATCAAATTGAGCTATTAGCAATCTATCCCCTCCTGCTATTTTAGCTTCAATGATTTGTTTGGGCTAAGTCAGTGAATGGGCTACCCCGAAACGAAAAAAAGTAAGTATGAATAAACCTATCAAGTTAACCCACTTGAAGCAATATTGCTTTGCATTTATTTTATTGAGTTTCAAATTTGCGAGTGCGCAAATGATTCCCTTTACGCAAAACTATTCAGCACCCTTAATGGTGAATCCTGCAACCAATGGCTTATTTAATGGTCGCGCAAGTATTCAAACCAATTTTAAAAGTCAGTGGGGCAATGTTGCGTATCCGTATGTTACTGGGGTTTTTAATGGCGAGGCAAGAATATTGGATAATTTTATTGGCGCAAACGATATAGCTGCAGTTGGAATACTCGCTGTATACGACAAATCAAATGATGGCGGATTTAAGCAAACTCAAATTGGCGGAAACTTTGCATTTCATAAAGCCATAGACCAATCTGGAAGTTTACGAATTGGATTTGGCGGTCAAATGAGTTACCGTTCTTACTTACTCGACTACACCAAACTAACTTTTCAATCTCAATTTGCTCCATACATTGGGTACAATAGCAGCATCTCAAGTGGCGAAGGATTTGGTTTTTCATCTAACATTTTTGATTATGGTGCTGGCCTTCTACTCTCCTACTTAGAACAAGACTTTAGTTATTACATAGGTGTTGCAGGTTCACATTTAAATAGACCTACAAGCAGCAACAACAATCTTTCTTTTAGCATTCCTCCAGGTCTAACCGCTCATGGCGGCATTTCTTTAAGCGATAAAAATGAGAACCGTTTATATGGTTCATTCGCGCACACAAGATCTGAAGCAAGCAATTTTACAACACTCGGCATCGTATACGGACGAAACATTAATGGATACATAGACGAAGATGGTGACGAATTTCAAATTGGGGCTTTCATGCGCTTCAAAGATTCTTTCGCTCCATACGTTGGTTATAAAAAAGGAAATTTATCGGTGGGCTTAAACTACGACATCACCATGTCTGAATTAAGGCTAGCTAGAGCTGGCGCTGGATCGCTCGAACTAAATTTAAAAATGATGTTGTTTGACGATCCAAACAATGATCAATTAAGAAAATTAAAGTGTCGCTTTATCCTGTGGTAATTGAATCCACATCAAAATAATTATTTAAGAAATTAATATAGTGCTGAATGAAAAAGACATTACAAAAGTCTAGCTTATTTTTAATTGGAATATTGATATCGTTGTGTGCCCTTGCGCAAACAACCCCTCGCTCCATTACTTTTCAAACAATTCCAACCGGAGCCTATGGGAAAGGATCTTCCATTGCAGCATTGTTTGCTCCCGCAGGGGCCTTCCCAGTTAACAACACTACGTTTAACCTTTATCTTTCTGATCCTGACGGAAATTTCAACTCAACAGCTTCTAATACTGCAATTGGTTCTGCACAAACACATTATATTACTTTTATTAATGGATTAATTCCAACGAATGCTACAGCCTCAACTACCTACAAACTAAAAATTACTGCAATTGATGGCTCTGGCGGCGTATTGGCAACAGCAACTAGCGGATTTTCGATTAACATTCAAAATACAACTGGCACAAATGGTGATGCCACAAGTCAAACATTTACAACACCAGCAGATGCGAGTCCATTCATAAGCTATAGTGTCAATAGCGGCATTGGTTTATATGGAAGATGTGTCGCTTCACTTGATGACGTTTTTGTACTAAACAATACAGCTAATACAGTCACACTTTCGATAAAAAATGAATTTGATGGCACTACGATTGCTGCATACATTAACGACGCTTTTGCAACTCAAAACCAAAATGTTACAGTAACTGCAAATCAGAAATTAAAATTATCAAGTAGTCCACAAAAAGTACATTACCGATTTTTTCAAACTATAACTGACGCAGCTCAATCAAATACCATTTCCACAAAAGCATACTTTTTCATGAACAATGATTTGTCTGCTCCGTTTTCGGCGTTGTTAAACGTTGTTTGCTATGACTTAGGATCGCCAGGAATATTTACTTTTAAAACAGACATAGATCCAACAAGAGTTGGAAGTGCCTATTTCAATTATCCAGGAAATATTTATACAGCAAAATGGGATGATAATACGGCAAACTATGTCACTTCCATTCAAGATATTGTTGACAAAGCCGGACTGCTTACGCATCCATATTCTGAGAGTTCTTGTGGCAAAAACGTAATTGCATCTGGGCAAACAATTTACAACTCATTTGGCCCATCAATGACAGTTGCAGAACCATCAACTTGCTCACAAACGCAAGAGGCACTTACACCAATACAAATTTTTCCGAAACCAAAAATAAGCTATACTGGCCCAACAAAAGGCTGCGTTGGATCTCCACTTACATTTACAAACACATCAATTATTAGTCCGCAGGGGTCAAAAACAGTTGCTGGATGTACTACACCAAATGTTTTATATTATTGGTTTGTTGATGGTGTTCAAGCCTCTATTTCGACTGATTTTACAACAAGTTCTTTGTCACTCGGAAATCACACAATTCAGCTTGCCCCATTTACAGGAGGAACAACCTATAGTTGTACACCAGCGCCATACGAAACAGTCGTTTGTATCGAAGCAGCACCACCAGCCAATGCTGCAAGCTTTGCATTAATAGACGTTGATAATATCAGAGATTTAGACACGACAATTTGTCCATCTAATAATCCATTTTTAGTAGTCAACAAATCTTCAACTTTAACTTCTGGAACTTATTGCAGCACCTTAAACTACAATTGGAAACTAACAGGCCCAACAGGATTTGCTGAAATAAATACAACAACAACTTCCGCTAGTCCAAATTTTACAGTTCCAAGTTTAACAATTAAAGGAAACTACACTTTAACATTAACTGTTTCTAACCCCTGCGGAACTTCAAACGCATATACAAGAATCATAACCGTTCTTGAACAGCCAGCAATTACTACACAACCAACCAACCTAACTGTATGTGATGGACTTAACACAACTTTTACTGCTGTTGCAACGGGCTCTAATTTAACTTACAGATGGCAAGTTAAGATTCCAAGCGGAACCTATACTGACGTCACAAATACTGGAGTATACTCTGGTGCAACAACAGCATCACTAACCATCACTGGCGCTACAGTTAGCATGAATGGTTATAAATACCAACTTATTGTTAGTGGTACTTGTACTCCTGATGTTACTTCAAACGAAGTAACACTTACTGTTAATCCAAGACCTACAAGTGTAATTAGTGGATCTACGACCGTCTGCGCAAACACCCCTGCAACTATTTCCATTGCACTAACAGGTACAGCCCCTTGGAACATAACTTATTCTGATGGAACTACATCTACATCTGTAACAACAAGTTCTTCACCTTATACATTTAATGTTTCTTTAGCTACTACCAAAACCTATACTGTTACTTCCTTGTCAGATGCAAATTGTACAGCAGTTGTAGGAGATAGAACAGGATCTGCAGTCATCACTGTTAATCCATTACCAACTATTTCTGGAACATTGAATGCTTGCGTTGGAAGTACTACGCAGCTATCAGGTTCGGCAACAGCAGACGCAACTACTCCATGGTCATCTGCATCAACAAGCGTCGCAACAATTAGTAATACAGGACTTGTGACTGGCGTTAGTGCAGGAACATCTGTTATAACTTACACCAATAGCAATGGATGTATTATAACTGCAACGGTTACCATAAATCCATTGCCTACCGTTAGTATTCCAAACACAAATCAATCATTGTGCTTAAATCCATTAACGCCTAGCGGATCGGCATTGTCGCCAACAACAACAACAACAATCAGCACTTATCAGTGGTTTAGCAATTCTACTGCATCAAATACGGGTGGCACTCAAGTAGCTACAACAAACACATTTACACCACCAAATACAAACGCTGGTGAATTATATTATTACCTAACTGTTACAAATAACAACGGATGCGTTGCAACAAGTAATGTTTCAGGAAGTATTAAAGTATACGGCAAACCCACAATAACTGCGTTACCTACTACAACAAGCTATTGCATTAACGCAACTGCTACAACATTAACCCCTACTATTACAAACGGAGGTTATGGCACACTTACTTATCAGTGGTATAGTAATACAACGGCATCAACTACTGGAGCAACAGAGATAGCAAACGAAACCAATGCAACATTTACACCACTAACAACCGCAGCTGGAGTTAAATACTATTATGTTGTTGTAACCAATGGTGGACCAACATCTGCATCAAATTGCAATACAATAACTTCAAATTTTGCAGAAATTAAAGTGTATGCAACACCAACAATTACAACAGACCCTGTGCCAGCAACCTATTGCGCTGGATCCGCACCTGTAGCTTTAACAGTTCCAGATGCGACCAATGGAGGATATGGAACAACCACTTATCAATGGTATTCAAATACAACGGCATCCACAACTGGTGGAACATTGATTGGCTCTTCAGCAACCTATACACCCAATATTAGCACCGCAGGAACAACCTATTATTATACCAATATTAGCAATGGAGGAACGGGCGGAGCAGCTGCTTGTAATAATTTAAATTCAGGTATTGCAACAATTACAGTGCATCCATTACCTGTTATTACTTCTGCAACTTTTGCTTCCGAAAGCTTATGTATTAGCAGTACTGCAACAAGCATGACCGCTTCTGCAACAACTGCAACAGGCACTATTACAAGTTATCAGTGGTTTAGTAATGCCAATGCATCTAACACTGGCGGAACTTCTATTGCTGGAGCAACAAATGCAATATTCACTCCTCCAACTAGCGCAACAGGAACTACTTATTATTATTGTGAAATAACAAACAGCTGGGGCTGTAAAGCAACAACTGCTGTATCAGGTGCCATAAAAGTATATGCTGCAGCAACTATCAGTGCACAACCAATTGCGGCAGACTATTGCGTATCACCTTCTGCACAAGCAACATTACTAAGTGTAACTGCTGCAACAAATGCGCCCGGATCTCTCACCTATAAGTGGTATAGCAATACCAGTAATTCAAATAGTGGCGGCACACTAATTGGCGGAGCTACTAATGCAAGTTATAGACCTAGCATCACAACTGTTGGCGCTACTTACTATTATGCAGAAGTAAGCAATGGAGGCCCTGCTGGTTGCCAAACAACTACATCGAATGCAGTTTTGATCAATGTTTATACCGCGCCAACAATAAGCACAAACCTTGTTTCATCAAACTACTGTAAAGACGTAACAGCAAATGCAATAAGCGTGACAGCCAGCAATGGTGGCGTTGGTACGCTTACCTATCAGTGGTATGAAAATGCTAATGCAAGCTCTCCAAATGGCTCTATGATTACTGGTGCAAACAATAGCACATACACACCAAGCACAACTACTGTAGGAACAAAATACTTTTATGTTGTTGTAAACAACGGCGGACCAACAGGCACATGTAATACAGTTACCTCGGCAATTGCAACCATCAATGTATATGCAGCGCCTACAATTACTTCACATCCTGTAAGTGCAACATACTGTAAAGACAATACTGTTGCAGCTCTAACAATTGGCGGTGCAACAACAGGCGGCTTAGGGACATTAACGTATCAGTGGTATAGCAATACAACCAATACAAATACGGGCGGTTCAACAATAACTAATACAACAACAACATTTACACCGTTAAGCACTACGCCAGGGACATATTATTATTATGTAGATGTTAGAAATGGCGCCACTGGTGGCGCCATAGGATGTAATACAACTGCATCAAATGTTGCAACCATTACGATACATCCTTTACCAGTTTCGACATCGACATTTGCTTCTGAAAATATTTGCGTTGGAACAGCGGCTACAAGTATGACCGCTTCGGCAACTACGGCTACAGGAACTATCGCAACTTACCAATGGTATAGAAACAGTTCGAATAGTTACACAGGTGCTACACAAATTGTAAGTGAAACAAATGCAACATTTACACCCCCTACATCAACAACTGGTACAACTTATTACTTCTGCGAAATCACAAACAGCTGGGGCTGCTCGACAAGAACAGCAATTTCTGGTGCCATAAATGTTTATGCCGCACCAGTTATCACATCTCAACCTAGTGGTGCTACCTATTGTCAAAATGTAAATGCAGCAGCTTTAAGTGTAACTGCAACTGCTGGCGGCTTAGGAACACTAACCTATCAATGGTACAGCAATAGCACAAATTCAAATTCAAATGGCACACTGTTAACAGGCGCAACAAGTGCTACTTATACGCCTTCAACATCAACCGTAGGTACCAATTATTATTACGTTGTAATCAATAATGGCGGTGGCGCAGCTGGATGTAGTTTATTGCCATCCAATGCTGTTGCTGTAATCGTTAATGATTTACCAGTTATCAATGCTATTGCATTAGGCGCACAAACATTATGTTTAAATGCTACCCCAAGTAATCTAAGTGTTACAGCATCAACTGCTACAGGCACTATCTCGTCAACAGGTTATCAGTGGTATAGTAATACAACAAATAGTACATCAGGTGCATCACCTATTGCTGGCGCGAACAATAATACGTATACCCCACCTACAAATGTTGCAGGTTCTAAACATTATTTTGTCGTAATCACAAACTCATTTAATTGCACAACAACTACAACAGTTTCAGGTGCCATTTTAGTAAACTCGTTACCAACTATAGCTACTCAACCATCTATTTCTTCTCAAACAAAATGTTTGAATGAAGCATTTACAGCTTTAACAGTAACTGCTGCCGCTGGCAGTGGATCCATTTCAAAATATGAATGGTATAGCAATACAACTAATAGTACTTCAGGTGGAACGCTTGTTGCTACAAATAATTCAAGCGCGTCAACAAATAGCTATACACCATTATCATCTAGTCCAGGTGTATTATATTACTATGTGACTGTTTACAATACAAATGGATGTCAAATTACAAGTAACATTTCTGCACCATTTACTGTAAATGATTTGCCAAGCATTAGTGTACAGCCTTCAAGCAGCAATCAAACAGCTTGTTTAAATACTGCAACTACAGACTTAACGGTTAACGCAAGTGCTGGCAGCGGAAACATTAGTTCCTATACTTGGTATAGCACAAGCAATATTTCAGGCACACCCGTTTGGACAGTTGTTGCAACCAATACAACATCTTCAACCACAAACACATATACACCTGCATCTAACACTGTAGGTACTCTATATTATTATGTTCGAGTTACAAATTCTAACGGATGTATAAAAGCAAGTGACGCATCTGGATCTGTAACTATTAATCCTGTGGCAATTATTACCAATCAAAATGACGCCTACTGTAGTGGCACTCCATTTAGTAAAACACTTACTTCCGGCGGAAGTAATACGGTACCTGCTAATACAACATACAGTTGGAATGCCCCAGTAGTTACCGGAGGTATCACTGGAGGCGCTCCAGGTTCTGCACAAACAACACTCAACGGAACACTTACCAATCCAACAAACACTCCTCAAACAGCTACCTATACAGTCACTCCAAGAACAGGTAATTGTGATGGAGCTACTTTTACTTATACTGTAACTATTAATCCAAAAGCAACTATTAGCGTTCCTGCAATAGATGCTTGTAGCGGTAATGCATTTTCATTTACACCAGCACATGGTACCAATGGAAATATCATACCAGCAAACACAACTTATACATGGACATCACCTACAGTAACAGGCGGTTTAACTGGAGGATTTTCCGCATCGGGACAAACAAGTTTTAGTGGTAATTTAACCAATCCAAACAATACACAAAAAACAGCTACTTATACCGTTACACCTACTTCGCCAATTGGATCTTGCCCAGGAGATAATTTTACGATTCTTGTTAATATCAATGCAAAACCTACTATAGCTGCTAAAACACAAACTATATGTAGCGGAGACGCCTTTAACATAACTCCTTCAAATGCTGGAAACGAAATTGTACCTGCAAATACAACATATACATGGACAGTTGTTGACAATACAAGTATCACAGGTGAATCAAATAACAATACACCTGCAAATAATATTAGTCAAACACTTACCAATAATACCAATACAGTTCAAACTGTGGTATATACAGTAACCCCTGTATCTGGTGATGTAGGCAATTGCCCAGGTACACCTTTTACAATTACTGTTACCATTAACCCTAAGCCATCAATTAGCGCAAAAACGGTTACTGCTTGTAGTAATGAATTATTTACAACTATAATCACAAATGGTGCCAATAGTGATATTGTGCCAAATGGTATTACTTATACATGGTCTGCTCCAATTGTTACAGGTGGCATGACAGGTGGTGCTGCAGGAAATGCTGCAACAAGTGTATCAGGTAATTTAAGCAACCCAACAAGTGTTAATCAAACTGCAACTTACACAGTAAGACCTACA
Organism: Sediminibacterium ginsengisoli; assembly: GCA_945873615.1. Classification (GTDB taxonomy): domain Bacteria; phylum Bacteroidota; class Bacteroidia; order Chitinophagales; family Chitinophagaceae; genus Sediminibacterium; species Sediminibacterium ginsengisoli_E. The sequence continues at coordinate 68,956 of CAMCDT010000007.1, read as the reverse complement.
GTTCCTGGTGGAACTAGTTGTATTGGGCAAGACTTTACTGTTATTGCAACCATTAAACCTAAAGCAATTATTGCTGCAAAAACTGCTACTGCTTGTAGTAATGACGCCTTCACTTTTGCACTAATAGATGGCGCCGGCTCAGATGTTATTCCTTTAGGAACAACATATACTTGGTCATCAGTTCCAAATGTGACAGGTGGATTAACAGGGGGTGCCACAGGATCTGCTCAGAATACTGTGGGTGGTACTTTAGTAAATCCATCTAATACTTCACAAACAGCAACCTACAATGTTACTGCAAATTCAGATGGATGCTTAAGTACTGCATTTTCTGCAACAGCAACCATTTATGCAAGACCATCAATAACAACACAAAATGTTCAAACCTGTAGTGGAACTGCATTTACTGTTCCATTATCAAATGGTGGCAATAATATATTACCAAGCGGTACAACTTACACCTGGACAGTTGCGCAAAACAACAATGTATCGGGCGCAACAGATGTAAACGTTGCAACCTCAATTATTTCACAAACACTTATTAATAATACCAACACAGATCAGATTGTAACATATTCTGTTACCCCTATTTCTGGTGCAACTGGAAATTGTCCTGGATTGCCATTTACAGTAAATGTCACTGTAAAACCAAAACCATTTGTGACCCCGCAATCAGAAACTATTTGTAGTGGAAGTAATTTTACCAATGCACCTACAAATGGTAACAGTAATATTGTTCCAACAGGAACTACATACACTTGGACTACTCCAACGAGCAATCCAATTGGCACAATCAGTGGCGGAACCTTACAAACATCTCCTCAAACACAAGTAAGGCAATCATTAACCAACACTACCAATACACCTGGCACACTTACCTATACAGTAACGCCATCTGCAAATGGTTGCGCAGGATCTAGTTATCAACTTATAGTAAATGTAAATCCAAAGCCAGCCATTACAAATATGTCCACAACTATTTGTAGTAGTGAAACATTTACTACTGCCCCTGCAAATGGAAGCAATGGCATCGTACCAGTAAATACTACGTATACTTGGACAGTCGTAGACAACCCAAATATTACAGGTGAATCCAACGTTACAACATCCTCAACTAATATTAGCCAAACACTTGTAAACACAAGTCATACTGCACAAACAGTTGTTTATACTGTTATACCAACATCAGGGGATGCTGGAAATTGTATTGGAAATTCATTTACTGTATCAGTGGTTGTAAGTCCTCAACCATCAATTACTGCTGCACAAACACCAATTGTATGTAGTGGTACTGCATTTAATATCGCACCCGTAAATAATACAGACGGCATTGTTCCTTCTAATACAAAATACACTTGGGCTAATCCAACTGACAATCCAGTTGGTTCCATTACAGGCCAAAGTTCACAACTTGTTGCAGCAAACTCGGTAAGTCAATTACTCAATAATATCACCAATACCCCTGCAACAATTACGTATACTATTACGCCAATTGCAGGAACATGCACGGGTCCTAATTTTACAGCAGTAATTACTGTTAACCCTAAACCAAATATTACAACACCACCAGTAACTATTTGTAGTGAAGATTTGTTTACTGTTTCACCAATAAATGGAAGCAATGGAATTGTACCAAACAACACAACATATACATGGCCAATTCCAATTAGCAACCCTGTTGGTGCAGTTACCGGAGGATCTACACAAACGGTAGCAGCTGCTAATATTAGCCAGCGGTTAACCAACACCACAAATGCTGCTGCAACATTAACATACAGTGTAACACCAAAATCTGGTGCTGCGGGCAATTGCCCAGGCAGTCCATTTAATGTTGTTGTAAATGTGAATGCAAAACCAGTGATAGGGAATCAAAACTTATCGATATGTAGTGGCGCTGCATTTAATTTACCACTTGTTAATGGAGGTTCAACCATTATACCAGCAAATACTACTTATACATGGTTTGTAAGTACCAACAACAATAATATCACTGGTCAATCTGATGTAAATGTTGACCAATCTACAATTGGTCAAACGTTAACAAATAATACCAACGTAGCCCAACAAATCACTTACACCATTACACCAAAATCTGGCGCTACTGGGAATTGTGTTGGATCGACGTTCTTATTAACGGTAACCGTTAATCCAAAACCTTCCATTACCACACAAACACAAACAATTTGTAGCAATGCTACATTTAATATTGCACCCGCAAATGGCGGTAATTTAATTGTACCTGCAAACACTACGTATACTTGGCCTGCTCCAACAAATATTTCGGGTGGTGCCATTAGTGGAGGTGCTGCACAATTAAGTTCGGTATCGAGTATTTCACAATTACTAACCAACAATAGCAATTCTCAAGGTGTGTTAAGGTATATTGTTACACCAACATCTGGTGCTACAGGAACCTGCCCAGGAGCTCCTTTTAATGTAGAGATTACAGTGAGTCCAAAACCTATTTTAATTTCAACGCTTACTCCACCTGCAATTTGTAATGCAACCAACTTTAGTTATAATCCTAATACACCTACCGATGGCGCAAGTTATGTATGGACCAGAAACACATTGGCTGGCATATCAAATACAGCAGGAACTGGAACAGGTGTTATCAATGAAACACTCATTAATACCACAGCAAATCCGATAACTGTTCCGTATGTGTTTGCATTAACTGCATATGGTTGTCCAAATACACAAACGGTAAATGTTATTGTAAATCCAACACCGCAATTAACAAGTTTACTTACGCTACCTGCACAGTGTAGTGGAACACCATTTTACTACAACCCTACTAGTGCAACGAATGGAACAACGTATACTTGGACAAGAGCAAGCATTGCAGGTATTTCAAATCCAGCAGCAAATGGAAGTGGTGCGATCAGTGAAACATTAACAAATACATCACCAAATCCAATTGTAGTAAATTACGTTTATACACTTACTGCCAATGGTTGTACCAATCAACAAACCATTTCTGTAACCATTGATCCATTACCAATTGCAAATTTTAATATTGGCGGACCAAGAGCAGACTGTGGACCAACAACTAGAACAATTATTAACACCTCTTCTGTAAATAGCAATCCACTTACGAATGGAATATTTACTTGGGGTATAGATATCTTAAGAAATGGTGGAGCAGTTCCAGTGTATAGCTTAATTAATACCAACTATACAACGCAAGTAAATTATACATTTACAAATACAGGTATCAGAGATAGCTTATACCCTATTACTTTAACCGCAAAATCACCTAATGGTTGTATTAATACATACAGAGATACCATTACTGTTCATCCAGATGCACATATAGATTTAACCATTGGAACTACAGCTGCTTGTGCTCCATTTAATGCAATCAACTCTATTAATGTTGTAAATAAAACAGACCCTTCACCAGATCCAACGATTAATTTGTTCTCATCTTATAAATGGACAATTAGAGATAGAAATGGAAATATCTTATCAAATACGGTAAGTCCTAATCCACCAAATTATGCAATCACAAACCCAGATGACACTTTGCAAATTGCCTTAAAGGTAAATAGCTTATATGGCTGTAGACCTGACAGTGTAAACAGAATTGTATATACCTATCAAAATCCAATTGTAAACTTTACAGTAGCTCCACAAAATAGCTGTACAATGTTAAGTACACAAGCTGTAAATACAAGCTATATTGGACCAAACAGAACAACAAGCTCACTCCGCTACGCTTGGTATGCAAATGGCTCATTACTTAGTAATGCACAAGTACCAGGCACATTTAATTTGATAAACAATAGTAACACACGAGATACTATATATACAATTAAACTAGTTGTGTCTGAAACAATAAATAGTTGTAAAGATAGTAGCAGTGTTGGCAATTTAGTGGTGTATCCAAAACCAAAAGCAATATTTACAATAGATAAAGCAGATGAAGTATGTACAACCATTAATGGTGTAAACTCTAGCATTAATAATAGCTCGTTATTTAAAAATGGAACAGTTCCACAATACAATTGGTCTGTTACTTACAATAATTTATTTGACACTGCCAGAGCCATCATTATTGACTCTACAACTGCTCCATTTATTGCCGCGAGACCTAACTTTAAATTTAAAGACGCAAAAGGCACAGTAGATACTAGCTACAACATCAATATGATGATCTATACCGTTGATGGATGTATAGATACCCTTACGAAATCAATTAAGATTCGCAGAAGGCCTAATGTAGACTTTACCATACCAGTTGAAGGCTGCGGTATTTATATTGTAAATCCAACAGACAACACAATTAATTTTCCTAACGATTCATTAAACAGACAGTGGACTGTTTTACCATCGGGAGGATTGTCTTTATTTAATGCGAATGCAAACAACCCTTACATCATATTCCCTGTAAACAATACAGCCAATTCTATTGCATACAAGGTTAAGCAATCTGTAACTGTAAAAGGATTTGATGAATGTATAGACTCTTTAAATAGGTTTATCACCATTCACCCTAAACCAACAGCATCATTTAACGTTGGAAAAATCGATAGTTGTGGGCCTTGGACCAAAACGTTTACAAATACCTCTGACCCTAAAAATGGATTAGGCGTTAATGCCATTACATCACGATGGGAAGTAAGAAAAGATAATATCATCAAATTAAACACCAGTGCACAAAACCTTACCTACACTTTTACAAATACCGGTGTGGTGGATAGTGTTTACACTGTTAGATTATTTGTAAGCAACCCACAAGGATGTTTAGACACAACGGCGCTTCAGCAAATTACGGTTCATCCAAATGCTAGAGCCTTCTTTAATACAGATACTTTAGGATGTGCTCCATTTAAAATTAGAGACCATATTAAAGTACAAGACTTCCCTCAAGCAAATGACATTTGGAGATATGAGTGGCGTATTTATGACAGATTTGGATTCTTACTTGCAAACTATGACAGCTCAGTATTAGCCCCAGATTATATCATACAAAATGAGAGCGATACCGTAACACTTCAACTTATAGCTTATAGCAAATGGGGATGTACACAAGATATATTCTCAAGACAAGTGATTACTAGGCCCAATAGTGTAAAAGCAAATGTTACTGCCGACTCCACCATTTGTTCGAACTTACCACTAGCATTTACAAATACAAGCTATTATGGTAATAACAATCAAACGGCTGGCTTAATTTATGATTGGTATGTTAACGATAGTAAAGTCACAAATTTGAATAGTCCCACATTTATATTTAGAAATAATTCAAATGTTTCCGATTCTATCTTATATGTGAAACTCGTTACAACCTTTACCGGCACTGGATGTAATGATAGCACTACAAAAAAGATTACCATCTACCCAGCTCCTGCTCCAAACTTTACTGTTACAACAAAAGAAATATGTGGAAATCCCGTTGGATTCAAAAATTTTGTAACAGAAAGCATTGTTGCAAAAAATAATGTCTACAATGCTGCATGGAATATTACAAATTTGACCCTTAATCAACCATCTGGTTTACAAGTATTACCAACAAGTACCAATAAACTTTTCCAGCTTCAATTTGGAGATAACCCTGGCAATATTGATACCATTTATGCAGTCAAATTAACGGCTACTTCGATCAATGGTTGTAAAGCAGACACAACAACAAATATTTCTTTGTATCGAAGACCAAATGTCAATTTTACAATTAGTAATTCATTGGTTTGTGGAGAAATAACATTGCAATTGACAGATCAAACAAGCAATGTTCCTACTTCCAAAGTATGGTCATATACAACTCCGACTGGTAACCCACTTTCGTTTTTCCCATCTACTACAGCAACAAGTCCGAAAGTACTGGTGCCACCAAATATCACGGGGAATCTAGTGAGCTATTATATTAAACAAATAGCTACAACGGTTAACGGATGCACAGACTCTGCTATTGTTCAATTAGACGCCAAAGCACTGCCAACGGCTGTGTTTAATATGAGTGATACAAGTAGCTGTATCGATTCTGTTACCATTAAGTTTAAGGATCAGTCAATTCCTAGAACACCTGAAACAATTACTGGTTGGTCATGGGATTTTGGAGATGGTATAACTTCAAACATTCAAAATCCTTCACATTTTTATAATAAACCGGGCACATATACAATCTCTTTGGTAATCACCAATAACGAAGGATGTTCATCGTTACCAACCAGAAAACAGCTCGTAGTTTATGGTTCACCAAGAGCCAGATTTACGATGCCTAAAAAAGTATGCCAAACTGATACCATTAGATTTACAAACAATACTGTTTTAGGTCATGGAACATCAAATTTTGCATCAGAATGGAACTTTGGTGACGGATCAAGTATCAATACACTGGCAAGTCCAACACATGTATTTACGAAGCCAGGTATATTTATTGTAACTTTAACAGTTAAGGCAGATAGTTCTTGTACCACTTCTACTGTATATGATACCATTACGGTTGCAGGTTTCCCTAAAGCTGGATTTACACATCAATTTAATTGTGTAAACAGTCCTGTAAACTTTATAGATACTTCTAAAGTTGGCTTTGCCGATACACTAGGTTCTTGGAGATGGACTTTTGATGACGGAAGCTTTAGCAACCAACCTAGTCCAACACATAGATTTAGTAATTTAAAAACGTACAACGTTAAATTACTTGTAAGTGGACTAGCTTGTCCAAACTTAAAAGATTCAGTTGTATATCCTTTATTAATCGATGCGCCAATTGCATCCTTTATTATGAGTGATAGCGTTAGTTGCATAGATACCATTCAAGTTAAGTTTACAGACTTGTCTTCTACCTATGCTCCAACAACTATTCGTAATTGGAATTGGAATTTTGGTGACGGAAATACCTCAACAGATCAAAGCCCAACGCATGTATTTAGAAAACCTGGAAAGTATTTTATAACGCTTACAGTTACCAATAATGAAGGCTGTACCTCACTACCGCTAATCAAACAATTAATTGTATATGGTTCACCAAAGGCTGCGTTTGTAATGCCTAAACAAATCTGTTTGACAGACTCTATTCCATTTGTGAATACATCAACACTTGGTTATGGTAGTACCCAGTTTATTTCATATATCTGGGATTTTGGAGACGGCATTCCACTTAATTACACAGCTAATCCAACACATCGATTCAAATTTGCTGGAAAGTTCGGTGTTCGATTAACAGTTAGAGCTGATAGTTCTTGTATGACTTCTACTTTTGTAGATTCTGTTACCGTTATTGGATATCCTAAAGCTAAATTTGGCATCGAAAATTATTGTGTTGAAACACCTATTTTCTTTAGAGATTCTAGTATTGCTGGCTATGCAGATAGATTAGGATCTTGGAGTTGGAATTTTGGAGACAACTCGTTTAGTAGTTCAACAAATCCAGTGCACATTTATAAACGAACTGGCACGTTCCCAGTTCAATTAGTTGTGAGTGGAAACCTTTGTCCATCGTTACAAGATTCTATTACTGTGCCACTTAAGATTATTGACAGAAGAAGAGACTCTGTGTATTCGATTAAATACCTGCAGTATAATATTGCGCAAAATTTATGCGCATTACCCGGTGGCGATAAATACACATGGTCTCCAAGTACAGATATCAATCCTATTGATAGCAGATGTGTTACCATCAATGTGCAGCATCCTAAAACAATCTATAAGATTACCATTATAGATTCGGCCGGATGTACCATTACAGATAGGCAAGAAGTATGGGGCTTCCCTGGAACAGATATATTCTTACCAAGGGCATTTATACCAGCAAGTAATAATAGAGACAATGCAATTTTCAAACCAATATATGTGGGTGTTACCGTTATTAAATACTTTAAAATTTATGACAGATTTGGGCACGAAGTATTTTCAACATCTGACATGAATAAATATTGGGATGGGACCTCAAATGGCGTAAATCAACCTATGGAAACGTATACTTGGATTATTCAAGGTTTCGACTACAATAATAAACCAGTAATAAGACAAGGAAACGTAACCCTCGTAAGATATCAATAGAATAGCAGGGGGTTGAGCAATTTTGACCTACAAAGGCCGCTTACAGCGGCCTTTGTAATTTTAGAACCTTGTTAACTACCATTTTAGTTGATTTTAGTATCTTGGCCTCCATTATTCATATAACTACTTTAATTATAATGCGTTTTAAGAGCTTCATGCGACAAATTATAGCAGTTTTAACCATTTTGGTGGCTATTAGCATTGTTGCTCCTGAGGGTTTTGCGCAAAAGAAAAACCCTACACCCGCAAAAAAGTCTACCTCTAAAAAAGCCCCAACTAAAAAAAAATTGCCTGTAAAGAAAAAAACAAGCAGTGTCAAAAAACCGACTAGCAAAAAAAATACGAGCAGCAAAAAGAAAAAATCTAAAAAAGGAAGAAAGCCTGTAAGAAGCATTTACTACAACCCCATTCCAAATCCTATTATATTAAGTGAAAAAAACTGGATCTCAACACCTGCATTTCACATAGATAGCTCAAAAGCGATATCGAATACACTGTTAAATACAGACACTAATTTTACGAAAGAATGGGTAAACACCATCACTTTTGTTTATGATAGTGTTAAATTTAACGATCTTCCAGATGAAATTTATATACCGCTTATTAGCAATGATGAAAAGTTTACGTTAACCTGGTATGGGAAAATTAATTCGGAATACGGAAAAAGATGGGGCAGACAGCACCATGGTTTAGATGTAGATTTAAATATTGGAGACACTGTTATTGCTGCATTTGATGGCGTTGTGAGATATGCGCAGTTCAATAAATCTGGATTTGGCAACTGCGTTGTAATCAGACACAAAAATGGGCTAGAAACTTTATATGGTCATCTGTGCAAAATAGATGTTGTCGAAAATCAATACGTTAAAAGTGGACAACATATTGGACTTGGCGGCACAAGTGGTCACTCGACAGGACCACACCTTCACTTTGAAATGCGTTACAAAGATTACTCTTTTGACCCCCAACTACTTATTGACCTAAGTACACAACAGCTAAAAACTGAAACGGTCATCTTTGATAAAGTGGATCTAGTAAATTACAGATACCCAACTATTTCTCCTACCATCAATGAACTAGAAAAAAAGCCTGCAGTTAAAAAGAAGAAGCCGGTTAAAAAGTTTGTCAAGAAAAGGGCCACACCTACAAAGAAGGCTCCCGTAAAAAAAGCACCAGCCAAAAAAGTACCAGCCAAAAAACCACCAATCAAGAAGGTTCCAATCAAGAAGAATAAGTAAAATATCCACATATAACACGCCTAGTCAGTTAAAGGAGCTCAATTACCTACCTTTACACCAAATATTCATAGATGCTTAAAGTAGGGATTTTTGGCGTAGGTCATTTAGGGAAATTTCATATCTCCAATTGGAAAGAAATAGAAGGCGTAAAAATTGTTGGATTTTTTGATCCAAACAATGATAATGCCAATGAAGTGATCAATACGCATGGCCTTAAAAGATTTTCTGATGAAGAAAAATTAATTGAAGCTTGTGATATTATTGATGTTATCACGCCCACCGATTTGCATTACGAAGTATGTATGATGGCCATCAGAAAAGGCAAGCATGTATTTGTAGAAAAACCACTGGCCCACACCTTACAAGAAGGCAAAGACCTTGTAAATATGGTAAGAGAAGCTGGGGTAAAAATGCAAGTTGGGCATGTAGAACGTTTTAACCCTGCTTATTTAGCATTAAAAGAACTCAACCTCAATCCTATGTTTATTGAAGTGCACAGACTCGCACAATTCAATCCAAGAGGTACCGAGGTAAGCGTAATTTTAGATTTAATGATTCATGATATTGATATTATTTTAAGCCTTGTAAAATCGGATGTAAAATCAATATCAGCAAGTGGTGTAGCCGTTATGACCGATACGCCAGATATTGCGAATGTCAGAATTGAATTCAACAATGGCTGTGTTGCCAATTTAACGAGCAGCAGAATTTCAATGAAAAAAATGCGCAAAGTAAGGCTGTTCCAAAAAGACGCTTACATTGGCATTGATTTATTAGAAAAGAAAACCGAAATCATTAAGTTAAAACAACCAGAAGACGTAGATGTATTTTCTTTTGATATTGATACCCCTAATGGTAAAAAAACGATTGCTATTGCCAATCCAAGTATCGAACCACTTAACGCTATTAAACTAGAACTTGAATCGTTTGTTGACGCCATTATTAACAACAAGCCTACGGTTGTAAGTGAAATTGATGGTTATTTAGCGATGGAAGTGGCCCATAAAATTTTAGACAAAATCAACAACACCAGCATTTTACAGTAAAATTAAAGCACACCTTTTGTTGAAGGCAAGTGATTGGAGAAAGGATCACGCTTAACGGCCATTTTAATAGCTTTTGCAAATGCTTTAAAAATAGCTTCTATTTTATGGTGCTCGTTATCACCAGCACAACTAATATTTAAATTACATTTAGCTGCGTCCGAAAAAGATTTAAAGAAATGGAAAAACATTTCGGTTGGCATCTCTCCTATTTTTTCTCTTTTAAAACTAGCGTCCCACACGAGCCAGTTTCTGCCACCAAAATCAATAAGCACTTTGGCTTCTGCTTCATCCATAGGTAAAGCAAAACCATAACGCTCCATCCCGCGCTTGTCGGCCAGCGCCAAAGCAAACGCTTCGCCAAGCGCTAGTCCAGTATCTTCAATCGTGTGGTGCTCATCAATGTGTAAATCGCCATTAGTGGTGATGGCTAGGTCAATATTTCCATGACGCGCAATTTGCTCGAGCATATGATCAAAAAAACCAAGGCCGGTATGTATTTGTGCAATACCAGATCCTGAAAGGTTTAATTCTACTTGTATTTTTGTTTCGTTGGTATTGCGGGTGTGGCTCACTTTGCGGATGCCTAGCTTTAAAAAACTATAAACGTCTTCCCAATTACTTGTTTCAAGGGCAATGCTACTGCGGAGTTCTGCATCCTGCTCCGGTGTAAGCGGGTGCAAAGGGCTTTTAAAATAGATGGCTTTACAACCTAGGTTTTTGGCTAGTTGTATATCGGTGTAGCGGTCGCCAATTACGTATGAGCTGCTCAAATCGTAAGCCGGATTATTAATCAGATGCGTAAGTAAGCCCGTGCCCGGCTTACGCGTAGGCGCATTTTCGTGTGCAAATGTTGTATCGATAATCACTTCATCAAACGTGAACCCTTCGCCTTCAAGTGTACGAAGCATTAAATTTTGATAGGGATAAAAAGTATCTGCAGGATAACTAGGCGTACCAAGTCCATCCTGGTTGGTCACCATTACTTTATAATAATCTAGTGACGCGGCAATGTTAGAGAGTCCAACAATAGCGCCTGGTACAAAGCTTGTTTTGTCTGTGCTGTCTACCTGAAAATCCTGCGGCGGTTCCCTTAAAATCACACCATCTCTATCTATAAATAATATCCGCTTCATACCGGTTGTTTAAGTCTCTATTTTAATTTACTTCTAATTTGCTTGACCTGTGCAAGTGTTACAGGGCCTGCTTTATTAGACCAATTGCTTCTAATAAAAGTTAGCAGGTCTGCAATTTGTTGATCTTTTAAATCTTCGGCCGCAGGCATTGCATTAGCATAATACTCGCCATCAATTTCGATACGGTCGTTTAAACCTTTCACAATATATTTTACAAGTTTTGCAATATCGGATCCATTAACCGTGCTTGAAGCATCTAATGGTGCATTAAGCTTTGGAACGCCACCCCCATCTGCTTGATGACAAACCATACAGCGCTGTAGGTATACCATTTTTCCGCGTGCTGCACTAGCTGCGGCTAATTTATTATTTGTTTGTGCCGTAACTGTTGTAAAAGAAATCATCATTACAACAAACACTAAAAAAATACGCTGCATGCTTACTTATTTTTGATACATGATTCTGTAAATTGTTCCTTTTACGTCGTCTGAAATATAGAGTGACCCATCAGGTCCTTCTGCTAAACCACAAGGGCGGTGCTGTGCATCACGTGGATTTTTAACCACTGTTTTTCCAGAAAATCCATCTGCAAATACTTCCCACTTACCGGTTGGTTTGCCATTTTCATAAGGTACAAAAACAACATAGTAGCCTTCTTGTGGAAGTGGAGATCTATTCCATGAGCCATGAAACGCAATGAATGCACCATTCTTGTAACGAGCAGGAAATTGATTGCCGGTATAAAACAATAAGCCATTAGGCGCCATATGCGCAGGGAACGCCATAGCCGGATTAATATATTTATCGTCTACAGTTTTTTTACCATCGCCACCATATTCTGGCGCCATCATTTTTTTACCTTTTACATGATCGTAATAAATGTAAGGCCAACCTGCGTTATCACCTTTATTAATCGCATACATGGTTTCTGAAGGAAGCTCGGCACTTACTGTGGTGTCGTATAAATCAGGAAATAAATTGTTAAGCATATCTCTACCATGCTGCGTAACAAATAACTGATTGAGCTCGTTATTCCAATCAAGCCCTACCACGTTTCTAAGTCCTGTTGCGTATCTAACACCGGTTGCATAGGTTTGATTTAACTGATCGGTTTTAAACTGCCAAATACCACCTGCCGAATCAAGAATAGGACAAGGCATTCTACCCATAGAACCTTTGGTACGGTCTTTTTCTTGACATGAATTAGATGGCGCACCTACATTCACATAAATATTACCAGCATTGTCTAGGGTAATAGATTTTGAATTGTGCTGACCTTTATCAACAAGTCCGGTTACAAGTGTTGCTGCTGCATTTTCATCCACAATGTCACCGTTTTCATTTAGTGCGTATTTAAACACTTCTTTATTTGAACTAGCATATAAATAATCCCCTTTGATAGAGATACCCGTTCCAATATAATTGGCAAATGTTGTTTTAGTTTCAGTTCTTCCATCACCATCTGTATCTTTTAAAACAACAATTCCCTTTCCATTATCGAGTCTTTCAAGTTTTGCATAAATAGCACCTTGCTTATTTACTGCAATATGTCTTGTGCGTCCAACATTGTCTGCTACTTTTAATGCTACAAATCCTTTAGGTAGTGTTAAGCCTGCATTGTCTGTGTCGGGTTTAATATTTTGCGCCGACGTGCTATTGGCTGCAAACAGCATCAAAATAAACAAGCTTGAGAAAACCGAAATTTGAGTACCTTTTTTCATAGTGTATTAATTGTTGTATAAATAGAACCCTAATATAATTATTATTTAAACGTAATGGGCATTTTGTTTACTTGTTATACCAGGCCTGCATGGCGTCTACCAACAAAGTGTTTTCTTTTTCGGTACCAATAGTAATACGTAGGCAGTTTTCACAAAGTTCCACGTTACTGCGGTCTCTTACCACTATTTGCTGTGTTAACAAAAAGTCATATACGGCCCTAGCTTCTGCTATTTTAACGAGTAAAAAATTAGCGTCGGAAGGATATACTTTTTCTACGGTAGGCATTTGCCTAAACACACCCGCAAGCGCTTCCCGCATGTCTACAATAATTTTTATCATATCGTTTACCTGCCCTACTTCTTCTAATGCTTTAAGCACCAGTTCTTGGGTAGCGGTATTGATATTATACGGAGGTTTTACTTTATCTAAAATAGAAATGATTTCTACAGAAGCAAATGCCATGCCCAGTCTTAAACCAGCAAGTCCCCATGCTTTGCTAAGGGTTTGCAACACAACCAGGTTTGGATAATCTCCCAACTCTTGAATAAAAGATTTTTGCTTCGAAAAATTAATATAGGCTTCGTCAATTACCACTATGCCATTAAAATTATTGAGCACCATTTCTATGGATGCACGATCAATAGAATTACCGGTTGGATTATTAGGCGAGCAAATCCAAATAATTTTTGTATTGGGGTCAATTAAATTTTCGAGATGAATAAGATCCAGCTGAAAATCAGGAAGTAAGGGCGCTTTTTTAATTTGCACATTGTTAATGTTAGCCGATACCTCATACATGCCGTATGTGGGCGGACAAATAATAATATTATCCTTACCTGGCTCACAAAAACTTCTAAATAATAAATCAATACACTCATCACTACCGTTACCAATAAATATTTGCTGAGCAGGTACCGATTTAATAGTAGATAAAGCCTTTTTAATAGCCACTTGATGCGGGTCTGGATAGCGGTTGTACCACTTTGTTAGTGGTGAGCCAAAACTATTTTCGTTGGCGTCTAAAAACACTTTAGCTGTGCCACTAAATTCATCCCTTGCCGACGAATAAGGTGCCAGGTTTTTAATATTGTCTCTAACTAATTTTTGTACGTCAAACATGTTAGTGTATTTATACTTTCTAGTTTTTATAATGATTGGAGGCGAATGGTGATAGCATTTTTGTGTGCGTCTAAGCCTTCTGCCGCCGCCATCGTTTCTACGGCTGCTCCAATAGCCTGTAGTCCTGCGGGTGTTAATTTTTGAAAAGTCATCTTTTTTACAAAGCTATCTACACTCACACCACTATACGCTCTTGCATAACCACTTGTAGGCAGCGTATGATTGGTACCACTTGCATAATCCCCCACCGATTCTGGACTGTAATTTCCTAAAAATACAGATCCCGCATTGGTAATTTTTGCTGCAACCGCTTCATCATTGTTACATGCTAGTATCAAATGCTCTGCCGCATAACTATTTACTATAAAAATAGCACGCTCCATATCATCCACTACAATTGCTGTACTATTATCTAATGCTTTTTGTGCAATATCTTTTCGTGGCAGCAGCGCTAATTGAGCAGCTAAAGCTACTTCTACTTCTGCAACTACTTTTTTGCTGGTGCTAACAAGTAATACCTGACTATCAGGGCCATGCTCTGCTTGTGATAATAAATCGGAAGCCACAAATGCAGGATTGCAGGTTTCATCGGCTAACACACAAACCTCGCTAGGGCCAGCAGGCATATCAATAGCCACACCCGATTGTTGCACCAGTTGTTTTGCAGCCGTTACATACTGATTCCCCGGACCAAAAATCTTATACACTTGGGGTACTGTTTGGGTGCCGTATGCCATGGCTGCAATAGCTTGCACACCACCAATTTTAAATATTCGAGTAATACCTACCACCCATGCTGCATATAAAATAGCAGGGTGAACTTTACCATCAGCTGCAGGGGGCGTACACAAAATAATTTCTTTGCAGCCTGCTATTACTGCAGGGATACCCAGCATTAAAACCGTACTAAATAAAGGTGCCGATCCGCCTGGTATATAAAGCCCCACTTTATCAATCCCTACACTTTTACGCCAGCAGCTTACGCCAGGCATGGTTTCTATTTTTATATTTTCTGAAACCTGCGCTTCATGAAAACACCTGATATTTTTTGCAGCAAGTTGTATCGCTTCTTTTAATGCAGGCGACAACTCTAATGCTGCTTCATTAATTTCTGCTTCGGTAACCAAGTCAGTATCCATAGTTACCCCATCAAATTTTTGGGTATAAGCAGCCACCGCTTTATCACCTTCTTTTTTTACCCCATCCAAAACACCCTGCACCAATGCATATAATGCCGCATGATCCATGGCTGGCCTTTGGAGTAATTCCGGAAGCGAAGTATCTAAAGGGTTTTCAATTATTTTCATACAATAAATTTATATCACCATTTTTTCGATAGGTACCACTAAAATTCCTTGCGCACCAGCAGCTTTTAACTGCTCAATAATTTCCCAGAAATCATTTTCATTGAGCACACTATGAACACTACTCCAACCAGGTTCCGCCAAAGGCAGTACCGTAGGGCTTTTCATGCCTGGAAGAAGCGCGATAATGTCAGACAATTTATCGTTTGGCGCATTTAATAAAATGTATTTTGTATTGCGTGCTTTTTTTACAGATTCAATTCTAAAAAGCAAACGGTCTATAATTTGTTGTTTTTGTGCATCTAAACTATTGGTAGCTACAAGTACCGCTTCTGATGATAAAATAGTTTCTGCTTCTTGTAGTCCGTTCGAAAATAAAGTAGATCCACTGCTTACCAAATCACAAATAGCATCCGCAAGTCCAATGCTAGGTGCAATTTCTACACTACCGCTAATCTCATGCACTTCTGCGTTAACACCTTTATCTTTTAAATACTTAGATAAAATAACAGGGTAGCTAGTCGCTACTTTTTTACCTTCTAAAAAAGAAATGCCCGTATAGTTTTCAGATTTACGCACCGCAACACTGAGCCTGCATTTACCAAAACCTAATTTGTTAAGTACCGTTAAGGGCTTGTTTTTTTCATACACTACATTTTCTCCAACAATACCAATATCCGCAACGCCATCTTCTACGTATTGAGGAATATCATCATCACGTAAAAAATAAACTTCGATCGGAAAATTAGAAGCTTCTGCCTTTAACTTGTTTAGGCCATTACTAATATCAATCCCACACTCTTTCAAGAGCTTGATAGAATCGTCGTGTAACCTTCCACTTTTTTGAATCGCTAACCTTAATTTCATATTCATAGATTAAAATAAAAGAGGCCTACCAAATGGTAAGCCTCTTCAATGTTTTATAATAACACAAACACCTACAGCCTACCCGTTTGGTAAGTAATGATGATGGTGGTTATGTGTAAATTGTTTCATTAGAGTACAAAAATAGCTTCTAATACTGCATTGAGCAAATAAAATTGAAATTTAGCCTTCAAATAACCTAAAATCTTCCACAAAACTAGCTTTTGGCAGGCTCTGCCTTAACTACCTCAATCTCAAATACCAACACACTATTAGCTGGTATAGCTATACTTCTAGTGCGCATTCCGTAAGCAATACCTGAAGGAATAATAATTTTGATAATACCCCCTACCCTGCATTTAGGCACCCCTATTTGCCAGCCTTTTATGAGGCGCTGCAAAGGAAACCGAGCGGGTCTTTCTTTTGTTTGATCAAAAATAGAACCGTCTTTTAAGAGCGTTCCTTTATAATGCACGGTTACCGTATCGGATACACGCACATAATCACCAGTACCTTCTTTTATAATCTGATAGTAAACACCACCTACAGTTCCTGAAGTATCAATTGCGCGCGCAGTAATCGCTCCATTGATTTGCGCAATATCATGCTGCGCCTGATGTAAGGAGTCTGCATCTTTTGTAAAATCAATAACAGGTTTATTTTGCCTTGCTGGTCTATTAAATGCTTGACCATAATTTGCAGTGGCATTTTTAAAACCACCATGCCAAAGTTCAAAAGCACCAGACGCTGTAACACCTGCACCATAATCAATTCTGTCACCCATTTTACCGGTAACATCATAAGAGAAACGGGCTTCTGTAAGCTCCTGCCACTGGCCATTGGCGCCGTTTTGAATCCACTGATTTCCAAACAAAGCTTTTCTTTCTAGCTGCCCATTAACGCCTACAAAGTTTTCACTAAATGAATATAAGCCGCGCAAATTTTTTCCGTCTTTTGGTGCCGAAAAACTCGCTATCAATTTCCATTTTTGTTTTTCAGGAATATAAAAATAACCAGTGTAAATAGTGGTTTGAGAAGCCGAGTCTGTTAATGCTGTCACTAAAAATTTATAGGTTGTTTCTGTGTTCCAAGGATACACTAAATGGCTATGTCCGCCTGTACCTTCATTACCAAAATCGTTGGTAATCACACTATCTCCTTTTGCAAGTAAAACCACTCTATTTTCAGCACCTACTTTATTACGGTCTACGGCTTCATTACCCGCGTCCCACACCGAAAATATCACGCGTCTTTCCTTTTCACTATTTACTTGTATTCCAAAATAACCCCGGGCAAAACCACAGGCCATATAGTAGGTGTGTATAGGATCAAAGCCAGCAGGGACCGTTATCTCATTGTAAAAAGAAACTGTTTTAACGTTATCAGCAACCGGATATTTTAAATGCACCGATGCCGCATTGCGTCTAGGCTTGTGGTTATAATGCATACTTTCTGTTGCAGTGCCTCCAAGCAAAATACCGGCAATAGACGCCTGCATGCGCGCCGTATTTTTTGGTACCGATAAAGTAATTTGAACAAAACCTGTATCCGCTATTAAAACCTTCCCGATTGTAAGGGTAGTAAATTTATTGGTAGCCGGAAGCAACGCTTTTAATACGGTAGCGCCAACACTTACACGAATAGGCAGCGCCCATTTATTAGCAAACTGTAACCTAACGCGCAGTTCCCCTGCCTTTCTAACTTTTACAAAAAAATGAATTTGCTTACCCGATTGTTTCCATTTGTAATAATCAGGATTCCCTTTTACAAATTGTGCTTCCTCTTCTTCATCCGCTAATTGCAAACCGGTATTCAGTGGCGTGATATAAGCTGTTGTGACAGATAGCAAACTATCACGCTGCGCAAAAACGCTCACACTCAACATTAAAAACAAAACAACACTAAAAATATTTTTTTTCATAGATGTATTTTTAAGAAGCTTCAAACCAAATCGGTTTTGTATTATCTGGCTCTGCATTATAATTAATAAATAATTCGTCACCAGCGGCTACTGGCTTAACGGTGGTTATAGAAATAGTTGCGTTGTCAAAATCCATTTCGTACACACAGTTGGCTGCATAAGAATGATTGTAAATAGAGAGGTAACCCAGTGCCACACACGCCGACAATAAATCGTCCCCCCACTCAAAAATATAATCATATAAAATAGTCTTTTCGAGTTCAGCCCTTTCTGTAGGATTCACCACCAGTACCGGCGAAATTTCTATAGTGGTGCCCACCTCAATACTTTCGGTAGCAAATACACCTCTTCCGCGCTGATCAGATGGAGCAATGGTTAAAATGGGTAATATCATATAAATCAATGTCAGATATGAAGATACAGCCTCTTTTCATACCATTTAATATGGACGATTCACAAATGATGACTAAATTGCGCCCATGTCTTTGGAGCTCGACCAATTAAATATCAACGAACAGTTCGAACAGCTCATTGCTAAAGAAGATAAGCTAGAAATTAAAGAGTTTCTAGACGATCAAAATATTAGCGATGTGGCGGAGCTTATCAATGAGTATCCCGAGTATGAGGCCCAAATTATTGCCAACATGGCCATTCACAGAGCGGCTAGCGTTTTCAAAATTTTGGATATCGCCCAACAAAAAGACATAGTCAAAGAACTGCCTTCTTCAAAAACAGCCGAGTTATTAAATGAACTTCCTGCCGATGATAGAACCGACTTTTTGGAGGAACTACCTAAAGCAGCTATTCGTGATTTAATTAAACTACTTGACCCCGAAGAAAGAAAAATTACCCTGGCCATGCTTGGCTACCCCGAGGATAGTGTGGGCCGTTTAATGAACCCCGATTACGTTTACATTTACGCACACAATACCGTAACTGAAGTTTTTGATACCATCCGAAAGTTTGGCAAAAATTCAGAAACCATCGATGTTATTTATATCATTGATCAAAAAGGCGAACTCGTAGATGACATCAGAATCCGAGACGTAATTTTAGCAGCGCCTAATAAAAGAGTGGATGAAATTATTGATGGCAGAGTTGTATCATTAAATGTACATGACGATCAGGAGCACGCCAACCAAGTGTTTAAAATGAACAACCGTGTGGCACTTCCGGTAGTGGATGACAATAATATTTTGTTAGGTATTGTTACCATCGATGATATGCTTTGGGTTGCCAACGAAGAGTTCAGTGAAGACATGCAAAAAATGGGTGGTACCGAAGCCTTAAACGAACCTTATTTAGATATCCCATTATTAAAACTCTTTAAAAAAAGAGTAGGCTGGTTGGTGGTACTATTTATTGGTGAAATGCTTACCGCAACTGCCATGGGTTATTTCCAAGATGAAATTGCAAAAGCCATTGTACTTGCTTTGTTTGTGCCACTAATTATTTCGAGTGGTGGTAATAGCGGATCACAGGCTTCTACCCTTATTATTCAGGCCATGGCTGTTGGTGAAATTACCATTCAAGATTGGTGGCGCGTGCTGCGCCGCGAAATTACCAGCGGTATGTTACTAGGCTCGGTGCTTGGTATCATTGGATTTATTCGCGTAGGCGTTTGGCATTCTATCTTCCCAAATATTTATGGCGAACACTGGATGATGATTGGATTTACCGTAGGATTTTCATTAATAGGCGTAGTGCTTTGGGGAACCTTATCTGGCTCTATGCTACCTATATTTTTAAAGCGTTTAGGATTTGACCCTGCTGTTTCTTCGGCACCATTTGTGGCCACGCTTGTTGACGTAACTGGACTGATTATCTATTTTAGTTTTGCCTATTTATTCTTGCAAGGACTACTGTTGTAACAACTTAAAACTTAAGTCCAAGACCAAGTTGCAAAGAAGCCGTTTTCCAAGTTTCCATATCATCAATGGCATTAATATTTTGAAGGCCCGCTACATACCTTCCATAAATTCTGAAAGAACTCAAATTTAATTGCGCACCCACTACTGCCGATATATCGCCGGTCTTAAATGCATTTTCCGCGTTGGTTAAAACGTTCTTGTCCTGACCAATAAGTATGCCGTACTGAGGACCGGCATTAATAGTGATAAGCTTACCTACATTAAGACGCAGTAAAACTGGGATACTTAAATAATTAAGTCTTGTATATGCGTTGTCAATTAAAAAAGCTTGACTAAATCTAGAATTATATAATGTAGAAAAACTAGAACGCTTGGTCATAGTTTGACTGTACAATAACTCCGGCTGAATTCCTATAAATTTATTGATGTCAATTTCAGCAAAAGCACCAGCCATATAGCCCATATCAAAAGCATCATTAAAAGATTGTCCGTTTACTCTGTTCAAGTTAAGCCCACCTTTTATGCCAAGTCTAAAGGCACCTTGTGCGGCTGCTTGCATTGAAAAGAAAACAACAAAACCAATTAAAATAAATGTCTTTTTCATAATTGAAAGTTTAATAAGAGTAAGTTCTAACAATTAAAACGAAAAAAATAACAACTAATTGTTATTTAAGCCAACAATAACATTTTACACAAATTCAATGACAGTAATTTCTGGAAGTATCCCTACCCTTCCCGGGTAACCAATAAATCCATACCCTCTATTCACGTATAATTTTTGTGCACCTTGCTCGTATAAACCCGCCCACTGTTTGTACATCCACTGCACGGGACTCCATTTAAAATAAGGGTTTTCGAGACCAAACTGCATGCCATGTGTATGACCAGAAAGCATAAGATCAATACCCGGATATTCCGGTAATATTTGTGCATCCCAGTGGCTAGGGTCGTGACTTAAAAGTATTTTAAACGGAATATTTTCGGTGCCCGGATACGCCAAATCCATTTTTCCATACTTCGGAAACCTGGCTTTAGCACCCCAGTTTTCGATACCTAATAGTGCAATTTTTTCACCTTTTTTGTCAAGTACCACATGCTCATTCATCAGTAAACGCCAGCCCATATTGGCATGCACTTTTTTGAGGGCTTCCAAATTATCAATTTTAGCCTGTGCTGTAGGCCACTGCACATAGTCGCCATAATCGTGATTACCGAGGGTAGAAAAAACACCAAGTGGCGCTGTTAAACGTCCAAAAGAATTTTGATACGGTTCCATTTCGGTGGCCCTGTCATTTACTAAATCACCAGTAAAAACAATTAGGTCGGGCTGCTGCTTTAATATTAAATCGATGCCTTTGTTAACGGCACGAATATCCTGAAAACTACCGCTATGAATATCACTGATGTGAACCATTCGCATGCCTTTAAATGCTTCCGGTAAATTTTTAAACGAGAGTTTTATTTTTTTTATTTGGTAATTGTATTTGTTGCCAAAACCAAATAATAAAGTTCCAAATAAAGTACCCCCAAGTCCAAGGCCCAGCCAACTTAAAAAAGTAGATCTAGGAATACCCTGCCCTTCTGGACCCATATACTGCGCTCCTGATAATGGAAAAATTTTATTCATGAGTAGCAAAGCGCCTCTTCGAATATCGTCGGCAACAAAAAATAGAGAGCCAATTAATTTGGCTAAAAAAAGTCCAATCAAAATCGCAAACACATAATTCCTAAAAATTTTGGAGGTCTGCAAAAATTGGAGGTATGGAAAAGAAAGCATGGTGGCAATGGTAAAAAAAGACACCACCCAGTAGGTAATAAAAATAGCCTGACGCCCCCTTTCGGACCCCTGCTGGCTTACTGTTTTTAAGGCCTGAAAAACGTATAAATCCAGTATAAAAATGACAAGAGCGATGATCCACCAGCTTGTTGCACTACGCATAGGTTTGGGTTATTTGGTTGATTTTATGCCAAAATCGATTGGAAAAAGGCAAAATTACCCCTTTTTTAGCCGTTTTTAGGGAAATTTGACAAGGGGTCACTCCTACAACAAAGTATGGATAAGATTGTTTCAAAAGATGTAGCTGAAAGCTTATTTTTGGCAACTTACAAGCAATAAATATTATGGCGAGAATTATAGGCGTAGCCAATCAAAAAGGAGGCGTGGGAAAAACAACCACCGCTATCAATGTAGCGGCAAGTTTGGCTGTTTTAGAATTTAAAACCCTTTTGGTAGATGCCGACCCACAGGCAAATAGCACTACGGGGGTAGGATTTGATTTGCATAACATTACAAACAGTTTATACGATTGTATGGTTAACAATGCAACTGCAAACGATGTGATTTTAAAATCGGAAGTGCCCAATTTAGACTTAATCCCTTCGCATATCGATTTAGTAGGTGCAGAAATTGAAATGATCAATTATCCGAACAGAGAAAATGTGATGAAAGGTATTTTAGACGCCGTTCGTGATAAGTATGATTTTATCATTATCGATTGCTCTCCTTCACTCGGATTAATTACTGTTAACTCACTCGTTGCTGCGGATAGTGTGATCGTTCCTGTGCAGTGTGAATTTTTTGCCTTAGAAGGTTTAGGCAAATTATTAAATACCATCAAAATTGTTCAGAGCAGGTTAAATCCGGCACTTCAAATTGAAGGTATTTTAATGACCATGTATGATGGTCGTTTACGCTTAAGCAATCAAGTAGTAAGTGAAGTTAGAAGACATTTTGATGAAATGGTTTTTGATACCATCATCCACCGTAACACTAGGCTCAGCGAATCGCCAAGTGTGGGTAAGCCGGTTATTTTATACGACGCCGACAGCAAGGGTACTATCAATTATTTAAACCTTGCCAAAGAAATTCTTCAAAATAACGGCATGACAAAAATTTCTAACGAAGAAAGAATTATAGAATAACATGAGTAGCCCTAAAAATAACAAAGACATGATTGGCAAAGGACTTAGGTCTTTGCTTTCCAATATAGACGCAGAATATAAAACGCCTAAGGGTCAAGTGCAACCGGCATATGCAGAGCAGGCAGTTGCCACAAGCAAAATTACACTCGCCGATATTCAAATTAATCCAAAGCAACCACGCCGCGATTTTGATGAACAGGCTTTACACGAGCTTGCGGAGTCTATAAAAATTCATGACGTTATTCAACCCCTTACAGTTTCTAAATTAGCATCAGGCAAATACCAATTGATTGCTGGTGAGCGCAGATTTAGAGCGTCTAAAATGGCAGGCCTTAAAGAAGTGCCTGTTTATGTTAGACAAGCCAACGATCAACAATTATTAGAGTGGGCTTTACTTGAAAATTTACAAAGAGAAAATTTAAATGCCATCGAAATTGGCATCAGTTATAAGCGCATGATGGATGAACTTTCTTATACCCAAGAGCAGGTGGCAGAGCGCATGGGCAAAGAAAGAAGTACCGTATCCAATTATATCAGACTTTTAAAATTACCACCGGATTTACAACTCGCTATTAGAAGCGGCAAAATTTCAATGGGTCATGCAAGAGCGCTGGTTAATATTGATACCATTGACAGACAGCTTTTTGTTTTCAAAGAAATTATTCAAAAAAGTTTAAGCGTTAGACAAACCGAAGAGCTGGTGCGTAAAATGTACCTCGCGCAAAAACCTGCAGGTGCTAAAGACAATAAATCAAGCCTTCCTACTGCCTATAAAAAAATTGAAGATAATTTGTCTTCGCATTTTTCTACAAAAGTTAAAATGACGCATTCCAAAAAAGGAACTGGCAGCATTACCATCGAGTATTTTTCGTTAGACGAATTAAATAAAATACTAGATGCCATGAACGTAACGGTGAACTAAAATGATAGGTGCAAAAAAGTTGATCTTTTTTTTCATTGGCTGCATACTTTTTTGCAGTGCGCCCTTGAGCGCGCAAAAAAAAGACGCTAACGCTTCAAAAAATAGCACCTCCCTAAAAAAAGACAGCATCTTTATAAAAAGTGATACGGTTGTCAAATTAAAATTTCGTCCGCAGGTAGCAACCCGCAGAGCCGCTATTTTACCAGGCTGGGGGCAAGCCACCAACAAAGAATATTGGAAAATTCCGCTTGTATATGGCGTTTTAGCAATACCTGGTGCTTTGTATTTTTACAATGATAGCTGGTACAACAAAACAAAATACGCCTACGAAGCAAAATTTAAAGCACAGGCTCCTACCCTAGATAGTTCGGGACTTGCAGGCATAGATCCGCAATTAAAAAATTTAGGACTCGCTTCTTTACAATCTTACCGAAACACATTTAGAAGAGACAGAGACTATTCAATTTTATATTTCATTTTAGCTTGGGGCTTGCAGGTAGCAGATGCTACTGTTTTTGCACACCTCAAACAATTTGATGTTTCTGATGATTTATCTTTACAAGTAAAACCTCAGTTCAACCCTAATACCAGAACACCAGGCCTTGGACTTGTTTTTAATTTTAAAGAGCCGTCAAAAAAAATATTTACAACAAAATAATGTAAGCATGAATATTGCACTTGTTGGATATGGAAAAATGGGTAAAGCCATCGAAGAAATTGCCCTAGAAAATGGTCATACCATTGGATTAAAAATTGACCTAGACAACGCTGCAGATTTAAACGCAGAAAATGTTACGGGCATTGATGTGGCTATCGAATTTACCGGACCGCATAGTGCATTTGATAATGTCATGAAATGTTTATCGCTGGGCGTTCCTGTGGTTTGCGGATCAACCGGTTGGTTAGAGGATTATGAAAAAGCAAAAACATTTTGCGAGGCACAAAACGGCACCCTTATTTATGCAAGCAATTTTAGTATTGGTGTGAACTTATTTTTTGAAATCAACAAAACACTTGCGGCCCTTATGAGTAAGCACTCAAGCTACGAGGTAAGCTTACATGAAATTCATCACACACAAAAAAAGGATGCCCCTAGTGGAACGGCTATCACACTTGCAGAGCAGGTACTAGCATTGGTGCCCAATAAAACAAAGTGGGTAAACGAGGCGTCTGGTGTGGCATCGGATCTAGTGATTACTTCTGAAAGAATTGATCCAGCACCTGGCACACACACCACTACCTATGCATCTGCAATTGACACTATAGAAATTACACATACTGCACACAACAGAAAAGGATTTGCAGGTGGCGCGGTACTAGCTGCCGAATTTGCAGCTACCCATCAAGGTATATTTTCAATGAAAGAAGTTTTAGGATTATAAATACAAACACATGAATCAACCCTTTTTAACAGATTTATTTAAAAATCAGTCGTACAACAAAAATCAGTTTTTTTTAATTGCTGGACCCTGCGTGGTAGAAAGCGAAGAGCTGGTGATGGAAATTGCAGATAAAGTAAGCACGATTTGTAAAAATTTAGGTATTGCTTATGTGTTTAAGGCAAGCTACCGCAAAGCCAACCGCACAAGTGCCAATTCTTTTACCGGCATTGGTGATGACAACGGACTTGAACTGATAAAAAAAGTAGGCACCACGTATAACCTTCCTACCACATCTGACATTCATGCACACGACGAAGCCGCTATTGCTGCCCAGTATATTGACATTTTACAAATCCCTGCATTCCTTTGCCGCCAAACAGATTTACTAGTAGCTGCTGCACAAACCGGTAAAATTGTAAACGTAAAAAAAGGTCAGTTTTTAAGTGGTGCTTCTATGAAATTTGCCGTTGATAAAATTAAATTAGCGGGCAACAACAATATCATGTTAACAGAACGCGGTAACACTTTTGGTTACCAAGATTTAGTGGTAGATTATAGAAATATTCCTGCCATGAAAGAAAACAACGTGCCGGTTATTATGGATTGTACGCACTCATTACAACAACCCAATCAAACAAGTGGAGTAACAGGTGGCAATCCGCATTTAATTGAAACGATTGCAAAAGCAGCCATTGCTACTGGAGCAGACGGATTATTTATTGAAACGCATCCAAACCCTGCGGTAGCAAAAAGTGATGGTGCCAACATGCTACCATTACATTTACTAGAACCTTTACTAGAAAAATTAGTGAGATTAAGAGAGGCTGTTATATAAATCCAAATAAAAAAAGTCTACCAGTTGTTTAATGGATTTCTTTTGCCAGCCAAAATGTAACGCTTGATGTTCATCCAAAAAGCGAGTACCATATACAAGATTACTGGTGATCCGAGGGTTAAAAAGCTGATGTAAATAAACCACATTCTAATGCGGGACGTGGCAATACCGAGGCGCTCCCCCATGGCATTACACACACCAAAAGCCCTTAATTCTAGAAATTCCCTCAATTTTTGAATCATAATGGTGCTTTTTTAACAACTGTAGGGCAATTTAGGACATTTATAGTAAAGAAACACTTTTGCTAGCCCCCCTTTTTTCGTAAATTCGCAGCAGATTTTTAAAAAATACAATCATACATCTATAAATTCCTATTGTTATGGCTTTTGACATTGAAATGATCAAGAAAGTGTACGCAGAAATGCCTGCAAAAATTAATGCAGCTAGAGAGGCACTTGGCAGACCCTTAACCCTGTCAGAAAAAATTCTTTTTTCGCATTTACATGGCGATCAGTCTCCAAGTAATTTTGAAAGAGGTGGTTCTTATGTAGACTTTGCACCAGACCGTGTTGCAATGCAAGATGCAACTGCGCAAATGGCGTTGTTACAATTTATGCAAGCGGGTCGTCCAAAAGTAGCAGTACCAAGTACGGTGCATTGCGATCACTTAATTTCTGCAAAAGTAGAAGCCAAACAAGATTTACAAGTAGCCACAACAGAGAGTAAAGAAGTGTATGACTTTTTAGCTTCTGTTTCTAATAAATATGGCATTGGTTTTTGGAAGCCAGGTGCAGGTATTATTCACCAAGTTGTTTTAGAAAATTATGCATTCCCTGGTGGTATGATGATTGGTACCGATTCGCACACCGTTAACGCGGGTGGTTTAGGTATGCTTGCGATTGGTGTTGGTGGTGCAGATGCTTGTGATGTTATGGCAGGACTTGCTTGGGAATTAAAATGGCCTAAACTTATTGGTATTAAATTAACAGGAAAACTAAATGGTTGGACTGCTCCTAAAGACGTCATCTTAAAAGTAGCTGGTATCTTAACTGTAAAAGGTGGTACTGGTGCAATTGTAGAATATTTTGGTGAAGGTGCAACAAGCATGAGTTGTACAGGTAAAGGAACCATTTGTAATATGGGTGCCGAAATTGGTGCTACTACTTCTACATTTGGTTACGACGCTAGTATGAGCCGTTATTTAAGCTCTACAGGTCGTGCCGATGTTGCTGCACTTGCGGATGGTATTGCAGAACATTTAACTGCAGACGCTGAAGTATATGCAAACCCAGAAAAATATTTCGATCAAGTTATTGAAATCGATTTAAATACATTAGAGCCACACTTAAACGGACCTTTCACACCAGATTTAGCTACGCCTATTTCTAAAATGAAAGAAGTAGCTGCTGCAAACGGTTGGCCTACAACTGTTGAAGTAGGTTTAATTGGTAGCTGTACCAACTCTTCTTATGAAGATATTAGCCGTGCGGTAAGTTTAGCAAAACAAGTTGCGCAAAAAGGACTTACAACAAAGGCAGAATACATGATCACACCAGGTTCTGAGCAGGTAAGATATACCATCGAAAGAGATGGTTTCTTAGACGTGTTTAGTCAAATTGGTGCGAAGGTTTTTGCAAACGCTTGCGGACCTTGTATTGGTATGTGGGAGCGCGTAGGTGCAGAGAAAAAAGAAAAAAATACCATTGTACACTCTTTCAATAGAAACTTTGCAAAGCGTGCCGATGGTAACCCTAACACTTTTGCTTTTGTAGCATCTCCAGAAATTGTAACGGCGCTTGCGATTGCGGGTGACTTAACTTTTAATCCATTAACAGATACCTTAACCAACGATAAAGGCGAACAAGTAAAATTAGACCCTCCTACTGGTGACGAATTACCACTAAAAGGTTTTGCAGTAGAAGATGCAGGTTACCAAGCACCAGCTGCAGACGGTTCAAGTGTAGTAGTAGCGGTAGATCCAGCATCTAAGCGTTTACAATTATTAGATCCTTTTGCTGCATGGGAAGGCACTGACCTTAAGTCTTTAAAATTATTAATTAAGGCGAAAGGAAAATGTACCACAGACCATATCTCAATGGCAGGTCCATGGTTAAAATTCCGTGGTCACCTAGACAATATTTCTAACAACATGCTTATTGGTGCAGTTAACTTTTTCAACGAAAAAACAGACAGCGTTAAAAACCAACTAACAGGAGCATTTGATACCGTACCTAATACACAAAGAGCGTATAAAGCTGCAGGTATTGGAACCATAGTAGTAGGCGATGAAAACTACGGAGAAGGTAGTTCTCGTGAGCACGCAGCCATGGAGCCAAGACATTTAGGTGTACGCGTTGTATTAACAAAATCATTTGCACGTATCCACGAAACAAACCTTAAAAAACAAGGTATGTTGGCGTTAACTTTTGCAAACAAAGCAGACTACGATAAAATTCAGGAAGATGACAGTATCGATGTAGTTGGCTTAACAAGCTTTGCGCCAGGTACGCCGTTAAAACTCGTGTTAACGCACAAAGACGGATCAACTGATTCTATCGAGGCTAACCATACTTACAACCAACAACAAATTGAGTGGTTTAAAGCAGGTGGTGCTTTAAATATTATTAGAAAGCAAGTTGCTGGATAATTAACATTTCTCTTATAAAAAAAGTCTTGGCCTCAACCGTCAAGACTTTTTTTATTTCAGTAACTTTAAGCTATGATAAAAACAGCACTTGTTTCTTTTGGTATGAGTGGACGTGTGTTCCATGCGCCATTTATACATTTGAATCCAAATTTTATATTAGCGGGCGCATGGGAACGATCTAGTAAAAATATACAAGCTGCCTATCCGGACGTTACATCGTATGATTCTTACGAAGCCATACTAAATGACCCTACCATTGATTTAGTGGTGGTAAACAGCCCCAATGATACACACTATGCATATACCAAACAAGCGCTATTAGCGGGTAAACATGTGGTGGTAGAAAAGTCTTTTACCGTAACGGTAGAAGAAGCGGAAGAACTTGCTGCACTAGCGCTACAGCAACAAAAAATATTAACGGTGTATCAGAACAGACGTTTTGACGCCGACTTTTTAACCATACAAAAACTCATTGCAGAAAATAAAATTGGAAGCTTACTCGATGTTCAAATTTCTTACGAAAGGTATAGAACAACCTTAAGTCCTAAAGTACATAAAGAGCAGCCTACACCAGGCGCGGGCGTTTTACTAGACTTAGGGCCACACCTTGTAGACCAGGCCATTCAACTTTCAGGAATGCCTACGTCTATTTTTGCAGATGTGCGCATCACAAGATCCGTATCGCTTGTGGATGATTATTTCACACTCATTTTATACTACCCTACCCACCGCATACTACTTACCAGCGGTATGGTATTTATGCAGCAAGGGCCTGGTTATAAAATTTATGGTACCAAAGGTTGTTTTATAAAAAACAGATCCGATGTGCAAGAAGATTTATTACTAGCGGGCCACAAGCCGGGCGGAAAAAACTGGGGTCAAGAAGATCCTAAAAATTATGGCACCCTCACTACCGACACAGACGGCGTAATTACAAGTGCCATTATTGAAAGCGAGCATGGCGATTACGGAAAATATTACGAAGCAGTTGCCGCAGCTATACTAGAAAATAAACAGGTACCCGTTACACCACAAGGAGGAATTAATATTATGAAAGTATTAGTAGCCGCTAAAAAAAGTAACGAAACAAAACAAGTGATTCACTTATAACCCCCTGTATGGCGCACCCATATATTATTCAAATAAAAAAAGAATTTGCTGCATCCGCTAATGCTACAAAAGCAGCAGGTGCTAAAGCATACTTACTACATCAGTTTGAATTTTATGGACTGCAAACTCCAGAGCGCCGCAGCATTTGTAAAGCATTTTACAAAACATATCCTGTAACAAGCCACGCTACCCTTGTTACCATTATTAAAGAAGCTTTTGCTGCTCCCGAGCGTGAACTTCATTATTTTGCCATCGAACTACTTGCTTTTAACCACAAATTGTGGACCCCTAAAACAATTACCATTATTGAATGGATGCTTACGCATAAAAGTTGGTGGGACAGTGTAGATTCTACCAATTCAAATGTGATAGGAAAATATTTTATCAAATTTCCGGCGCTGCCAGAATCTACTACCAATAAATGGAATCAATCGAGTAATATTTGGTTGCAGCGCATGAGTATTTTATTTCAGTTACCTTACAAAGAAAATACAAACACGCAGCTGCTAGAAAAATACATTGTTAACCGCATAAACACCAACGAGTTTTTTGTGAATAAAGCTATTGGCTGGGCGCTGCGCGCCTATGCGTATACCAATAAAAAATGGGTAATTCGTTTTGTAAAAGACCATCCGCAACTTTCTAATTTATCTAAACGTGAAGCCCTCAAACATCAATAATTATATGGAAGCCGCCACGCACAATAGTAGATTTCAAAAAGCAAGAAACTATAAAAGAAAATGGGTAACTATTAAAGCCGAAATAAAAAGTACCCTATTTATTTTACTAGGTATTGTAGCGGCGGGATTTGGCCTAAACGGGTTTTTATTACCCAATAATTTTATTGATGGTGGCGTAACCGGTGTTTCACTTTTATTAACAGAGCTCACGCAACTTCCCTTATCTGTACTTATTGTACTAATTAATACACCCTTTATATTTTTAAGCTACTTTACTCTAGGAAAATCATTTGCCATTAAAACATTACTAGCCATCATTGGATTAGGACTATGTGTTGCATTTGTTCATTTTCCAATTATCACCAACGACAAATTGCTAGTAGCAGCATTTGGTGGTATATTTTTAGGCGCTGGTATTGGCCTTACCATTAGAGGTGGTGGTGTTATAGATGGCACTGAGGTACTCGCTATTTATATCAGCAAAAAAATGGGCGTTACCATTGGAGATATTATCATCATCATCAATGTGCTAATTTTTGGATCTGCCGCTTTTTTACTTTCTATCGAAACGGCACTGTACGCTATGATCACTTATTTTGTAGCGTCAAAAACCCTAGACTTCATTGTTGAAGGTATTGATGAATACATAGGTGTAACCATCGTTTCATCGCACTGCAAAGAAATAAGAGACATGATTGTACAAACCATGGGCCGAGGTGTAACCGTATACAAAGGAGCCAAAGGAGTTGGTAAAAGAGGTGAACGTGACGACATTGATATTATCTATACCGTAATTACCAGACTTGAAATCAATAAACTCAATACAGAAATTGAAAAAATAAGTCCCACTGCTTTTGTGGTGATGACATCTGTAAAAGATACCAGGGGTGGTATGATCAAGAAAAAAGCGCACAAGCACTAAATACAAATGGCCGCACAAGTGCGGCCATTTGGCGGGTCTAAAAATTTTTAGTCCTTACATTTTTTTAGCGTCTTCTATAAATTTAGCAAGTCCAATATCTGTTAGAGGATGTTTTAATAATCCTAAAATAGAATCAAGAGGACATGTACACACATCAGCACCAGCTTCTGCAGCTTTAACAATGTGTAGCGCATTTCTAATAGATGCTGCTAATATTTCAGTTTTAAAACCTTGGATATCATAAATGTGACGGATTTGACCAATCAGTTCCATTCCATCCCAAGAGCTGTCGTCTATTCTTCCAATAAATGGAGACACGTAGGTAGCACCTGCTTTAGCAGCAAGTATTGCCTGACCAGCACTAAATACTAGGGTACAGTTGGTTCTGATACCGTTATCGGTAAACCATTTGATTGCTTTAATACCATCTTTAATAAGTGGCACTTTCACCACAATGTTTGGATGTATCGCTGCTAGTTTTTTACCTTCTTCTACCATGGTAGCAAAATCGGTAGAAAGTACTTCAGCACTTACATCACCATCTGCCATTTCACAAATAGTTTTGTAGTGGTTAGCGATGGCTTCTTCGCCTTTTACACCTTCTTTAGCCATTAACGTAGGGTTGGTTGTAACACCATCCAAAATGCCTAAATCGTAGGCTTCTTTAATTTGAGCGAGGTTGCCCGTGTCAATAAAAAACTTCATGGTTTTTCTGTTAAATGTAAATTCCCCGAAATAGACGGGGAATAAAAAAAATGGCAGGCTACTCACATCGCACCGCTCAACCGCTTATCCTTGCTGTATTCCTACCCTGGGGAGGTTCTGCAGGAGCTGGTCGTGTAAGACCTGCCGGTGCAAAAGTAAGGTTTGCCCTCAATTCTCCCTAATTTTTAACGGATTAAATAAGCCAAACTATCTGATTCCGAGCTGATTTCGAGAATTTACCTTGGCAAAGCCAATTAACTCGTCATGTCGGCCCCCTAATGACCTGTAGTAGTAAAATACCGTGTAATCGTTTTCGGTTTCCCAAAAATTACCCTCGGTGGGGGCAAAAGAAGCCGTGTAAAAAGGAGCCCCTTTTTCTTTAGTAAGATAGGTATAATTATAGAAACCCTGTTTTAAAAGAAGGGTTCTGGTATAAGCCCCAACGCTAGGGTCAAATTCCATTTTTGCAGTGTCGCCAAGGGTATGTCCGGTAAGTTGCCCCACCAAGTAAATTTCTTTGTTGGGTATTGCTTTTAAACCAGCAGGTACGTAGGTGAAATTCACATAGGCATAATCGCCCTGCCACCACGGGTTAATCAGTTCGGTACTTGCAATTGAAGTCCATCCATTGGTGTCCATGTAAAAAACAGCCCGCTGATCATTTCTTGTAAAATCTGGCTTAACAGTAATGGTTACAGGATTTTTACTTCTATCTGTTCTAACAACACGGTCCGATTCAAAACGCAAACTTCTAATATCTACCCAGCGAAATTCTTTGCCGGCTTCAAAAACTTGATGCTCATCTTCTGTGGAATATTCAAAATTTTTACCTCTAATAAAAGTAGGTTGTGTAATAAATCCAGCGCCAGTATGGACATTGTTTTGTTCGATTAGGAGTTTTGTTTGTTTGGCGGGGCTTAAAATATTTAACTCTTTGGTACCCACATTTACCTGTACTTTTTGATGCGTACGCATAATGTCAGAACCATAAGGTTGCATGATACCAGCACCTAGCGTTACTTTTTCATCAAGCACATACAACCTTTTTGTAAAAGCAAGTTTTGATGTATCGTTGTCTAAAAAAACTTTTAAAATATAATTTCCGCTTTTTGTAGGCACACAATTTTTTTCTGGGAGTAGCACTTGATAATGCACATAACGTGTTGCCGAAACACTAGATACACGGTACATGCTAATTCTATTTTGCGGAAAGCCTCCTATATAATCAAATGGATTTAACATAGCAGGTGTCCAGTCAGCATTGCAAAGTTGAAACGTATAAAAATAATTTTTCGGGACACCCGACAAGTCATCAAAATGAAGTTCCAATGCATCCGAAGATTGCAGTCTTATAAGTGGTATAGATTGTTGATCGTTTTGCTGAAATAGCAGTGCCGTTTTAATATTGGACATATAAATTTGGTCCGGCGCACGCTGCGCTTTACTGGCTGTAACAACAATAAAGAGTAATAGTAGCCAACTGGTCCAATATTTATGGGATAGATTCATGCTTACAAAAATACTATTCGTAATTTTACCAAAATAACCTTTTTGGGCCTATCCTACCATATTGCCAAACGTATCGCTTTTAACAAGCAACAAAGTTTTTCCAGATTTATCATCCGTCTATCGGTGGCAGCTACAGCTGTAAGCATTATTGCCATGATAATCACCCTGGCTTTTGTGAATGGCTTCCAGGAACAAGTAGCCAATAAAATTTTTGGATTTTGGGGGCATATACGGGTTCAAAAATATGAAACGGGCAAATCCCTCATTTCCGAAGAACTACCGCTCACCAAAAACAAAGCCGTTGAAAATAGTTTGGCTACGGCACCCGGTGTGGTATCCTGCCAAAGTTTTGCCACCAAATCTGCGGTATTAGAATCCAATACTGAAATTGAAGGCGTACTCATAAAAGGCATCGAAAAAAATGAAAACCATAGCGCACTAAAAAAGTTTTTAGTAGCGGGTAGATGGATGCAGTTTACAGATAGTTTGTATAGCAAAGAAACCATTGTTTCAGACGCTGTTGCAAAGCAGTTGCAAATCAAAATTAATGACACCATCAAAGTGCATTTTGTTTCTACAAATACAGATGCACAAAAAACCTACCGCAAATTAGTGGTGGTAGGGTTTTATCATACCGGCATAGAGGAGTATGATAAACTATTTATGATTGCAGATATTAATTTAATAAGACGCATTAATAACTGGGAACCCGATCAAATTGGAGGTTACGAAGTTTTTGTAGATCAATATCAAAATATAGATCCCATTAGTAGTGGCTTATCCAACGCCTTACCTTCAGAGTGGATGAGTAAAAGCATCAAAGAAATTTATCCAAATATTTTTGATTGGCTCGACATTCAGGATGTAAACCGCAATGTAGTTTTTATTGTAATGGGTATTGTAGCGCTCATTAATTTAATTACTTGCCTGCTTATTTTAATGTTAGAGCGCACCAATATGATTGGACTTTTAAAAGCGATGGGGGCTACGAGCTGGACCATCCAAAAAATATTTATTGTATACGCTTCCTTTATAACCCTTGCTGGTGTTGGATTTGGGCTAATAATTGGCGTGGGCATTTGTTTACTACAACAAGCCACCGGATTTATCACACTCGACGAAGCCTCTTATTATATTACGGTAGCGCCCATTAAAATTATTTGGTGGCAATTAGCCGCTGTTTGTGCTGGCACCAGTATGGTATGTTTTATATCTTTGTTTTTACCCACCCTACTCATACCAAAAGTGAGTCCGGTAAAAGCCATTGAGTTCAAATAAAAACAGCGCCGTAAACGCGCAAACAAATAATAATAACTAGCGTGTTAATTGGGCAACAATAATACCTGCGGCGATGCCTGCATTTAAAGATTCTGCGCCACCAGTTTTAGGAATGGTTACCGGATGTGAAATAAAGTCAATAATATTTTCTCTAATACCTTTTCCTTCGCTACCAATTACAAGTAAACCTTGTTTAGGCGCTTTGGTTGTAAATACATTTTCACCTTCTAGTAATGCACCATACACCGAAATTTTTACAGTGGGCACCCATGCTGCTAAATTTGTATAGTGCACCTGTACGCGCATAAAACTACCCATGGTAGCACCAATTACTTTTGGATTGTATACATCGGCGGTGTCTTCACTCGCTACAATTTGCTTAATGCCAAACCAATCTGCAGTTCTTATAATCGTGCCTAAATTTCCAGGATCCTGAATGCCGTCTAACACAATCGTTAGCTGTCCAGTAGTATCTATTTCCGTTGGTTTTTGAGGCATTATGGCAACCGCTAATACTTGATTGGGCGTTTGAAGCAAACTCATTTTTTCAAGCTCAAATACCTTAACACGGGTTACTTCAATATTAGTATCTGGTGACTCCCAACTATCAAGCGCATACAAGGCTTTTATAGGATAGCCAGCAGCAATCATTTCATTAACAAGCTTTACGCCTTCGGCTATAAAACAACCGGTTTCAAGTCTAACTTTTTTGTCGGACAAAGATTGGATATATTTGAGCTCAGACTTCGTTACCATCGTTATGCGTTTAGTAAGCAATTTTAATCATTTAACCAGCATCCTTGTCACTTTGGTAGTGATTGGTTTGCTAGTTAGTTGTTCCGAACAGCGCCGAACCACCGTTGTCAACTACCCCCTTAACAAGGCTTTTGTTTATAACAATAAAATTGACATTGCCGGTACAGGGTCCAAAGATGAGAAAAAACAATTAACTACCGAACTAGATAATTACTGGGACGACAGTATTCGTATCAGAAGCATACAAAAATTTGGCTTTTTCTATAAAATGAAGGAGCCTGCAGTATTTGAACCCATCAATTTGCAACGCTCTATCAGTTTTATGAATGCCTTTTTACAAACAAGAGGTTTTTATAGGGCATCCTTTTCAGATTCTGTAAGAGTAGATACTGTTGGCGATCAGTTGCAAACCAATATTGTACTGCGCATAACGCCGGGCAGCAAAACAATTGTCAATAAAGTGGGCTATGCCATTGAAGATAGCAGCTTACAAACACTTACCCTTCAAAATAATAAAGAAAGCCGTCTTGTAAAAGGCAGTGTGTATACCAAAGAAGCCATGAGTCAAGATTTGGAGCGTTTAACAAACCTTTACAGAAACAATGGCTACTACGGTTTCAACAAAGAAATATTGGTTGCAGAAGTTGATACGGTAGATACTAAATTACTAGCAATTGTTACCAACCCTTTTGAGCAAATTAATAGAATTGACAGCATTCAGGCCAAACAGCAATCAAATATCAACTGGGATATTATCATCAAAAATAAAAATGCATTAGACTCGGTTCAAACAACACCCTTTACCATTAGAGCCGTTCATTTTTATCCGGAGGTAAGTATTTACGAATCGACTGACACTTTAATTGGCAATAAATTTTTATCAAATAATTTTTACAAGGATGCAATTTTCCACAATAAAACAGGAAAATTTAAGAGCAAACCACTTGTACAACACAATTATTTAAACCCTGGAACCCTTTACAATGAAGGACTCTATTACAAAACACTGAATACACTTGGACAAATAGGCGCTTGGCAACAAGTAGATGCACGCATCTTAAAAACGGCAAAAGATAGCCTTGATATTCATTTGTTTTTAGTGCCTGCCATCAAGCAAAGCGCTTCTATCGATTTAGAAGGTAGCCGCAACTCTGCAGATATTGTAACGGGTAATACCCTAGGGATTTCTACCAATTTAAATTACACCAACCGCAATGTTTGGAAACAGGCAATCCAATCAGTAACAAGTTTTAGAACCGGGGTAGAATTAAATTTAATTGGCGCCACAGATAATAATATTGTACAAACATTTTTAATCAATGCAGGACACACCTATGCCATTCCGCATATTATGCAGCCGTTTAAAAATTGGAAAAAAATAAAAGCATTAGATAACCAGCGTACACTCGTATCTATTAATGGTTCTTATGTTGATAGAAGAGATTACTACCAATTAAAATCACTGGTAACAAGTATTGGTTATGAGTGGCACCAACAAAAAAAGAACGGCGATAATATCTGGCTTTATAAACCACTAAATCTCGAACTCTATGGAATTAGTAGACTTGCAGGACTAGATAGCCTTATCAAAAACAATCCTTTTTTGCAAGCCTCTTTTAATGAAGGAAATATTTTTAGCCAAAGTTTTTCTTTTATTAGAACTGTTAATAGTGTCAAGCACAAAAATAGAAGCCACTTTTTACGGATTAGTGCCGAAGAAGCAGGTGGCATTTTTGAACTTTTTCCGGGCATTAAAAACAATGTATACCGCTACATTAAAACAGAAACCGAATACCGTCAATTAAATAGATATCCAAAATCTGAACTAGCCTACCGCGCCTTTGCTGGCTTTGGTTACAACTATGGTTCCGATCCTGTTATTGGCAAAAGCTTACCGTTTTTTAAACAATTTATTGCGGGTGGACCTTACAGCATGCGTGCCTGGGGCTTAAGACAATTAGGACTTGGAAGCTCTGTGTTTAGTGACACTGTAAACTCTACGTATAGAGACCGCTTTGGTGATATGCAACTCGAAACAAATATTGAATACCGTTTTACCCTTGCAGATTTTTCATCAGTAAAAATTGGTGGGGCCGTATTTGCTGACATCGGTAATATTTGGAACGTGAAAAAAAATGCAACAGAGCCTGATGCACATTTTACATTTAAAAACTTTGGAAGGGACCTAGCCATTGGATTGGGCACAGGACTTAGACTTGACTTCTCGTATTTTTTATTACGCTTTGATTTAGCGTACCGCGTTAAAGATCCTGCTCGTCAGCAAAACAATGGATGGATGAGCATTAAAAATTTTGCTATAACTGAAACGCGCAGCTCCGGATTAAAAGTAAATAACCTGGCTTTACAGTTCGGTATTGGCCTACCCTTTTAGTGAAGCGATATGCTGTTCGAAGGCTGAAATTTCCATGGCATCTTCTACAGAAAAAGATCCAATTTTGGTTCTTCTCAAACTACTTAAATATCCACCTACACCAAGGGCTGCACCAAAATCGTTGGCTAAACTTCTTATGTAAGTTCCCGTACTACAGCGCACTCTAAAATGCACAATGGGTAATTCAATATTTGTAATTTCAAATTCATAAATCGTAACGGGTCTTGGATCTATTTCTACCACTTCCCCACTTCGCGCTGCATAATATAAGCGCTGACCATCTTTTTTTATAGCAGAGTGCATTGGAGGCATTTGCATGATAGCTCCGGTAAATGCAGCCGTGGCATCCAATACTTTTTGTTCCGTAATATTTTCTAAAGAAGTAATATTAGTGGGTTCACTTTCTAAATCAAAAGTAGGCGTTGTAGCACCCAGTGTAATAGTGCCGGTGTACTCTTTTTCCATGCCCATATAATCATTGATTTGCTTGGTAAATTTTCCCGTGCAAACAATAAGAAGTCCTGTAGCTAAAGGATCTAGGGTTCCGGCATGACCCACTTTTGCAATGCGCGTTTGGTAACGCACTTTTTTAATGATATCAAAAGATGTCCATTTAAGTGGCTTATCAAATAATATCACCTGCCCATCTAGGTAGGGCTGCATGGATGGATGGTACTCTTTTTGCTTCTTCATAGATTAATAAGCCCTCGCAAATAAAACGCGCTGTGTAGAAGGGTTGCCCGATAAAATACAAGTGCCCGCTTCCTGCTTATTATCTAAAGGAATACATCTAATAGTAGCCTTGGTTTGTTCTTTAATTTTTTCTTCTGTTTCCGGAGTTCCGTCCCAATGCGCACTAATAAATCCGGTTTTAGTATCTAGTAGTTGAACAAACTCATCCCAGGTATTGGCCTCTGTAATATGATCATCTCTAAATGCCTTGGCTTTATTAAAAATATTTTGCTGGATTTCGTCTAGTAAATTTTTAACGTGTAGTCCAATACCATCGATCGAAGCATTTGCTTTTTCTTTGGTATCGCGTCTAGCTACTTCCACAATATTTTGTTCTAAATCTCTTGCACCAATCGCAATTCTTACCGGCACACCTTTCATTTCATATTCTGCAAATTTCCATCCGGGTCTTGCATTATCACTATCGTCATATTTCACAGAAACACCCAACGCTTTTAATTCGGCCATCATCACCGTAACTTTAGCATCGATCGCTGCTTTTTGTTCGTCACCTTTAAAAATTGGAACAATCACTACTTGTAGTGGTGCAATTTTTGGAGGTAACACAAGCCCTTGATCATCACTATGCGCCATTACGAGTGCACCAATTAAACGGGTACTCACACCCCAACTGGTTGCCCACACGTATTCGAGGTTATTGTTTTTATCAGAAAATTTAACATCAAATGCCTTCGCAAAATTTTGTCCTAAAAAGTGAGAGGTACCAGCCTGTAACGCTTTACCATCCTGCATCATTGCCTCTATGCAATACGTATCTTCTGCACCAGCAAAACGCTCATTGGCGGACTTAACACCTTTAATTACTGGAAGCGCCATCCAATTTTCTACAAAATCGGCGTAGACATCTAGCATTCTAGTGGTTTCTTCTACAGCCTCTGCTTTAGTAGCATGTGCCGTATGACCTTCTTGCCATAAAAACTCGGCAGTGCGTAAAAAAAGTCTTGTTCTCATTTCCCAGCGCACCACATTGGCCCACTGGTTTACAAGAATTGGTAAATCACGATACGACTGAATCCATCCTTTGTAGGTATTCCAAATAATCGCTTCAGAAGTTGGACGCACCACTAATTCTT
The DNA here is from genome assembly GCA_945873615.1 of Sediminibacterium ginsengisoli. Taxonomy (GTDB): domain Bacteria; phylum Bacteroidota; class Bacteroidia; order Chitinophagales; family Chitinophagaceae; genus Sediminibacterium; species Sediminibacterium ginsengisoli_E. The sequence continues at coordinate 28,845 of CAMCDT010000007.1, read as the reverse complement.
CTTCGAGTTTAGCTTCTGGATCTACAATTAATTTTCCTTTATTGTTAGGATCTGTTTTTAAACGGTAATGCGTCACAATCGCACATTCTTTTGCAAAACCTTCTGCATTTTTTTCTTCGGCTTCAAATAAACTTTTAGGAATAAATAAAGGGAAGTATGCATTTTGGTGACCCGTGTCTTTGAACATTTTGTCAAGTACATCACGCATGTTTTCCCAGAGTGCAAACCCATATGGTTTAATGACCATACAACCTCTTACCGCACTATGATCTGCGAGGCTTCCTTTAATCACTAAATCGTTGTACCACTGCGAATAATCCTGGGCCCTTGGGGTTATTTCCTTGCTCATAATTGAATTACAATATTCTTAACAAAATAATAGGCTTACAATTGTTAGTTTAGATATCAGATACCAACCCTGTAATTGTAGTTGCCTGCACCGCAAATGTATGTAACTTCGCATAATAGTATACTTAAATACCTATCTGCCATGAAAACAACCCTCTTATCAGCAGCAGTTTTAATTGTTTTTGCAACCAGTTGCGGCACCATTTATGAAGCCGGACAAACCCCCGACGACGTTTACTATTCACCAGCCAATGGTGTCAATAAAAAAGAATTAGAGCGTGAAGAAGAGGCCAAAGAGCAGTATGAGCGCTATACAGAGGTTCAAGAAGACCGTTTTTTACGCCTTAAATTAAGCAATCGCTACCGTTTTAGCTGCATCGATGATTATAGCTATTGGTATGATAGTCGTTTTGATTTTATGGGCAACCGTTTCAACAATAATTTCAACAATTTCAAATACAACTACAATTGCGGTTGCAATTACGGATTTAATCCTGGATTTGGTTTTAATCCTGGACTTGGATTTGGGTCTAACTTAGGGCTTGGATACGGCTGGCGTGGTGGTATTGCAAACCCAATTAGTACCATCATCGCTTATAAATATCCTAAGTTTAGTGGCGCCGTTGGTGCTGGCTCAAATGTTACTGCATTTAAAAATAAAACCTACGGCAACGTTAATTTAGGTTATCGGAATCCAAAAACGGGTGCGTATGAAACAGGAACCAGTGGCAATAGCTTTGGTAACCTTGTTAAAAGAGTATTTTCCACCGCAACAACAGTTGCAGGCGCTGTAAACAACAACAGCTGGGACAGAGCTTCCAGAAGTTTTTCTAACTCTAATAGTAGTGGCGCAGCCGCAGTTCCTTCTAGTAATGCAGGTGGGAATAGTGGTGGTGTAAAAAGCACTGGCTCTAGCACATCTACTGGAAGAGGAGGAAGAGATAATTAGTTGTAAAGGATTCAATCAAACATGTATGAAAGTAACGATACTCGCTGTCGCAATATTATTTGCTACTAACTTATTTGCACAACAACCTGACTATGCACTCCGCACTGCATGGTTTACACAAAATGGTTCTGCCAGAAACATTGCTACGGGCGGTGTGATGGGATCATTGGGTGGCGATATTACAGCTAACCACGTTAACCCTGCTGGACTTGGTTTATTTAAAACATCTGAGTTTGTGATGTCACCAGGCATGAATTTCAACAACAATACATTTAAATACAGAGGTTCCGATAGTAGCAACTCAAAAAACAATATGCTATACGGTACAAGTGGTTTTGTTTTTGGATCTAGCAACAATAGAAAAAGCAAATGGACAAGCAATGCCGTTGCAATTTCTATCAATCAAGTTGCCAACTATAACAATAGAGTTTCATTTAAAGGTTTTAACAATATGAGTTCTTTTTCGGAGCAATACCTCGAAGAACTTACCCGTGATTTAGCGGATTCGAATGCTGCACTTAGCAATTATATTTTTGGATCATCACTTGCGTTCAGAACTTTTTTAATTGACACGTCTAACAACGCACAAGGTAGATTTGATGGTTACCAAAGCATGGTGCCTATATCTACTGGTGTTAACCAAAGTTATGACGCCAACTCAAATGGAGGTTACCACGAACTAGCGCTTGGCCTTGCCGGCAATATGGAAGACAAAATGTATGTAGGTGGAAGCTTAACTATTCCAATCATCAATTACAACCGCGAACTTACCTACACCGAAAAAGACGCCACCAACAACCCTAACAACCAATTTGAAAGTTTCACTTTCCAAGAAAGTTTTAGTTCTAAAGGTATTGGTATGGGTTTAAAACTTGGAACCATTTATAAGCCTACCGAATTTTGGCGCGTGGGTCTTGCTGTGCATACACCTCAAATTATTGGATTCAAAGATGAAGTAAGAGCTTCTCTTATTGCCAATACAGAATCGTACGCACGTATTAGATCAGCAAATAGTGATGCACTTAATAGCGGTAAAGCAGGACAAAGTAATTATACATTAGTAACACCTTGGAGAGCTACTGCAAGTGCAAGCTATGTTTTTAGAGAAGTAAAAGATACCCGCAAACAACGCGCGTTTTTAAGTGCCGATATTGAATATGTAAATTATAAGGGATCTCGTTTTTCTGCTGCAGACCCTAACGATATGGGCCTCAAAAATTACTACCAACAAATGAACGATGCCATCAAAGAAACCTACAAAGGCAACTTTAATCTAAAGCTGGGTGGTGAAATAAAATTCCATACCGTGATGTTTAGATTAGGTGGTGCATATTATGGCAGCCCTTACGCAGACGATGCTTTGGATGCTAGCAGAATGCTTGCAACAGGTGGTATTGGCTACAGAGACCATGGTATTTTTATTGACTTAAGCTATGCACATATCATGAACAAAGACGTTCAATTTGCATACCGCTTAAACGACAAGCCTAATACATTTGCGGCGCAAACAGGATCTAGAGGAACGGTGATGCTAACTTTTGGTATCAAGTTCTAACCAGTTTACTGTAGCATCTTTTTTAAACCAAGTCATTTGACGTTTGGCATACTGTCTGGTATGCTGCTTAATTTGCACTACAGCGTCTTGTAAAGAAATTTCACCACGCAGGTGTGCAAATATTTCTTGATAACCCACTGTCTGTAATGCATTTACATGCGCGCTAGGCAAGAGGCTTGTAACTTCTTGTAATAGCCCTTCTTCTATCATGGCATCTACCCTACTATTAATTCGCTCATTGAGCATTTCACGAGGCATAGAAAGGCCAACTTTTACAATATTAAAAGGTCTTGTAACTTTTTGTGCTGATTGAAAATGAGTAATGGATTTACCAGTTGTAAGCACGATTTCAAGTGCGCGCATAAGGCGCTGCGGATTATTTTTCTCAGCAGTTTGGCTCCAGTACACCGGATCATTTTTTTGCACTTCTTGTTGCAACCAACTTAATCCGTTTGTTGTATAGTCTTGTATAATACTATTTCGAAGCGCAGGGTCAATACTTGGCATAGCGTCTATGCCTTCACAAAATGATTTAATGTAAAGGCCTGTACCGCCTACCATTACTGCTACTGTATTTGATTTAAATATTTGAGCAGCAGCATCTAGTGCATATTTTTCAAAAACTCCCGCATTCACTTCTTCGTTAATAGAATGGGATCCTATAAAATAATGCTTTGCGGCTGCGAGTTCTAGAGCGGATGGCTTTGCAACTCCAATTGAAAGTTCTTGGTAACACTGCCTGGAATCGGCAGAAATAATGTCCGTATTAAAATGATTGGCAACTTCAATAGCAAGCGATGTTTTGCCTACTGCTGTAGGGCCTACAATAATAATTACCGTGGGTTGTTGTGGATTAAAATCACTACTGTTTGATAGTAGCGCTAAGACTTTATTAATATTCGTCTTGTCCATATTCGTCTTGCGTGTCTACAACATCGTCATCTGCATCATCACTACCATTATCTTCTTCATCTCCTTCTTCACCAAAACCATCTGCTGCTTCTGATAGATCATATTTTTCTTCGATGTCGGCAAACTTATTACCTAGTAAACTTTTGGTACCATATTGCTGTGGACCAATCCCCTCAATACGTGTTGTTGCCGGGTATGTAAGGGATGCGTCTGTTTCTTTGCTTACATGAATCAGTTCAATTAAAAACAACCAACCTTTTGCAAAGTCATATTCGTACACAAACTTTTGATTGGTATTAATAATTTCTGTTCCTATTGCAGTGTCAGCCATTAATAATGGTGGAGCCACATATTTTTTATCGTACACTTCAAAACTTATTTCGCGGCCTTGCAACCACTTGTCGTTACTTCTATAAAAAGTAGCCTGATGTTTGGTATCAAATTCATACGCTTTTAAAATAGCGTAATGTAGTTCTGCAAAAGTTTGTGTATGCTTGATACAAATGTCTCTGTACACCGCGTCATCTTCTTCTAAATACACCCTAAATTTTAAAACAGCCATGCTCTTTTGTTTATTTTGCAAAAATACAATTATTTATACGGGGCGAAGGCCTAAAGTAGCGGCTTTTTCAAGCATAAACTTTGTAGCGGCTTCATACTCATTAGGGATGATGCCATCCAAAATAGCTTCCCTGATGGCGTCTTTGAGTATACCCACTTCTTTGGAAGGCGATAACCCAAAGGTTTCCATGATCATTTCGCCGGTTACCGGCGGTTGCCAATTACGAAGTCTGTCCCCATCTTCTACCTCCTGAATTCTGGTGCGCACCATTTCAAAATTTTGCAAATAGCGCTTCACTTTTTGCTTGTTTTTGCTGGTGATATCGGCACTACATAAAAGCATCAAGCTTTCAATGTCTTCGCCGGCATCAAAAATTAAACGTCTAATGGCACTATCCGTAATATTTTCTTTGGTTAAACTAATTGGCCTCAAATGAAGCAACACCAACTTTTGCACGAGTTTCATTTTCTCGTTTAAAGGAAGTTTTAATTTGGTAAATATTTTAGGCACCATCCGCGCACCCACTACTTCGTGACCATGAAACGTAAATCCAAATCCTTCTTCAAATTTTTTAGTGGCAGGTTTTGCAATATCATGTAATAATGCCGCCCAGCGTAACCATAAATCGGGCGTGCTTTCGGCCATATTATCTAGCACTTGTAGTGTGTGGTAAAAATTATCTTTATGGCCCATGCCGTCAATATTTTCGGCGCCATAGAGGTCTACAAGTTGCGGAAATATTTTATGGAGTAAGCCTACTTTAAAAAGTAAATCAAACCCAACCGATGGTTTATCGCAGAGCATAATTTTATTAAGCTCTTCTGTAATACGCTCCTGCGATATAATACTAATGCGGTGTGCACTATCTGCAATGGCATCCAGCGTTTCAGGCACAATGGTATATCCTAACTGACAAGCAAAACGAATGCCTCTTAACATGCGCAGCGGATCATCACTAAAAGTTTGATGCGGCGCTAAAGGGGTTTTAATGATTTTGTCCTGAATAGCTTGTAATCCTCCAAATGGATCTACCAATTTACCAAAAGCAGCTTCGTGTAATCCTATAGCTAATGCGTTAATGGTAAAGTCTCTTCTATTTTGATCATCTTCGATAGTACCGGGGCTTACACTTGGCTTTCTGCTATCTGATGCATAACTTTCTTTGCGGGCACCAACAAATTCAATAATAAAATCATCAATTTTTATTTGCGCCGTCCCAAAAGTTTTAAAAAATGCAACCGTTGGCTTTGGTGAAAAAAGTGCTGATACTTCGTGCGCTAATTCAATACCATCTCCAATACATACCACATCCACATCGGTGGTAGGGCGTCCAATAATTTTATCACGCACAAATCCACCAATTAAATAAGCAGGCACACCCAGCTTATCTGCGGCGGCACCTATTTTTTTAAAGAGTTGGGTTTCGAGTGGTGAACAATTAATTTCCATGCACTGCAAATGTAGCGCTTTGCTCATTTATATACGCGAAAGAGGCGCTAGTAATTGCGCTGTTGTAATGGTATAGCCACATTTAAAATGCCCGAGTGGACAAGCAGTTTTTCCGTGCAGGCCACAGGGCTTGCAAGGCAAGGGTTCTAGGGTTTCTACAATAAATTGTGTATCCGATAATGGACCATAACCAAATGCCGGAATGGTAGAACAGTATATAGCTGCAACGGGTGCATTGGTAGCTGATGCCAAATGCATCGGCGCCGAATCGTTTACATAATTTAATTGCGCGCCTTTAATGAGTGCCGCTGCTTCTAACAGGTTCAGCTCTCCGGCTATATTAAACACATCCCCTCTCGACGAACCACTCAGTATCTCTTCGCACAAATCTTTTTCGTTAGGCGCACCCATCAAATAAATGGTGTAGTTAGTGGGCACTGCATTAATAAGATCGATCCAGTTTTGTGCGGGCATTTTTTTTGTTTCCCACACCGATCCTGGCGACATACATATATAAGGGGCGCTTTGCCATTTTTGCACCGCCGCAAAATTTGCTGCGGACGGATACAATGCCGGCTTTGCTACGGGCGCCGTAGTAATGGATGCAAGCAGTGAGTGGTTGCGTGATGTTTCATGCGCGGCTGACCCAAACTCATGCTTTACGGTTTCTGAAAATAAAAAACCAAGTGGATTTTTATCAAAGCCAATTGTTTTTGTAGCGCCCGATAAAACAGTAATAATGCCGGTTGCTAAGTAACGCTGTACATTAATGACCACATCGTATTTGATGCGCCTAATGGTTTTGATAATTTGAAAAAGATGCTGGTATTTATTTTTCTTTTTATCCCATACATGTACTTGATTGATGTATGGATGATCTATAAATAATTCCTGAGCACCACCGCGTACCAAAATATCAAGCTTTGCAGATGGGTATGCCGCATGCAAATTTTCAAGCATGGCTGTTGCGAGTACAACATCGCCAATAAATGCAGTTTGAATAACAAGTATGCGCCTCATGAAGCAAATTTAACCAAAAGGAAACAAAAGGAACCAATTACGGACGCAGAATTGTGAAACGCCCGTCTTTATTACATTTCACCACAGCAGAGGGCTCAACCGGTGTACTATCATCTTGACGGTAATGGACCACATAATCCACCCCTTGTTTAACTGCCATATCAATATCTGAAAATACTTTGGGTGGTGGAAAGCCTGATATATTAGCAGAAGTGCTAACAACCGGTTTCCTAAACCGCTTAATCAAATGCTTGCAAAATTCATCGGCACAAATACGAATACCAACAGATCCATCTTCTGCAATTAAATTAGAAGCAAGTCCAATAGCATTGTCATAAATAATGGTGGTAGGTTTTGAAACACCTGCGATATAATCAAACACTTCGATGTGCGGGCTCGCCACGTATTGTAGTAGTGAACGCTCATCTGCAATGAGCACAATCAGGGCTTTTGTTTCGATGCGCTTTTTTAAAGAAAATATTTTTTCTACGGCATCCTCGTTGGTAGCATCGCAGCCAATACCCCAAATGGTATCGGTGGGGTACAAAATAAGGCCCCCGCTTTCTAAAACGGTTAAACAAGCTTCAATATCTGAGTTAAATAGCGGGGTCACAGGGGCAAATTACAAATTGTTGTCGAGAATTAACCTAGATAATGGTAGTTAAAGATGTCTTGCTTATGTTTGCAAAAAAAATAAGCATGTCATTACAAAATTTAATTCTTGAAGCCTGGTCAAATAGAGATTTATTAAAAGAAGCAACCTACAGTGATGCTGTTAGAGCCGTGATTGAAGATGTAGACAAAGGACGTTTACGCGTAGCTTCTCCAGAGGGTGATAAGTGGGTAGTAAATGAGTGGGTTAAACAGGCCATCTTAATGTATTTTGGCATTCAACAAATGCAAACCTGGGAGCTCCCTCCTTTTGAGTTTTACGATAAAATGTTACTTAAAAGCAACTACAAAGAATTAGGCGTTAGAGCCGTTCCTCCAGCAGTAGCACGTTATGGTGCATACATTGCTAGCTCGGTAGTACTTATGCCTAGCTATGTAAATATTGGTGCGTATGTAGATGCAGGTACCATGGTTGATACCTGGGCAACGGTAGGTAGTTGCGCACAAATTGGTAAAGGCGTACACCTGAGTGGTGGCGTGGGTATTGGCGGTGTATTAGAACCACTACAAGCAAGTCCTGTTATTATCGAAGACGGTTGTTTCTTAGGTAGCAGAAGTATTGTGGTAGAAGGTGTTATTGTAGAAAAAGAAGCCGTATTAGGTGCCAATGTGGTATTAACACAATCAACAAAAATTATTGACGTAAGCGGATCAACGCCGGTAGAATATACAGGACGTGTACCAGCAAGATCTGTAGTGATTCCGGGTACTACAACTAAAAAGTTTAATGCAGGTGAATACCAAGTAAACTGTGCTTTAATTATTGGTCAGCGTAAAGCAAGTACCGATTTAAAAACAAGTTTAAACGATGCACTTCGTGATTTTAATGTAAGTGTATAAAATTGTTTTTGTGTTCGCGCAAATTTTTTAGATCACCATTAAGCTGCAACCGCGTAGGGCCGAATGATCCATTCGGCCAAAAACTTCAAAGCTGCCATCTTCGTAAACAGCGCCTACATCTTCTGTAGCGATAAAGGAACAGCTATGTATATTAGCGAGGTCTATTACTTGCAAACTACCTCTACCACTGGTTTTTATGGTTAACGGGTCTTCTTCTTCGCTTACAAGTACGCGCATCCAAGGTGGGCATTTGTAAATGCCATTTCCATTCGCATAGGCTTGTGATAATAATTCTGTCATACCATATTCACCATGAATAGACGTCACTTTAAATGCGTCCATTAAGGCAGCATGCACTTCCTCTCTAGTTAACTCTTTTCGCCTACCCTTCATACCACCCGTTTCTAAAATAGTGGTACAAGAAAGTGGCATTGGAAATTTTTCTGCAAAATCTAATAAGGCAAACGTCACGCCTATTAAAAGTGTTTTTTGCCCGGCTGCTTCATTAGCATTTAATGTTTGTGCTAAAGCTTCATGATCGTATAAATAAAATCCACTTTGTGCATGATTAGATGCTTTAATTAAATGCTCCACCATGTATACAAGTGACGAATGCGGCCGCTCTAAATAAGCAGGTAACAATCCTATAATACACCAGTTATTTACTGGGCCGTAAACAGCTTCAAAAGCCGTTAAAAAACTTTGCTGATATAAAGCTTCGTCTTTGATATAATGCTTGCTCTGAAGCGTTCCGGTAGTGCCGCTACTTTCAAAAAAAAGGACCGGCTGGTAATTGCCGGTTTGCACGGTTTCAGATTTAAAAAAACCAATGGGCATTGCTGGTATGGAGGTATAATGTTCCAGCACAGGCACGCCGGCCTCGTTTTTAGGATGCTTGGCAGGCACAATTAAATCGCACCAACGGCGGTACACCGCATTTTCACTGTACTGATAAGCAAAGACGTCTAGCGCTGTTTGGTTAAACAAACCAGGCTCGGTAGAGAAAATATTGTTAACATCTATGGGCAACACAGCGATTGATTGGTTTGTTTTACTAAATTTGAGTAGAAACCTACACGAATGAAGGCAAAATTATTGATATTAACGGCAATTATTGTAACCATATTTGCTTGCAATAAAGATACCTATACCACAAAACCCCAACTCACTTTTAAGTCGGTTAACGGAAAGGTTTTTTCCGGGGCTTCTGCCATCATTTTTTCATTAGAATTTACAGACGCCGAAGGCGATGTTTCCGATAGCATTTGGGTACAAAAAGTAACCAAAACCAAAGGCTGTAATAATTTTAGTGACCGTGTAAAAATTCCTGCTTTTACAGCTACGCCTAATTTAAAAGGTGTGTTTGAAGTGGGTTACAATACCGGATTTATTCCGGGCAGCATTTATACCGTTATTCCAAAATGCGGTAAAAGCGATACTTGTTATTTTAGATTTTGGGCTTCTGATAAAGCCAAAAATAAAAGTGACACCGTGGTATCTTCTGACATTATTATCGTTAATTAAACGTGGAGCGCGGCCGCTTTACTTCTTTTTTCTTTGGCAATTATTTTTATGCCGTATGCATGGTAGCCCTTTGCATATGCAGCTTTACGCAGTTAGGCCACCGTCACATCCCTTATTTATTTTTAGTACTTGCTGGCGCAGCAACGGTGTATTATTACAATCATTCTTACCTCTTAGAAAGTAATGATAGCGCCCCTAACCAAAGAAATAATTGGGTGCGTGAACATGCGGGGCAGATAAAAAAAATACAGTGGTTGATACTTGCTTTTATCATTGGAGGTGGTGGCTATCAACTATATACATTACTACCAGGTATAGCGTTACTTGAAGGCTACGATATTTTATATTGCTGCCTTATTGGCCTTGGGGCCTTTTTATATTATTTCGATACCAAAAAATATCCTTGGCTCAACCTCAGGTCTTATGGCATTGTAAAGCCTTTGGTTATTGGAAGTATTTGGGCTGGTGTTGGTGTGTATGCTCCTTACCTCTTTTTAAAACTAACCAATCAGGCCTATAAAGGCATGGCGCATATGCCCAGTTTGTTTATTTCCAACGCCCTTTACATAAGTCTATTGGCGGTATTATTTGATATCAAAGATTTTGAATCGGATGCCAACAAACAAATGAAAACCTTGGTGGTACGTATGGGACTTACTAAAACCATCAATTGGATTGTTTTACCCTTGAGTGCGCTCATCTTGATAGCAACCCTTCGCTATGGCTATTTACACGGGTTTACAGCATACCAAATTTTGTTAAACACAATCCCGCTTATTTTGTTGATAAGTGTAAGCTACCAAATGCACCAACGTAAAAGCATTCTCTATTATCTTGCAATCATTGACGGACTCATTGTAGTGAAAGCCGCCTGCGGCATCATCGCTACCCTTTTATTTTCTTGACAAAAAAGTACAATTCATATATTATGGCAACTAAAAAATCAAGCGCAAAAACAACAAAGAAAAAAGATTCGGTGGTTACAGCTGCATCGATGGCGTTTTTAAAAAATTATATCAATACACCATCGCCGGTTGGTTTTGAAACGGGTGGACAAAAAGTATGGCTCGAGTATATTAGAAAATATACCGACGAAATATTTACGGATCCTTACGGAACTGCAGTAGGTGTTATTAATCCGGGTGCTCCTTTTAAAGTAGTGATTGAAGCACATGCCGATGAAATTAGTTGGTTCGTAAATTATATTAACGACCAGGGGCTTATTTATTTAAAAAGAAATGGTGGCGTAGACCATCAAATTGCACCCGCTAAAAGAGTTTGGATTCATGGAAAAAAAGGGCCCGTTAAAGCCGTGTTTGGATGGCCAGCGATTCATACCCGCTTAGGTAATCCTGACACCAAAGAGCCACAACCAAAAGTAGACAACCTAAGTTTAGACTGTGGTGCTAGAACAAAAAAAGAAGTAGAAGATTTAGGTATTCATATAGGATCTGTAGTTACTTATGAAGAAGGCTTTGACGAACTAGCAAATGGCTATTATATTGGACGCGCTTTTGATAACCGTATTGGTGGATTTATGATTGCTGAAGTAGCACGTTTATTAAAAGAGAACAAGAAAAAACTTCCTTTTTCATTGTATGTTGTAAATGCTGTGCAAGAAGAAATTGGACTACGTGGCGCCGAAATGATTGCACGCCGTATCAAACCAGATATCGCCATCATTACAGATGTAACGCACGATACCAGCACCCCAATGATTAGCAAAATTGTAGAAGGTGATATTCAGTGCGGCAAAGGTCCATCACTTGCTTATGCGCCGGCTATTCACAATAAATTATTAGCGGTTGTTGAAGAAGTGGCACAAAAAAATAAAATTCCAGTGCAGTTTAGAACCCTAAGCAGAAGCACCGGAACTGACACCGATAGTTTTGCCTATGCCAATGATGGTTGCCCTTCGGTACTCATTTCTATGCCATTAAGATACATGCACACCACTGTAGAAATGATACACCACGATGATATTGAAGAAACCATCAAACTGATGTACCATACATTATTAACGCTTACGCCTAAAACAAACCTTAGCTATTTATAACGCGTAAACGAACCCATGAATCAAAGCATCAGTGTAGCAGTATTAGATTTATATGATGGCGACCCCAACGAAGGGATGCGCTGCATTGAAGCGCTTGTGAATGAATGGGCAACACATCATAACCTTTCGCTCACTTACAAGGTATTTGATGTAAGACAAGCATTGGAAACACCAGACACTAGTTTTGATATTTATATTTCCAGTGGAGGACCCGGTTCTCCACTGGATTCTAATGATACCAAATGGGAGAACGCTTATTTTGACTGGCTAGAAAGCATTGAAATTTGGAATAGCGAAAGTAGTAAACCCAAACACGTATTTTTTATTTGCCATAGTTTTCAACTTGCTTGCAAATATTATCATGTAGGCACCGTTTGCAAAAGAAAGTCAACTGCGTTTGGTGTATTTCCGGTACATCCAACAGCAGCAGGTGTTTCAGATCCTATCTTTACCGGATTAAACAATCCATTTTACGGAGTTGATAGTAGAGATTTTCAGGTTATTGAACCAAACGATGATATTATAGAAGCGATGGGGACTTCGATACTTGCTATTGAAAAAGACAGACCTCACGTTCCTTACGAAAGAGCCATTATGGCCATGCGCTTTAGCCCCTATTTTGTAGGCACACAATTTCATGCAGAAGTAGATGCCGCAGGCATGCATTTGTATTTACTACAAGAAGATAAAAAAAGCATTGTGATAGAAAACCACGGCGCAGAAAAATGGCAGTCGATGGTAGATCAGGTATTGGATCCAGAAAAAATTATGCTTACCTATAAAAGTATTTTGCCTAATTTTTTAAACCAGGCAATCCTTGATGCGGCTGCTCATTAAATTCTAACGTCATGGTGCCTGAACAAAGAATTACTTTCAATCAAAATTTTACGGAACAGCAATACGAGCAGTTATTATCCGAACTAAACAAAGGTTTTGATGGTGCTATCGATTTTAGAGTTGCAGAAACTCCCGTTTTTATAGACGCAGATTGTAATGCACAAATGCTAGACACTTGTAATTACATCATCGACAATATTACCCATCCAAACTTTATTACACAAACAAACGGCGCCATCCCAGCAGACAAAAATGTACCCAGCCAAACGGCACATCCGCATTTTTTAGCTTTTGACTTTGGCATTTGCACAAATGAGCAAAATGAAATTGTTCCCCAGCTTATAGAAATGCAAGGTTTTGCAAGCCTCTTTGGCTATCAGGCGCATCTTGATGATGCCATGCGCAGTAATTACGAGATTCCTGCACCTTACACGGCGTATTATAGTGGTCTTAACAAAAACACGTACCTGCAAAAATTACAATCCATAATTGTAGGTGATCATGACCCTAAACATGTGGTGCTACTTGAAATAAAACCGCATACCCAAAAAACCAGGATCGATTTTTATTGCACCGTTGCATACACTGACATTGCCATTGTTTGTATCACAGAAATTATCAAAGAAGGAAACACACTATTTTATAAAAACAATGCCGGCGAAAAAATAGAAATCAAAAGAATTTACAACCGAATCATTTTTGATGAGCTGGACCAAATGCCAGCATACATTAAAGATGCAGGACACATACTATTCGAAAACCTAGATGTAGAATGGGCTGGACACCCCAACTGGTTTTACCGCATTAGCAAATACACAATGCCTTTATTACAGCACCCTTGTATCCCTGCAAGCTACTATGTAAACCAGTTACAAACTGTACCGCAGGATTTAGAAAATTACGTTTTAAAGCCACTTTTTTCTTTTGCAGGATCGGGCGTTATTATTGATGTAACCAAAAAAGATATAGAGAACTTACCGGATCCACAAAACTGGATGCTCCAACAAAAAGTAAACTACGCCCCTATTATACAAACACCCACTACGCCGGCTAAGGTTGAAATTAGAATACTCTATTTATGGGAAAACTGCGCTGCTAGGCCTTTTCCGGCCATCAACATTGCAAGGCTTAGTAAAGGAAAAATGATTGGGGTACGCTACAACCAAAATGAAACTTGGGTAGGTGGCAGTATTGCATATGCGCCTTCAAGCACCCGGCTTACTAACGGTGCGGGCTTTGTAAATACTTCGCATAAATAATTTCACTCATGGTTTTATGCTCCACCTTACTTTCTAACCAAGAGATAACGTCTAAATAAGCAAAAGCACGTGTTTCAAACCTACTCTTCTCGTACTTTTTAACCTTGGCTAAAAATTCTTGTAAAGCCTGCGTTACTTTACGAGACGGGTCTTTAAAAGAACCACGCAAAAATGTAAACATCTCTTCTTCAATGACGGTCAGGTTTTCCATCTTTGCCATAAACCTATACACCGATTTTATCAGTGAACTTTCAATAAGTTCAATATTACCAAGTTCATAATGCGCCATCATATGCAGTAGACGCGCATAACACTGCAAATCACTTCTTAAATCGATATGGTCATTAATAATACGCCTTAAATAATCGATAGAAGTGGCATAATCACCGGCACCAAAATAAAGCGTAGCAATTTTATAATTGAATACCAAAATACGGTGCTGGTCTAAATATATTTCGAGCGCTTTTAGCTCTTTAACAAGGGCTGGCACATGCTGTAGTCCTTCTTTAAACGTGCCCTGCATGAGATGCTTGTTAAGCTTGGCACTATTGATATACACAAATGAATTGACCCTAAAAATATCGTGCTTATTGGGTAGTTCCGACAAAGCAAATTTTTCAAAATGAGATAAGACAATATCAAACTTGCTAAAATTGCGAAGGTCAAAATGCGCATTGAGTAAAATATGCATCGACTTAATATAATGCCCCGTTTCAATCTCAATCATTTCTTTATTGGTTTCAAAAAGATCAAACCAACGCTGCGCATACTTATAATACATGATAAAGTCTTGCCTAATAAATGCATACCAGCAATAACTCTGGTATAAATATAGCCGCTCATAAAATCCAGTTAGGGAACCCGAATTAGCAGGCAACGCTTCTTTAAAAAAGGTTTTAATACCTATTTCATCGGCTTCGTTGCGCGCATGACCGTTTTCCACAAACCAACTATAGAGTTGAAGTGCTAAATTAGAAAGCTGGGTAATAACTTTTCTTTTTTCATTTACCTGATTGGCCTCCTGTGTTAACTGACCTGCTCGGTCTCTCATACTTCTAGTAATGTGCAGGGTTTCAATCTTTTTTTCCAGCGAAATAATTTGAATCAAAAAACTATCTTGATGGTACTGCTGCGCTAATAGTTTTGCTTTGTCTAAAATTTTTAAACTCTGGTAATACAATCCCTTGCTGTATAAAATACGCGCATAGTCTAATTGCTCGTGGAGTTGAAGGTCTACACTATCATTACTTTTTAAAAGGCGCAAACTAGCCAACAACTGCTTGTACAAATGCGTTTTTAAATTGGCCAACTGAGGCTTTTCGATAGAGGTTAATTTTTTGAGTAAAAGCCGCTCGTCATACTCTGGTAAAGCCGCTACCGCATCAAACAATTGTATGATTTTGAGGTCTTCGTTTGCCGAATTTCGTTTGATATAGAGCTTAAAATGCCTTTTCTCCGCTTTTTCAAGGGAGTGAATTAACTGAAATAAAGGATCCACTAATCGGTTGGACATCATATCGGGTTTACAAAAAAATCCAGTAATAGCAAGGCTTTGCGGCTACAAAGATACATTTAAGCGTAATATCCTTAACATTAAGTTGTTTTTGAACCGCCTGTAAACGCTGTATATTTGTACTAACAAAGCAATCAAACAAACAGGGTTTCCTGTTAAAAATATAGGTGCAATTTGTTTCAAGCTGTACCAACAAGTTTCATATGGCAAGCAATCGTAAAAAAGGTCGTTCCGTTTCCACGGAGGGACCATTTTTTTTCATAGGCATGTCAAATATAATCAATTAAGCGCTTTCGATTCGCTCTTTTGCCCAAGAGAGTGCGAGTTCAAGCTGTTCATCTCTCGTTAAACTACTATTGTCTAAAACAAGTGCATCATGGGCCTTTTTTAAAGGGCTAAACTCCCTAGTAGAATCGATATGATCCCTCATTTCCAAATTAGCCTGAATTTCTGCTTTTGTAATAGCCGGATCTTTGGCCACCAGCTCCTGGTAACGGCGTTCCACGCGTACTTCGGGAGATGCGGTTACAAATATTTTGAGTTCGGCACCCGGGAAAACAGCCGTACCAATATCTCTTCCATCCATCACTATGCCTTTTTGCTCCCCCATTAATTGCTGCTGCGCCACACTAAATATGCGCACAGGCTCTAGGGCTGCCACCTGACTTACCTGATTGCTTACGGCCAGCCCTCTAATTTCCTCTTCCACATTTTCATAATTCAAATACATATCCGCCCTACCGGTTTTTTCATTCAGCACAAATGACAATTGAATTTGCGCAAGCGCTTCATGAACGGCAACCACATTTGTTAAATCAATACCATGTCTGATAAAATAAAGGGTGATTGCACGGTACATAGCACCACTATCAATAAACACATAATTTAAATGAGCAGCCATTTGTTTGGCAAGGGTACTTTTACCGCATGAAGAATATCCGTCTAGGGTAATAATGATTTTTTTCATGCTTACACTTCTGTTTTAATCACCCTCGTTGCAGGTACGCCCGCATTTCTGATGGCGATATTTCGAACGGCTTGTGCAGTAATATTTCTGAATGCTTCTTTGCTAATTTCGTCAGTTCCTACCATCGCCGGAACACCTTCATCACCACCTTCTCTAATAGATTGTACCAGTGGAATTTGACCTAAAAATGCAAGGTCATATTCTTCTGCTAATTTTTTACCACCCTCTTTTCCAAATAAGTAATATTTATTGTCAGGTAGTTCGGTTGGGGTAAAATAAGCCATGTTTTCAGCGAGTCCAATAATTGGCACATTAATTTGCGCCTGGCCAAACATCGCAATACCTTTTTTAGCATCGGCAAGTGCTACCGCCTGCGGAGTTGTAACAATCACCACACCCGTTACAGGCACGGTTTGCATAAGTGTTAAATGAATATCTCCGGTGCCCGGTGGCATATCAATAATTAAATAATCAAGTGGCCCCCAGTCTACCTCTGTAACAAATTGTTTGATGGCACTACTCGCCATTGGACCTCTCCATACCACTGCATTTTTTTCGTCCACTAAAAGTCCGATACTCATTAATTTGATACCATATTTTTCGAGCGGTACAATGTATCCTTTTCCATCAATATCTTTCATGAGCGGACGTGCACCACGCACACCAAACATAATAGGCACACTAGGTCCATATATATCTGCATCCATAAGGCCCACGCTAGCGCCACCTTCTGCAAGAGCAAGCGCAATATTTGCAGACACGGTACTTTTTCCTACACCACCTTTACCACTTACCACCGCAATAATGTTTTTAACACCGCTTAATATTTGTAAATTTTCTTTTCTGGTTGAAGTGGTATTGGCTGTAAAGTTTACCTGAACATTTGCCTCTTTATTGACAAGCAGTTTTACTGCATTTTCACTAGCCGTGCGCATCATATCTTTCATGGGGCAAGCAGGCGTAGTTAGAACGATGGTAAAACTTACATCGTTGCCATTAATTTGCACGTCTTTCACCATATTTAAGGTTACTAGATCTTTTCCTAAATCAGGCTCTTGTACATTACTAAGGGCCTTTAAAATCGCTTCTTCGGTCATGGTCACGCAAGTTTTTGTTAAAATAAGGTAGAAGTGTGCAAAGTTAATTGCTGTAGCCCTTACTTTGCCATAAACAAGCCCATTTATTGACTTTTTATTGTCAAAACCATTCGTATTTTTGAGCCGATGAATAAAATGCTACGCATCCTTCTTATTGCCATTGCCTTTTGTAGCCTAAATAAGGCTAAGGCCCAAAATGCAGCCTACAGAGATTCGGTTGTGCAACTGTATGGGGTAGTTATGACCGCCGATAGCTTAAGAGGCATCCCTTCTGCTAGTATTATTGTAGAAGGAAAAGGAAGAGGTACCATTACCAGCCCCGACGGGGTTTTTTCTATTGCTGTTTTAAAAGGCGACAAAATCACTTTTTCTTGCGTTGGATTTAAAGATAGACGCATCGATATTCCAGCCAACCTTTCAGAAAATCAGTACAGTGTTATTCAACTCATGGTAAGTGATACCGTTTATTTACCCGCAACTATTTTAAGACCAAGACCCACACGTGAGCAGTTTGAAAGAGACTTTGTAAACAACAAAGTAAATGATGACATGTACGAAGTGGCTAGAAAAAATACAGACGAAGCGCGCAATAGAATTTTACTTAACTCTTTACCATCAGATGGTAGAGAAGCCGTAAATTATCAATTACGTCAGCAAGCCAATAAATATTATTATGCTGGACAAATTCCACCAATGAATATTTTAAATCCAGCGGCTTGGGCAGATTTTATTAAGTCGTGGAAGCGTGGCGATTATAAGCGAAAAAAATAGTTTTATGTCTACTATAAAAAATGTTACCGTTGTTGGTGCAGGCACCATGGGTAATGGTATTGCACAAGTATTTGCAACCCATGGATTTACTGTAACACTATTAGATACTAGTAGTGCACAATTAGAAAAAGCCCTTGCTACGATTCATAAAAATTTAGACCGTTTGGTAACCAAAGAAACCATTACGGCTGCACAAAAAGAAACGGCCCTTGCGCACCTAACTACCAGCACAACGCTTGCTACGGCTGTATCTAATGCCGACTTAGTAGTAGAAGCAGCTACCGAAAATAAAGCCATTAAACTTTCTATTTTTGAGGCACTTGACGCAGCAGCGCCAGCCCATGCTATTTTAGCAAGTAACACTTCATCAATTTCTATTTCTGAAATTGCAAGTGTTACCAAAAGACCCGCACAAGTTATAGGGATGCATTTTATGAACCCGGTTCCTATTATGAAACTGGTTGAAATTATCAATGGAAAAGAGACCAATGAAGAAACTACCAATACCGTGGTTGCACTAAGCACCACTTTATTAAAAGTACCTTGCGTGGTCAATGATTTTCCAGGTTTTATTGCCAATAGGATTTTAATGCCTATGATCAATGAAGCCATTTATGCACTACACCAAGGCGTTGCTACCAAAGAATCTATAGACACCATCATGAAACTTGGCATGGCGCATCCGATGGGTCCACTGCAACTCGCAGATTTTATTGGACTTGATGTTTGCCTTAGCATTTTAGAAGTTTTATACGAAGGATTTAAAGAAGAAAAATACGCTCCTTGTCCATTTCTTGTAAGTATGGTTGCGGATAAAAAACTAGGCGTAAAATCAGGCGCAGGGTTTTACACCTACGGTGTGTAAGTCTTTAAATTTATACAATGCTTCTTCAAGTCTTGCTTTAGGAATACCTATGCGTAGGTTACAAAAAAGTTGCAGGGACTGTTCTGTTACCGAACAGCCGTATAGCTTTACAACATTCATCACCTCTCCCATTTGTGTATAGTCGAAAGAAAGCTCATAATAACACTCAATTGTTTTTTGTACAAACGGTGTTAATTGTAATGCCATGGAGGCCGCCGATTTATACGCATTTATTAGCCCAGGAACACCTAGTAAAGTCCCTCCAAAATAACGCACTACAATAATGGCCGTATTGGTTACACCACTGCTATCAATTTGCCCAAGTATAGGCCTACCAGCAGTTCCAGCGGGTTCACCATCATCACTCACTCTAAATAAATTATTGGTTAATCCTAACCTATAGGCAAAACAGTGATGCACTGCTTTAGCGTGTTCTTTTTTTAAATCCTGTAAATGCTGTTTAAAATTTTCGGGAGAAGCAATTGGAAAAGCATACCCTAAAAATTTACTCCCTCTATCTTTAAATTCGGCCATGGAAGGCTTTTCGATAGTAAAGTAATGATCTGCGTTTTGCATGGATAAATAAATTTGAAGGGCTGGCGCAAAAATAACCTAAATGATACTAACATTGCATCATGACTTTTGAATTAGCCGAACAGACCCTTACTACTGCACTAGATGGTCTCTATGACGATAGAGAAGCAGCTACAATAGCAGGTATGGTGATGGAATTTGTGACGGGTAAATCAAAAATGGATCGCTGGCTTATTAAAAACGAGAACCTTTCTGACAATCATAAGGAGCAACTGCAACAGTTCACCAACCAGTTGCGCACAGGTAAGCCCGTGCAATATGTGCTTGATGAAGCCTGGTTTGCAGGACTGTGTTTAATGGTTAACGAGCATACCCTTATTCCAAGACCGGAAACAGAAGAACTGGTAGCGTTATGCGCTAGTTGGGCGGCAACAAATTTAAATAATAAGCCAGCCATTAAAATATTAGAAGTAGGAACAGGCAGCGGCTGTATTTCCATTGCACTGCAACAAAAAATACCAACTGCTATCATTACGGCTATCGACATTAGTGTTGGGGCTATTGAAGTGGCAACTATCAATGCTGCAAAATACAATGCACCTATTTTGTTTAAAACACTTGATTTTTTAGACGAAACATGCTGGCCGGAAATAGGTAGTTATGATATTATTATTTCCAACCCTCCGTATATAGCAGAAAATGAAAAAAATAATATGGCGGCGCATGTACTAGACTTTGAGCCGCACACGGCGCTATTTGTTGAAAATAATAATCCACTTGTTTTTTATAATGCCATTGCAAATTTTGGAAATACGCACCTAAGTAGTGGTGGCGCCATATTTGTAGAAATCAATCAAGCACTGGGTTCTCAAACCACGGATGCATTTACGCAACATGCATACAATAGCGTGCTGCACAAAGATTTGTTTGAGAATGACCGAATGATTGTAGCGATAAAAAACTTAGTGTCGGCTACTAACTAATGGCTGCTCGTACTCACTACTTACTACTGGCTATTGTCTACAGCCATTACAGGTGTTGCGCCCAGTTTTTTTATTACCTGCATTACTTTTATCGCAGTACCTAAATGAGAAGTGCTATCTCCATTAATAACCACCGAAGGCTTATCCGTTTCTTTCGCTAAAAAAACAGAAAGTTCAGATTCTAATGAGTCAAGTCCTATAGGTTTTGAACCAATATAAATTTGCTGGTCTTTGTCTACCGTAACCACCACTGTTTGTTTGGCCTTGGTATCACTTGCTGCTTTTGGATTGGACACTTTAATCACGTTTGGATTGGCAAGCGTTGATACAATAAGGAAAAACAACAACAGTATAAATAGAATATCATTTAAGGCACCGGTGTGCACTTCTGGATGAGTTCTTAAACGCTTTCTGATATTCATTGTATAAAATTAACGAGTAGGTTCTTGTAAAATATCAATGAACTCTGAACTAGCCACTTCCATTTTATTGGCGGTTTTGTCAATTTGGGTGCTTAAAAAATTATACCCTACATATGCAATGAGTCCAATAATTAAACCGGTTGCAGACGTAATCATTTTTGTATAAATACCGCCGGCAATGGTATTTAACGTGTATTCACCAGTAGAGGCAATTCCATAAAATAGTTGCACCATACCAATAATGGTTCCTAAAAATCCAAACATCGGCGCGATACCGGAAATGAGAGATAAAATAGAAAGATTTTTTTCCATATTGTACATTTCTAGGCGACCTACATTTTCCATACTTTTTTCGATGGCATCTAATGGTTTTCCTATGCGCTGAATCCCTTTATCAATCATGCGCGCTACAGGGCTATTGGTGTTTTTTGCCAAATTACGCGCGGCTTGCACATTACCTGTAACAATATTATCTCTGATAATATTCATGAAATTGGGTTCTATTCTAGAAGCTTTATTGATAGCTAACAAACGCTCCACAAAAACATAAATGGCTGCAACCAATAAAAAATATAATGGATACATGATCCATCCACCCTTTTCTAATAAGCTAAGCATAGAAATTTTTTCTGGCGTACTTGCAGCTACTGCTCCAACTGCTTTTTGAATGGTGTCTGTTTGTAATAAATAAAACATACAATGGGTTTGATTACCGTTAAAATTAATGGGTTCTACAAAAGAAGCAAGCCCCTGTGAATAAAAATGCTAAAGCCTCGTTATTTAGGAAAGCTTTTGCACAATTAAGCCGTTAAATAACACCCTAGTGCAGACAAAACCCTTATTTAAGGTTGATTCGACTTAAAACTGGAAAATGATCCGACGGAAACTTGCCATTGTAAGAATCTGTCAACACCCCCCAACGACTCACCGTAAAATGCGTACTTGTAAAAATATGGTCAATTACTTGGTCTGGATTTAAATTGGGGCCAAAACCCTGAAAAGTACCGTTGGGTTTATAAGGCATTGCAACTCTATTGTACGTATCCAATAAACTACCTGAATTTGCAATGAGCTGATACCATGCTGAACTATGATCACCATTAAAATCGCCCGTTAAAATAACAGGTGTACTCCCAGCAATGGTTTTAATTTTTTCTAAAATGAGCTTAGAACTTTCATTACGCGCTACCACCGCTTGATGATCGTAATGCACATTAAAACAGTACATTTTTTTGCGCGTTACATTGTGCTGTAGCAACACCCAAGAGCAAATTCTATTAATACGCGCATCCCAACCAAATCCAGGTTTAGTGGGCGTTTCAGATAACCAAAAATCACCTTTATCTACAATTGTAAAAGCATCTTTTTTTACAAAAATAGCAGAGTGCTCTCCTTTTAAAGCTCCATCATCTCTACCAATACCGTAATATGTATACCCGGGAAGTAACGCTTGCATACCATCTAGTTGATGCTGCAACCCTTCTTGCGTTCCTACAATGTCAAAATCATGAAAAGCAATGAGGGCGGCCACTCTAGGGAGTCTGGCACTCCACAAATTTCCAGAATCTCGCGGGTTGTCATAACGAACATTAAAACTGCCGATGGTAAGGGTTTGAGCAAACGCATTAGTGATAAATAGTACACAAAGTAGCGCTACTACAATTAATTTTATTTTCATTTAAGCAATTTAGGATTTTGAGATGGCTTTGCATCTTTATCTACCGATTTTCTGCCGGCTTCTTTTAATGCTTTGTCGAGTATCATTTCAATTTGTCCGTTTACACTTCTAAATTCATCATCGGCCCATTTAGACAGCTTATTAAAAGTGTTTTCGCTCATCCTCAAAACAAAAGTTTTTTTTGCAAGAGACATAAAAAAGATTTAAAAGTATTAGTAAAGACTACCTGTATTTAATACCGGAGAAGCTGATTTTTCACCACACAATACCACCATTAAATTACTCACCATGGCCGCTTTTTTATCATCATCTAAAACCACAATATCTTTTTCAGATAACATGGCAAGGGCCATTTCAACCATACCCACTGCGCCCTCTACAATTTTTGCTCGAGCAGCTACAATGGCTGTTGCCTGCTGGCGTTGTAGCATAGCACCGGCAATTTCTGAGGCATATGCTAAGTGACTTATGCGCGCTTCTGTAACCAACACGCCCGCTTTATTTAAACGCTGATTTAATTCTTGTTCTAACATTTCAATCACCTCGTCTCCACCATCACGTAAAGTAATATGTGCTTTTTCATTTTCGATATTATCGTAAGGACAAGTGGTTGCCAAATGACGAACTGCTGCTTCACTTTGGTTTCGGATGTAATCATTAAAACTTGTTACATCAAATACTGCTTTGTATGTATCTTCTACTTGATATAAAATAACTGCAGCAATTTCGATAGGGTTACCTAGTTTATCATTCACTTTTAACTTGGTACTTTCGATACTTTGCATACGAAGTGACACTTTTAATTTACTGTAAAATGGATTGACAAATTGAAGTCCATTTTCTCTAACGGTACCCACATACTTACCAAAAAACGTAAGTACAACACTATAATTAGGATCAATAATCATGAGCCCTTTAATTAAGAAAACGCAAAACGCTAAAAGTATAATTCCAAAAAATACTTGGCCGCCCTCATTTTGTTGAGCACCGCCAACCACAAGTGCAAAGCCAATAAAAAATGAAATAAGTGCAACCAAAGCTGCTTTGTACCCAGAAAAGGGTTTGAGTAATTTTTCCATGTTTGATATTATTTTGATATCATGAAGATATGATAATAAATAACATCTCCAAAATAAAAAAAGGGCCTTGGTTTAACCAAAGCCCTTTAAACATCTGTACGTGGAGAATAGCGGGGTCGAACCGCTGACCTCTTGCATGCCATGCAAGCGCTCTACCAACTGAGCTAATTCCCCTAAGCTATTGTGGAACTAGCCTTCCCAAATTTCTGCTTTCCCATCTAGCCATTGTTTTACCGAATCTGTAGTTACAGATTTTGGTCTTTCCAGTGGGAACCCTAACGCGCGGTCCCAACAAAGGCTAGATAGTACACCAAGTGCTCTGCTCACGGCAAAAAGCACGGTATAAAATTCATTTTCTACCATGCCGTAGTGCACTAGTAATGCACCAGAATGTGCATCAACGTTTGGCCAAGGATTTTTTACTTTACCTAATGATTGTAAAATTGGTGGAACGGTTTCGTAAATATTCCAAACCGTGTTTACCAATTTATCATCTGGCATATGTTTTTTACCAAATTCCATTTGCGCTGTAAAGCGTGGATCTGTTTTACGAAGTACCGCATGACCATAACCAGGAACTACTTTACCTGCACTTAAAGTAGCTTGTACATAGTTTGCAATTTGCTCCGAAGTTGGAGCGTCTGTACCGAGTGATTCTTGCATTTCAAAAATCCACTTGATTACTTCCTGATTGGCTAACCCATGTAATGGACCCGCTAAACCGTTCATACCAGCAGCATAACTTAAATAAGGATCGCTTAGTGCAGAACCTACTAAGTGTGTAGTGTGTGCAGATACGTTACCACCTTCATGATCGGCGTGGATGGTCATGTATAAACGCATGAGTTCTTTAAAGCTTTCATCGTTGTAACCCATCATGTGAGCAAGGTTACCAGCCCAGTCTAGTAGGCCGTTTGGATGAATATGTTCGTTGTTTTTATACTTACGGCGATAGATGTATGCAGCAATGCGTGGAAGACGTGCAATTAAATCCATAGTGTCTTCAAAAACTGGACTCCAATAATCTTTTTTATTGATGCCTGTAGCGTATGCTTTTGCAAAATTACTTTCTGTTTGAAGTGCCATCACGCCCGTAACAAACATGGTCATTGGGTGTGTGGTAATAGGAAGTGCATCGATGGTTGCAAACACATGATTAGGTACATGACTTCTGCGCTGCCAAATATTGGTAATCGTTTCGGCGTCTTCTTGTGTAGGAAGTTCACCTAATAACATTAAATGAAAAAGGCCTTCTGGTAATGGTTCGCCACCACCTGGAGCTTTTGGTAAACGCGCTTGTAATTCTGGAATTGAATAACCTCTAAAACGAATACCTTCTTGCGCATCGAGTAAAGAAGTTTCGGTAACAAGTCCGGTAATACCACGCATACCTTGGTATACTTGTGCAAGTGTTACTTCACCCACTTTTTTGGTACCGTGGGTTTTAATAATTTCTTTGATTTCAAGGGCAGCAGTTTCTGCTTTCGTCTTAAACTTTTCTTTCAATAATTCCATTGCTACATTGTTTTAAAAAAATCTTGCGCAAAGGTATGTACAAGAAGCTTTGGATAACAAAAGAAAATGAAAGAAATTAGGGCATTTTAACGTTTCCTATTTAGGGGCCTTCTTATAGAGGTAAAATATCACAAAAAGGAAGATAATATTGGGTATCCAAGCCGCCATTAATGGGGGTAAATTGCCTTTTGTGGCAAAAATGGTTGAAAAACGGTCTGTAATGATAAATAATGCGGCAATAATAAAGCCCACTGCTAGGTGCATACCGCTACCTCCACGCACTTTTCGCCCCCCTACGATGGCCCCAATAATGGTTAAAAGTAAGACCGTTACGCAGGTGGCATCTCGTCTGTAACGCTCCACTTTTAGGGCATTAAGCCCTTCCGAACCCCTTAATTTTTCAAGCTCAATAAAGCGGTTTAGTTCAGAAGTGGTTAGTTTGTCTTTGGTGTATTTATCTCTACTTAAATCGAGCGGACCAAAATTAAATACCATGAGACTTTGGGTGGTATAAGCTACTTTTTCTTGAAGCGGCATTACGGTGCGGTCAATAATAAATTCTAGTTTCCATTTTTTAGAAGCCGTATCCCAGGTAATTTGATCGGCTCTAATATTACGTACCAGTTTATTATTTTTTAAGGTGTAGGCAAAAAACGGACCGCCTCTTTTTGTAGCCGTATCATACGAATAAATACCAGCATACGTAAATGAATCGATACGCAAATAAATGTTGGAGTTGGTGCCTATAAGTGCGTTATAAGAACTGTTTTTATCAATGTACGTAGCTTCAAAACTTCCTCTAATTTTATTTGCTTTTGGCACTACATATTGATTGGCAAACCATAACACCATCGCTAGCATTACACCTCCCACAAAATACGGGCGCAGCCATCTGTTATAAGAAGTGCCACTGGCCAAAATAGCAATGATTTCGGAGTGTCCAGCCATTTTAGAGGTAAAAAATATCACTGCTAAAAAAACAAAAAGCGGAAGTAGTAGCGCAATAATATGTGGGATAAAACCAAAATAATAACTTGTAATAATATCTTTAAAACTTAAACCAGAACGTACAAAATCATCTGTCTTTTCACTTACATCAATAACGATGGCAATCACTGCAAACAAAAAGATTGCAAAGAAAAAAGTGGACAGAAATTTTTTAAGTATGTACCAGTCAAGTTTTTTCATGTACCTACAATAAATTATAAACGCTGCTTTAAGATGGGCAGCATTTCCGCTTTCCAAGTAGCATAATTATTTGCCAAAATTTGTTTTCTTGCCTCCCCTACTAGCCACAAGTAAAAAGCCAAGTTATGAATACTAGCAATTTGAAGCCCTAATATTTCATCGGCTACAAACAAATGACGCAAATAGGCTTTCGAATAATAATTGCTAGAATGGCATGGAATACCCGTGTCTATTGGAGAAAAATCAGATGCCCACTTTTTATTTTTGATGTTGATTACCCCTTCAGATGTAAACAACATGCCGTTTCTGCCATTGCGGGTAGGCATTACACAGTCAAACATATCAACACCTCTATCGATGCATTCTAGTAGGTTCCAAGGTGTTCCAACACCCATTAAATAACGGGGTTTATTGGTAGGTAAATGTTTAGTACATAGTGATGTATACTCGTACATCATTTCTTCAGGTTCACCTACACTTAATCCACCAATGGCATTACCCACACAGTTTGTAGAAGCAATAAATTCGGAAGAGGCAACGCGCAAATCTTTAAAAGTACTCCCCTGAATAATTGGAAATAAATTTTGCGTATACCCGTATTTATCAGGGGTTTCAGCAAGTCTTTTGATACAACGCTCTAACCAGCGGTGTGTAAGTTCCATACTTTTTTTAGCATAGGTATACTCACTTGGATACGGCGGACATTCATCAAAAGCCATAATAATATCGGCACCAATACTGCGCTGAATATCCATCACCGACTCTGGTGTAAAAAGGTGTCTACTACCATCTATATGTGATTGAAACAAAACCCCCTCTTCAGTAATTTTTCGGTTGGCGGCCAAAGAAAAAACTTGGTACCCGCCACTATCGGTTAAAATGGGTTTATGCCAGCCATTAAATTTATGGAGTCCACCCGCTGCTTCAAGTACCTCGGTGCCCGGACGTAAATACAAATGATAAGTATTGCCCAAAATAATTTGAGCCTGCACTTCTAGTGAAAGCTGCTGCTGCGTTACCGCTTTAACCGTCCCCACGGTGCCCACAGGCATAAAAATGGGGGTTAAAATTTCACCATGATCGGTTTGCATCACACCGGCTCTTGCACCCGTGCCGGTAGCCGTATTTTGAAGTTGGAAGGTAAGTGCAGCCATGGCCACAAAAGTAGCACAAAACCACTATTTTTGCGCTCATGAACGTAGCTCCCATCATTTGGACCCTTATTTTCTATATTTTTTGTTCGGTAGTAGCCATTCAACTCTTTTATTACCTCTATTTCTTTATTCGTTTAGCATTTTATAAAGAAACAACGCCTTCGGAGCATATGGAACACGCCGTTTCGGTGGTGATATGTGCAAGAGATGAAGCGCACAATTTGGTACAAACATTGCCGGCTGTTTTGGTACAGGATTATAGAAGCAGTTTTGAAGTAGTGCTGGTAAATGATAATTCTACAGATGATACCAAGTATTTAATTGATGAATTTAAAAAGGCTTTTAAAAATATCAACCACGTTTTATTAACCCAGGAAGCTAAAATGATAGCAGGAAAAAAGTTTCCTTTATCGATGGGTATTAAAAGTGCGAAATACGAAATTGTACTCCTTACAGATGCAGACTGTGTGCCTGCCACCGAGCACTGGATTAAAAAGATGCAAGCGGCTTACACAGACAATATCGAAATTGTACTTGGCTATGGTGCCTACCGCAAAAAGCCGGGCTTTTTAAATAAACTGATTCGTTTTGAAACATTCCATACTGCTTTACAGTATTTGACCTATGCTTTAAGCGGCAATCCGTACATGGGTGTTGGCCGAAACCTGAGCTATAAAAAACAAGTTTTTTTACGCAATAAAGGATTCTCTTCCATCAATCAAGTACCTAGTGGTGATGATGATTTATTTATCAATCAGGTAGCAACAGCGCGCAATACAGCGGTTTGCATTGATCCTGATACCCATACTTTAAGTGAGCCAAAATCCACGTGGAACGAATGGATGGCACAAAAGTACAGACACTACACAACGAGTCGTTATTATAAATCCAATCATAAATTATTATTAGGCCTTTATAGTACTTCACAATTTTTATTGTATCCACTTCTCATTGTTTCTATCATTTTTTACAGCTGGTGGATTAGCCTTGCGGTATTTGGTGTTCGATTTTTAATTCAGGCTTTTGTTTTTTATAAAGGCATGAAAAAATTAAACGAACTAGACCTCTGGCCGCTGTTTATTATGTTTGATATTTT
>CAMCDT010000006.1:0-80477 GCA_945873615.1 Sediminibacterium ginsengisoli | reverse complement strand
ATCATTGCAACGCCAGCAGTAATGCCTAAAATTGGTAAATTAGGTAAAGTATTAGGTCCACGTAACTTAATGCCAAACCCTAAAACAGGTACTGTTACAAACGATGTAGCAGCAGCTGTTAATGAAGTAAAAGGTGGTAAAATTGCTTTCAAGGTTGATAAAGCAGGTATTGTTCATGCTTCAATTGGACGTATCTCTTTTGCACCAGATAAGCTTGCTGAAAATAGCACAGAGTTAATCAACGCTATTATTAAGTTAAAGCCATCTTCTTCTAAAGGAACTTACATCAAAGGTGTAAGCATGGCTAGTACCATGAGTCCTGGCATTATGTTAGACACAAAATCATTAATGAACTAATTCCTGGTGATTTCTATTTTCTAGAAAAATGACCCGGGTTTTTAAAAAAGATCAGACATGACAAAAGATCAAAAAAATGAAGTGATTGAGGTTCTTAAACAAAAGTTCACTCAATACAATAACTTCTACATTACCGATACCGAATCTTTATCTGTAGAGCAGGTTTCTGCACTTCGTCGTACTTGTTTTGATAAGCAAGTAGAAATGAAAGTTGCTAAAAACACGCTTATCCGTAAAGCATTAGAAGCTATCGATGCAGAAAAATATGCTGCTATTTATCCAGCATTAAATAATGTTACTGCGTTAATGTTCTCTGAAAATCCTAAAGATCCAGCTGTTATTATCAGCGCGTTCAGAAAGGGTGGAGACAAGCCTCAATTAAAAGCTGCGTTTATCAATGGAGATGTTTACTCTGGTGATAACACACTTAAGGCGTTAACTCAAATCAAAACTAAAAACGAACTTATTGGTGAAGTTCTTGGATTACTACAATCTCCGGCTAAGCGCGTAATTGCTGCTTTATTAAACCACGCCGAAAATGGTAGCACCAAAACTGAAACAGAAGTTGTTGTAGCATCTGTAGAAGCTGCTGTAGAAGAAGCTGCTGCACCAGTTGCAGAAGCAGCTCCAGAAGTAGCTCCTGAAGCTCCTGAAGCAGAAGCTCCAGCTGCAGAATAAGTAACGTAAAAATATCCCAGGCCTGAGGGAAAATAAAGGCAAATTTTTTTAAACCCTCCGCCGGACTTGTAACAAAGTATGAAGGCGGAAAAAATTTAAATCAAATGGCAGACGTTAAAGCATTAGCCGAACAATTAGTAGGCTTAACAGTAAAAGAAGTACAAGAATTAGCTGATGTATTAAAAGCTGATTACGGTATTGAACCAGCTGCTGCTGCGGTTGTAATGAGCGCAGGTGACGGTGGCGGAGCTGCTGCTGCAGAAGAGAAAACATCTTTTGATGTAATCTTAGTAAGCGGTGGTGCTAGCAAATTAGGCGTAGTTAAAATCGTAAAAGAATTAACTGGCTTAGGACTTAAAGAAGCAAAAGATCTAGTTGACGGTGCACCAAAACCTGTTAAAGAAGGTGTTTCTAAGGCAGAAGCTGACGATATCGTAGCTAAGCTTAAAGAAGCTGGTGCTGAAGTAGAAGTAAAGTAATTTACGACTAATTCTAGTCCAATACATTCAAAAAAAAGCGGTTTCAACCTTGTTGAAACCGCTTTTTTTATGCCATCTTGCTACATTTTTTTCGAACTTTGCAGTATTTTAACAAATTATTTTTTCTAAAAATCTGCTGATAATCAATATTTTACAATAAATCTTACAAAATTTTAGCCTTTTTTCATGACAGGCTGACTTTTGCGGTAAAAATTATTGATTTTTTGGACATTTTGGTCCAGTATTTGTTTGTTTCCTGCCCCTCATTTCGTACCTTTGCCATCCTTAAATTGGGATACTTGTCTCAATATTTTTTGTATTTAAACCGGTTTTATATACATGTCTACAACAATTTTGAACAACAGAGTCAACTTTGGTAAAACAAAGAACTTGGCAGAAACGCCAGATTTACTTGACATTCAGTTAGAGTCATTTAGAGAATTTTTTCAGTTAGAAACAACACCAGATCGCAGAAATGTGGAAGGTTTGTTCCGTGTGTTTAAGGAAAATTTTCCAATCACTGACACGCGTAACATTTTCGTACTAGAGTTCCTAGATTATTTTATTGATCCACCACGTTACACACTTGATGAGTGTATGGAGCGTGGATTAACGTATGCAGTTCCTCTTAAAGCTAAACTACGTTTAAGCTGTAACGATGAAGAGCACGTGGATTTCCAAACCATCGTACAGGATGTATTCCTCGGAAACATTCCTTACATGACACCACGTGGTACGTTTGTAATTAATGGCGCTGAGCGTGTTATTGTTTCTCAGTTACACCGTTCACCTGGTGTATTCTTTGGACAATCAGTTCACCCGAACGGTACAAAAATTTATTCTGCTCGTGTAATTCCTTTTAAAGGTGCATGGATGGAATTTGCTACAGACATCAACAATGTTATGTATGCATATATCGATCGTAAAAAGAAGTTCCCAGTAACTACTTTATTACGTTCAATTGGTTTTGAAACAGACAAGGACATTCTGGAATTATTTGGAATGGCTGACGAAATCAAAGCCGATAAAAAATCTTTGGCCAATCAAGTTGGTCGCAAATTAGCTGCGCGTGTTTTAAGAACATGGGTAGAAGATTTTGTGGATGAAGATACAGGTGAAGTAGTGAGCATCGAGCGTAACGAAATTGTTATGGAGCGTGACACTGTTTTAGATGAAGCTGCTATCGCAACAATTGTTGAGATGGATGTGAAGAGTGTCTTTATTCAAAAAGAAGAATTTGGTGGTGATTATGCAATCATCTACAACACATTAAACAAAGATACCTCTAACTCTGAGTTAGAAGCGGTACAACATATTTACCGTCAATTACGTGGTGCAGATGCTCCAGATAATGAAACGGCGCGTGGTATCATTGACAAATTATTCTTCTCTGATAAGCGTTATGATTTAGGTGAAGTTGGTCGTTACAAAATCAACCGTAAACTTGACTTAGATTATCCATTAGAGAAAAAAGTATTAACAAAGCAAGACATTATTGAAATTGTCAAATACTTAGTTCGTTTAACCAATGCGAAAGCAGAAATTGACGATATTGATCACCTAAGCAATCGTCGTGTACGTACCGTGGGTGAGCAATTGTATGCACAATTTGGTGTTGGTTTAGCGCGTATGGCGCGTACGATCCGTGAGCGTATGAACGTACGTGACAACGAGGTATTTACACCAGTTGACCTTATCAATGCAAGAACACTTTCTAGTGTTATCAATTCATTCTTTGGAACTTCACAGTTATCTCAATTCTTAGACCAAACAAATCCGTTATCAGAGATCACGCACAAGCGTCGTATTTCTGCACTTGGACCCGGCGGTTTAAGTAGAGAGCGTGCAGGATTTGAAGTACGTGACGTACACTATTCTCACTACGGCCGTTTATGTACCATCGAAACACCTGAAGGACCAAACATTGGTCTAATTTCTACGTTGTGTGTGCATGCTTCTATTAACGATATGGGATTCATTGAAACACCATACCGTAAAGTAGAAAATGGTAAAGTAAACATGAAGCAATTAACGTACCTCAGCGCTGAAGAAGAGGATACTGCAAAAATTGCACAGTCAAACTCACCATTAACAGAAAAAGGAGAATTCGCAGAAGATAAAGTTGTTTCTCGTCAAACCGGAGACTTCCCAATTTTAGATAAAGAAGATGTAGAATATATGGACGTTGCGCCTAACCAGATTGTTGGTTTGAGTGCGTCTTTAATTCCATTCTTAGAACATGATGATGCCAACCGTGCCCTAATGGGATCAAACATGCAACGTCAAGCAGTTCCGTTAATTATTCCAGAAGCACCAATTGTTGGTACAGGTTTAGAAGGAAAAGCTGCTCGTGATGCACGTATCCAAATCCATGCAGATGGTAATGGTGTGGTTGAGTTTGTTGACGCAAACGAAATTCATGTTCGTTATGATAGAAATGATTTAGATCGTTTGGTTTCTTTTAGCGACGATTTACAAATTTATAAACTAACCAAGTTCATCAAAACAAACCAAGCAACTTGTATTAACCTACGTCCTGCTGTTAAAAAAGGACAAAAAGTTAAGAAAGGTGATTTCTTAACCGAAGGTTATGCAACTAAAGATGGTGAGTTAGCACTAGGTCGTAACTTACAAGTGGCGTTCATGCCATGGAAAGGTTACAACTTCGAGGATGCGATTGTAATTAGTGAAAAAGTTGTTCGCGAAGATTTATTTACTTCTGTTCACATCGATGAATATGAATTAGAAGTACGCGATACTAAATTAGGGGAAGAAGAATTAACACCAGATATCCCTAACGTTTCTGAAGAAGCTACTAAAGATTTAGATGAGCATGGTATCATCAGAATTGGTGCTACGATTAAAGAAGGTGATATTTTAATTGGTAAGATTACACCTAAAGGTGAATCAGACCCTACACCAGAAGAAAAACTTTTACGTGCCATCTTTGGTGACAAAGCAGGTGATGCAAAAGATGCTTCTTTAAAAGCGCCAAACGGTACTGAAGGTGTAGTAATCGATAAAAAATTATTCCAACGCGCCAAAAAAGATAAGAACGGAAAAATTCGTGAAAAAGCTTTACTTGAAAAAGTAGAAAAAGTGCACGAACAAAATACCGAGCATATCAAAGAATTGTTGCTTGATAAATTACAAACACTACTAAAAGAGAAATCTTCTGCTGGTGTAAGCAACAACTTTGGTGAAATGTTGATCCCTAAAGGTTCTAAGTTCAATCAGAAAAACTTAGCTACCCTCGATTACCAAAACGTAAATCCACTTGGTTGGACTGGTGACGAAAAAATCGATCAACAAATCAACACCTTATTACACAACTATAGCATTCGTTTCAACGAAGAGTTAGGTCGTTACAAGCGTGAGAAATTCAACATCTCAATTGGTGATGAATTACCAGCAGGTGTATTAAAATTAGCGAAAGTATACTTAGCCGTTAAGCGTAAGCTTAAAGTGGGAGATAAGATGGCGGGTCGTCACGGAAACAAAGGTATCGTTGCCAAAATTGTGCGTGCAGAAGACATGCCATTTATGGAAGACGGTACACCGGTAGACATCGTTCTTAACCCACTAGGGGTACCTTCTCGTATGAACCTTGGTCAGATCTATGAAACCATCTTAGGTTGGACTGGTAAGCGTTTAGGTGTGAAATTTGCTACACCAATTTTTGATGGTGCAAGCACTGATCAAATTGAGCAATATTGTAAAGATGCGGGTATTCCAAGAAATGGACATACGTATTTATATGACGGTGAAACTGGAGAGCGTTTCCATCAGAAAGCTACTGTAGGTGTTATCTATATGATTAAACTACACCACATGGTTGATGATAAAATGCACGCCCGTTCTATCGGACCATACAGCTTAATTACCCAGCAACCGCTTGGTGGTAAGGCTCAGTTTGGTGGACAGCGTTTTGGTGAGATGGAGGTTTGGGCACTTGAAGCATATGGTGCTGCTAACATCTTACAGGAATTATTAACCCTTAAATCAGATGATATCATTGGTAGAGCAAAAACCTATGAAGCCATCGTTAAAGGTGAAAACATTCCACGTCCGGGTGTACCAGAATCATTTAATGTATTAGTACATGAATTGAGAGGTTTAGGTTTAGACTTAAAATTTGAATAAGATTTTAAAAAACCAACACATCTATTAACAACAATTATCATTACAAATTTACAACCTAGATATGGCCATTAAAAGAGACAATCGACCAAGATTAACTTTCTCCGAGATCACTATCGGTCTGGCTTCTCCAGATAATATATTAGAAAGAAGTTTCGGTGAAGTATTAAAGCCTGAAACCATTAACTACCGTACGTATAAGCCTGAAAGAGATGGTTTATTCTGCGAAAGAATTTTTGGTCCAGTTAAAGATTATGAGTGTGCTTGTGGTAAATACAAGCGTATCCGTTACAAAGGCATTGTGTGTGACAGATGTGGGGTAGAAGTAACAGAGAAAAAAGTACGTCGTGAGCGTATGGGCCACATTAAATTAGTGGTACCTGTAGTGCACATTTGGTACTTCAAATCTTTACCTAACAAAATTGGTTATTTATTAGGGATGAGTTCTAAGAAATTAGAAACCATCATCTACTACGAGCGTTATGTAGTATTACAAGGCGGTATCAAAGAAAACCTAAACATGGGTGATCTTTTAACCGAAGAAGAATACTTAGATCTATTAGATACTTTACCAAAAGAAAACCAATTCTTACCTGACGAAGATCCAAACAAGTTCATCGCTAAAATGGGTGCAGAAGCCGTTCACGGTTTATTGCAAAGAATTGATTTAGATGGTTTAAGTTTCTCTTTACGTAATGCTGCTGCAAACGAAACATCTCAACAACGTAAAGCAGATGCTTTAAAGCGCCTCAGCGTTGTAGAATCTTTCCGTGAAGCAGGTACGCATATTGTAAATAAGCCTGAGTGGATGGTGATGCAATACATCCCTGTTATTCCACCAGAACTTCGTCCATTAGTACCTCTAGATGGTGGTCGTTTTGCATCTTCGGATCTAAACGATTTATACCGTCGTGTAATTATCCGTAACAACCGTTTAAAGCGTTTGTTAGAAATTAAAGCGCCAGAAGTAATCTTACGTAATGAAAAACGTATGTTGCAAGAAGCGATCGATTCTTTATTCGATAACTCTCGTAAATCTAATGCTGTTAAAGCAGAAGGTGGACGTGCTTTAAAATCTTTATCGGATGTATTAAAAGGTAAGCAAGGTCGTTTCCGTCAAAACTTACTTGGTAAGCGTGTGGATTATTCTGGTCGTTCTGTAATCGTTGTAGGACCTGAGTTAAAAATGCACGAGTGCGGATTACCAAAAGATATGGCTGCCGAATTATTTAAGCCATTTGTTATTCGTAAATTAATTGAAAGAGGTATTGTAAAAACAGTGAAGTCTGCTAAAAAATTAGTAGATAAAAAAGAAGCTGTGATTTGGGATATCTTAGAAAATATTTTAAAAGGTCACCCGGTATTATTAAACCGTGCCCCAACACTTCACCGCTTGTCAATTCAAGCATTCCAACCTAAGTTGGTTGAAGGTAAAGCCATTCAATTACACCCACTCGTAACGTCTTCGTTTAACGCGGATTTCGATGGTGACCAAATGGCGGTACACGTTCCACTTAGCAGTGCAGCGGTACTTGAAGCACAGTTATTAATGCTTTCTTCTCACAACATCCTTAACCCACAAAATGGTACGCCAATCACCCTTCCTTCTCAGGACATGGTACTTGGTTTATACTATATTACAAAGGGTAAGAAAACCACCGAAACTGAAACCGTTAAAGGACAGGGCATGGCTTTCTACAGCATGGATGAAGTGATCATTGCGTACAATGAAAATCGTGTAGACTTACACGCTAACATCAAAGTAAAAACCAATGTTCGTGAAGGTGGTGTGATTGTTAAAAAATTAATTGATACAACAGTTGGTCGTGTGTTATTCAACCAACACGTACCTGCTCCAGTAGGTTATATCAATGCGCTTTTAACTAAAAAATCTTTAAGAGATATCATTGGTGATATCATTAAAATCACAAACGTTCCTACAACCGCTAAATTCCTGGATGATATTAAAACATTAGGATTTAGAATGGCATTCCGTGGTGGTTTATCATTTAACGTAAACGACTTAATCGTTCCTGATAAGCGTGGTGAATTACTTGATAATGCTAAAGCAGAAGTAGAAGAAGTTTGGGAAAACTATAACATGGGTCTTATTACCAATAACGAGCGTTACAACCAAGTTATTGATATCTGGGGTCGTGTGGATACGAGAATTACTGAAACATTGATGCATGAAATGCAAACAGATAAGCAAGGCTTTAACTCTGTTTACATGATGCTTGATTCAGGTGCTCGTGGTAGTAAAACACAGGTTAAGCAGCTAGTAGGTATTAGAGGTCTAATGGCTAAGCCGCGTAAGAGTGGTAGTGCAGGATCTGAGGTAATTGAAAACCCAATCTTGTCTAACTTTAAGAGCGGATTGAACGTATTAGATTACT
Organism: Sediminibacterium ginsengisoli; assembly: GCA_945873615.1. Lineage (GTDB taxonomy): Bacteria > Bacteroidota > Bacteroidia > Chitinophagales > Chitinophagaceae > Sediminibacterium > Sediminibacterium ginsengisoli_E. The sequence goes on along the minus strand of CAMCDT010000006.1, from coordinate 72,427 downwards.
TTATTTCTACACACGGTGCGCGTAAAGGTCTTGCGGATACGGCGTTAAAAACGGCGGATGCAGGTTACTTAACACGCCGATTAGTTGACGTTTCTCAAGACGTTGTTATTGCAGATGATGATTGTGGTACTTTAAGAGGTATTGCTACATCTGCATTAAAAGACAATGAAGATATTATTGAAGCATTATCTGACAGAATTGAAGGTCGTACTTCATTACATAATGTTTACCATCCAGTAACGGAACAATTAATTATCAATGCAGGCGAAGAAATTTCATCTGATGTTGCTAAAGAAATTGATGAAGCAGGTATCGAATCTGTAGAGATTCGTTCTGTACTTACTTGCGAAAGTAAGCGTGGTGTTTGCGTAAAATGTTATGGTAAAAACTTAGCAACGGGTTACCTCGCACAACGTGGTGACGCAGTAGGTATTATTGCAGCGCAATCAATTGGTGAACCAGGTACACAGCTTACACTTCGTACGTTCCACGTAGGTGGTGTGGCAGGATCTGCTTCTATCGAATCAACACTCGTAGCTAAGTTTGATGGTACCATTCAGTTTGACGGATTACGTACGGTAGAAACAGTAAACAACGAAGGCAAGAAAGCTAAAATTGTTATTGGACGTACAGGTGAAGTAAGAATCACGGATGTTAAAAATGACCGTCTGATGATTACCAACAACGTTCCTTACGGTGCTACCTTAAACGTTAAAGATGGCCAAGAAGTGAAAAAAGGTGATGTGATTTGTACTTGGGATCCATTCAACAACGTTATCGTTTCTGAGCAAAACGGTAAGATCAAATTTGACAACGTACTCGAAGGTATTACCTACCGTGATGAGGCCGATGAGCAAACAGGTCACCGCGAAAAAGTGGTTATTGAAACAAAAGATAAAACAAAAATACCTACTATCATTGTAGAAGGAAAAGATAACAAGCATTACAACTTACCAGTAGGATCTCACATCGCTGTAGAAGAAGGCGACGAAGTAAAAGCTGGATTTGTGATGGTTAAAATTCCTCGTATTTTAGGTAAGCTCCGCGATATCACGGGAGGTCTTCCACGTGTAACTGAATTATTTGAAGCAAGAAATCCAGGTAATCCTGCGATTGTTTGTGAAATCGATGGTGTGGTTGCATTTGGTAGCGTAAAGCGTGGTAACAGAGAAATCATTGTTGAGTCTAAAGATGGTATGATCAAGAAGTACTTAGTACCTCTAACACGTCAAATTCTAGTTCAAGATGGTGACTTCGTAAAAGCGGGTACGCCAATGTCTGATGGACAGATTGCACCTGCGGCAATCCTCGCTATTAAAGGACCATTTGCAGTACAAGAGTACGTTGTAAATGAAATCCAAGAGGTATACCGTTTACAAGGTGTAAAAATCAATGACAAGCACGTAGAAGTGATTGTACGTCAGATGATGAAGAAGGTTGAAATTGTAGATGCTGGTGATACTAAATTCTTAGAGGAGGATCTAGAAGATAGATTTGACTTTATCGAAGAAAATGACCGTATCTATGATAAAAAAGTAGTTACAGAAGCTGGCGAAAGTGCAACGTACAAAGCTGGTCAAATCATAACATTAAGAGAATTACGCGAAGAGAATTCAATTCTACGCCGCTCGGATAGAAAACTAGTGGAAGTGCGCGATGCAAAACCTGCAACGGCTACACCAGTTTTACTAGGTATTACCAAAGCGTCTCTTGGTGTTAGAAGTTGGATCTCTGCGGCTTCATTCCAAGAAACAACCAAAGTATTAAGCCAAGCGGCTATACAAGGTAAAAAAGACTTGATGTTAGGTCTTAAAGAAAATGTAATTACAGGTCATTTGATTCCTGCAGGTACCGGACAAAAAGAGTTCGAGAACATGATTGTAGGAAGCAAAGAAGAATATGAAGTGTTAGCTACTACTCGCGAAGCAATGAGCTTTGATGAGGAAGAATAATATTTTATAGCCTTAGTATATTTGTAAAAGTAGGAAGCCAACACTTCCTACTTTTACTTTTTAATAGATAAAATGTATAAATTAGTATCATGAAAAATATCAATACCGTTTTAAATGTTGTTTTAGGAATTGCAGTTGCAATTTTATTTTATTTTCAATTTAGCGGCAGTAAGTCTGCGGTAGCAACTGGTTCTAAATCAGTAGCAGCTGGTGATTTTAGAATCGCTTATTTTGAAATTGATTCAGTAGAATCTCAGTTTAATTACTATAAGGAAGTAAGTAATTCTATTCAAGCAAAAGCGCAACAAAATAACAATGAGCTTAATCAATTAAAAGAAGTTTTTGCGGCAAAATACCAGGAGTTACAAAAAAATGGTCAGCGCATGACAGAAGCAGAAGTAAATGCTAGACAACAAGAGCTTCAGCAAATGGACAAGACCTTTAAGAGCAAGGAGCAAATGATGAACAATGAAATGCAAGATGAAAGCATGAAAAAATTACAAGACGTAAAGAAAAAAATTACGGATTATTTAGCTGAATACAATAAAGCTAAAGGTTACGCCTTTATTTTGGGTAACAATTCAGATATGCTTTCTATGTACTACAAAGACACTGCTTACGATATTACTTCAGACCTTGTAAATGGTTTAAATGATTTGTATAAAGCAAAAAAATAGGGTTCTACTTTCTTATTTTTTTTAATTATCTTGAAGTTCTGTTTTAACCAACAGAACTTTTTTTTATGAGTACAACTACACTTGATTTTAAACCATCATTAGGGTTACTAGACGCCACCATGATTGTGGCTGGTAGCATGATTGGTTCTGGTATCTTTATTGTAAGTGCCGACATTACTCGCAATGTGGGATCGGCAGGCTGGTTAGTAGCAGTATGGCTTATAACAGGCTTTATGACGCTAACAGCGGCTTTAAGTTATGGTGAGCTTAGTGCAATGTTTCCAAAAGCAGGGGGGCAGTACGTGTACTTAAAAGAGTCTTACAATCCACTACTTGGATTTTTATATGGTTGGAGTTTTTTTTCGGTAATTCAAACAGGAACCATTGCAGCTGTTGGTGTAGCGTTTAGCAAATTTGCGGGCTACTTCTTTCCAGCCTTAGAAATGACGGATGCCAATATTATTTTTCAGTTGGGGGTACTAAAAATTTATCCGGCACAGCTGGTCTCCATCGCCATCATTATTTTATTAACCTATATCAATACCAAAGGGGTACAAGGAGGCAAACTCATTCAAACCACTTTTACTGTAACCAAACTTGTTTCTCTTTTTGGACTCATCGGCTTTGGTTTTTTACTGGCCGCTAAATCAGAAATTTGGAATGCCAATTGGCAGGACGCTTGGTCTATGAAAACCATTGCTGCAGACAATAGTACTACACCCGTTATTGGCCTTGCCATTTTTGGCGCCATCGCTGCTTCTATGGTGGGTTCCATTTTTAGTAGCGACGCATGGAATAACGTAACTTTTATTGCAGGTGAAATTAAAAATCCAAAACGCAATATTGGACTCAGTTTATTTTTAGGTACACTTATTGTTACCATTATTTATGTATCTGCTAACCTTATGTACATCAGTGTGCTTCCATTAAATGATATTGCACATGCACCCGCCGACAGGGTAGCTGTATCTTCAGCAAATGCTATTTTTGGAAATATAGGCACTTATGTAATCGCAGTCATGATTATGATTTCTACATTTGGTTGTAACAATGGTTTAATATTAGCTGGTGCAAGGGTGTATTACACCATGGCACAAGATGGTTTGTTTTTTAAAAAGGCATCTACCCTTAATAAAAATGCAGTACCAGAGTGGGCATTATGGGCACAGTGTTTAGTAGCGGCGCTATTATGCTTAAGCGGTAAATATGGCGACCTACTAGATATGGTTTCATTTATTGTGGTGATATTTTATGTATTAACCATTGTAGGCATCTTTATTTTACGCAAAAAACGCCCCGAAATGGAGCGTCCTTATAAAGCGGTAGGTTATCCTGTTTTACCGGCTATCTATGTTTTAATGGGAACCCTGTTTTGTGTATTATTGATCATTTATAAGCCTAATTTTACATGGCCTGGGCTTATTATTGCACTATTAGGCATTCCTTTGTATTACCTTGCAGTGCGAAGTAATAAAAAATAAACATGACAAATTTTGACCAACTTTTCACAGACTTTAGCAAGCTAAAAGTTGTAATCATTGGAGACGTTATGCTTGACACCTATTGGTGGGGTCAGGTAGACCGTATATCTCCAGAAGCGCCCGTTCCGGTAGTGGCACTTCAGCGTAAAGAACACCGCGTGGGAGGTGCTGCCAATGTAGCATTAAACACAGTTGCACTAGGTGCGCAAACAACCATCGTATCCGTAATTGGTTCAGATGCAGATGGTGCTTTACTTCAATCGTTATTTGAAGCAGAGCATATTGACACCAGTTATTTACTTACACATACTTCCCGCATTACTACCAATAAAACGCGTGTAATGAGTCGCAATCAGCAAATGATGCGCATTGATGCAGAAATTACAACGCCAATTAGTACTGATATTGAAGCGGTATTGCTTCAAAAATTTGTTGCTTGCTTAGATGCAAAAAATCCGGATGTTGTTATTTTTGAAGATTATGACAAAGGGGTTTTAACGCCAACATTTATTGAGGCAGCCATTGCTTTTTGTACAGCACGAAACATTGTCATGTCCGTAGATCCTAAAAAAAATAACTTTTTAGCATACAAAGGTGTGACACTTTTTAAACCCAATTTAAAAGAAGTAAAAGAAGGATTGCAAGTGCCTATCGCTTCTGTTACACTCGATAATTTAAGAGCGGTACATGCTGCACTTAAAACGCATTTAACGCATCAAATATCGCTTATCACTTTATCAGAAAAAGGAATGTTTTATGATACTGGTGATACCGCAAAAATTATTCCTACACACGTTAGATCCATTGCAGATGTAAGTGGGGCAGGTGATACCGTGATTGCAGTTGCTTCACTTGTATATGCAGCAACAAAAAATATTGAACTCGCCACTGAAATGGCCAACATAGCGGGTGGACTTGTTTGTGAAGAAGTAGGTACCGCGGCTATTAATAAAACGCTTTTACTTGCTGAATGTAAACTACTATTGGCTTAATTAAATAGTAAACTATGCAACAATTTTCATTGGTTATACATGGAGGAGCGGGTACTATCTTAAAAGAAGATATGTCTCCCGAACTAGAGCAGGCCTATCAAAACGGATTACAAGAAGCGTTGGATGCTGGTTATTCTATTTTGCAAAATGGTGGTTCTGCGGTGGATGCAATTCAGGCATCTATTTTTACGCTAGAAAATAATATTTTATTCAATGCAGGAAAGGGTAGTGTGTTTACCAAAAAAGGATTACAAGAAATGGATGCTGCCATTATGGACGGCGCTACATTGGAGGCAGGGGCTATTGCCGCAGTTCGCAATGTTAAAAACCCTATTCAGTTAGCTACCGAAGTGATGCGTAATAGCAACCACGTTTTTTTAAGTGGTAAAGGTGCCAACGATTTTGCTATTAAGCAAGGTGTTGTGTTAGCCCCCGACGAATATTTTTATTCTCAATTTAGATATGATCAGTGGAAGGCTATTCGCGATTCTGATTCCTATTCACTAGATCATACCAATCATCACCTAGAGGAATTATTAAAAGATAAAAAGTTTGGGACTGTTGGTGCTGTTGCATGTGATAGTCATGGAAATATTGCTGGCGCAACTTCGACAGGTGGTATGACCAATAAAAAATATGGACGTATTGGCGATAGTCCTATTATTGGAAGTGGAACCTATGCCAACAATAAAACCTGTGCAATAAGTTGTACGGGTCATGGCGAAATGTTTATAAGATCCGTTGCAGCTTACGATGTTAGTTGCCTCATGGAATATAAAGGCCTTAGTTTGCAAGCTGCTATGGAAGTGGTCGTACATGAAAAATTAATGGCACTTAATGGCGAAGGTGGAATGATTGGTGTTGATGCCAAAGGCAATACGGCCATGGTGTTTAATAGTGCAGGTATGTACCGCGCATTTCAAAATAGTAAAGGCGAGTCTGCAATAGCTATTTATAAATAAATGACAATGAAAAAAACGGCAGTAATTGTTGCGGGTGGGTCAGGTGTAAGAATGGGTACGGATGTGCCTAAACAATTTTTGCATTTGAAAGGGAGGCCCATCATTTGGCATACCGTTCAACAGTTTTTTTATGCCTATTACGATATTCAAATAGTACTGGTATTGCCAGCTTCTTATTTAGAAGAAGCGGCTACTTATTTTGAACCTGCCCAACTTTCGCATATTCAGTTTATTGCGGGTGGTGCTACCAGATTTGATTCTGTAAAAAATGGGTTACAGGCTATTAAAGAGCCAGGCGTAATTTTTGTGCATGATGGGGTAAGATGCCTCGTATCTAGTGATTTAATAAAAAAATGCTACGAACAGGCCCTTGTGCACGGGTCAGCAATACCTGCTGTTACTGCTACAGATAGTATAAGGCTTATTTCAGGGGATACCCACCAGGTTGTTGACCGAAACCTGGTTAAAATCATACAAACCCCACAAACCTTTTTAAGTACCCTATTATTGCCTGCTTTTGAACAGCCCTACCAGGCTAGCTTTACCGATGAAGCTACCGTGGTGGAAGCCGCAGGGCACACGGTTCGTTTAATAGAAGGGGAGTATAGTAATCTTAAGATTACACGCCCCCAAGATTTAATTGTGGCCGAATCCCTTTTCTAGAAAAAAATTTGGCCTAACCCGTCAATCTTTCTTAAATTTGTATCCATGGTTCAAGTATTAAATAACAAGTGGTGGTGGCATACTAACTCCAATCGGGGATTGTAATGGCCTGTCCACTACTTTTTGAATAATTTCAAAAGCCCCGATCATAAGTCGGGGCTTTTTATTTATATCCTATGAAAAAAATTGATTTACGTACAGAGAGCAAAAGAATGTTAGCGGATGTGTATACGCCCGTTAGTATTTACCTGCGTTTAAGAGACCGTTTTAGAGATACCATCTTACTAGAAAGCACCGATGCACATGTTGCAGAAAATAGCTACTCCTTTATATGTATTAATGCTATAGGCGGTATTGAAGTTAGAGATTCAAAAACCATCGAACTAAAATATCCAAACCAAGACCCCATCAAAAAGGAGGTAGCTGGTTCACAAATCGATCAACAGTTGTGGAGTTATATGCAGGGTTATCAAGTGGTGCCTAGTGCGCACAAAGAAACTAATTTTGCCCAAGGATTATTTGGGTATACCAGTTTTGATGCCATCCCTTTATTTGAAACCATTTTATTTTCCGAAGCAAAAAACACAAATATTCCACTCATTCGTTATAGGTTGTATCAGTACGTTATTGTATTTGATCATTATAAAGACGAATTATTTATTTGTCAAAATTTGCTTGCAAGCGAAGCAGCAGACACTTCACTTATCGAATCCCTTATTCGAAACAAAGACGTGCCGCAGTTTCCATTTAACCCAGTTGGTGATGAGCGTTCAAATGTTACAGACGGCGCGTACAAAGCCATGGTAGAAAAAGGGATACAACACTGTTTACGTGGGGACGTTTTTCAAATTGTACTTGGTAGAAGATTTGAACAGTCTTTTAAAGGAGATGAGTTTAATGTATACCGCGCTTTAAGGAGCGTTAACCCTTCACCGTATTTATTTTTCTTTGATTATGGTGATTATAAATTAATGGGTTCTTCTCCGGAAGCGCAGCTAATTGTTCGAAACAATAAAGCCGTGATGCATCCAATTGCAGGAACATTTAAAAGAACAGGAAATGATGAGGAGGATAAAGCGCTTTCTGCAAAACTATTAGAAGACGCCAAAGAAAATGCAGAGCATGTAATGCTTGTAGATCTTGCGCGTAATGATTTAAGTAGATCATGCACTGCGGTAACGGTTAGTCAGTTCAAGCAGGTAAAATTTTATTCGCATGTGATTCATTTGGTAAGCGAAGTGGTGGGCACATTAGGAGCGGATGCAAATCCTTTTAGTGTGTTAGCGCAAACATTTCCTGCCGGCACTTTAAGTGGGGCTCCAAAGTTTAAGGCACTAGAAATTATAGACGGTTTGGAGCCAACGGCACGCGGCTATTATGGTGGAGCTATTGGTTTTGTAGGCTTTAATGGTGATTTTAATCATGCCATCATGATTCGTAGCTTTTTTAGTAAAGACAATACACTTTATTATCAAGCTGGCGCAGGAGTCGTTGTTTCATCGAATCCTGAAAGCGAATTGCAAGAAGTGAACAATAAATTAAATGCATTAAAACGAGCAGTGGTTTTAGCTGCTGGAATATAAAAGTAGTTGGTATGAAAATATTGGTTTTTGATAATTATGATTCATTTACGTACAACCTAGTACACCTCGTTGAAAAAATAACGAATCAAAAAGTGACGGTTGTTAGAAATGATCAAATTACCCTAGAAGAGGTTGCGGAGTACGATAAAATTATATTGTCTCCAGGGCCAGGTATTCCATCAGAAGCAGGGCTGCTGCTTCCATTAATTAAGCAGTATGCTGCGTCTAAATCTATACTTGGCGTTTGCCTTGGTCATCAGGCCATTGGTGAGGCGTTTGGTGCTACACTAGAAAATTTAACTACGGTATATCATGGTGTTGCTACCCCCATAAAAATTGATAACACAAATTATTTATTTAATGGTTTAGCAGATAGTGTCGAAGTAGGGCGTTACCATAGTTGGGTTATTGCAAACAAAGACCTACCTAATGAGCTAAAAGTAACGGCCACCGATGAAAACGGATTGATTATGGCCATTGAGCATACTGTGTATGATGTGTGTGGTGTTCAATTCCATCCAGAAAGTGTTTTAACGCCAAGTGGCGAAACGGTTATTAAAAACTGGTTATTAAGATGAAAAAGATTTTACAATATTTATTTGAACACAAAACTCTCACTCGAGCGGCAGCTAAAGATCTTTTACTGTCAATGTCTTCGGGGGTCTATAATGATAGTGAATTAGCTTCTCTAATGACTGTGTTTTTAATGCGCAGCATTACCATTTCGGAACTACAAGGTTTTAGAGATGCCTTACTTGAACTTGCTGTTCCTGTAAATTTAGGAACGCATGATTTACTGGATATTGTGGGTACGGGTGGGGATGGAAAAAATACGTTTAACATTTCTACACTGTCCTGTTTTATTGTGGCGGGTGCTGGTCAAAAAGTAGCCAAGCATGGCAACTATGGTGCTAGTACCATTAGTGGGTCTTCCAATGTAATGGAACAGCTTGGTTATGTTTTTAAAAACGACGAAGCCAAATTAAAACAGGAGTTAGATGCTGCGAATATTTGTTTTTTGCATGCACCACTTTTTCATCCTGCATTAAAATTAGTGGGACCTATTAGAAAAAACTTAGGTGTTCGTACTTTCTTTAATATGCTAGGTCCACTCGTAAATCCTGCTAAGCCTGCACATCAACTTATTGGGGTGTACAGTTTAGAAATGGCTAGAATTTATCATTATTTGTTGCAAGAAGAAGGGGTTAACTATACCATCATTCATGGACTTGATGGTTACGACGAAATTTCTTTAACAAGTGATACCAAAATATTTACAGCAACAGGTGAGCGGATTGTTTCTGCAACATCGCTTGGCAAACGCATTGTTTTCCCAGAAGATTTAGTGGGTGGTGATACCGTAGAAGCATCAGCTGCTATATTCTTAAAAATTATAAAGGGCGAAGGAACGATGGCGCAAAATGCCGTAGTGCTTGCCAATGCAGCATCTGCATTATTTGCCACGCATAAGTATGCGAATTATGAGTTGGCCTATGCGGCGGCTGTTGATAGTTTAGATAGTCAAAAAGCATATCAAGTTTTACAACAATTAATAGCGGTTCAATAATATGAATATATTAGATCAAATAATAGCCCGTAAAAAAGAAGAGGTAGCTGTTCAAAAACAATTTGTTGCTGAAAGCGTTTTAAAGCAAATGCCTTTTTTTAAGGCACCTGCTTTATCAATGGCTTCTTATCTTACAATGCCTGGCAAAACGGGTATCATTGCCGAATTTAAAAGGAAGTCGCCTAGTAAAGGCATCATTAATAATACAGCTACTGTTAAAGATGTAACTACTGCTTACGCGGCGCATGGCGCTTCTGGGCTCTCGGTATTAACTGATGCTGATTTTTTTGGTGGAACCTTACAAGATTTAACGGCGGCAACGGTACATGAAATACCCATTTTGCGCAAAGATTTTATGATTGATCCATATCAAATTATAGAAGCAAAAGCACATGGGGCCGGAGTGATATTGTTGATTGCAGCCTGTCTTACACCTACTCAGGTTAAGCATCTAGCTGCAGTTGCAAAAGATACCGGCCTTGAAGTTTTACTTGAAATTCATACCAAAGCAGAGTTAGACCATGTATGTGATAGCGTAGATATGGTAGGCATCAATAACCGAAACCTAAAAACATTTGAAGTAGACCTTGCACATTCTATTGCGCTTGCTAAAATGTTGCCGGCTCATTTACCTAAAATTGCAGAGAGCGGCATCAGTGATGTATCTACTATAATTGAACTTAAAAAAGAAGGTTTTGATGGTTTTTTAATTGGTGAAAATTTTATGAAAACACCGGACCCGGCTTCAGCATTTGCTGCATTTGTAGCTGACTTGAAAAAACGAGAACATGAAAATTAAAGTATGTGGCATTACCAGTGTAGATGAGGCCCTTGCTTTACATAAAGAAGAGGTTAACTACATTGGATTTATATTTTATCCAGCATCAAAGCGCTATGTTTTAAATAAGCTTACGCTTGAACAAATAAAGGATCTTCAAATGCCTGGTGTTTTAAAAGTAGGTGTGTTTGTAAATGAACCCATGGATCAGGTTATTGCTACAGCAACTGCAGCAGGACTTGATATGGTACAACTTCATGGAGACGAAACGCCCAATTATTGTAAAGAAATGGCCAATCAATATCCGGTTATTAAAGCATTTAGAATTTCAGAAACAGATGATGTGGCTTATAAAATTTCCGAATATTTAGAAGAAGTAGATTATTTACTATTTGATACCGCTTCTAGTGTTTATGGGGGATCAGGCATTTCATTTGATTGGACAAAACTTACAAGTGCTGCTATACAAAAGCCTTATTTTTTAAGTGGTGGCATTGGGCCTGACGATGTTTCTAAAATAACTTCTTTTGTTGAGTCTGATGCGGCAGGTAATTGTACCGCAGTAGATGTTAACAGTAAGTTTGAAACGGCGCCCGGACAAAAGAACATACAACTATTACAATCTTTTATTCCAATAATTAAAGCCCTTTAATGATGCAACAGACATTTACAAATCCAAACGAGCATGGTTATTACGGAGATTTTGGCGGTGCCTTTATTCCCGAAATGTTATTTGCAAATGTGGCACAACTTAAAAGCCAATATTTACAAATAATGGATGACGAAGATTTTAAAAAAGAGGTGAACGATCTATTGCATCATTATGTGGGTAGGCCAACACCTTTATTTTTAGCTAAACGCCTGAGTGCGCAGTATGGTACAACCATCTATTTAAAAAGGGAAGATTTATGTCATACAGGTGCGCATAAGATTAACAATACCATTGGTCAAATTATACTTGCACAAAAGCTGGGTAAAACGCGCATCATTGCAGAAACGGGTGCAGGACAACATGGTGTGGCTACGGCCACTGTATGTGCCTTAAAGGGTATGGAATGTATTGTGTATATGGGTGAAAAAGATATTGAAAGACAGGCGCCCAATGTAGCGCGTATGCGTATGTTAGGTGCTACTGTTGTGCCAGCTACGAGTGGTAGTAAAACGCTTAAAGATGCCACCAATGAAGCTATTAGAGATTGGATCAATAATCCTACCGATACGCATTATATTATTGGCAGCGTTGTAGGCCCACATCCGTACCCTGATATGGTAGCAAGGTTTCAAAGTGTAATTAGTGCAGAAATTCGTAAACAGTTATTAGTACAAACAGGTACTGAACTTCCTACACATGTTATTGCTTGTGTGGGTGGTGGTAGTAATGCTGCTGGTGCTTTTTACCATTTCTTAGAAGAACCGTCTGTGCAAATTGTAGCGGTAGAAGCGGCAGGCCATGGCGTACAAACGAGTATGAGTGCTGCCACTACACAATTAGGCACACCCGGTATTTTACACGGCAGTAAAAGCTTATTAATGCAGACAGCTGATGGACAGGTGATAGAGCCACATAGTATTTCGGCTGGGTTAGATTATCCTGGTATTGGCCCAATGCATGCAAATTTATATACATCAGGCAGAGGTTTGTTTTTAAGTGCCACAGATGATGAAGCGATGGATGCAGCTTTTCATGTTAGTAAAACAGAGGGTATTATTCCTGCCCTAGAAACTGCGCATGCTTTTGCAGCACTTGATCAAATAAAGTGGAAGCCAACCGATACCGTTGTAATTTGTTTGAGTGGGAGAGGCGACAAAGATTTATCTACGTACATGCAAAAATTAGATTCATGACAAGATTAAAAAAGCTATTTGATGCCAAGTCATCAAAAGTATTAAACGTATACTGCACGGCGGGTTATCCAACACTAGATAGTACGCTACCGATTATTGCTGCACTCGAAAAAAATGGTGCTGATTTAGTAGAAATAGGTATGCCTTATTCAGATCCACTAGCGGACGGGCCCGTGATTCAAGAAAGTGGTGCCAAAGCCATAGAAAACGGAATGTCTATCGAGGTTTTATTGGAGCAATTAAAATCTTTAAGAGCCACAAATAATATTCCTGTGGTACTGATGGGTTATATGAATCCCGTGTTGCAATTTGGGTTCGAGAAATTTTGTGCAGCAGCTGCAGCGGTAGGCGTAGATGGTCTTATTTTACCGGATATGCCAGCGTATGAGTTTGAAACAAAATACGGCGCTATCTTAAAAAAGCACCATTTAGATTTTATTTTTTTAGTAACGCCCGAAACACCAACCGAGCGCATTCAATATTTAGACTCCCTAAGTTCTGGATTTTTATATGCAGTTAGTGCTTCTGCTACAACAGGGTCTGCACTTAACTTTGGTGCAGTTGACGCTTATTTGCAAAAACTAAAACAGTTGCAGTTAAATAATCCCATTTTGGTTGGGTTTGGCGTAAAAGATGCAGCTTCCTTTGAACTGGCTAGTAGACATACAGCCGGCGCCATTATTGGTTCAGCATATATTAGAGCGCTTGAAAATAGTACAGATGTAACTGCTACTACCGCTCAATTTTTATCATCTATAACGGGTAAATCATAGTATGAATGTTGCAATTGTAAAATATAATGCAGGAAATATATTATCGGTTACCTATGCCCTTGAAAGGCTCGGTATTAGTCCGGTTGTAACAGATAATATAGAGGAATTGCAAAAAGCGGACCGAGTTATTTTCCCTGGCGTAGGAGAGGCGAGTACAGCCATGGCATATTTAAAAGAAAGAAATTTAGATGTCGTTATAAAAAACCTGGAGCAGCCGGTATTGGGCATTTGTTTAGGGATGCAACTACTATGTTCCTATTCGGAAGAAAACAACACCAACTGCTTATCTGTATTTGATGAGCGTGTGGTTTCATTTTTACCCAATGGAACTGGTAAAATTCCGCAGGTAGGCTGGAATACTATAAGTGATTATTCGTCAAACTTGTTTAAAGGTCTCCCTGCAAACACCTATTGTTATTATGTGCATGGGTATTATGCAGCCCTTGGGCCTGATACTATTGCCACTACAAATTATATATTACCCTATAGTGCGGCACTTCACAAAAACAATTTTTATGGGGTGCAGTTTCATCCCGAAAAAAGCGCAGCTGTTGGAGAAAAAATATTACAAAACTTTTTAGATATTATATAAGATGCAAATCATACCTGCTATAGATATTATTGATGGAAAATGTGTTCGTTTAACAGAGGGTGATTATGCGCAAAAAACCATTTACAACGAAAACCCATTAGAAGTTGCAAAAGCTTTTGAAGCAGCTGGCATACAGCGGCTTCATTTGGTAGATTTAGATGGCGCTAAAGCTGGTGCTGTTAAAAATTGGAAAGTGCTTGAAAGCATTGCGCTTCATACAAAATTAGAGATAGATTTTGGAGGTGGTATAAAAACCGATGATGATGTGGCGCTTGTATTTGAAAGGGGCGCGACCCTTGCTACCATTGGTAGTATTGCGGTAGCCAATCATACTCTTTTTTTAAGTTGGGTGGATGTATATGGTGCTGATCGGTTTTTTTTAGGTGCAGACGTAAAAGACAACTTAATAGCTGTTAATGGTTGGATGCAAACATCAAACATAGCAATCGAATCATTTATAGGTGATTATCTTGCAAAAGGTATTTCCAATATTTTTTGTACCGACGTTTCAAAAGATGGTAGGCTAGAAGGCCCTTCCACTGCACTTTATCAGTCACTGATCCAGTTATTTCCTAATCTAAAACTCGTAGCAAGTGGTGGAGTGAGTTCGATGCAAGATTTAGAAACACTTGATGCTATTGGTTGTGCAGGAGCCATTGTAGGTAAAGCAATTTATGAAAACCGTATTTCACTAGAATCGTTACAAAAGTTTAATGCATAACTCATTTTTATGTTAGCAAAAAGAATTATTGCTTGTTTGGATATCAAAAATGGCAGAACCGTTAAAGGAGTCAACTTTGAAAATATTAGAGACGCTGGCGATCCTGTCGAGCTAGGCGCTTTTTATGCAGCAGCTGGTATAGATGAACTGGTTTTTTTAGACATTACGGCTACCAATGAAAAACGTAAAACCTTAGCGGATCTAGCCAAAAAAATTGCAGCGGTTATTAATATTCCATTTACTGTAGGTGGAGGTGTATCAAGTATCGAAGACGTGCGCGTATTATTACAAAATGGTGCCGATAAAATTGCAGTCAATTCGGCTGCATTTAAAAATCCATCACTTATTGCTAGTTTGGCAAAAGAATTTGGGAGTCAGTGTATTGTGGTAGCAATTGATACCAAACAAGAAGCGGATGGACAGTGGTATGTTTATTTAAATGGCGGAACGGTTCCTACTACAACTACCTGCCTTGCTTGGGCTCAAGAAGCAGCTACACTTGGGGCTGGTGAAATTCTATTAACATCCATGAATCATGATGGCACCAAAGCAGGCTTTGCTTTAGACATTACTGCTGCTGTATCCCAAGCGGTTTCAATTCCAGTTATTGCATCGGGAGGTGGCGGAACGATGGAGCATTTTGAAGCTGTTTTTAAGGCTGGCGCTGCTGATGCAGCATTAGCAGCCAGTATCTTTCATTTTAAAGAAGTAGAGGTAGCTGCTTTAAAATCTTTTTTATTAGATAAAGGGTTGCCAATTAGGCTTTAATTTTTACATTTACACATAGTTATGTTAGACAAAATTGATTTTTCAAAATATGCGGATGGAATGGTGCCAGCCATTGTTCAAGACATTGAAACCAGTAAGGTTTTGATGCTTGGATTTATGAATGCTGCCGCTATCGAAACAACCCTCTCAACAAAAAAAGTTACTTTTTTTAGCAGATCTAAAAATAGGCTTTGGACAAAAGGGGAAGAAAGTGGTCATTTTTTGAATTTCAAAGATATGCTGCTTGACTGTGATGCAGATGCGCTTTTAGTAAAAGTAGTTCCGGTTGGACCTACATGTCATAATGGTACTGATACCTGCTGGGGCGAAGAAAACAATGCGGCTCATTTTTTAACCTATTTAGAAACCGTTATTGTCAGCCGCAAAAACGAAAGTCCAGATAGCTCTTATGTAGCTTCTTTGTTTTCAAAAGGGATCAATAAAATTGCGCAAAAAGTAGGTGAAGAGGCTGTGGAACTTGTGATTGAGTCTAAGGATGATAATGAGCTTTTGTTTTTAAATGAAGCATCTGATTTGCTATTTCATTATCTAATTTTGTTGCAAGCAAAAGGGTACAGTTTGAAAGATGTTATTGAAATTTTAAAAAATAGACATAAAAAATAGAATCTCCTAATAGACTCAAATAATAAGTATGCGTAAACTAATTATATACACAATCTCGATTTTATTTGCTTTTCAATCTGCAATGGCTGCTGATTTTACCGTAACTGGAAAAATGAAAGGATTGACAAATGGAAGTACGGCAACTTTAAAAAATGTTTTTAATGGGCAATCCATTGCTACTGCTTCAATAGCGGATGGCGCCTTTGTGTTAAAGGGAAATGTAAATGAAGGAATGCTTTTGCAACTTTCGTTTTCTGCAGCACCTCAAATTAACATAGAAATGTTTATTGGTAATGAAACTGTTATAATTGATGGTGATATAGTTGTTCCAGATCAAATTAAATTAACGGGATCCATATTGCACCAGACCTACGAAAAATTTAGACTTCAGTTTGCGCCGTTAAAAGATAAGCTAAATGCTATTGTGCCGCTTATCCAAGCTGAAACCGCACAAACGCCTAAAAGAGATTCTCTGATTGGTTTATTTAATAGTTATAAGCAAGTGCTTTTAAATGAAACAGTAGGGTTTGTAAATGCAAACCCATCATCAGTGGTAAGTTCTTTTGCACTTTATGCCGTTGGGCCTTTGTTTTCAGGACCTGCAGAACTCGAGAGTAAGTTTAACGAACTACAGCCTGCTGCTCAAAAAGGTTATTTTTCTGAAATGATCGTAAAGTCTGTAAACGATGCAAAAATTGGACAAATTGGTTCTATGGCTACAGAGTTTACTCAAAATGATCAAAATGGAAAGCCTGTTAAATTGTCTTCTTTTAAAGGCAAGTATGTACTCATAGATTTTTGGGCTAGTTGGTGCAGACCTTGTAGACAAGAAAATCCAAATGTTGTTGCAGCATACAATAAGTATAAGTCAAAAAACTTTACTGTATTGGGTGTTTCATTAGATCAGGATAAAAATGGTTGGATTCAGGCAATTGCTGCCGATAAGCTTACATGGACACATGTAAGTGATTTAAAATACTGGAGTAATGAAGTGGCACAATTGTACCGTATTCAAAGTATTCCTGCTAATTTATTATTGGATCCTACTGGAAAAATTATAGGAAAAGATTTGAGAGGTGAAGAGCTCTTACAAAAATTAGCATCTATTTTAAAATAGGCTAGCATAGGTCTCTGCGTCAAATCCAATGGCTATTATTTTGCCCTTTTTGGTTACGATGGGTCTTTTAATTAAACTGGTATTTTCTATAAGTACGGAAACTGCTGTATTTGCCTTTGCGCATTTAGCCTGATCTGCTGGACTTAATTTTTTATAGGTAGCAGATTTTGTATTGACAATCAGTGTAAAATCTTGTTGCGACATCCAGTCTTTTAATAGGGTAGCTGTTACCCCTTCTTTTTTGTAGTTATGAAACACATATTCAATTTTGTGTTTTGTAAGCCAGTCTAAACTCTTTTTTACAGTGTCGCAATTGGGTATGCCGTATATCGTTAACATGGTTGCCGATTATTTGCGTAAAAATAGCCAATTAGCACTTATTATTTCTCATCTTGCTAATAAAGATTTATTTTGTAATCGATACTATGAAGTCTTTTTTATCCATAATTGGGGTCTTTTATTTTTGTATTCAAAGCTATTGTCAGAAGCCTCCCTCTCAATCCAACAGGTCCATGGGGCTTATCATTGGCAATGTATTAGACGCGGTGACTAGTAAGTCTTTATCATTTGCTAGCATACAATTAAAAAAAATGTCGGATACGGTTGTGACGGTTCAAGTGGTATCTGATAAAAACGGGGCTTTTGAGTGTTTGAATTTGCCATTTGGATATTATAAGCTCAGAGCTAGTATGGTAGGATACGCGGATTTACAAATTGACAGTATCTATTTAAGAGAAGAACGGTACGACTTTAATTTGGGCGATGTTAAGCTCAATATTTCTGGTGCGGCTAGTTCTGAAGTAATTGTATATGCCGAAAAGCCACTCATCGAAAACAAGGATGATAAAATTATTTTTAATGTGGGTGAAAGTGCTTTAAGTGGTGGTGCAACTACTGCCGAGTTATTAAAAAACATGCCCCTGATTAACAATGATCCTAACGGAAAAATATTATTAAAAGGGAAAGAGCCGCGTATATTAATTGATGATAAGCCTACCGATTTAAATGCGCAACAGCTCCAAGACCTATTGGAGAGTTTACCAGGTAATAGCATTGATAAAATTGAGGTGATGACAATCCCTCCTCCTCAATATGCAACAGAAACAGGCGGCGTTATTAATATTGTAACCAAAAAAGGAAAAATTGGTTGGGTTGGAAGGGTAAATGTGAGTGCAGGAACAAGGGGTGAATCGTCGACATCTGCAAATGGCAGTTACCGCAATCAAAAACTAGTATTGAATTTAAATGGAGGGGTGGGGGTGAGTACCATTACGGGTAATGGTTATTCTAAAAGAGAAAATATTTATAGGGATTCTACCAATTATTTTAATACTCAAAACAACTATACCAATTTTTCATCGAGGCCTAATTTTCGTGCACAGGCTGATTATGAATTTGATAAGCAGCATATTCTTTCACTTACATATCAGCTGAATCCAAATTCATTTGATAACAATTCTACTACTACGTATACCAATATCAACAACCAGCAGCAAATTTACCGTTTAAGCAACCGAAACAACCACAGTGTTGGGGGCGGTATAAATCATGTATTATCTGGGAGTTATAATATTAAAGAAAAAAAAGGTCCTGGTTATTTACGTTTTATTGCAAATGCCAATCTGTCAAGTTCCCATAATAATAGAATATTTTTTCAGCAGTTTCTTTTTCCTGATAAAATACCAACTGGGGTAGATTCTACCCAAAGGCAACGCTTTAACACCGACAATAATTCGGCGTCTCTAAGGATTGATTTTTTACGTCCCCTAAAAACTAAGCAACATAATTTTAATGGCGGTATTTCTATTTTGAATGTTTGGTATCATGGGCGTGTGAATACTCAGTTTTTCAATAAAATAGATCAGGCGTTTTCAACCAATGATTTATTAAGTAATGATTTTACGAATGAGCAACTTGTATCAACAGCAAGAGCTGGTTTGTCTTATAATTTCAAAAGTAAGTACCGCCTATCTTTTGGTGTTCAAGCCGAGTATACCCATTTGCAATTTATTTTTTCACAAGGTAATGCTAATGATGTCGATAACGATTATTTTAATGTATTGCCAAATATCACATTGCGAAAAGAGTTCACTAAAGAAATGAATACAACATTTGTATATAGGGCAACCATTAGAAGGCCTGGTATTCGGGAATTAAATCCTAATATCGACTATAGTGATCCTTATAATATTAGATTTGGAAATCCTTATTTAGAACCCACATTATCGCACAACTACGATTGGAATTTCAGTTATGTAAAAGGTAAATATTATGTGAACACATCGCTAGGATATAATAAGCTCACACAGGTTTTTAATAGCATTCGAACATTACAAGCGGGGGGTAAAACAGAAGTAACTTGGAAGAATATTGCAGATCGAAAAGAATATGAGGCAAGCGCTTGGGGTGGTTACACATTTACCAAGAAATTTAGAATGAATGGGAGTGCAGGTTATACTTTTAATCAATATGGGGAATCTGAAAAGCGATTATTTAAATATCGGGATGGTGCTACTTTTTATACCAGTCTTAATTATAATTTTACACCTAGTAACTTACTTACTTTTGAAGGAACTGCTCGCTATAATAATTTTGCTGATCCGCAGGGCAGAAGTAGAAGTAATTTAACGGTCAATTTAGGTGTACAGCGTAAATTTTTTGATCGTCGTTTAATAGTGTCTATCAATGTTATTGATCCAACTACGCAGCAGCAATACCAAACATTTGCTTATGGCGCTAATTTTAATTTAGAATCCTTTAGTTCAAGTAATACAAGAAATTACAGAATTGCCATTAGTTACCAGCTAAACAAAGTGGTCAATAAGCCTGTTAAACCCTTGTTGCGAGCCAGCTCTCGCTCATAGGAATCATCCAGTTTTGCATTAATTCTTTTTTTGTTCCTACTGTATTATTAAAATAAATGGTATCAGGGCTGATATGATTATTTGAAACGGCATATTTAAATTGCGCAAGGGGTAATAGTTGAATCTTGTCTTTTACTAAAAAGGCAAGCATTTGCCTATCAAACAAATTGACTTTGCATAGCGCCTCAATTTGCTTGATGATTCTGAATAAGCTATCTGTGCTGCAGCCTCCAACGGTGGCTTCCGTTTCATCGGCCATGACGATAATAAATTGACCAAAAAATAAATTAGCATACCCTTTTACAGCATGCCCATGGCTTTTCCAGCCGCTGCAATGGTCGTTTAAAATGCTTTCAATTTCAAAAGCCTCCGACATGGTAAACAACCTACTGCTCTGAAAAATCCAAACACGTGCATGATCGTTAAAATCGGAAGGTATATGCGTTTCTAGAGAAAAATTCATGATTGTTTATTTAAGTTATGCCATGCTTTCTGCAATGAGTTCAGCTATATCTAATACCTCCATTTCATTTTCTTTTTCTTTGTTTTTGATGCCGTCTGTCATCATGGTATTGCAAAATGGACATGCAGAAGCAATAATTTGAGCACCGGTAGCCACTGCTTCTTCGGCTCTTTCTATATTGATTCTTGTATTGCCTGCCTCTTCTTCTTTAAACATTTGTGCACCGCCAGCACCACAGCATAGTCCGTTTGAGCGGCATCTTTTCATTTCAATAAGCTCAGCGTCTAAAATCTCTAGCACTTTACGTGGGGCTTCATAAATGTTGTTAGCACGACCTAAATAACAACTGTCATGGTAAGATATTTTTTTTCCTTTAAATGCGCCGCCTTCTTTTAAAACAATTTTACCTTCGTTGATTAAAGACTGTAAAAGTGTTGTATGGTGTATTACTTCATAATTTCCACCAAGTTCTGGGTACTCATTTTTAATGGTATTAAAGCAGTGAGGACAGGTAGTGATAATTTTTTTAACGCCATAAGCGTTCATTACTTGAATATTTTGGTAGGCCATCATTTGGAATAAAAATTCGTTACCGGCTCTTCTTGCAGGATCGCCAGTACATGCTTCTTCTTTACCCAGTATTGCATAACTAATACCTACTTTATCTAAAATAAGTGAAAATGCTTTAGTGATTTTTTGAGCTCGCTGGTCAAAGCTACCCGCACAACCAACCCAAAATAAGTATTCTGGCATTGTTCCTGAAGCCATCATTTCGGCCATTGTATTTACTTTCATAGTAGTAGATAATTAGATTTCTTTTGCCCAATTTTCACGGTCTTCTGGCGAAAATTTCCAAGGTGCAAAATTGTTTTCAATATTTGAAAAAGTATTGTTCCATTCAGATGGCGCGTTACTTTCCTCCATAATTAATGATCTTCTTAATTCCATAATAATATCAAGTGGAGACAAGCTTACAGGACAGGCTTCTACGCAGGCATTACAAGTTGTACATGCCCTTAATTCCTCAACGCTGATATAATTATGTAAGAGTGATTTTTGGTCATCAACAAAGTTTTTATTCTGATTTATGTTTTGTGCTACTTCTTCGAGTCTATCTCTAGTAGCCATCATAATTTTACGCGGGCTTAATAATTTACCCGTTGTAGTGGCAGGGCAAGCGGCAGAGCATCTCCCACACTCGGTACAACTATATGCCTCCATTAAACTCTTCCAGTTCAAATCAAAAATATCCTTGGCACCAAATGTAGTGGGTGGTGCAGCATCTGTTGGTGCTTTCGTTGGATCCATCGCATATAAAACCTCATTTTGTACCGACGGCATATTTTTCATTTTCCCTGCTGGTTCTAATGCGCTATAGTAGGCAGCTGGGAATGCAAGTACGATATGTAAATGTTTAGAGTAAGGCAGGTAATTTAAAAAGGCTAAAATGCCTATGATGTGCAGCCACCAAGCACTGCGTTCAATAAGTACAAGTGTTTCTGTAGACAAAGAACTTAAGCTTGGCACTAACATGCTTGAAACAATAAACGATCCCGTTGGTTCATAATGAGGTGCTTGTACATTTTGTAACGCTTGATCTGCTCCATTCATTAAAAAAAACAAGCTCATCAAAACAATTTCAACGGCAAGTATCAGATTCGCATCTGTTTTTGGCCAACCCGCTAAATCATTACTCGCAAGTCTTTTAATGTAAAGAATATTACGGCGTACTAAAAAAATCACACACACAACCGTTACACTAAATGCGAGTACTTCAAATACATTAATAAATAGGCTATAGTAACTACCAATAAAAGGTAAGAACACACGGTGCTTTCCGGTAATCCCATCAATAATAATTTCTAGTACTTCTAGATTGATAATGATAAATCCTGCGTAAATGATAAGATGTAAAAAAGCAACCAAAGGATTTTTGAACATCTTTTTTTGTCCAAATGCAAGCAGTAGTACTTGTTTCCATCTGCGGCCTGGCTCGTTGTATTGAATCTCTGATTTGCCCAATAAAATGGTTTTTTTTATGAGAGCGGCCTTTTTATAAAAAAGGAAGCCTGCGGTACCCAAAAGGGCTAAAAAAATCAGTGGGGCTATCATTTCCATGGTGCGCAATTAGATAGTAAAGATAAGTTGTTTTATTTAGTTGCGTTTCAGTTCGTATTGTGCAAATATTCTTGTTACATTTGGTACTAAATCTACGATAATGGAACCCCATAATTCTATTTTGTCTGCTGCGGCGGCCCAGCAAAAAATGCACCGCATGGCACTTGAATTAGCTGAAAATATTGCACTTTCTACGAGGTCGTTGATATTTATTGGTATTCGAAATAATGGGGTAGTGATAGCCCATAAAATAGCCGAATTATTGGCTCCTTATGTTCAGTGTAATATCACTATTTTAGAAGCTTCTTTAGACAAAGAAATGCCTTCAACAATTACGTACAGTGCTCCTGCTAATTTTACTGGCGCACATATCGTTTTAGTGGATGATGTATCCAATAGTGGTAAAACACTATTGTATGCTATCAAACCATTACTCGATTTTTATCCAGTGAGTATTCAAACCTTGGTGCTGGTAGAAAGGATGTATCGCCACTATCCAGTAAAACCTGATTATGTAGGGCTGTCTATTTCAACTTCATTGCAAGACCATATTCGTGTACTCGTTGAGGGTACCGAAATTGAAGGTGTTTGTGTAGAAACCAAGGCTTAATTTTTATTATTTTTGTAGACTATTCAATCTTATTTTATGGATCATTCTATTCAAGACAAAGTTTCGGTGTGGCTTTCTGGTAATTACGACGAGGCAACCAAAAATGCTATTAACAGTTTACAACCAGATGAATTAGCCGATTCTTTTTATAGAAGCCTAGAATTTGGTACAGGTGGCTTACGCGGTATTATGGGTGTGGGTACCAACCGAATGAATAAATACACGGTAGGTATGGCTACCCAGGGCTTTGCCAACTACCTTAAAAAAACATATGGTAATGAGCCCATGTCTGTTGTGATTGGTCATGACAGCAGAAACAACAGTAGGTTTTTTGCCGAAACTACTGCAGGTGTATTTGCTGCAAATGGTATTCAAGTTTATTTATTTGAAGCGCTACGTCCAACCCCCGAATTAAGTTATGCAATTAGACGCCTAGGTTGCAAGGCTGGTGTGGTTTGTACAGCTTCGCACAATCCTAAAGAATATAATGGATACAAAGCCTATTGGAATGATGGAGGTCAACTTGTGCCTCCACATGATAAAAATGTAATTAGGGAAGTAGAAGCCATTACAAGTGTTGATGATGTAAATTGGACTGGTGGGGAGGCAAATATTACACTGATTGGCCATGATATGGATGAGGCATATATTAACATGGTTAAAAGTTTAAGCGTTTATCCAGAAGTAATTCAAGCCCAGCATGATTTATCTATAGTGTATACGCCAATTCATGGAACAGGTATTACACTCGTTCCTGAAGTGTTGTCCCGTTTTGGATTTACCAATGTGCATATTGTTGAAGCGCAGGCAACACCTGATGGAAATTTTCCAACGGTGGGTTATCCCAATCCTGAAGAAAGTGAAACCATGGCTATGGGACTTGCTATGGCAAAATCTATCGATGCCGATATTTTATTAGGAACAGACCCAGACGCCGACAGGGTAGGTATTGGCGTTAAGAATCATAAAGGTGAATGGGTACTTATGAATGGCAATCAAACAGCTGTTTTAGCCTTTGCGTACCTCATAGAAGCTCGTAAGGCAAAGGGTATAGCAAAACCCAATGATATGGTTATTTCTACCATTGTTACTACAGCTATGATTAACGAGGTTGCTAAACAAAATGGAGTAGCATGTTACAATGTACTTACCGGATTTAAATGGATAGCCGAGCTTATCAAAGAAAAAGAAGCCAACGAAAACTATGTAATTGGTGGGGAAGAAAGTTTTGGACTTATGATTGGTAATGAAATCAGAGACAAAGACGCGATTAGTGCAGTTGCATTACTATGTGAAATGGCTGCTTACGAAAAAGCAAAAGGAAGAAGCCTATTTGATAAAATGATAGAGCTATACATGCAGTATGGTTTTTATTATGAGCAGCTCATAAGTATTACCAAAAAGGGTATGAATGGGCAAAAAGAAATTGCAGCCATGATGGAGGGCTTCCGAACTAATACGCCCAAAACTATTGATGGATCTGAAGTGGTAGAAATGTTGGATTACGAAATGCAAACCGGTAAAAATTTACTAAGTGGCGAAACTTGGAAGTTGCAATTACCAAAAAGTAATGTGCTTCAATTTATGACCGCCGATGGAAGTAAGATTTCTGCAAGGCCATCTGGCACAGAGCCTAAAATAAAATTTTATTTTAGCGTGCATACGACTCTTGCCTCAAAAGAAGCCTACGACGATACTTTTGCAGGATTAGATCAAAAAATTCAACGAATTATTAAAGACATGTCTCTGGCATAGGGTGTATCATGCAGCAAAAATTAGAAGACAAACACGTACATAAGGGACTTCGTAAACAAATGGTGGATTTGCTTCGCGAAAAAGGCATCACCGACGAATCCGTTTTAACGGCTATTAACGCAGTGCCTAGACATTTTTTTTTAGATTCGGCATTTGTTACACATGCTTATGAAGACCGCGCTTTCCCAATAGGAGAAGGGCAAACAATTTCACATCCGCACACCGTGGCGTATCAAACTCAGTTGCTTCAAATTAATAAGTCAGATAAAGTGTTAGAGATTGGAACGGGGAGCGTATATCAAGCAACAATTTTGGCAGAAATGGGGGCTCGTGTTTATACCATCGAACGTCAAAAAAAATTATACGACTTGCACAAAGACTATGTCTTTAAAGCTAAGTACCCGACCATTAAATTTTTCTATGGTGATGGGTTTGAAGGACTCCCAACCTATGCGCCCTTTGATAAAATTATCATTACTGCAGCTGCGCCTTTTATTCCCCCTAAGTTAGTGGAACAACTAAAGCCAGGTGGTATTATGGTGCTACCTGTAAATGAGGGTGATGGTGATCAGCAAAGAATGATCCGAATTAGTAAAGGCAGTAACGGTGAAATTACCGAGGAGTCTTTTGATATATTTTCATTTGTTCCGATGTTAACGGGTAAGAACCGCTAACACCGGAAATCAAATATTTTTATTGCATCATATCCATGCCGCCACCACTTTGGTCTGCTTTCGTATTTTTTCGTTTGAAAAGTGTAGGGTCAAATTTTCCGAATCTAAAACTAAAATTAAGTCTTAATACCTGTGGGTCTCTTCTTCGCTCACTAAATTGACTGAAAAAATCACTTTCAGAATAAGATTTAAATAATTGTGTTCTTAAAAAATCGTTCATACTAAGTGTGAGAGAGCCGCTCTTTCCATTTTTCCAAGTCCATTCTTTTCTGATGGCTAAATCAAGGCCATATCGAGGCATATTATAGCCTTGAGCAGATGTTTGTGCACCGCCGCCAAACATTCCACCCCAACCACCACCGCCACGACCACCGCCTCCAACATTTGGAGAAAGAATGGTTTTAGCCTGGTAGTCGCCACTTAATTGAATGGAAAGTGATTTGTTTAATTTAAAACTACTATTCATTTTAGCAAACCAGCTAACCCTTGCGGCGTTGCTAATGTTTTGACCAGGAATGGTTGCATTAATTTGTGAACTAAATAAATTACCACTTAAAGTTAAATCCCACCATTTTGTTACTGGAATTTTGTTGCTGAGTTCTAATCCATAAATTATACTATTATCTGCGTTGATATATGAACTATAGTAAACCGGCATCGTATCTAGTGGATTCAATTCATTTTTACCTGTGTAAACATATCTTGTAATGAGGTCTGTGCTGTATTTGAAAAAAGCAGTTGCTAAAAAGTTAGCCCCTTTTTTATAGGCGTTGTTATATGAAAACTCAAATGAGTTGGTAAATTCAGGTCTAATGCCAGGGTCACCAACGCTGATATTTTGAGGATCAGAAAAATCTGGGTAAGGAATTAACTGCCAGAAGTTTGCCCTGTTAATACGGCGAGCGTAGTTAAATTGCAAATCTTCTTTTTCAGAAAGTTTATAAGTTAAAAATGCAGTTGGGATTAAACTTAAAGGATACTGTACTTTAAAGCTTGCGGAGTCTTTGCCAGCAGCTGTTAAAAGTGTTCCTGTATAGTTAGAGCTCTCTGCACGAAGGCCTAATTGATAGCTAATTTTTTTAATCCTAAATGTGTAGGTTGCATATGCAGCATATACTTGATCATTGGACTTGAAACTATTACTAATAGTTGAAATCATGTCATATTTTGCAGTAACAGGATTGTATCTAAATTGATTGGACAATGATTCATTTAAGCGAACAGCCCCTCTTAAGCCCATTTCTAGCTTGCTATCATCTGAAATTGGATTTTCGTAGTCCATTTGTCCAGTTATATTACTTGAATTTCCTGAGCCAATGGTTTGTTGTAAGAGAGGAAATCCTTTAAGTGTATTATCGACAAAATAAGTTTGGGTATTTACGTTTGAATTATTATTGCTTTTTCTTTCATTATAGTTAATATCTGCAGATAAGTTTTCGCCATTTTTTGCATAATTGTGTTTGAAGCTTAACTGACCACCAAAACTATTTGATCTAGAAATATTGCCGCTATTTATTTGATTATAAGAAGTAAAAATACTTTTTATTGTAGAGTCAGCTTTTTGATTGTTTTCTGATTCGAATTTTCCTTTATTATAGTTACCTGTAAATGATAAAGTATTTCTATTGTCTATAAAATAATCGAAACCACCTCTTATAAAACTAAACCCGCCTTCATTAATTGATTTTGCAATATTGCTGATTGAGCTCGGTGTTGAAAAGAAATTATCTCTAGTAGTCGCACTATTTGATATCGATTTAAACTGATTTAAATTAGCAGATACAAAAGTGTTTAATTTACTTTGTCTGATATTAAGATCAGCACCAGCATTGATTTTACCCCTCGAGTCTACGCCAGTTCTTACACCTCCATTGTATCCAACTTTTTTATTCTTTTTTAGTACAATATTTATGATCCCCCCATTGCCTCCAGACGCATCAAATTTTGCTGAAGGATTGGTAATTAATTCCACACGGTCAATGATATCAGAAGGAATTTGATCAAGGGTAAGGGTAGTGGGTCTGCCATCTAAAAAGATAGTAGGAGAAGCATTGCGCAATGTTACGTTTCCGTCAATATCCACATTCACTGATGGAATGTTTTTCATGATTTCAGTAGCAGATTGTCCAGTACTCACTAAGTTTTTGTCTACATTAAAAATTTTACGATCAATACCCATTTCAAATTGTGGCTTACTTGATGAGGTAACTGTTACATTACCAAGGTCTGTAGCGTCTGGAGTAATTTTTATGTTACCCAAATCTTTATCGGCCATGCTCATCATTTTTTGCATGTTTGGCGCTGCGCCAGGTTGAGGCATTTTAATGCCAAAATTGATGGTTTGATCGATCGTTTTAAATCCAAGTCCTGAAACTTTTAGTTTGTAGTTTCCAAATAAGGAGAGGTTTTCGAAGCTAAAATCGCCGTTTGCTTTGGTGATTTTAGTATTTAACACTACCTCTTTCATTTTTTTAGATACTGTGTCAAACTTGTTGCCGGTTAATTGGACCGTCATGGACTCTAGGGCTTTATTGGTTTTGCTGTCTACAATTTTACCGTAAAAATGTCCAATATTAGTTTGGGCACCAGTAGGCATGCCCCCTGTTCTAGCGCCAGGATATTGCGCTTGAAGGCTATTTGAGCAAAATCCAACGAATAATGTAATTATTACTATTATTTTACGCATCTTATTAATTTATAATTGTTTATGCAAAGTTCCATTAATTAATTGAATACCATAAATCCAATGGACAAGCGGTAATATGACAATTTTTTGAGGGTAAAGTTTTAAAAACGGCTAAAAACGGCAGTTTTTTATCGGTAAACGGCAAAATAATGGAGATTACCCGTCAATCCAGGTTATAAACACCTGAACAATGCCTATTAAAAAGCCCAATACTGCCCCAATAATTTCAATAAACCTAAATTCTTTGGACATAATGGCCTGTAATATCTCTTCTAACTTTTCGGAGCTAAAATTGCTTACTTTTTCCGTTACAATGGCTTCTAAATCAAGTTCATGCTTGAGTTTTTCCATATAACTCGTCATAAGTACTGGAAATAAGCTTTCTAACTCCTTCATAAACACAGATTTCAACTGTTCGATGGTTTTGTCGCCTATAAACATGCTAATAATGGGCATTTCTGAAGCCAATTTGTTGCGTAAAAAGTTATCTATGTGATTTTCTACGATGGGCATTACTTGTTTAAGGTTGTTTCCATCGGTAATTTTTGCTTCTATATCTTTAAATGAAAGCAGCTCTTCACTTACTAGTTTCCCTAGTTTTTGGGCAATTTGATGTTGTCTTTTTGGAAAAATCCCCTGAAAAGTAAGTCCTAAAACCTTAATGGGAAGTCTGGGATGAAACAACATTTTGACAGCTATCCAATTGGTAAACCAGCCTATAAATGCTGATATCAAAGGGATTGAAAGGATAAGTGGAGACATAGCGTTGTTAATTTAAAAAACCTATAAGCAGATACTTATAGGTTTTAAAATAAGATGGGAGAACGATGGGTCTCGAACCCACGGCCTTCAGTGCCACAAACTGACGCTCTAACCTACTGAGCTACGCTCTCCGTTTAAGGGAGTGCAAAAATAAGGTAATTGCGCATTTTACAAAATCTCATTTTGAACTTTCTTGATCACCGCTTATCAAAACCTTTGTTAATTTGGCTCAAATGCTGTTTTTTGGTGCTTCTTTTCAGTTATTTTTGGAACTTACCATATTTCCAACATGGAAAAATTTACTGCATTTATGAAGACAAGGAAAGGATTACTATTGGGGGGCATTGTATTATTTGGTGCCATTTTTTTTGCATTTAAGGTAAGTAACGTTTCGTCTGAACTTCAGCCAACGCAACGTCAAAAATTATTGGCAACTGTAGGCGCTTTACTAGAAGCACAACATTACAGTCCAAAAGCAATAGATGACGCTTTTTCAAAAAAGGTGTTTACAGCATATTTAAAAGCATTGGATCCCGAAAAAACCTTGTTCTTACAATCTGATGTAAATGGGTTTAAAAAATTTGAAACGAGTTTGGATGATGAAATAAAAGGAGCGCCCATTGCTTTTGTTCCAGCCGTTAGTGCAGTTTACACAAAGCGTTTACAAGAAATAATCCTTTTATATAAAGAAATTTTAAAATCCCCTTTTAATTTTAATGTGAATGATTCGGTGCTCATAGAAAATGATAAGCAAGATTTTGCAAATACAGCCGCTGTCAGAAAAGAGCGTTGGAGAAAGCAATTGACCTATGCAACACTTGAACGTTACGCAGATTATTTAGATCAAAGAGAAAAAAATAAGGGCAAAAAAGATTATATAGCCAAGCCAGATTCTACACTTGAAAGAATGGCTAGAGAACAGGTACTAAAAGCAACCAATAAACGCTTTGATCGAATTCAAAAAACATTTAATGAGGATCAGCGATTTAACGCCTTTATTAATGCTATTACGGGTCTCATGGATCCGCATACCGATTATTTCCCGCCTATCGAGAAACGCGCTTTTGACGAAGGTATGAGTGGCCGTTTTTATGGCATTGGTGCACAATTAGGCGAAGATGAAAACGGCATTAAAATTGCCTCAGTACAACCGGGTGGAGCTGCATGGAAGTCTAGGGAAATTGATGCCAATGATGTAATATTAAAAGTAGCACAAGGATCTGCCGAACCTGTTGATGTAGTTGGTTATGCCACCGAAGATGCGGTGAAATTAATTAGAGGCAATAAAGGAACAGAAGTTCGCTTAACGATTAAAAAAACAATCGGAACCGTAAAAGTGGTAACACTTATCAGAGAGGAAATTGTACTTGACGAAACCTTTGCAAGAAGTGCCATTATTACGGAAGGAACTGATAAAATTGGATACATATATTTACCTGAATTTTATGCCGATTATGAAAGAGAAGACGGCAATCGTTGTTCAGAAGACATTGCAAAAGAAATTGTAAAATTTAAAGCCGAAAACGTAAAAGGAATAGTGATTGATTTGCGTAATAATGGAGGCGGTTCTTTGTATGAAGTGATTCAAATGGTAGGACTATTTATTAACCAAGGACCGGTGGTTCAAGTTAGAGATAGAGATGGCAAGTCAAATATTTTAAGTGATCGTCAATCTGGTACATTATATGATGGACCTTTGGCGGTTATGGTGAATGAATTTAGCGCTTCTGCAAGTGAAATTTTTGCTGGGGCCATACAAGATTATAAAAGAGGCGTTGTTATTGGAAGTACTTCTACGTATGGTAAGGGAACCGTTCAGCGCACTGTTCCTTTTGGTAACCCTATCGATAAGTTTAGTGGACGTACCGATATGGGTGCTGTAAAGCTTACTTTTCAAATGTTTTACCGCGTTAACGGTGCTTCTACGCAACTTCGTGGTGTAGAATCTGATATTGTTTTACCTGATAGTTATGAATACTTAAAAATCAGAGAAAAAGACAATGAGTCTGCTCTTCCTTTTCATAAAATCGCAACGGCACCTTATTTTTTATGGAGCCAGAGTGCGGTGTATGAGTCTGCTATTGCATCGGAAAAAGAAAGGGTAGAAAAAGATGTCAATTTTAGTACATTAAAAAATAATCTTGCTTGGATATCTAAAACTTCTGAAGGATATGCACCTTTAAGCCTCGCAAATTATCAGGCACTACAAACAAAAATCAAAAAAGTAGTAGAGCAAAATACTGCGCTCTTAAAAGTTGCAAAGCCTTTATCCGTTAAGCCGGTGGCTGTTGACAGTAGTAAGTTTTATAATAATCCTGATAAAAATAAAGGAGAACGTTACAAAGCTTGGCTTACTGCAGTTGCCTCCGATATGCCAATAAGTGAGACAGTTAAAGTGATGAATAAAATGATTTTTGCAAAATCTAGTTTTGTTTTTAAATAAACGTCACCCCCATTTTTTATATTTCTAAGTTTGAATTTTAGTATGGAGCAAGAGAAAAAATGGTATGCACTGTATACCAAGCCAAGGTGGGAGAAAAAAATTGACGCGCAACTTAAGAGAAAAGGTGTGGAGTGCTGGTGCCCACTACAAAAATTAGAAAAACAGTGGAGCGATCGAAAAAAAATTATTGAAGAGCCTCTTTTTAGGTCTTATGTATTTGTGCATATCGATCAAACGGAAGCCGCTAAGGTAAAAATGACGGATGGCGTTTTAAATTTCGTTTTTTATTTAGGAAAGCCCGCTATTATTAGAGAAGAGGAGATTGATATGATCAAAAAATATCTCGGAGAAAAAGATGCAACACTTCAATTAATTTCTGACGAAGGATTTAGAGAAGATACCAAAATTCGAATCAATTACGGTGTGTTTATGGACAGGGAGGGCGTTGTTACGTATAGCGATAAAAAGAAAGTGTATGTTCGTTTGCAAAGCCTCGGACAAGTTATGGTGGTAGAATTCCCGCATTCACACGTAAGCCTTGTGTAACATTTGTTTTAGCGCATTTCCCAATCAATAATTTGATTGGCCCATTCGGTTCTGTATGGAGTGGTAATTCTGATATAATTATCCGTGTATCCTTCCATCATTCCATTTTTATTAAAGTCTTCAAAGAGTACTTTTCTAGAACTTCCAACATGCTGAGACGTAAAATATTGAAGCTTCATAAAGGATAAATTACGAAGTGTTTTGTTGCGTTCATTTCTGGTAGATATTGGCACTACAGGTTTTATTTCTAATGCTTTTGTGTTATCCCTTTCGGAATATGTAAACACGTGTAAGTAGCTAATATCTAAATCGTGTAAAAAGTCAA
This sequence comes from Sediminibacterium ginsengisoli, assembly GCA_945873615.1. Taxonomy (GTDB): domain Bacteria; phylum Bacteroidota; class Bacteroidia; order Chitinophagales; family Chitinophagaceae; genus Sediminibacterium; species Sediminibacterium ginsengisoli_E. The sequence goes on along the minus strand of CAMCDT010000006.1, from coordinate 40,086 downwards.
AGGTTTCTTTAAAGTGCGTATCTGTTTCGCCAGGAAATCCAACAATCACATCAACACCAATGGCACAGTGTGGTATCATTTTTTTAATCAGCGCAACTCTTTCTTGGTACAATTCTTTTTTGTAACGTCTGCGCATCAGGCCTAATATGTCTGCACTGCCACTTTGAAGAGGTATATGAAAATGCGGCATGAACTTTTTACTCTTCGCAACAAATTCTATAATTTCTGGCGTGAGTAAATTGGGTTCAATAGATGATATCCTAAATCGTTCTATGCCTTCAACGTTATCAAGTGCTTGAATCAGATCAAAAAATGTTTCGGTATGTTTTTCTCCATTTGGGCCTTTACCAAAATCACCTAAATTAACACCCGTTAAAACAATTTCTTTGGCACCACTTGCTGCCACCGTTTTTACTTGCTCCACCACATTGGCAACTACATCACTTCTACTTTTACCCCTGGCCATAGGAATGGTACAAAAAGAACAGTTATAATCGCAACCGTCCTGTACTTTTAAAAAGCAGCGTGTTCTATCATTTTGAGAAAAAGAAGCCGTAAATCCTGTAACATCAGCAATGTCGCAACTACATATGGTAGTGGGGTTTCCTTTGGATAAACTGCTGATATGTGACGCTATGTTAAACTTTTCGGCAGCGCCTAAAACAAGGTCTACACCAGGGATTTCTGCTATTTGAGCTGGTTTTAGCTGCGCATAACAGCCTGTAATGACTACAAAGCTTTCTGGAGCTCTTTTTTGAATGCGGCGTACAATTTGCCTACATTCCTTGTCTGCATTGTCGGTTACAGAACAGGTATTGATAACGTAAACGTCGGCGAGGTCTTCAAACTCTTTTTTATCAAAGCCTTCCTGTTCTAGCATTCTAGAAAGGGTAGAGGTTTCTGAAAAGTTAAGTTTGCAGCCCAGTGTATGAAAGGCGACGGTTCTATTTTGACTCATGAGCCCACAAAGATAAGCAGGAACAAGGATTTTTTGCCCCTTAATACTATCTTAAAATACGAAATAATGCCCTTTTGGCTTTACATTTTACGATTAAAAAGTTATGTTTGTCTGTCTTTTAAAACGAAGAATTATGCTTTTTACCAGAATTAATAATTTAATTGGTTGGGTTGTGTTTTTGATTGCTGCCACGGTATACATTTTAACGGCAGAAGCAGGGGGTAGTTTATGGGATTGTGGCGAATTTGTGAGTAGTTGTTTTAAGGTGCAAATTCCGCATCCGCCTGGAGCTCCTTTATTTGTAATTATTGGCCGTGTATTTATTGTACTATTTGGAGACAATCCATTAACAGCAGCAAAGGCTGTTAATATTATGAGCGCACTTGCTAGTGCTTTCACTATTTTATTTTTATTTTGGACTATTACCCATTTTGCACGCAAAATTATGGGTCTCAAAACATCAGAAACCTTATCAACAAGTCAAATCATATCTGTAATGGGTGCGGGTGTTGTAGGTGCACTTGCCTATACATTTAGTGATTCATTTTGGTATAGCGCTGTAGAGGGTGAAGTATATGCTTTGTCATCTTTTTTTACTGCCATTGTATTTTGGGCCATTTTAAAATGGGAGAATCATGCTGATGAAGCGGATGCAGATAAGTGGATTGTTTTTATATTTTTTATGATGGGCCTTTCTATTGGCGTTCACTTATTAAATCTATTAACCATTCCTGCCATTGTAATGGTTTATTATTTCCGCAAACAAGAAAGCTTCAACTATTCCGTTATTCGCAAATGGTTTGTGCGCATTATTGGGGTAGGTGGCGTACTTGCATTTATAGGCGGACTTGTTGTAGCAAATGCCGAAGTTAATCCAGAGCGTGGCGTTGAAATGGATAGCACACTAGGTGGGCTCATGTTGCTTGGTACTATTGCTGGCATTGGTTTACTTTATTACCTCGAATCTTTAACTAAAGGCAATAAAAAAACATACGCAGGCATTTATATATTTTTTGTGATTGCTTGTGCAATTACAGGTATTGTTCAGGTGGGTGTTATTCAATACACTGTAAAATTTGCGGGTGCTTTTGACCGCATTTTTGTCAATAATTTTGGCTTACCATTTTTTACGGGATTTGCCACATTCTTTATTTTAATTGCTGGCCTTATCTGGTACGGATTAAAAGTTGCTGCAGCGAAAGGATGGTCGATGCTTAGACTTGGTATTTGGTGTTTAACCTTTATGTTAATTGGTTACAGTAGTTATGTGACTACCATGATTCGTAGCAGTGCAAACCCATCTGTTGATATGTACAATGTTGACAATCCTATTAGCCTCGTTGGTTATTTAGGTCGCGAACAGTATGGTGATTTTCCTTTATTATATGGTCAGAAATTTAATGCAAGACCTATCGATGTGAAAAACACGGGTATGCGTTATCAAAAATCTACAGACAAATACATAGAGCTAGGTGAAGACCGTAAATATGTTTTTGCTGCCGAAGATAAAATGGTTTTCCCACGTGTTTGGGATTTAAGTAATGATCAAAATCATGCAGATTACTATGCTTATTTCTTAGGTATTAATAGACTGCAAGATGGCACTTATGAGCGCGCTCCCAATCAAGTGGATAATATCAAATACTTTTTTGGATATCAGTTAAACTGGATGTACTTCAGGTATTTCATGTGGAACTTTGCAGGTAAGCAAAACGATAACCAAGGTTTGTTTGCAGGTAATGTAAGAGATGGTAACTGGATTACAGGGATTACGCCAATCGATAACATGATATATGGCGACCAGTCTGCTATGCCGGATAGTTTAAAAAATAATAAGGCGCACAATACACTTTTTGCACTTCCTTTTATTTTAGGACTATTGGGTATGTACTTTCATTACAAGCAAAAGAAATCGGACTTTGGTGTTAACTTTTTAATGTTCTTCTTTACAGGTTTTGCGATTGTGCTTTACTTAAATCAGGCAGGGTATCAGCCTCGTGAGCGTGACTACGCTTATGTTGGAAGTTTTTACGCCTTTGCTGTTTGGATTGGTTTAGGTGTTTTAATGCTTAAAGAATTATTAAGCAAATCAATCAATCAAACCACCGCTGCTGGTTTAGCAACACTTGTTTGCATATTAGCAGTGCCTGCTTTAATGGCAAGTCAGGAGTGGGATGATCATGATAGAAGCAATAAAGTAATTGCTAGAGATTTAGCCAAAGATTATTTAGAAAGTTGTGCACCTAATGCTATTTTATTTACGTTTGGCGATAACGATACCTATCCGCTTTGGTATGCGCAAGAAGTAGAAGGTATTAGAAAAGATATTCGTGTTATTAACTATAGTTTACTTGGAATCGATTGGTACATCAATCAGCTCCGTTATAAAGTAAATGAAAGCCCAGCTATCGATGTAATCTGGTCAGCAGATCAAATTGAAGGTAGTAAGCGTGATTATATTGAGTACAGGCCAATTGCATCTATGCCAGATGATAAGTTTTATAACTTATATGATGTTATGAAAAATTACGTTGGCAAAGACAATCCAGATAATGATTACAGCTTCCCAGTAAAAAATGTAACTGTGCCAGTAGATGTAGCTGCTGCTATTAAAAATGGAACTGTAAATGCGACTGATAGTATTGCTACTTCTTTAGATTTTTCATTACCACGCAATGCATTAATGAAAAATGAATTAGCGGTATTAAATATCATTGCAGCCAATAATTGGAAGCGTCCTATTTACTTTACCAATGCTGGTGCAGAATTAGGTTTTGATCAGTACTTACGTAGAGATGGATTAAGTTACCGTTTAGCACCTGTTAAAAATAGTAAGGTAAATACGGATTGGATGCTCGATAAACTAACCAATAAATTTGTATTTGGTAATGCAGATAAGGCAGGAGTTTATTTTGATGAAGAAAACAGAAGACACTTAGGTGGTATCAGATCTGCATATGCAGAATTGGCGATTGATTTGGCTACAAAAAATAGAAAAGAAGAGGCTAAAGCGGTACTTAACAAAGTGGACAAAATGATGCATGAAAGCAATTTTGGATACGGGTTAACGAGTAGGGGTAATTTACACAATCGTAATTCCCTATTATTTTTAGAAGCTTGTTATTTAGCAGGAGATCAGGCCCTTGTTCAAAAAGTAAGTACGGCTGTTAAAAAAGATTTGCAGCAACAAGTAAATTACTACAATACACTTTCTGGATTAAAAGCCGATAATATGGCACAGGAAAAGCAAACAGCAGAATCATACTTACAAGCACTGGGTCAAATGCAATCGATGTATAACCCATCTGTTGAGATTCCTGGAAAAGTAATGACTAAGGAGGCTAGTAAATAATATTAAATCATTTCCTTTAAATGGGCAACCACAACATCAATTTCATTTTTGGTGTTGTGTTTGCTGAAGGAAAATCTTACCGTTGTAATATCAGGGTTATTATTGATGGCTCTAATGACATGCGAGCCTGCATTTGCGCCACTGCTACAAGCGCTTCCGCCACTTGCGCAAATATGATGAATATCTAAATTAAAAAGTAGCATTTCACTTTTATTAGATGCTGGAAAATTAACACTTAAAACGGTATACAACGATTTCCCAAGTGGATCTCCATTAAAGGTAACTCCAGTAATAGCTAGCTGAAGCTTGCCCATCATATACTCCTTAAGTTCGCTAATATAAGCACTGTCTTTTTCAAATTGTTCTGTAGCAATTTCTAGCGCTTTAGCAAAGCCAACAATGCCGTATAAATTTTCGGTACCTGCGCGCATATTACGCTCCTGCGCACCTCCGTGAACAAACGGCTTTATTTTAATGGACTCGTGAATGTATAAAATACCCGCACCTTTTGGCCCATGAAATTTATGACCTGCTCCAGTAACAAAATGAACAGGTGTGTTTTTTAAATCAAAAGGGAAGTGACCTACTGTTTGTACTGTATCACTATGAAAAATGGCGTTATATTGATTACACAAGTTGCCAATTTCATGTAAGTCAATCATGTTGCCTATTTCATTGTTGGCGTGCATGAGTGTTACCAAACATTTGTCGGTACTATTTTGTAACAGCGTTTCTAAATCTGAAACATCTATATGTCCATTTGGTAAAAGCTTGACATAACTTAGTTTGGCAGCTCCAATTTTATTCAAATGCTCTACCGTATGACTGGTTGCATGGTGTTCGATATGGGAAGAGATAATATGCTTACAACCTAAATCATTGATAGCTGCATGAATAGCGGTATTACTGCTTTCGGTACCACCACTGGTGAAAAATATTTCAGAAGGGCGGGTATTTAACAAAGAGGCTACTTTTTTTCTAGCATTTTCAATAGCGAGGCGTGTTTCACGGCCATAACTATAAATAGAAGAAGGATTTCCAAAATGGGTGGTCATATACGGCATCATGGCCTCAAGCACCGCTGGGTCTAATGGGGTAGTGGCCGCATTGTCTAGATAAATCCTTTCCATGCTTTCAAAGATAAGAATTTGTTATTTATTGAGTTGAAATACCCGCTTCTTGTATGTCTTTCATTAATTTTTGAGCAATATTGTCGGCCACATTTTGAGAATTGCTTTCGGCGTAAATTCTAATAATTGGCTCAGTATTGCTTGATCTTAAATGCACCCAATCATTTTCAAAATCAATTTTTAAACCATCTTCTGTATTTATGGAGTGGTTTTTATATTTTTCCTTGAGGTTGTTAAATATTTTTTCTAAATCAAAACCCGGGGTAAGTTCTATTTTGTTCTTACTCATAAAATAGTCTGGGTAGGTATTTCTGAGTTGTTGTACTGTCTTTTTCTCCTTTGCTACATGTGACAAAAATAAGGCGATACCAATTAAAGCATCACGGCCATAATGTAATTCAGGAACAATAATGCCACCATTGCCTTCGCCACCAATAACAGCGTCCGTAGCTTTCATTTTAGCAACCACATTTACTTCGCCAACTGCACTTGGTGTGTATGTGCCGCCATGCTTTTGGGTGATATCTCTTAAGGCTCTTGTAGAAGACATATTGCTTACTGTATTGCCTTTTTTATTTTGCAATACATAATCAGCAACAGCTACAAGCGTGTATTCTTCGCCAAATAATGTTCCATCTTCACAAACAAAGCAAAGCCTGTCTACGTCAGGATCTACAGCGATACCCATGCTTGCATTTTGCTTTAGCACTTCACTACATAAAGCCCTCAAATTTTCTGGCAGAGGCTCTGGGTTATGAGCAAAACGGCCGTTCACTTCTTCATTGATTACGGTTATTTGCGTTACGCCAATTGCGGTTAATAATTGAGGAACGGCAAAAGCACCTGAACTATTAATAGCGTCCACTACAATAGAAAAATTGCTTGCTGTAATAGCAGGAATATCTACTAGTGGATGAGCCGTAATGGCTTTGATATGTTCGTCTAAGGCCGTTTCATTTTTTGTTACAGTACCTAAATGATCTACGCTGGCAAAATTATAATTGTCTGCTTTTACAATTTCTAATAAGTCAGCGCCATCTGCTCCACTAATAAATTCACCTTTATGATTGAGTAATTTAAGGGCGTTCCACTCTTTTGGATTATGACTAGCCGTTAATATTATACCGCCAGCTGCTTTTTCAAATACAACAGACATTTCTACGGTAGGGGTAGTGCTTAGGCCAAGGTCAATAACATCGATCCCTAACGCCAAAAGTGTATTAACTACAAGGGATTGTACCATTTCGCCACTAATACGGCCATCTCTACCAATCACTACCTTTTTATTACCATTGGAGCTTTGTAAAAGCCATGAACCATAGGCTGCCGCAAAACGAACAATATCTAGCGGACTCAAAGATTCACCTGGTACGCCTCCAATAGTGCCTCTTATACCTGAAATGCTCTTAATTAATGCCATATCTTTTCTTCATTAAGGCTGCAAACATAAATCAAATTTGTTGCTTTGCTTACCCTAATTTCGCATGAGTTTTAAACATTTATATGAGCAAAAAGGGTTGGTTTTCAGACTGGTTTAATTCTGGCTATTATCATGCATTGTATCAGCACCGTGATGATACGGAGGCTTTGCAATTTATTCATAATTTAATCACTTATTTGGCGCCAAAGCCGCACGCGAAGATGCTTGATATTGCATGCGGGAAGGGTAGGCACAGTAAGGCTTTATTTGACGCAGGATTTGATGTAACAGGCATCGATTTGTCGCCAGCATCTATTGAAGCTGCCTCAACCATGAAAACAAATGGATTGAGCTTTTCTTGTCATGATATGCGGGAAACTTTTAAGGCCAATTACTTTGATTACGCGTTTAATTTTTTTACAAGCTTTGGTTATTTTGATACACACCAAGAACACCAATTAGCCATTAGTGCAATGGCAGCAAATCTTAAAGAATCGGGTACGCTAGTAATCGATTATTTAAATGTAGGTATTGTAGAAGAAAATTCAGATCAAGAAGCGGTTTTGGAAATTGATAACTATCTGTTTTATATCAAAAAATGGCAGGATGATTTGTTTTTATTCAAAGAAATAAGGGTTGTTGATATAGCGTCTAAAAAGGTGTTAGGCATTTTTGAAGAACGCGTTAGAAAGTATGGGTTAACCGATTTTACGCTATTTATGCAAAAAGCAGGGTTAGAAATGATAGCCACTTTTGGAGACTATCAGCTTGGGCTTTACCACATGGAAAGGTCAGATAGGCTTATTATGGTAGCTAAAAAGCATTCAATTTCTTAGTATCTTTAATTATTATGTCATTGGTTATGTCTTCTATTTTTGAGTCCTTGCAATCATTTGATCAATCATTGTTTGTATATATCAACCGGGTTGCTACGCATCCGGTATTAGACACACTCATGCCTTTTTTTAGAGAATCTACTTTTTGGATTCCCCTTTATTTATTTTTAATAGTATTTGTTTTTGTCAATTTTGGCAAAAATGGATGGGTTTGGTTGTTGTTTGCGTTTATCACAGTTTTGTTAACCGATCAATTTAGTAGTAGTATCGTTAAAAATTGGGTAATGCGCCCAAGGCCTTGCAACGATCCAGTTTTTTCTAGTCAGGTAAGGTTACTCTTAGATCACTGCTCGGGAGGTTATAGTTTTACATCTTCACATGCTACCAATCATTTTGGGGTAGCTACTTTTTTATTTATTACTCTTGGCCGTTATTTTGGCAAGTGGAAGTACCTATTATTTATTTGGGCGGCGCTTATTTGTTACGCCCAGGTATATGTTGGCGTGCACTATCCACTCGATGTTTTATTTGGTGCTTTACTAGGATTTTTAATTGGCCAATTTGTTTGTTGGTCGTATCAAAAATCAGATCCATTAAATGTTAGCCATGCCTCGTAATACTTTTATTTTTTCATTACTAGCCGCTTGCGTTGTTTGTGTGATAGGGATGCTGGGTATTCCCCTCATTGATATCGATGCAGCTCAGTATGCTTCTATGAGTAGAGAAATGGCTAATACAGGTAATTATTTACAACTTTATGATTTAGGGAAAGATTATTTAGATAAACCGCCATTATTATTTTGGTTGTCCTCCATAAGTATTCAACTATTTGGTGTTCATGATTGGGCCTACCGTTTGCCTTCTATTCTTTGTTTAGGCCTTGCATTATGGTCTACTTATCGGTTTACACTTTTATACTACAATACTTTAACTGCAGAGCTTGCAACACTTGTGCTTGCTACATCACAGGCCTTTATTTTAATGGCCCATGATGTTAGATGCGACACCATGCTAATGGGTTTTGTTATGTTTAGTATTTGGCAATTGGCGGCTTGGTATCAGACTGGTTTATGGAAACATTTTATAAGTGCTTTTGTTGGTATTGGACTTGGTATGTTAACCAAGGGGCCTATTGCTATTGTGGTTCCGGGCGTAAGCTTTGCTATACATTTTTTATTACACCGTAATTGGAAACAATTTTTTAGGTGGGAATATATACTGGGTGTAATGATAGTAGGGGTACTTCTTATTCCAATGAGTATTGGACTGTTCAATCAGTTTGATTTACATCCTGGAAAAATAATTCATGGTGTACCAATACATTCGGGACTTCGTTTTTATTATTGGACACAAAGTTTTGGTAGGTATACCGGAGAAAATGTGTTCAATGAAATGAATCATTTTACTTTTCTATTAGAAAATATGCTATGGAGCTTTTTGCCTTGGATTTTTATATTTTTAATTACGCTAGTCATTTCGGTTTATGATCTTTTTAAGGCAAAATGTAAACTGCAAGGTACGCAGGAGTTTATTGCTGCTGGAGGTTTTGTTGCCACGTATTGTATGCTTGCAAGAAGTCAGGCTCAGCTTCCACATTATATTTTTGTAGTGCTGCCACTTGCTGCAGTTGTTACGGCAAAAGGCTTGCATCAAATTTATTTTTCGCAAAGCTTTCTAAAACTTCAAAAAGTACTGCTTTATTTTCATGGTTTTATCTTTTCGATTTTATGGGTGGCTGTTGTGGGGATTGTGTTTTTGGTTTTTACAGACATGCCTGTTTATGTTCAAGTGTTTGCTGTTATAGGTGCCAGCTATTTCTGGTATGTTTTGTTTTTTAAACAAACCCCTGCTCCAAAGTTTATTTCTTTAGCCTTATATACCATACTTGGGGTTAATTTTATATTAAATACTTCTTTTTATCCAAGGCTTTTAAAGTATGAACTTGGCGTTTCTGCCGCAGCATTTATCAATCAAAATAAGTTGCCCAAAACAAATGTTTATTTATATGAAATTGATGAAAGTAGGGCGCTTCATTTTTATGGCAATCATTCTTTTGAACGGATCTTTGATAGTACACTTTTAAAGCCAGCACAAATTTTAATTACCAAGGCTTCAAGCTACCCGGCATTACAACAAAAATTTCCTGCATCTAAGATACTCCATCAAAATGCTTATTTTGGGATAAGTATGCTAACACTGCCATTTTTAAATCTGGCTACCAGAGATAAAGAAGTAACCCCATATATTATCGTAGCTTTGGCAAAGTAGACCTACACCAAATCACCATCCATCAATGACAGAGATTTTTATAATTTTAGGGCTGATACTTATTAATGGCTTCTTTTCTATGGCCGAAATTGCGCTTGTTTCTGCCAGAAAAGCTAGGTTAGAGGCGCAAGCAGACAAAGGCGATGTAGATGCTAAAAGAGCACTTAAACTGGCCAATCATCCTGACACTTTTTTATCTACCATACAAATTGGTATCACGCTGGTAGGTGTTTTAACAGGTATTTATTCGGGAGGGACTTTTAAGGAACCACTTCAAAATTGGCTTTTGCAATTTGCTTTTATTGCACCTTATGCGCAAACTGTTGCAACGCTCATTATTGTTATACTATTAACGTATGTATCATTGGTGCTAGGCGAACTTGTTCCAAAGCGCATAGGACTTAGTAATCCAGAAGGGATTGCAAAATCAGTGTCTGTAGTGATGCAATCGGTTACATTTATTATGTATCCTTTTATTTGGTTGTTAAGCGCATCGTCTCATTTAATCATGCGCATTTTGCGCATGAAGCCCAATGACAATCAGGTAACGGAAGAAGAAATTAAAGCAATTATTAGTGAAGGCACCGAGCAGGGTACTATTGAAGAAGCCGAGCAAGAAATTATTGAGCGTGTATTTCATTTAAGTGATAGAAACATTACTTCACTCATGACGCATCGCAGTGATATTTTGTGGCTAGAGTCTACTAAAACCATTGCAGAAATTAGGTCTCAAATGCCGGAGAGTTTACATTCTATGTATCCAGTTTGCGAGGGTAGTATTGATCAAATTAAAGGGGTGGTATCGCTTAAAGATTTATTTGTGGCAGATGGGACAAAACTAGTAAGCGATATTGCTAAAGATGCAAAATATGTTCCTGAAAACAACTCGGCCTATCAAGTGCTTGAGAGTTTCAAGCAATCCAAGATACACCACTGTTTTATTGTTGATGAATACGGATCGATAGAGGGGTTGATTACCTTAAATGACATATTAGAAGCCATTGTAGGAGATATTCCTGAAGCCGAAGATATTGATTATGAAATTTTAAAAAGAGCAGACGGTACTTATTTAATTGATGCACAACTTCCGTTTTATGATTTCTTAAGTTATTTTGATAAAACAGAATTTATGCTACAGGGGGATCAAGAATTTAATACCCTTGCTGGTTTTATAATTCACTCCTTAGAAAAAATTCCAACAACTGGTGAAACGCTTGTTTGGAAAACCTTTACATTTGAGATTGTAGATATGGATCAGCACCGTATTGATAAAATCCTCGTAACACTTACAGAGGAGGACTAATTAAAACACAAAGTTTGCGGTTCTATTGGGGTAGTCTAGTTTGTATGTTTTTTCTATTCCTTTAGATTTTACATGTATGATATTTACTTGCGTATTTTCTAGGTCGAAGAGAATGTCACAATCAATTCCAACAGTATTGGCGCTATTAATATTTTGTGCTTCAAAATAACACCAGGTGCTTTCTTTTTGTTGTTCAAAACCAATAATCTTATAATCAATGGGTTTGCCATTTACAATAACCGTTAGGTGTTTAGAAATGTATTTTTGAATTTCTTCATTTACAAATTCTCGGTTGGCAGGTTGTAAAATATCAATTTTTGTAGTTGTATATTTTTGAAGTGTCTTTTCTAAGTCTTCATTAAAAATGCGCACACTCATTTCAATACTTCTTTCTTTTGGGTTGTGTGTGATATCGATAACGGATACAAAAAATGGGTGTAAAATGGCTAGTAGGCTTGTGAGCGTCCAATGAATTAGTATATTTACCATGGTATCCTGAAATTGATAACAAATGTCTAACTAAATTTTGATTTTTATGCATGAGTTTTGGATGTATGCCCAAATAGGATTCAATCATATCGCTAATTTGTCTGGTATGGATCATATTTTATTTGTGGCTGCCTTATGTATTCGGTATCAATTTTCGGATTGGAAAAAATGGTTGATATTGATTACAGCTTTTACTATCGGGCACTCCATTACGCTTGTTTTAAGTGTGTTCAATTACCTCGATTTCTCCACTAATTGGATTGAGTTTCTAATTCCCGTGACTATACTTATTACATCTATCAGTAATATGTTTGTTAAAAAGTTTAGTTTTAAAAGCCGTTTTCCGGTTATTTATTTTTTTGCCCTATTTTTTGGCCTGATTCACGGGTTAGGATTTAGCTTTTACCTAAAAAGCCTGTTGGGATTGCAGCAAAATATAGCCCCAGCCTTACTAGCATTTAATTTGGGGCTTGAAATAGGCCAAATACTGATTGTGATGGCTATTTTAGTTATTTCATTTATATTCGTAACGCTTTTAAAGGCCTCAAGAAGAGAATTTATTTTGATTGTCAGTGGTGGCATTCTTGCACTTTCTCTTCAAATGGCCATTGAGCGGTATTTTCATCTTTAATCCATTATGCTATGAAGCAATTTTTTGCATTTTTAATGTTTGTTGCAGTGAGCACAGTATCATTTGCACAAAACATTCAAAACAACCCAACCTCAAACCATGGAAATAAGTTTGAGCAGTTAGGAACCATTTTATCTACGCCAAACGAGTATCGTACAGCGAGTGGCGCACCAGGACCAAAATATTGGCAACAACGTGCCGACTACAATATCAAGTGTGAGCTTGATGAAGCAAACCTTTTATTAAAAGGGAGTGAAACAATTACGTATTTTAATAACTCTCCAGATGCGTTAACGTATTTATGGTTACAACTGGATGAAAATGAGCATAGCACCGTAAACAAAGCTGATTTTCAAGACGGAAGTTCTTTGCGTCAAGTTTCTCAATCTTCTATTGCAGCTTTAGAGGATGCAAAAAAAGACAATGGCTATGGTCATATTATTTCTAAAATTACAGACGCTACTGGTAAAGCTTTAAAATACACCATCAATCAAACAATGATGCGTGTTGATTTACCTGCAACTTTGCAGCCTGGTCAAAAATTTGTTTTCAATATCACTTGGTCTTATAAAATTTCTGACCGTTTGGTATTTAGAGGTAGAGGTGGTTACGAATTATTCCCTGAAGACGGCAACAGCGTGTTTACCATGGCACAGTGGTTCCCAAGACTTTGCGTATACTCTGATTTTCAGGGTTGGCAAAATCACCAATTTACTGGTAGAGGCGAATTTGCTTTAACCTTTGGTAATTACAATGTTTCTATTACTGCACCTGCTGACCATGTTATTATGGGAACAGGAGAGTGTCAAAACTATGCACAGGTTTTAACACCTGCGCAGTTAGCTCGTTGGAAGACAGCGCAAACTGCAAAAGATGTTGTTGAAGTAGTAACACTGGAAGAAGCTAAAAATGCAGAGAAGCAAAAAAGCACTGCTAAAAAAACTTGGGTATTTAAAGCAGACAATGTGCGTGACTTTGCATGGACAGCGAGCCGTAAGTTTGTTTTTGATGCGATGCCAACTTATGTAGAAGGTAAGAAGGTAATGTGTATGAGTGGTTATCCTAAAGAAGCGTACAATTTATGGAGAAGATATTCTACCAAAGTAGTAGCGCATACCATTCGTTCTTATTCTAAATTTTCTATCCCTTATCCATACCCTGTAGCACAAAGTATTGAAGCTTCAAATGGTATGGAATATCCAATGATTTGTTTTAACAATGGCCGTACCAACAAAGATGGCACCTATAGCGAAGCAACAAAGCTTGGCATGATCGGGGTAATCATTCATGAAGTAGGACATAACTTTTTCCCAATGATTGTGAACTCTGATGAGCGTCAATGGTCATGGATGGATGAAGGTTTAAATACTTTTGTTGAATATTTAACCGAAGAATTATTTGACAATAAATACCCTTCTCGTAGAGGACCTGCTTTTGGAATTGTTGATTATATGAAAGCGCCTAAAGATCAGTTAGAGCCTATCATGACCAACAGTGAAAATATTATTCAGTTTGGACCAAACGCGTATTCTAAACCTGGTACTGGTTTAAATATTTTGCGTGAAACCATCATGGGTAGAGAATTGTTTGATTTCTCATTTAGAGAATATGCTAGACGTTGGGCGTTTAAACACCCAACCCCTGCAGACTTATTTAGAACCATGGAAGATGCAAGTGCTGTTGATTTGGATTGGTTCTGGAGAGGCTGGTTTTATAGCATCGAAGCTTGTGATATCGCCATTGATACGGTAGCTCATGCTGTATATGATGCGGCAGCCCAACCACGTAGTGGTGGAATGGGTGCTAGAGCAGGTGGCATGAAATTATCAATTGATAAACCAATCCTCAGTAGTTTTGAAGATATTTCTAAAATTAGAAATAGAGAAGATAAGTCAATCATTTTTGCAACTGATGCAGATACCACTTTAAGAGATTTCTACTGGCGTTATGCAAGAGGTATTGAGCCTTATGATGCTCAAACTAAAAATACCATGCCTTCCTTTGGTGCACCAGAAGCATTATCTGACAATGAAAAAGCAAACTATAGCAATGTGCATTTATATGAAATCACTTTTAGCAATAAAGGTGGACTTGTAATGCCAATTATTGTTGAGTTTACCTACAAAGATGGTACCAAAGAAACAGAACGAATTGGTGCACAAATTTGGCGTAAAAATGAGAACAAGGTATCACGCGTATTTATGTCTCGTAAAGAAGTAGCTAGTATTAAACTTGATCCAATGCGTGAAACTGCAGACATCAATGAAGCCAATAATTTCTGGGGGAATGTAAGTGCTGATCCTAGTAAGTTTACTTTGTTTAAGCAACGTACTCTTGGAAGAGGTCAGTCATTTGGTTTGAATCCAATGCAGGCTGCTCAAGAAAAGAAAAAATAATAAAAGATCAATCAATATTAAAGCCACTTGAATTATCTTCAAGTGGCTTTTTTTATTAAACCATCCTTATGAAAAATATTGTATCCATTTTTATTTGTTTATTTTTTGCGGCTGTTTCAAATGCTGCACGCGTTGACACGGTTGTGGTGTATAGTAATGCCATGCATAAAAATGTAAAAGTTGCGGTAGTTATTCCAGATAATGCTAAGGGGCAAACGGGTGTAAAATTCCCTGTTGTTTATTTGTTACACGGATACAGTGGCAATTATGGGAGTTGGTTAAAAGATGCACCACAGCTGCAGTTAAGAGCCGATCAATACCAAGTTATGCTTGTATGTCCGGATGGGGGATATGGTAGTTGGTACTATGATAGCCCAATTAATGATTCTATAAAATATGAAACATTTATTACCAAAGAGTTACTGCCATACATCGATTCAAATTTTCCAACAAGTGCCAATAAAGACCACCGCGCAATTACAGGACTTAGTATGGGAGGACATGGAGGACTATTTTTAGGTATGCGCCATTCAAATTTATTTGGAAATGCGGGTAGTGTTTGTGGTGGTGTTGATATTAGACCGTTTCCTAACAATTGGGATATAAAAAAATCATTAGGGACGATTACCGATCAGCCTCAAAACTGGGACAATTATTCAGTCATCAATATTGCAAAAAATTTAAAGCCAAATCAGTTACATATCATTTTTGATTGTGGCGTATCTGATTTTTTTATAGAGGTAAACCGTTCTTTACATCAGTTATTACTAGCTAGTAAAATTGATCATGACTACACAGAAAGGCCGGGTGGACATAACAAAGCTTATTGGGGTAATAGTATCGATTATCAGTTGCAATATTTTGCAAAAAGCTTTATGGCTACTATCAAGTAAGGGTTTAGCCGCCGGTTTTACCATCCACTATTTTTTTTCCTTTATTTTTCTTTTGAAACTCAAGTACTTCTTTGGGAATTATTTTTTTAGTAGCCGTATCTGATTTTGCTTTTGGAGTCCCTCTGTTTGGTAACACACTGCTCGTATCAGCAGGATCTTCTTTTTTTGCATTGGGGTCTTGCAAAACGTCCAATATCCAGTTTTCGGTTCTCAATTTCTGACCAGTATAGGGGTCATAAATTTTCCAGCTGCCATGTTTTAAAGATGCGCCTGTTGTTTTGACAATAACCTTTTCATACAAATTTGGATTGTTGATATCCTGCACGTCAATGGTATCATAGGGTTTAGAAGGGTCAATGGCTTTCCAAGATTCCTCTCTTTCAATACCCTGAATGGTTAAATAGGTGCAAATGCCATTTTTTAAACCCCATTTATAATTTTCGATGGCCATGGGATCGCCCATTAAATTAAATCGGCGCCAAGTACCTTCTTTTTTATCATTTACAAAAACACCTTCCTCAACGTAGCCTCTTTCGCCTCTAATAGGAGGGAATTCCAATTTCCATTTGCCTCTTTTTACCCCACTAGCTTCTGTACAATTAAGGGTATCGCCTTTTGAAGTGATTCTAAAGGTTTTGCACTGCCCATAAGCTGTGCTGTAAAATATTATGGAAAAAAGGACAAAAAGAAGGCGCATTTTCTTACATTTAATCACTTAAAAATACAAATTATAAGTACGATTATGAGAAAAATACTCAGTTTTTGCCTTTTGCTAACATTGTCTTTGTATAGCACTGCTCAAATTAAACCTACACCTGCTTCTGAAAGATTATCCTCTATAGAGCAGCGTAAAAAATTATTAGATGCATCTACCGTTAACGGAACCGCCTTCAGAAATATTGGACCAACGGTGATGAGCGGAAGAGTTGTAGATATGGCTGTTAACCCTGACGATCCCACTAATTTTTATGTGGCGTATGCTACTGGCGGTTTATGGCATACCACCAATAATGGTCAAAGTTTTACACCTGTGTTTGATTCTGAAGCCATTATTACCATTGGTGCAGTAGCCGTTAACTGGAAACACAATATTATTTGGGTAGGTACTGGTGAAGTAAATAGTAGTAGATCATCCTATGCTGGTATTGGTGTTTACAAATCTAGCAATGGGGGTAAGTCTTGGGATTATCTTGGACTTCCTGAAAGTCATCACATTGGCAAAATAGTAATCAATGAAGCAGAGCCTAATACTGCATGGGTTGCTGCATTGGGTCATTTGTATTCTCCTAATAAAGAGCGTGGTGTTTACAAAACCACAGATGGCGGTAAAAATTGGAATCAGACTTTATACGTAGATGCGAATACTGGGGCTGTTGATGTAGATATTGACAGTAAAAACCCTTCTATATTATATGCTGCGATGTGGTATAAAACCAGAACGGCTTCAAATTTTGAAGAGTCGGGTAAAACAAGTGGAATTTATAAAAGTACCGATGGTGGTAATACATGGAAACAAATCAATACACCAAGTTCTGGATTTCCAAATGGTGATGGTGTGGGTAGAATTGGTTTAGCGGTGTATCCACAAAATCCATCAACTATTTTTGCTGTGGTAGATAATAATTTTCATCAACCAGAATCGGCATTAAAAAACACCACCGATACGACTCGTTATGTGTTAAGAGATTTTAAAGATTTAAGTAAAGAGCAGTTTGCGGCACTCGATGATAAAAAGTTAAATGCATTTGTAAAATCTCCGCGTAACCAGATACCTACAAAGTATACAGCTGCTAGCATCAAAGAGGCGGTAAAAAATGGAACATTAGCACCAACTTGTATTTGGGATTATTTATATGATGCCAATACCGCTTTATTTGAAACGCCTATTTATGGGGCCGAATTATATCGAAGTGATGATGGCGGTGCAAGTTGGAAAAAAACACATGATAAAACGATTGGTATTTACAGTACGTATGGATATTATTTTGGTAAAGTATTTGTAAGTCCAACCAATGCCAATAAAATTGCATTAACGGGTGTGGGTGTTGTATTAAGCACAGATGGCGGAAAAACATTCAAAGAAATTGGAAAAGAAAATGTGCACGCAGATCACCACTATGTTTGGATGAATGGCAAGCGTGATAGTCATATGATTATTGGTAATGATGGCGGTTGTAATATTACTTACGACGATGGTGCACATTGGTTTAAAGCCAATACACCTGCTGTTGGTCAGTTTTATAATATTGCTTTTGATATGGCTAAGCCATACAATGTATATGGAGGACTTCAGGATAATGGTACATGGTATGGTTCAAGTTTAACTAGGGTAAATTATGATTGGTACGATAGTGGACACAATCCATTTACTGGAATTAATGGGGGAGATGGCATGCAGGTTCAAGTAGATTTTAGAGATAACAAAACCATTTATAGTGGTTCTCAATTTGGCGCTTACTCTCGTCAAAATTTATTAACCAAAGAAAGAAAGTCAGTAAGACCTTCTCGTGACTTAGGTGAAACAGCACTACGTTACAACTGGCAAACTCCTATTTTATTAAGTAGACACAATCAAGATGTGTTTTATTATGGAAGTAATAAATTTCACCGTTCATTTAATAGAGGCGATAGTTTAGTAACCTTAAGTGCTGATTTAACCACTAACCCTGCGCAAGGAGATGTTCCATTTGGAACGCTTGCAACTATGAGTGAAAGCCCTATCAAATTTGGCCTTATTTATGTTGGCTCTGATGATGGTAATGTACAAGTTACAAAAGATGGCGGGTATACTTTTTCTGTATTGAATAAAGGCTTGCCAAAAGGATTGTATGTTAGTAGGGTAGTAGCGAGTGCGTTTAATGAAGCGCGTGTATATGTTACTTTAAATGGCTACCGTAACGATCATTTTAACGCCTATGTATACCGTTCAGATGATTACGGCTCTACTTGGAAGCAAATTATGAAAGACCTTCCTATGGAGCCTGTAAACGTTATTAAAGAGGACGTTGCCAATGAAAACATTTTATATGTTGGAACCGATGGTGGCCTTTATGTAAGTGTGGATGGCGGTAATAGTTCTATGATGTGGAACAAAGGACTTCCTGCAAGTGTGCCTGTACATGACATTGCAGTGCATCCACGTGACAATGAAATTATACTGGGTACGCATGGCCGTAGCTTGTATATTGCTCCTTTAAGTGGATTACAAAAAGCGGCTGTAAAGAAGTAAAAAAATATTGATATCTTTTATAAAACACGCACTATTCGGTGCGTGTTTTATTTTGTACATACCCGCTCCATTTTTGAACTGCGGTTAGCATATCATCAGGTATGGCAGCTTCAAATTTGATAAATTCGTTGCTGGTGGGATGTATAAATCCAAGTGTCGTAGCATGAAGCGCGCACCTTGGACATGCGTCAAAACAATTGTCTACAAACTGTTTGTACTTTGTATAAATAGTGCCTTTTAATATGCGGTCTCCGCCGTATTCGTGGTCGTTAAATAAAGTATGACCAATATGTTTTAAGTGCACCCTAATTTGGTGTGTTCGACCAGTTTCTAACACACAATTAATGAGGGTTACATAATTGAATCTTTCTATCACGCTATAGTGTGTAATGGCGTGTTTGCCAATATCACCTTCGGGGTAAGCGTCAAAAGTTTTTCTATTTTGTTTGTGACGCGCAATATTTGCAACAATGGTGCCGGCATCTTCCGTTACATCACCCCAAACAAGCGCCGTGTATTTTCTTTCTACGGTATGGTTGAAAAACTGCTTTGCTAAATGTGCTGCAGCTTCTGCTGTTTTTGCAAGTACAATTAAACCTGTTGTATTTTTATCGATGCGGTGTACAAGACCAAAACGTGGTAAAGATTGTTCGTCTATGTTTGGATTTTGTTGTTGCATGTGATATGCAACGCCATTAAGTAATGTGCCTGTATAATTGCCAACACCTGGATGCACCACCATGTTGGATGGTTTGTTAATGACCATAACTGCGTCATCTTCAAAAACAATATTGAGTGGAATATCTTCTGCTTTTAAAACATGCGTTTCTGGATTTACGAGACTCATGATTAGGATCTCGTCGCCGGGTCTTACCTTATAGTTGCTTTTTACATTTTTTCCGTTAACGGTTAAAAATCCAGCTTCGATGCTTTGTTGAACCTTACTTCTGGTGGCACCTTCCATATGCGTTTGCACCCATTTGTCGATACGAAAGGGTTCCTGCCCTTTGTCTATGACAAAAGTTTTTCTTTCGTAGAGTGTTTCTGCGCCTTCTTCATTAAATAAATCAATATCCGGTTCCATTGTTGCAAAAATAGCCCCAAACCTTCCTACTTTTGTACAATGCAGCAGGAAGTTTTTTTTGAGGACTTGGGTAACAGGAGGTACAAAGAGGTTTGGGCCTACCAAGAGTCTTTGTTAAGCGATAATTCGGCTATTAAAGCCAGTTACCGTAATCAAAATGAAATTCCGGTGCAGGATTGGCCTACCAAAAATCATTTGTTATTTGTAGAGCATCCGCCGGTGTACACGCTTGGTAAAAATGGTAATGCGGCCAATGTACTTATGACCACTGCTTTTATGGAAGCCAATGGCATCGATTATTTTCATATCAATAGAGGAGGAGATATCACTTTTCATGGACCGGAGCAATTGGTGGGTTATCCCATACTAGATTTAGAAAAGTTTAAAACCGATTTAGGTTGGTACCTCCGAAGTTTAGAAGAAGTGATTATTCAAACACTTGCTCATTATGGTATTGCTGCTGGAAGAAGTGCGGGCGAAACGGGCGTTTGGTTGGATCCTGACAATAAAAAATTAGCGCGTAAAATTTGTGCGATGGGTATTAAGTGTAGCCGTTGGATTACCATGCATGGATTTGCGCTTAATGTCAATACTGACTTGTCTTATTTTAATAATATTGTTCCATGTGGGATACCGGACAAGCAGGTAACGTCTTTGCAAAAAGAATTAGGGAGAGAAGTACCTATGGATGAAGTAAAAGATTTAGTCAAACAAAATTTCGAACAAATTTTTGGCGCTACTTTAAGTTCCTAACGGTTAATTTTAAAAGTGTAATTAAAAGGTTAATATCCCTTTTTTAAAAGAACGATTCCCTTGTAATCCGCCCGAATGTATCACAAGTATTTTTGATGAGGGTTCAAATTTCCCTTTGGTAGCAAGGTCTCTGGCCCCGTACATTAATTTAGCCGTGTATACAAAATCTAATGGCAGTTCCATTTTTTTGTAACAATCATTCATAAAATCAATCAGTGCTGGATTGTGTTTTGCATAGCCGCCAAAATGATAATCATGTATCATTTCAAAATTTTTGTTGACTTCTTCTGCAGTCAACAGCGCCTTTATTTCTGTGTCAATCGAAAAATTATTTTTTAATACGGATAAGCCAATAACTTTTTGATGTGGAGCTGCTGCTTTAATAAGTCCAGCCATCATAGTGCCGGTGCCAACTGCACAAATGATGGTGTCATAACTGCTGGTGTCTTTAATGGTTAGCATTGATTTTGCGCCCTCTGCGCCTTTAATACCATAACCGCCTTCAGGTATCCATGCCCAATTTGGATCTTGGTTATGCGCAATAATTTTTTCTGTTTGCTCAAAGTCTTCTCTGGAAACAAAATATAGCGTCATTCCATGTTGGATGGCATCAGTTTGGGTAGGTGAAAGGGTTGTTGGTTTTTCACCTCTAATAAATCCTACCGTTTTAAGTCCCATGGTAGCGCCATATTTTGCTGTAGCAATTATATGGTTGGAATAGGGGCCGCCAAATGTGGCTAGTGTTGTTTTGCCAGCTGCAATGGCGTCACGAACATAAAATTGTAGTTTAAACCATTTATTGCCACTTACTACCGGATCCAACACATCGGCTCTTAATATATTGATATTCAATATATTATTATATAATGCGCTAAAATCTTGTATATAAATATTATTAATATTCATTTGTAATATGTGTCAACTATTTTAAAGAATGATTTAGCTTCGCAGCCCTTAATATTCTCTTATGAAACCAACTTTAGTTATTCTTGCAGCCGGTATGGCAAGCCGTTACGGTAGCATGAAACAAATTCAATCTTTTGGACCTAGTGGCGAAACTATCATGGATTATTCAATTTATGATGCGATTGAGGCAGGTTTTGGTAAAATTGTTTTTATTATTAGAGAAGAATTTAGTGAGCAATTTAAGTCAATTTTTGAACCAAAGTTAAATGGCAAAATTGCTACCGATTATGTATACCAGCATTTAGCTGCATTTACGGAGGGTAAAAATGTTACACCAGAGCGTGTTAAGCCATGGGGTACTGCACACGCGGTTCTTTGTTGCAAAGGAAAATTAAATGAACCATTTGCTGTTATTAATGCCGATGACTTTTATGGTAAAGATGCTTTTGTGCAAGCAGCTTCTTTTTTAAAAAATGAATGCAATGATCAAACCTATTCTATTATTGGGTATGAATTAGGTAAAACATTAAGTGACAATGGAACGGTGAGTAGAGGAGTTTGTAGTGTAGATGCTAATGATAATTTAATTGATATCAACGAGCGTACTAAAATATTTAAAA
The DNA here is from genome assembly GCA_945873615.1 of Sediminibacterium ginsengisoli. Taxonomy (GTDB): domain Bacteria; phylum Bacteroidota; class Bacteroidia; order Chitinophagales; family Chitinophagaceae; genus Sediminibacterium; species Sediminibacterium ginsengisoli_E. The sequence continues at coordinate 17,818 of CAMCDT010000006.1, read as the reverse complement.
ACGAGGACGGTGTTATTGTGTATGAAGACAACGATCAGTTATTTCCTTTAACTGCAGACACCATAGTTAGTATGAACTTTTTATGTTATCCAGCTAGCTTTGTAGCACTTTGCGAATCAGAATTTTCTAAATTTTTGGATACACAAGGGATGGAATTGAAATCTGAATTTTTCTTACCCTCTGTTACCAAACATTTTGTGAATGCTAAATTAGGTAATGTAAAAGTAGGTACTACTTCTGCAAGTTGGTTTGGCGTTACCTATAAAGAAGATGCTCCTGTAGTGCAGGCGAGTATCTCTAATCTTGTAGAAAAGGGTTTGTATCCTAGTAATTTATGGGGTTCGTAAGTTTGCGACCGCTGTAATTATTTATCAAAAGACTTTACATAGTACACGCAAGACTCAAGTGTTGCAATTTGCTTTTTGCGTGACATGCGGCTGATATTTGAGCGGGTAGATATTTTAATGTCTTTACCACCTTCGTTCATTTCGTTATAATCACGTACTACTTTGTAAATATTATTTGACTTAAGTGCAAATACAACGCCTTCTAATTGTGCTTCTCTAGTACTAAGTACACCAATTACTTCACCAGCATTATCAAACACAGGAGCGCCAGAGTTACCAGGGTTGGCACTCATTTGTAATTGATAGGAGAGTGAGTCGCCTTCGTAACCACTTCTAGCACTTAAATAGCCAGTACCATAAACAATTTCATTTCTTGGATAACCAAGAGTAAATATTTCTTCGCCTAGCTCAGTAGTTGATTTACGAATAGAATAAGGGAGTGATTTTTTAGAAGTGAAATCTGCGTCGTCGATTTTTAAAATCGCTAAATCTTTTTCTTGATCGATTAAAGCAATTTCAGCAACATATTCTTTACCGTTGTTGTCAACTACAATAGCGCCTGTGCCTTTAATTACGTGTGCATTGGTTACAATAAAACCTTTTGCGTCAATTAAAAATCCTGAACCACCACTAATAAATTTAACGCCAGCAGGTAATTTACTTTTTACCTCGTTAATAAGTTTACCTTGGTATTGCTGACTTTTTTTGATAGCAGCGATATCATTGCTTAGTTGTTGAATTTGGTTGCTATGACTAACTGGAGAAAGGTATAAGGCTAGACCGCTAATAAATAGTGCAATAACGCCGCCAACAGAAGCGGCAATCGAAGCTACTTTTTTATACTTATGAAATAATTGTACAATTTTAGCGCTGCTTGAAACGTTTTCGCTGTTTGAGATCTCGCCACGCTCCAATAAATGTTGGTGCGTTTGAGCAAGTGTTTGTTTGAAAGATTTAATGGAGCTGTAATCGTTAATTTGTTGTAAGAACATGGCATGCTCTACCACCATCTGGTCAATTTCGGGGGTGTTTTTACGAACCAATTCGAAATCAGTCTTTTCTTGGGCATCCATTTGGTTGCCTAAGTACTTTTCGATGGTTTCTAATAAGATTAAATCTTCCATGTTACTTATTCTGTGTTACTTACTCTCCAATATTGTATTGCGCAAAAAACAACTTTTTAAGGCGCATCAAACATTTGTATTTCTGGTTTTTGGCATTGTCGGAGTTGGTATAACCAAATTCGGCTGCCAAAGCTTGCATGTCCATTTTTTGAAGGTAGTAGCCTTCCAATAGACTTTTACAAGGTTCACCTAAGCTTTTCAGTGCCCGATCCATAATGGCGTAGGCGGCGTCGTGCTTAGCGTGCTGTTCAAGGTCGTCCTCTACAGATATGGTTTCTTCTAAATTGTCAACTGGGTGCGAGAAGCGCCCCATTTGTTGTAGTTTTTTGAGCCATAATCTGCGACAAACCGAGTATACGTACGTTTTGATTTGACAGGTTAAAACAAACGACCCTGATTGTACTTTTTCGTAAAGGGCTATCATTGCTTCCTGAAAAACGTCGCGAGCATCATCATAAGAGCCATTATTGGCCAAAATAAAGGCTTGGATGGTACTGAAGTTCTCTTTGTAGAGTTGTTCAATAGCGGCGGAATCGTTACCCGCCAATCCCCTTAATAATGCTTGTTCGTTACTCGTAGCTTTCACTAAATACTGCTTTTAATACGCTTTAGGGTATAAAAGTAACCCAATATAGCCCGAAATCTTTTTTTTCAAAAAAAAAGGAGGTTGGCGGGTTACCTTTTTACCCCTTCTGGTATTAATAAGCACATTCATTCAAATAAAAACCCAAAAAAATGAAAAAAGTATTCGCAATTTTAGCTGTAGTAGCTTTCGTAGCATGTAATTCAGGTGAAAACGCAGAAGCAACTGCAGACACTACTGCTGTTGACACAACTGCAACTGTATCTATGGATACAAATGCTGTTGATACAACTGCTGCTGCTGTTGATACAACTAAGCACTAATTTTAAAACATTAGCTAGATTGTTTAGACCCTAAACGGTCAAAGCTAGCTTGCCGGTTTTAACAGTCTGTAAGATTTTCATATGGCAAGCAATCGTAAATAGCCTTCTTGTTTCTACAAGAGGGCTTATTTTTTATAGATAGTAATTTTGGTTTTTCATGCCTTCAATGCGCAAAAGCCTTTAATAACTAAAGTTTGTTAGCATAAATTTTTTAATCTCTTTTTATTTTAAGTGATTTTTATACTTATATTTGAAATGAGATGAGAGTATTATTATTAAATACTTGGTTTAGTTTCTATTACTATTACTTCTTTACAAAAAGGAGCCAGGTATTATATGTATAAGCGTAACAAAAAATTTTTACATACAATCCCGGCCAACTGGCCGGGATTTTTTTTAACTATATGCCAACAAAAAATAAAATAACAAGAAAGCCTGTAAATGAACTGGGCATTGCCATTCAGGGTTACGAAGGAAGTTTCCACCAGGTAGCGGCGCGTACTATTTTTGGTAAAGACGTGGCTGTTGTGCCTTGTGCTACATTTAGTGCACTTGTAAAAAAAGCAGAGCATAAAAAAGAATCGGCTGGCGCCATAATGGCCATCGAAAATTCTATAGCTGGTAGCATTTTGCCTAACTATAATTTACTACTTCGTTCTTCATTAAAAGTAACAGGCGAAGTTTATTTATCTATTAGTCAAAATTTGCTCGTTAATAAAGGCGTTCAATTAGCAGATATTAAAGAAGTACATAGTCATCCTATGGCACTACTTCAATGTTTGGATTACCTCGAAAAAAACAATTGGAAATTAGTTGAGTCTGAAGATACAGCGCTAAGTGCAAAACACCTCCAGCAGCATAGGTCTAAGCATGTGGCTGCGGTAGCCAGCAAATTAGCCGCCGAGCTTTTTAATTTGGACATTATTGGACCAGATATTCAAACACAAAAAAATAATTATACACGGTTTTTGGTATTGGAAAGAGCTGTAGATGTGGTGGAGGATAAGCTTGCAAATAAAGCTTCTATTTATTTTCAAACCAACCATACCAAAGGGGTACTCGCTAAAGTGCTAACGCAAATTGCAAAGCATGATGTGAACTTAACCAAGTTGCAAAGTATGCCTATTCCAGGAAGTAATTTCAAATATGGTTTTTTTGCAGATATGGAATTTGATAAGCGAAAAAAACTCGATCAAGTACTAGATTCAATAAACGAGTTAACAAATAATATTAAAATATTTGGTGTCTATCAAAAAGGCAACATCAAAAAAGGGTAGTTATGGAAATGCAATTAGCGTCAAGACTAGAGGGGATTGGTGAATATTATTTTTCACAAAAGCTCCGCGAAATAGAGCAGCTCAATAAAGCGGGCAATCAAATTATAAACCTGGGTATTGGCAGTCCCGATTTGGCGCCACACCCCCTTGTGGTAAAGGCTTTGAGGGAAGCCGCTGTTCCAGATAATGTACATGCCTATCAATCGTATAAAGGTGTTCAAGTTTTGCGAAATGCAATTGCAGAATTCTATCAAACCTGGTATGGTGTTGCACTAGATCCTGAAACGGAAGTACTTCCGCTGATTGGTAGTAAAGAAGGTATCATGCATATTTGTATGACCTATTTAAACGCTGGTGATCAGGCTTTAATTCCAAACCCTGGTTATCCAACCTATAGCAGTGCTGTAAAATTATCAGGTGGTGAACCCGTGTATTACGATTTAACACTTACTGGAAATTGGGAACCAGATTTTGAGGCACTTGAAAAAACAGACCTATCCAAAGTGAAATTGATGTGGGTGAATTATCCGCATATGCCAACGGGTCAACTTCCTTCCGATCATTTTTTTGAAGCCCTCATTGCATTTGCAACGAAGCATCAAATATTAATTTGTCATGACAATCCATATAGTTTTATTTTAAATGAAACGCCTAAAAGTTTACTCGCTGTTAAGGGTGCTAAAGAAGTGGTGGTTGAATTAAATTCACTCAGTAAAAGTTCCAACATGGCTGGTTGGCGAGTGGGTATGTTGGCCGGAAAAAAAGAACGTATCGAAGAAGTATTGCGTTTTAAATCCAATATGGATAGTGGGATGTATTTACCAATACAAATCGCTGCTGCAAAGGCGCTTAGCCTTGGTAAAGATTGGTATGATAGTATCAATGTGATTTACAAAGCACGTAGAGAAAAAGTATTTGAGTTATTGGACTTATTAAAATGCACTTATTCAAAAACGCAGGTAGGGATGTTTGTGTGGGCTAGTATACCTGCGTCTTATGCCGATGGTTTTGCATTAAGTGATAGAGTGCTTTATGATGCCAATGTTTTTATTACGCCTGGTGGCATTTTTGGTACGGGCGGAAATGCATTTATAAGAATTAGTTTATGTGCGCCCGTTGAGCGTTTTGAACTTGCAATTGAAAGGGTTAAAAATGCAGGTATTGCATTATAAATTGTAGAACAATGATTGTAACGATAATTGGTACGGGTTTAATTGGTGGTTCAATGGCACTTACTTTAAAAGGGAAGGGCTTTGCTACAAAAGTGATTGGTGTAGATGCGAGTGAGCAGCATTTGACCCAGGCGCTTGCACTTGGTATTATTGATGAAGCGCATACTTTACAAGATGCCGTTGCGCTTTCTGATTTAATAATTATTGCGACACCTATTAATGCCGCCGAAAATTTGCTGCCTCAAATACTTGATAACACAAATAAGCAAGTGGTTATGGATGTGGGTTCCACCAAAAACAATATTTGTAAAATTGTTGGGGCGCATCCAAAACGTGGCCGTTTTGTGGCAACGCACCCTATGTGGGGTACCGAGTACAGTGGGCCGGAAGCCGCTGTTAAAAATGCCTTTACTGACAAGGCTACGGTTATTTGTTCTAAAGAAGCCAGTGACCCAGATGCTGCTGCCCTGGTGGAGCAGGTATATCAGACCCTAGGAATGCACCTTTTGTACATGGAGGCGGCTGCCCATGATGTTCATGTTGCATATATTAGTCATATTTCGCATATAACATCTTTTGCCCTTGCAAACACGGTTTTGGAGAAAGAAAGGGAGGAGGATGCCATTTTTGAACTGGCAAGTGGTGGTTTTGAGAGTACCGTGCGACTTGCCAAGAGTAATCCAAGTATGTGGGTTCCGATCCTCATGCAGAATAAAGAGAACGTTTTAGACGTTCTTAATGAACATATCTCTCAATTAAGAAAATTTAAGGCAAGCTTAGAAAAGGAAGATCCCGATTATTTGCTTGAATTAATTGAGAAAGCCAATGGAATAAAGCGGATTTTAAAATAAGCCCGCTTGGCCAAAACAGGCTTTAAATAAATAAAAAACAGGCAAAACCCTACCTTATAAGTACCTTTGCCGCAAAATTTTTACTACATGACGACATTTGAAGAGTTGGGAATTGATGCAAGATTGATTCAGTCAACCACAGAACTAGGGTACGTGAACCCTACAGCAATCCAAGAACAAGCAATCCCTGTTTTACTAAGTGGAACCAAGGATTTTATTGGCTTGGCACAAACAGGAACAGGAAAAACAGCCGCTTTTGGACTACCTCTATTACATATTATAGATGAAAAGGCAAAATACCCGCAAGCACTAGTTGTTTGTCCTACCAGAGAACTTTGCATGCAAATTGTAAAGGAAATCGAAATATTTAAGAAATACATGACCGGTATTTCTGTGGTAGCCGTTTATGGCGGTACCTCTATTGGGTTACAAATTAGAGACTTAAAAAGAGGGGTACAAATTATTGTAGCAACCCCTGGTCGTTTAATTGATTTAATTGAGCGTAAAGCAATCAACCTAGAACAAATACAATACGTTGTTTTAGATGAAGCGGATGAAATGCTAAACATGGGCTTTCAGGATGATATCGAATTCATATTAAAAAATACACCTCAACGCGAAAGCACTTGGTTGTTTAGTGCAACCATGCCACCAGAAATTAGAAAGGTGAGCAAGCGTTACATGAAAGATCCTGTTGAAGTAACCGTAGGTAAAGTAAATACGTCTAACAAAAGTATTGATCACCAATATTATGTTACCTCTGCGCAACACCGTTACCAAACCCTTAAAAGAATCATTGATTTTAACCCGGGTATTTATGGTATCATTTTTACAAGAACTAAAATTGATGCGCAGGAAATTTCTGAGCGTTTAACCCGCGAAGGATATGATATTGATGCTTTACATGGGGATCTTACACAAGGCCAGCGTGACAAAGTAATGGGACAGTTTAGAGATAAAACTTTACAACTCCTAATTGCTACAGACGTTGCTGCTAGAGGGATTGACGTACAAGGTATCACACACGTAATCAACTACGAATTACCGGATGATGTGGAAGTTTACACGCACCGTAGTGGTAGAACAGGACGTGCGGGTTTACAAGGTATTTGTATTTCAATTGTTCACTCAAAAGAGATGTACAAGTTTAAGCAAATCGAACGCATCAACAATTCTAAGTTTTCTAAACTAGATATTCCAAGTGGTAAAGATGTTTGCCGTAAGCAATTTTTCTTTTTCATGGAAAAATTATTGTCTGCAGATATTAGCCACGGCGATTATGAAACATATGTACCCATGCTTGCAGAAAAATTTGCTGACGTAAGCAAAGAAGATGTACTTAAGCGTGTGGCTGCTATGGAGTTTGATCGTTTCTTAAAATATTACGAAAACGCTGAAGACCTTAACCATAGAGATAAGGGTAGACGCGAACAAAGCGACGCGCCAGATCAAGCAAGACGCAGAGATGGTAGAGACCGTGATGGAGGAAGAGACCGTGATGGTGGAAGAGGCGATAATAGAAAAGAATTTGCAAGAGGTGGCGGTAATGGATACAGCCGTCTATTTGTAAACCTTGGTACCAAAGATGGTTTTTACAAAGCAAGTTTTTTACAATATATCTTAGACATGAGTGATCTTAAAAAAGAAGCACTTGGTAGAATAGATATGAAAGACATGAACTCTTGGATTGAAATCGAAAAGGGTGCTGCTAAACAAATGGTAAGTGCACTTGATGGTAAAAACTATAAAGGTCGACGCATTCGTATGAATGATGCAGATAGTGGCGGCGAGCGCAGACCAAGACGCGGCGAGTAATTTTATATTGTATAATTTTTTTTATGGAGCAAGCAATCGAAACAAAAAAAGGAGTGGAAGCACTTCTGCAAAAAAGACCCTTAATTATCTCTGGCCCCTGCAGTGCAGAAACAGAAGAGCAAGTAATTCAAACAGCTACCAGACTAGCTGCAACCGGTAAAGTAGATATTTTACGTGCTGGTATTTGGAAGCCGCGTACGCGTCCTGGTAGTTTTGAAGGTATTGGTACCAAAGGGTTACCTTGGTTACAGCAAGCAAAAAAAGAATCAGGACTGCCTGTGGCCGTTGAGGTTGCTACTGCTAAGCAAGTAGAAGATGCACTTCATTTTGGTGTCGATGTTTTATGGATTGGTGCAAGAACCACCGTAAATCCTTTTAGTGTGCAAGATGTTGCAGATGCATTAAAAGGAGCTGATGTTCCGGTGTTAATTAAAAACCCTATCAATCCAGATTTAGAATTATGGATTGGTGCTGTGGAACGCGTTGCAAATGCAGGTATTAAAAATATTGGTTTGATCCATAGAGGCTTTAGTTCTTATGGTAATACCGAATATAGAAATGCGCCTATGTGGCATTTAGCGATCGAAATGAAACGTCGTAACCCAGGCATGTTGCTTATCAATGACCCTTCACATATTTGTGGTAGAAGAGATATTTTAATGGACGTTGCTCAAAAAGCAATTGACCTTGATTTTGACGGACTCATAATTGAAAGTCATATCGATCCAGACAATGCTTGGAGTGATGCTAAGCAACAAGTAACGCCTGAGCGCCTCGGCGAAATGATCAGTTCAATTGTATGGAGAACGGAAGAAATTGATTCTGAAGAACTACATGCGGTGATGGAAAAAATGCGTCAGCAAATTAACCAGCTTGATGATGAATTGTTACAACTTATTGGTCAGCGTATGAAAGTTGCCGATAAAATTGGTCAATACAAAAAAGACAATAACATTACCATTTTACAAACCAATAGATGGAATGCCATTCTAGAGCGTGCTTATGAAAGAGGCGAGAAGCTTGGACTTAGTCAAGAATTTATAACCAAATATTTTGATGCGGTGCATATGGAAAGTATCAATCATCAAAACAAAATCATGAATTCCTAATTAGGAACTCTTTCATAATATTATTCGGATGAAAAAAAGAACTTTTCATTTTTCGGGCAAACCGGTTAACTATTATTTTGATGCTTCTTTTGATGCATTAAAAGAATTGGCACCTGTTGAATCGGCTGTAATCATTACAGATGAAAATGTTTTTGAAGCACATAAAAAAAAGTTTAAAGGGTGGTCTACCATTGTATTAAAACCCGGTGAGCAGTATAAAGTACAGCAAACAGTAGATGTTATTATTGATAGGCTTATTGAATTTGGTGCCGATCGTCAAACCACTTTAGTTGGTGTAGGCGGCGGCGTTATTACAGATATTACGGGTTATGTAGCTAGTATTTACATGCGCGGTATAGCGGTTGGTTTTGTGCCTACTTCTTTGCTTGCCATGGTAGATGCTTCGATAGGTGGTAAAAATGGAATTGATGTGGGTGTCTATAAAAACATGGTGGGTATTATTCGCCAACCTAATTTTTTACTTTACGACACCAGCTTTTTAAAGTCATTACCACTTTCTGAGTGGCAAAATGGTTTTGCAGAAATTATTAAACATGCTGCGATTAAAGATGCTCCACTTTTTAAACAATTAGAGTCACATACACTGGCTACCTATAAAAAAGATTTGTCTTTAACGGCAAAGCTTGTAGAGCGCAATGTAATGATCAAAACAAAAGTGGTACTTGCCGATGAGTTTGAAAAGGCTGATCGAAAACTTTTAAACTTTGGTCATACCCTTGGTCATGCATTAGAAAATTCCTACGAGTTAAGTCATGGTCAGGCCATAAGTATTGGTATGACGTATGCTGCCGTTATTTCAGAACAGCTATTGAATTTCAAAAATAGACATGCCCTTGTTTCACTTTTAGAAAAGTATGGTTTACCAACCTATGCTTCCTTTAATACCACTAAGGCTATTTCTATTTTGCAAAAGGATAAGAAAAAAACAAAAGATGCAGTGCATTATATTTTGTTAGAAAAACTAGGTAAAGCTGTTGTTCAAACCATTCCATTTGTGAAGCTTGAAAAAATATTAAAAGCAATTCAATCATGATGCTTGCGCGCTTAACGCCTTCTATAATTTCTGGAACTATTACAGCACCTGCTAGTAAAAGCAGTATGCAGCGTGCATGTGCAGCAGCCTTAATAAGAATAGGAGAAACCATCATAAAAAATCCGGGCGTTAGTAATGATGATATGGCAGCTATAGATGTTATTCAAAAGCTAGGTGCTGTTGTAACCAAACTAGAAAACGGTGATTTGCATATTGTTTCTGGCGGCGTAAACCCAGCAAGTAACACAATTAATTGTGGAGAGAGTGGGCTTGGTATTCGCATGTTTACCCCCATTGCTGCGTTAAGTGATAACCCTATTACAATAATGGGTATGGGAAGTTTAACAACTAGACCCATGCATTTTTTTGATGAGATTTTACCACAAGTGGGCGTATCTATTACTTCTAATGCCGGTAAATTACCTCTCCAAATACAAGGCCCAATTAAGCCTCAAAATATTACGGTTGATGGATCACTCAGTTCTCAATTTTTGACAGGACTATTAATGGCTTATGGTGGTGCTGGTGCAAGTGATTGTACCATCACTGTTACTAGTTTAAAAAGTAAACCTTATATCGATCTTACGCTTGCTGTGATGCAGTATTTTGGATGGAATGTCGAGTGTATTAATCATGAAGAGTTTGTATTTAAAGCACCGAGTAATGCGCTTGACAATTCAACCATTCAATATCAAGTAGAAGGAGATTGGAGTGGCGCTTCTTTTTTACTAGTTGCTGGTGCAATTGCTGGAGGCATTGTAGTAGAAGGGTTAGATCCATTTTCTACGCAAGCAGATAAAGCAGTTTTGCAAGCATTAATTGACTCTGGTTGTCAAATTTCTATACAGCCAAATAAAATTGAAATTGCACCTCTTCCACTAAAAGCATTTCATTTTAATGCAACCGATTGTCCCGATTTATTTCCTCCACTTGTTGCCCTTGCATCTTATTGTACAGGTAAAACAGTGATAGAGGGTGTGAGTAGACTTGCGCACAAAGAAAGTGATAGAGCACTTACATTACAACAAGAGTTTGGAAAACTTGGCGTAACAATAACCCTTCAAGATGATTTAATGATTATCGAAGGAGGCAAGGGTGTACATGGTGCTACTGTTCATTCAAGACATGATCACCGCATTGCTATGGCCTGCGCTGTGGCTGCTTTAAAAGCAGATGGCGTTGTTGAAATTGAAGAGGCCGATGCGATTAATAAATCGTACCCGCATTTTTTCAATGACCTTTCGTATCTTAAAGCCACGGTTGATTATAAGTAAACGGCACTCATAAATTTTATACCCATGAATACTTTTGGACATTTATTTCGAGTACATATTTTTGGCGAATCACATGGAGCTTGTGTGGGTATTACTATTGATGGATGTCCTGCTGGATTACCATTAAACGAATCAGATTTTTTAGAAGATACCGAGAGAAGAAAAGGCGGTGTTCAAAAAGGTACGACGCCTCGTAAAGAAGATGACCTGCCTATTTTTAAATCAGGCATCTTTAAAGGGTTTACTACAGGCGCGCCCATCACTATTTTATTTGAAAACAACAATACTAGATCCGAAGATTACGATAAGCACCGTGAAGTGCCGCGCCCTGGTCACGCCGATTTTACAGCGCATGCAAAGTATGGTGGTTTTGAAGATTACAGAGGGGGCGGACATTTTAGTGGCAGGTTAACAGTATGCTTAGTTGCTGCTGGTGTCATTGCCAAGAAATTATTAGCAAAAACCGGGGGCATAAAAGTAAATTCTACAATTTTAGAAATTGGTGGCCACGCCGATTTGGAAAAAGGGTTGCAGGTTGCCATTGATGCAAAAGATAGTATTGGCGGCATAGTAGACTGCACCGCTTCTAATTTACCAGTTGGTTTAGGAGAACATTTTTTTGATTCGGTAGAATCTATGTTATCGCATGCTGTATTTTCTATCCCTGCCGTTAGAGGTATCGAATTTGGAACAGGGTTTGCCGCTGCAAAAATGTTTGGGGTGGATCACAACGACGCTATTTTGGACGCTACAGGTAAAACTAGCACCAATCATGCTGGCGGAATTGTAGGAGGGATTACCAATTCAAACGACCTATATTTTAAAATTGCCATAAAACCTACCGCTTCTACACCCAAAGAGCAGCAAAGCTGGAACTGGGAGCGCAATATAATAGAACCTTTCTCCGTTAAAGGAAGGCATGATTTGTGTATTGCACTTCGTGTACCTGTTGTTTTAGAAGCTGTTACTTCCATAGTTTTGGTAGATTTAATGCTTCGAGCGCAGCAAATACCCTTGATTATCAAGGATTAAATGATCATTATGGAGTCTAGTTACATCTATCATATTACAACCGCTGCTGCCTGGGAAAAGGCACTACTTGATGGTGCTTATTCTGCTGATAGTTTAGCAACCGAAGGTTTTATTCATTGCAGTACTACCGAACAGGTTGCGGGTGTTTTAGGCCGTTATTACAAAGGTCAAACCAACTTAGTAAAGCTTACCATAGAAAAATCTAAAGTAACGAGCCCTCTTATTTTTGAATTGGCAACCTCTATTAATGAGGTTTTCCCGCATATTCACGGCCCCATCAACTTATCAGCTATTGTAAAGGTTGAATATATTTAAATAATTGATTTACAATTTCTTATCAATTCTACTACAATATTTAATTGAATATATAAGTGTTCTGATTTTGTATATTTATGCTTTTTAGGGTATTTTTTTGTAACTTTAAAGATATGCCTAGCATTTTCAAATACCCTTTTTTATTGCTCCTAACTACCTCTTTATGGATTGTGCAGGCTAGTGCTCAGCAAATTGACGATACGACTTCAATTGTTCTTTTTCAGTCCATTGAATACAAACCTGTTGGACCTATTAAAAAAGGGACCGCGAGTTATTATAGCCTCAAATTTGAAGGCAGAAAAACGGCAACCGGTGCTACATTTAGCCATGTCAAATACACCGCAGCCAGTAATCATTATCCGCTCGGGATTTTTGTTAAAGTATTAAATCCAAAGAACAATTTGTTTGTTATAGTCAAGATTAACGACCGCATGGCTAAATCAATGTCAAAAAAGGGGAGAATTGTTGATTTGACAAGGGTGGCAGCCAAAGAAATTGGCATAATAAAGCAAGGAATAGGTAAGGTTTTGGTGCAAAAGGTGGAAAAACTGACCAATAAGTAGTTTTTACACAAATTGGGATAAATTAATACACTAGTTTTTGATGAATTTTTTCTCAAAATCAGTTTCAGCTTGTATTTTTGCAATAATTAATAAAAAACTGTTTATGAAGAAATTACTCTTTTCTTTAATCGTGATTGGAATGGCTGTTTCTGCAACCGCTCAAACTACCCCAATCAGTTATAAAAAAAGACCATCAATTGGATTTCATTTTCAATTGCAAGATGTAACAACCCCAAGTTTAATTGGAGCAGGTTCATTATCATCTGTTTTTACCAACAATCAGTGGACTAAAATTAAAGCCATGGATCCTGGTATGTCTTTTCAATACCTCGAAGGTCTTTCTGAATATGTTGATTTGCAAGTAAATGTTGGAGCTTCTTCTGTAAGATATCCTTTTAGAGCAAAATCAGGTATTGCAGTTCCTTCAGCAAAAAGAATGTTACTTGAAGCAGATGTTGCTGTGAATGTAAAAATGTTAAAAGATAAATATCTTGTTGTTCCTTATTTAACTGTTGGTGCCGGAGCTTCAATGTACGGGGGCACTTATTTTGCTACCTATGCACCTATAGGAATGGGTTTACAGTTTAAATTAGGAAACGATAATTTCTTAACTACAAACTTTGTACACAAAACTGCTATGTCAAGTTTAGCAGCAAATCATTTTACATATAATATTGGCATGGTTTCTCCAATTAAGGATAGACCAGAACCAGTAAAAGTTACACCTCCACCGCCACCAGCTCCTGAAAAAGATAGCGATAATGATGGATTGGTTGACAGTAAAGACAAATGTCCTACAGTAGCAGGTGTTGCAAAATATGATGGTTGCCCTGTGCCTGATACAGATGGTGACGGTGTGAATGATGAAAATGATAAATGCCCAACTGTAAAAGGTTTAGCTAAATACCAAGGTTGTCCAATTCCTGATACTGATAAAGATGGTATCAACGATGAAGAAGACAAATGTCCTACGGTAGCTGGTGTTGCACGTTACCAAGGTTGCCCAGTACCAGATACTGATAACGATGGTGTAAATGACGAAGAAGATAAGTGTCCAACACTTGCTGGTGTTAAGGAAAACAATGGTTGCCCTGCAATCAAGCAAGAAGTTGCTAAAGCTGTTATTGATGGTGCTAAGAAAATCACTTTTGTAACTGGTAGCGCTAAATTAGCTTCTAGTTCTTTCAAAGGGTTGAATAAAGTAGCAAAAGCTTTAAATGAAGATGCTAACTTAAAATTAACTGTAGAAGGTCATTGCGATAACACTGGTACGGATGCTATCAATGACCCTTTATCTGAAAACCGTGCTAAATCTGTACAAACTTACTTAACAACAAAAGGTAAGGTTGATGCAGCAAAAATCATGGTTGTAGGATATGGATCTAAAAATCCAATTGCTGATAACAAAACTGCAAAAGGACGTTCTGCTAACAGAAGAGTAGAATTAAAATTAAATTACTAATACGTAATTGAACTCGATATTAAAAGAGCTGCCTTACGGCAGCTCTTTTTTTTGTCTATTTTTTTGTATTTTTTTAGAGCGGATCAACATTGATAACAATGCTCACTGATCTGTATCTTTTGTTGGTTTGCAGAATCAAAATTTGTTGTTGCAACCTATTTTTAAATGTGCCAATACTTACTTGTTGTTTTGGAATCTTACAAAGTAGTTCCCATAAATATTGGTTTCTAATTCGGTCTACAACGGGTTGCGCTGGCCCAGTAATATATTTACCATAACTGCTGCTTAAGCCCCTCATTAATATATTAGCGGCTTCCTGTGCTATGTTTTTATCTATGTGCTTGCAAGTAATAAGTATGATTCGTGAAAACGGAGGATAATTAAATGCCTGCCTATTGTGTATTTCAAAATCAAAGAGTGCTGGATAATTGTGTCCTTGCACAAATTGTAATACCGGATGGTTGGCCTGGCTTACCTGAATGAGTACCTTTCCTTGATCATCTTTACGACCGGCTCGGCCGCTTACTTGCTCCATCAGTTGATAGGCTTTTTCATTGACCCTAAAATCTGTGAAACTTAAAATGCCATCGGCGTCAATAATGCCTACTAGATTTACGTGTTCAAAATCGAGTCCTTTAACCACCATTTGTGTACCTACCAATATATCAATGGCGCGTTGTTCAAATAATTTAATGAGGGCGTCGTGTTCGTTTTTTCCTTTTACGCTATCATGATCCATGCGGGCAATGCGTGCATCTGGTAATAGTTCCGATAGTAGTTCTTGTATTTGCTCGGTACCAAAATTCTTTTGTGTAAACTGGTTACTCCCGCAAGCGGCACACTGATGCACAAATGGGTAATTGCTGCCGCAGTAATGGCAGGTTAATGTGTTTTTTGCTTTGTGGTAGGTGAGCGTTACATCACACTGCTTACACTGTGGAATCCATCCACAGGTATCACAAATCATGTAAGGAGCATAACCTCTTCGGTTCTGAAATAAGATTACTTGTTTATTTTTTGCAAGGGTTTCTTGTATAGCAGCAATAAGTGGTTCGGTGAGGGCTACTTTTCCTTTTTTAGGTAATTTTTGAACATTGATAATATCAATGGTAGGGAGTGTTGCAGCACCAAAGCGTTCTTGTAAACTAACCAGTCCAAATTTTTGTTGTAGCGCATTATAATACGATTCGATAGAAGGCGTTGCACTACCTAATAATACTTTGGCATTAAAGAGGGTTGCATAATAAATAGCAGCATCTCTTGCATGGTAACGTGGTGCAGGATCTTGTTGCTTGTAAGATGGATCATGCTCTTCGTCAGCAATAATGAGTCCTAGATTTTTAAACGGTAATAAAAGAGATGACCTGGCGCCAAGTACAATTTTTATTTGTCCCGAATTTACTTTGTTCCAAATTTCTACGCGCTCATTAGCATTAAATTTAGAATGGTAAATGGCAATTTTGTCGCCAAAGTAATATTGTAAACGGCGAATCATTTGCGCCGTTAATGCAATTTCAGGAAGCATGTACAATGCCTGCTGATCCTTTGCTATAAAGGATTCTATGAGTTTTATATAAATCTGCGTTTTACCACTAGCCGTTACACCATGCAGTAAGCAAACGGGTTTTGTGTCAAATAAAGTAACGAGGTTATTGTAGGCATTTGTTTGCGCTTCTGAAAGGGTATAGGTGTTTTCTAATTCGGCATTATTCATTCCGTAATTGAACCGGTCAACCGCTTTTTTTTCCGCTGTCAAAATCCCTTTTTCGATAAGTCCTTTTAATTGTGTTGCACTTGCACCTGCTTTTTTTAATAGTTCTGATTGGATTACAGTATTCTGCGTTTTTTGCAAATGGATAAATGCAAGTAGCAGTTCCATTTGTTTGGGTGCTTTTGTCCAGTTGTTTAATAGTGTTTCGATACTTGCTTCACTACTATAGGTTTCAGATAACCGAATAAAGGTTTCTCTTTTTGCTTTGTATTTATCTTTTAAGGCTTCCCAAATAAAGCAAACTTCTTTTTCAATGAGTTTTTTAATGAGCGGATACACGCGTGAACTGTCTACTAATTGTTGCACTTCTGAAAGTCTTAATTCCTTTTTTATGTGCAGCGCTTCGGCTACTATATATTCGTTGTCTGTTAAATCAGAAAAGTCGAGTGTACGGTCTTCGTTCCAAATTAAAATACTTTCGCTGGTTAATTTTAAATTAGCGGGTACAGCGGCTTGCATCACTTCCCCTTCGGTACACATATAATAGGCCGCAATCCATTCCCAAAATTCTAATTGTGTAGGATGTAAAATGGGTGTTTCGTCTATGACTTGTAATATTTCCTTGGGTTCAAAAGCAGCAGGCTTTTCGAGGTTAATTTTTTTAATGATGCCTGCATATTTTTTGTTACGTCCTAGTAATACTTCTACTCTAATACCTGGGCTCACGAGTGCCTGAAACCTAGCAGGGATAGCCCATGTATAGTTTTTAGGTAAGGCAAGCGGTATAATTATTTCTGCAAACAAGGGCCCAATTTTATGCTAAAATACGCTTAAAACGGTTGGGTATTTGCGGTATCTTTTTAAGCCTTCTTTCATTAACTGGTAGGCTTTTGCTTTAAGTGCTGGTAAGTCTTCCATGGTTAAGCCTTCTACTGGAATATCCGCTAAATATACCACCCTGCTTTTGCCAGGGGTTATTGAAAAAACCGTGCTAAAGTGCATACGCTCCATCGTGTCAATAAATAGGAGTGGCTTAATAGGTGTTTGCGTTTCTATGGCAATTCGGAAAGCACCATCAAAAAAGGATTTAAGGGGTTGTTCCGATTCATTAAATGTTCCTTCTGGAAATAAGAATATCGATAGACCATCAGCAATGGCCTGCTTTAATGCCCTAACACTTTGGGATCTTCTTTCGGCATTACTTCTGTCCACAAGTATGACTGCCTGTCTATAAATCCATCCAAACACCGGAATTTTTGAAGACTCATATTTACCGAGTATACGCAGTGGGCTATGCGCAATTAATACAATAGGAGGGATATCCATGTAGGAATTGTGGTTGGCAATAAAAATATATTGCCTACTTTTTTCGTGTTCAATTTCATGAATTTCTTGGTGTCTCACTCCTAAAAAAATATACCAAACCCCAGCCCATATTTTACACAAGTGATAAATAAAGTTGCCTCCTTTTACCCTTCCAAATGGGATAGCTAAAAAAACAAAAGGCATCACGCATAGCATTACAACAACAAAAGTAAGTAGTGCGTAGATGCTATAGATATATCTGATTGTTCGAATTCCCCAATTCATGAATGCTAACTTAAGCAATATTCTATTATATCTAATTAAAAATGGCGGTCAATTAGATTGATCCGCCACTTTTTCGATTGCTTGCTATATCCGAACTATTAAAACGCGTATACTGCAGCTAGCAAAAAGTTTGAAGCACTGCTAGCATAACCTGTTTTTGTATCAAATAATGGCGTGTTACCTCTATCTAATCTAAATTCAGGGATTAGGGTTAGT